>NZ_CP015106.1:0-622996 GCF_002214565.1 Thermococcus radiotolerans
CGGGGACGCCGCCGGCCACTATCCTTCTGACACACTTCTCGCAAGTCTTAAATCCTTTGGGCACGTATTTCTTTCCGATGAGTTCGATGGTTTCCGAGGACGAACTTCGGAGAAGATGGGAGAGAACTGTTGAGCGGCTTTTTCGGGAGAGGATCATCCGAAGCGAGGCCGTTAGAAAGGCTTTTCTTAAGTATCCGCGCTACCTCTTCGTTCAGAAGCGGTACTGGGACTACGCCCACGTTGATGAGCCCCTCCCCATTCCCGCGGGGCAGACGATAAGTGCCCCTCACATGGTGGCGATAATGCTCGAGCTGGCCGAGCTGAGGCCCGGGATGAAGGTCCTTGAGGTGGGAACCGGCAGCGGATGGAACGCAGCCCTGATAGCTGAGCTCGTAAAGACCGACGTTTACACAATAGAACGGATTCCCGAGCTTGTCGAATTCGCGAGGAGGAACCTCGGGCGAGCTGGGGTGGAAAACGTCCACGTGATTCCCGGGGACGGCACGAAGGGCTTTCCGCCAAAGGCACCCTACGACAGGATAATCGTCACCGCCGGGGCGCCAAAGGTTCCCGACCCCCTTGTGGAGCAGCTAAAACCCGGAGGAAAACTGCTGATACCCGTTGGGAGCTACCACCTGTGGCAGGACCTCCTGGAGGTCCTCAAGCTCCCCGACGGTTCAACTGAGACCAGGAACCATGGGGGTGTTGCCTTCGTGCCGCTCATTGGGGAGCACGGCTGGAGGGGGTAGGCTTTTAAGTTTCCCCTCGCTCTCTTTTCAGGTGGTACGATGGTCAAGCTCATAGCCTTCGATCTCGAGGGGACGCTGGTCAAGTCGGTCTCCAGCTGGGTGGAGCTTCACAAGAGGTTTGGAACCTGGGAGAAGGGAAAGGAATACGCCGAGCTCTTCTTTGCGGGAAAGATAGACTACGTGGAGTGGGCCGATCTCGATGCCTCCCTGTGGAAGGGCCACACCAGGGATGAGATTATGGAATGGGCGAACTCGGTCGAGTACATGGATGGAGCAAAGGAGCTCATCGAGTTTCTGAGGAGGAACGGCTTCAAGATAGCGATACTCAGCAGCGGCCTCATGTGCCTCGCCGGAAGGATAGCGAAGGAGCTCGAGGTTGACTACGTCTTCGCAAACGAGCTGGTCTTTGAAAACGGCGTCGTTACCGGGAAGGTCAACCCCCTCGTTGACTTCAAGAGCAAGGGAACCATACTCCGGGAGCTGAAGGAGGAGCTGGAGCCGGAGCTTACTGTGGCCGTCGGCGACGGCTTCAACGACCTGAGCATGTTCAAGGAAGCCGACGTCAGCATAGCGATAAATCCCCACGAGGGCGTGGAGGGCGACCACAACGTTGAGAGCCTCTACGAGGTCATGGAGATCGTCAAGGGACTCATAGAAGAGCGGGGTCAGTGAAGGGCGTGTTCATCACCGCTCGGCAAAGCAAAAGCTCGTCATCCCCCTGTTGGCCCGACCGGAATCCCCACCTCACTCCTCCGTGGGGTGGGCGGACGCCGGGCCGGATAAAGGTTCGACGACGGTTTTAAATCCTTTTCTCACAGTCCGGCTATCTTGAGCTGAATCCACCAGAATATGTCGCCCCAGAAGTAGCTTATCAGGAAGCCGAGGAAGAGAGCCGGAGCGAAGGGCATCGACTTCTTTCTCAGAAAGCTGTTTTCAAGCCTTCCCTCCTCAACGAGCCGCTTGAGTTCCTCGATCTGCTCCCTGCTCAGGCCCTCCGCACTGGAGGAGGCTATAACCTTGCCGTAATCAGGATGGAGTGCACCCAAGTCGGCACTGAGGAGGGCGTTCTTTATCCTCGTGAAGGTGTCCGTTCTGTCCCTGAGTATTTCTCCGTCCTTCTCAAATACAGTCTCGCCCAGGATGTCCCACTCCCTGAGCTTCTCCACCGCCACCTCTTCCATCAGAACCTCGGTGCGCATGAACTTCACAAGGGATAGGAACACCTTAAACAGGTACAGCACGGCGAGGAGCTTTAGAAACGCCCCCACGGCGGTTGATGGTTCCTGATAAATCAGGTAGGCCAGGACGCCGATTCCTATAGCATCTCCAACCTTCCTGAACTTTCCGAGGACGTATATCACGCCGATTGTGAATACCCACGACCACAGCCCGACGATTGAGACCCCCGTGGTCTCGTAGATTATCAGCCTGAGGCCGAGGGCGGCCATTATCCAGAGGGATAGCTCAAGGGTAAGCTTTGCCCTCTCGGTGAATATGGCCCTCAGCTCGGCGAACTTCCTTCTGGCGATGAGCACCCCGAAGGCGTAGACGAAGATGAAGGGGAATATCGCTATGATGCTGTTTAGAAGTATCGTCAGGGGGTAGAGGGGGTACTCAACGGTGTAGGGGGCGACGATAGAGGCTGTTGCCGGTGCGTAGGGCAGGAGCGCCGAGAAGCCGGCGAGTATCACCGCGTCACCGCTCGCCCAGGCCCCGAGATAGTAGAGGAGCAAACCGAGGACGAAGCCCAACACAAGCCCAACGAAGCCCGATGCGGCTAGGAGCGCATCTCCCTGACTGATTCCAAGGTAGAGGTAGTAGATTATCCCGACCTCGACGGCAGGTATTATCAGCCTGGGAATCCACCCTGGAAGACTTTCTTCCCCTTCCTCCCCCTCCTCCCATCCGAGGAGCTTTCCTATCAGGGTGAGCGTCGGAAAAATGTGGTTGTCAAAAATGAATCCCGTCTTTGCATCGGTGTACGAAGTAACGACTCCCATAACCAGCCCCAGAATCAGGGGAACGTAATCCATGATTCCACCTCATAGATCTTCGAGAATCTGCTTCCTTACCTGGGTTGTGTAGTTTGATATTGCCTCGTTGAGGTTCCTCGTGCCGTTGAGAACCACTCTGGCAGCTATGGTCACCAGAACCAGAACCGCCGCCAGCATGAACAGGTACTCAAGGGCTCCCTGGGCTCGTCTCATCTCTCACACCTAAACCTTCTTCGGCGCTAAAGGATTTAAAAGTTTCCATCGGCTAAGCTTTTAAGGGAAAAGTTAAGGCGGAATGTGGTGAAAATGAGGGTCTATCACCTGAGGGTTCGAGAGGAGTACCTGGACTACATAAAGTCCGGGGAGAAGCGGATAGAGGTTAGGGTTGCCTATCCGGGGCTGAGGGGAATACAACCCGGGGACAAGCTCATATTCAACGATTCGATTCCTGCTGTAGTCACCGGAGTCAAGCGCTACGAGACCTTCCGGCAGGTTCTGAGGGAGGAGCCGATAAAGAAAATCTTTCCAGACGAGCCGAGCTTCGAGAGGGCGGTGAAGAGGTTCCACGGCATGTATCCGAAGTGGAAGGAGAACCGCTACGGGGTCATCGCCATAAGGTTCAAGCTCCTCGGTGAGGGGAGATGAGGCACTTAGAGTTCGATGGGCGCTACGCAGAGGCCATACTGAGCGGAAGGAAGAGGGCGACGGTGAGGCTTGGAAGAAAGCCGAATCTCAAACCCTGCGACGAGGTTCTCATTCATTCGGGCGGCTACGCGATAGGGAAGGCGGTTATCGAGAGAGTCGAGAGCAAAACCGTTGGCGAGCTCACCGACGAGGACGCTTTTCTGGACGGTTTTTCGAGCAGGGAGGAGCTGATAAGGGCCCTCAAAAGCCACTACAAGTACGTTAACGACGATTCCACCGCCCACGTTATAGTCTTCCGTCTCGTGGAGCGCTTCGAGAAGCCGGTCATGAGCTCGGACTACGCCTACGAGGGCAATTTGCCGGTGGAGATAGCCGAGAAGGCCCTTGAGCACCTCGACCTCTCCGAGGAGGACAGAAAGCTCCTCGAACTTTTCCTCCGGGCGGGAAGTCTGAGAAAGGCCGCCCACAGGCTTGGGGGCATGGACAAGAGGTACCTGATTAGGGACGCCCTCAGGAGGGCCTACGAGGAGCTGAAAAAGAGGGGCATCATGGGGCCGAAGGTTTGAGCCCCTCGAGGACGTTCGTTTCTCCGCCGTTCTTAACGGCCGAAATCACAACCGGAATGAGCTTGAAGGTTCCGCCGTGGATTACACGCTTGAGGTCTCTCATGAACGTCTCCATCTCGAACTCGTCCCGGAATTCCAGCTTGGCTATGAAGTCGTACTCCCCGTAGAGCCAGTACCCTTCGACGGGGAGTTTTTCCAGAACCTCGTCCCGGACGCCCCAGACGAGGAGTATCGCCTCGATTTCCATCACCTCTGCTTCGTCCCCGGGAGCGGATAAAAGTCTTTCTAACGTTTTTCCGTCATAGGTGCAACTTTCTGAAAGATTTTAGGGCCCGACTTGTCGTTCTGCCGGGCAAGGGTTTTAACGTCCGCACCCAACCCTCTCAGGTGATCCTGATGAAAGCAGTCTTCTTCGATTTCGTGGGCACGCTCATAACGAAGGAAGGCGAAAACGTTACCCATCAGAACATCGTGAGGGAGGTTCTCAGAAAGGCCGGGAGGGAAGATCTCGACTACGTGATGCTCTGGGAGGAATACGAGACCGAAAGCTCTGCGATGTTCAAGGAACTGGCCGGCAAGCCCTACGTCAAAATCCGGGACGTCGACACAGAGGCCATGCGGAAGGTGGCCGAGCGCTACGGTTTTACAGTTCCCGATGACTTCTGGGAGATAAGCATCACTATGCACGAGCGTTACGGCCAGCTCTTCCCGGATGCCGTTGAGACAATTAAGGCCCTCAAAGACCTCGGCCTCCACGTCGGAATCATAACCGACTCGGACAACGACTACATCGAGGCCCACCTCAAGGCCCTCGGAATCTACGACCTGTTTGACTCCATAACGACCAGCGAGGATGCCGGCTTCTACAAGCCCCACGAGGGGCCCTTCAGGCTCGCCCTCGAAAGGGCCGGCGTTGAAGCGGGCGAAGCCCTCTACGTCGGCGACAACCCGGCCAAAGACTGCGTTGGGGCCAAGAAAGCCGGCATGATGAGCGTCCTCCTTGACCCGAATGGTACGAAGAGGGAACTGTGGGGGAACTGCGACTTCGTGGTTTCAAAACTGGGCGAGGTCGTTGAAATCGTGAAGGGTCTGATGGAAAAATGAGGGGTCGGCAACGGCAGGGCTCTTCATCGCCCCAGGGGCTCGCCTAGCGAAATTCTCGTCATTCCCCCTCTTCTTCACTCCTTGAGCCTCTGGTAAGCCGCGTAAAGCCTCTGGAGAACGGTTATCCAGGCCAGAACCGCAACCGCATAGACACCGTACTCAACGTAGCCGAAGAGCGCGGTGATGATTATTATCAGCAGCCTCTCGGCCCTCTCGGCTATCCCAACGGCCAGCCTTCCGGAACCGGCCAGTTCAGCCCTGCACCGCTCGTAGCTCACCAGGTAACTCCCCATGAAAGCTATGAACGCAACGCGCCAGTCCACGAGGTTTCCGAGGGCTATCCCGAAAAGAACCGCTCCGTCGCTTATCCTGTCGAAGGTGGAGTCGAGGAAGGCCCCAAAGCGGCTCGTCTTTCCGGTGAGCCTCGCGAGCGTTCCGTCGAGGGCATCTATAAGCGAGCCGAAGAGCAGAACGAGGGCTGCTATGGCCTGCTCGCCGCGGTAGAAGAAGTAAGCGCCGGCGAGGCTTATCAGCAGACCGAGGACCGTTATCTGGTTCGGTGTAACGCCGGCCTTCGCGAGTGGTCTGACGATGGCCTCGAGGTAGCCCTTCACGTTCTCGCGGTACCTGTTGAGCAACGCCCTCACCTCATTCCAGCTCGATTACCCTCTTGCCCCTCTCCTGCGGGATTATCTTGAGCTTTGCGTTCTCAAAGCTTTTCCTCAGGCCTTCCCCCTTCAGGAGCCTGTCCAGGAAGACTGCCAAGGCGGCGACCTCGCTGTGGGGCTGGTTCCCAACTCCGACGTTGTAGTCGGCCATCTCGTAGACCTCCCTGGGCACCTTCTCGGCGCCGACGACGACGAGAACGTCCCGGCCTTCCTCCAGCTCTTTTCGGATCCGGGGCATCGCGTCGTCTATGTGAATTCCGTACATCGTGAGGTGGACTATCGCTCCCCCGCGTTCCTTCCACTCGCGCATGAACTTCCTCCAGCCCGGGTCGAAGGATATCTCGAAGGGCCCTCCCCATCTCCGGACAACGTCCTCGACGCTCTCCCTCACGTGCTCGTCTTCTTCAGCCGCGATGATTATTTTATCCGCCCCGAAGGCCCTCGCCGTCAAAGCGACGTGGGTCGTTATCCTCTTGTCCCTCTCGGGTCTGTGTCCGAGCCTTAGAACTACTATCATCATACCTCCCCCGCGAATATCTTCCAGTATCTGGTGAAGTCGTCCCTCCAGGTCATGTTCTTGTAGAACTCGTACATGGTTTTTACGTCTTGCTCTATTTTGCCCGTGCCGTACTCGCTCAGCACCCTGTTCAGGTCCTCCTCGTTGGGCGCCGAGGCGAAGAGGAACAGGGCGTACAGCCTCTCGTTCTCGTCGAGGTTGTTCATGACGAGCATGAGCTTTGACCTCAGCTCCGGCTTCAGTCTCTCGGTTACCTTCTTCAGGAGCCTGTCCTCAAGGTTCGCGAGGAAATCGCCTGTGACGTCAACGTGCTCGTGCCCCTGAAGGGTCGCCGGTGCCTGGGCGACTATCCTGAAGCCGTCGCGCGTTACGAGCTGGTACACCTTGGGGAAGTACGGGCTGGCGAGGTAGTCGTCAACGGAACCAACGAAGCCGTGCTTTACGTCCACGATGTACCACCCGTCGGCGGTGTAGAACTCGGTCATGGGTCTCATCGTGCAGTCCGTGCCGTTGGAGAGTGTTATGATTCTGGCGGGGATATCAACCGAACGCAGCATCGCCGTGATGAGTATCTGGGCCTCCGCGTAGCTTACCCTGTCCTGGGGAAGTATCCTGTCTGGCTCAAGGGTCGAGGTGGTGTCTCCCAGGGAGTATGTCCTCATCATCCAGCTGTATATTGCCTCCACGGCCTGCGGCTCCGACTCGGCGCTCCGGATTATTCTGAGCGTCGTGTTCCTGAACTCTGTTCTGTTGAACTCCGACGTCGAGTTGTAGCGCTCCATCCAGTAGCCGTCGACTATGTACTCATCGGTTACCCAGTGGTACTTCAGGCCGTAGGCCTCCTTTAGAACCTCGGTGCTCTGGTTCCACGGCTCCCACACCACCTTCAGCGGGAAGCTCTTGACTGTGCTGCCCTCGGCGCCGCTTATCGCGTACTTGAGGATGGCCGATATGTAGCCCTCGCGGTACGCGTACGGTGCCCTCACGGTGTACCTGACCCTCACCTCATCCTTTCCATCGACGGACGCTGGAAGCGTCCCCGCGCTCACAACCTTCATGCCGTTGAAGAGGTTGAAGCTGAGGTCGCGGAGTTCTATCGGGACGTCCAGCTGGTTCTTAATTACCACGGTTATATCTGCGGTTTCCCCGCCCTCGATAACCTCCGGTGCCTCGACGTTCACCTCGACCTCGTCTGAAGGACCGGCCTCGCTTGACACCGTTATCCTGAACTGCCCGTAGAAGCCCGTCCACGAGCGCTTGAGCTCGTCGGTAAGCTCGAGGGACAGCTTCAGGTTGTAGACACCCGGTTTTAGGGGCGCCCTTAGAATCCAGACCAGCTGCACCGCATCGCCGACCGGAAGTATCTCCGGAAACTTCGGCTCCTGGAGTATCTGGAAGCTGTCGTCTCCGAGAACGAGCGTCGCACCGGTGAGTCCGACCTTCCCGGTGTTGTTGACGAGTATCATGACGTGAATCGTCCCGCCCGGTCGAACGAGGGTCTTGTCAATCGAGAAGTTAACCTCTGCCGGAGGCTTGAAGAGGCAGCCTGAAACCACCACGATGAGAATCAGCAGCAGGACGGGGATTAACTTCCTCATGACCATCTTCCAAACCCTTTAAAGCCCCAACCGTTAATAAGCTTTAGGTGGTGCGGATGATAACCCTGACGACTGACTTTGGCCTTAGGGGCCCCTACGTGGGGGAGATGAAGGCTGCCATGTTGAGGCTCAACCCGGAGGCGGTAATCGTCGATGTCAGCCATTCAATAACCCGGCATTCCGTTCTTGAGGGATCGTTTGTGATGGAGCAGGTGGTCAAGTACTCGCCCGAGGGGACGGTTCACGTTGGCGTGATAGACCCAGGCGTTGGAACCGAGAGGCGGGCGGTTATAATCGAGGGCGAGCAGTTCCTCGTCGTCCCGGACAACGGTCTGGCCATGCTTCCCCTCAAGCACATCAAGGCGAAGAAGGCATGGGAGATAGACTTCGAGAGGGTGAAGCGCTTCACCAAGTGGGAGATAAGCTCGACCTTCCATGGAAGGGACGTTTTTGGACCGGTTGGGGCCCTGCTGGACGCGTGGGTCGAGCCGGAGAAGCTCGGAAGCGAGATTCCACTGGAAAGCTTAATTAGGCTGGACGTCGAACCGAGGAGGGAGGATGACCTCTGGCTGCTCAAAGTGTTATACATCGATGACTTTGGCAACGTCATCCTGAACCTTGAGGGCTACGAAAGGCCGGAGAGGGTTGAACTGCCCGACCGTGGTCTCAAGATACCCTACCTAGACACCTACGGTCAGGTAAAGCCCGGCGAACTGCTTGCACTCCCCGGAAGCCACGACTACCTCGAGATAGCCGTCAACCGGGGGAGCGCGGCAGAAAGGCTCGGCCTGAAGATCGGGGATGAGGTTAGGGTGAGGTTAGTTCAGTAGAACTGAACGAAACGTTCAAAAATATTGAACGAGAGTTATGACCATGCTCAGCAAACTCTTCACGACTGAAAGAAGGGTGAGAATTCTCAGCAGTTTACTGGAGAAGGACACGTTTGGAGTCGAAGAGGTAGCTAGGGAATTAAAGGTGAGTAAGGGTACAGTTTCCTCATACCTCAAAGAGCTCATTGAGGGGGGATTAGTGAGGAAAGAAGGGCGAAGGTTCAGATGGGTAGATGAAAACGCACGGAGAGAACTTAAACGTGAGGTGAACTACTGGAGACTTCGTGAAAAGCTCATTCCTTTGAAGAGTGACTGGATAAAAGCTCTTGGAGTCTACGGGAGTTTTGCAAGGGGTGATAATAAAAGGGACAGTGACGTTGATGTCTGGATTTTGGTTGAAGAAGAAGATCCTCTCAAAGTTGCTGAACTTCATGAAAACCTTGAACTATTAACCGGAAGGAAGGTTGACCTAATGGTTCTTACCAAGGAACGGCTCAATCGCCTTAAAGTTGAAAATCCCTATCTTTACTGGAACCTTAAGTTGGTGTCTTTAACAATATGGGGGACTCTGAATGAAGTTTGAGGTGTGCATAGAGAGAGGTTACCTCGAGCAAATTGAGCCCTCTATGGAACTAGCCAAGTTAAGCATTAAAAGAGCCAAAGAAACTCTTCTCTCGGCAGCTAAGAACGTTGAGATTGGCGTCTACGACGGTGCGCTTTTACTGGCCTATTTGGCGATGTTCCATGCCGCAAGGGCAATTCTGTACCGTGATGGTTGGCGAGAAAAGAGCCACGCCTGTGTCTCAGCGTACTTGCGCGAATTCTATGCCGAACGGGGGAGGTTGGATCTTAAATGGGTTAGATACCTTGATTACGTTCGTAATCTCCGTCATCAGAGCCAGTATGATGTTGGGTTTTCTCCCGAGTCTACTCTCGTTGTGGAAATCATGAAAATTGCAAAGAGTTTTGTGGAGGAGATGTCAAAATTGGTTGGGGGTGATTGAATGGTCAAGCGCGGTCTATTCGTCGGCCGGTTTCAGCCGGTCCACAACGGCCATATAAAGGCGCTCGAATTCGTTTTTTCACAGGTTGATGAGGTAATCATAGGAATCGGAAGCGCCCAAGCTAGCCATACGCTGAAGAACCCCTTCACGACGAGCGAGAGGATGGAGATGCTCATCAGGGCGTTGAACGAGGCAGATCTCAACGACAAGCGCTACTACTTGATCCCGCTCCCGGACATAAACTTCAACGCCATCTGGGCGACCTACGTCGTCAGCATGGTTCCGCGCTTCGACGTCGTCTTCACAGGAAACTCGCTCGTCGCCCAGCTCTTCCGCGAGAAGGGCTACGAGGTCATCGTCCAGCCGATGTTCAGGAAGGACATCCTCTCGGCGACCGAGATAAGGAAGCGCATGGTCGAAGGACAGCCCTGGGAGGAGCTCGTGCCCAAGAGCGTGGCCGAGTTCATCAGGGAGATAAAGGGCTGCGAAAGGATAAAGATGCTCGCGACGAACCTTGAGAAGAATGAGAAGGAGCTCCAGGCGCCGATAAGGATTCCGGAGTTCTGACTATTGGGACAACGGCAGGGGATACCCGGGCTATACACGCGGGAACGTGCCCTTGCTCACAGGAGTAGGTCTAAACGAATCATGTTGATTGCGTTGGGGTTATTTCTTGCTGGGCTTGTTTTTCCTCCACTGCTATTGGGAGCGTTTGTAGCGTTCTTGATAGGCCTTAGGGAATACAACGCTTACAAAACGTGGCAAAAAGGGTTCATGGGAGAATTCCGTGTTATTGATGAACTGTATATCCCCAGTAGCGTCCTTCTCTCTGACATTCATTTGCCTGGCAGGAAGGGCAACGTTGACCATGTTCTGGTTAGTCCCAAGGGCATTTTTGTTCTCGAGACCAAAAACTATTCTGGGGAATACTGGGTCAACGGGGAGGTTTGGAAGACTAGGGGATACATGGGCAGAAGACGAGTGAAAGTCAAAATACGGAGCCCTGCAGTGGAGGTTCAAAAAGAAGTCAAGGCAGTATCGTCATTTCTCAAAAGGAAGGTTGGAAAGGACTACCAACTCTACCCTCTCATTGTCCTTACGGGAGATGCCAATGTTCATGGAATCAAGACCTCTGAAATTCCGATACTTCATTTAGAGGACGTACCCAAGTATATCGACAATTTTCCCACCGTACTGACTCAGGAGGATGTCTCTGAAGTGTCTCAGGCCTTAGGCGGATACGCGGCCCACGTAAAAGACATGCGTGGGGACTCTGAAGTGGGCAACTTTAACTAGCTTCTTACTCTTGAATAAATCCCCTCTTCGCCAGCCTCCAAAACATCGCTCCAGCCATCAAAAATAGTCCCAAGCTAGCCGCGTACGGCAGCGTCGCGTGGACGCTCGCCAAAGCGCCGGCTATGAAGGGAGTACCTAGACCGATAAGCCTGTTGTAACTCGATATCGCTGCGTGGAACTCACTCGCGCGCTCCTTCGGAATAAGCGAGAACTGCCAGGAGCGGTAGAATGGGAACCAGAGGGTGTTCCCAAAGTCGCCGAGGGCGTACACCGCCAGCGCCAGCCAGAAGGGCGGCGAGAGGGCCATGACCAGAGCATAGAAGGCGTTGATGAACATCCCGAGGCCGATGACTTGGAAGCCCCTTCCCTTCGGAACCCTCTCGCTGGCGTAGGTTCCTATTATCGAAGCGAGGCTGCTCGCACAGGCTATCAGCGTTACCTCGAAGACCGTTTTGTGGAGCACGAATACCACGTAGTTTATGAGTACCAGCTCAGGGGCTAGAGCCCAAGCGAGCGTTAGTAATGCCTCAAAGGCTAGGAGAACCTTAAACTCACCGACCTTAAAAGTGAAGCCCTCCGGCGTTATTCTCTCCTCTCTGCCCACCGAAGGGAGGAATCGCCAGATGTATGCCACCGTGACGGCCGAGAAGAGGCCGAAAAATATGAACGCCCAGCGGTAGCTCTCCGCTCCGGGATAGAGGTAGCCGAAGATGTAGCCGAGGATCGGGAAGGTTATCAGCCTCGCTATCTCCGGCAGGCGGAGATGCCAGGCGAATATCTCCTCGTACTTGTCTTCGGGGTAAATTATCTGCTCGTATGCGCGGTAGAGGGGATAGAGAATCGTCGAGAGCTTCTCCACGGTCCTTCCGACGAAGAGCACGAGCGGGGCCATGGCGCCTCTGGCAAGACCATAGAGGACGTAGGCGATGCCGTCGAGTATGTCTATCGCGATGAGCCCCTTCTTGATGTCCCAGCGGTTGAAAAGCCGGCCGAAGAGATACGTTAGGGGAATCGCAACGATGTTGACGGCTGTGAAGAACGCCCCGACCTCGAGGACGGAGTAGCCGACCTTCATCATGTAGAGCGGGAAGAGTATCCAGACTATCAACCCGGGAGCGATGAGCGTGTGGTAGAGCATGTATGCCCTGGCTTCCCTCGGAATCTCACTCCAGCGCATCTGAAGCCCCGTTCATATTACAACTGAGATTTTTAAACGTTTCTCAGACACTTGGCGTAAACCAGCACCGGCTCACCCTACTCATGAAGACTGCGGGCTTGCTAAACGCACTCACCGGCTTAATTTTTCAAGAAGCTTTAAATGGAGTTCCCCCAAGTTCGGATGGCGGTCAGCGTGCTGAGGAGATTGATTCCACTCACGGCGTTTTTCATCGTCCTTCTGGTTATCCTCGGGCTGCTGTTCGTCAACCAAACCCCTAACCTTCCGCCCTGCGAGGGCAACACCACCTACACCCCCGCTCCCGGGGTCAACGGCTCCCTCGGCGTCCTGATAGTCTACATGGATCCGGGCATAAGCCACGAGAGGGCGGAGGCCGTTTTTGACGCGGCTAAGAAGGCGGGTGCGAAGTGGGTGAGGATAGGCCTCATCTGGGCGCTGGCCGAGCCCTCACCAGGGGAATACAACTTCACCGAGTTTGACTGGATAATCAACGCCGCACTCCAGAGAAACCTCTCCGTGCTTCCCGTCGTGATGTTCACGCCTAAATGGGCCTCAGGAAAACCGGACGCGAAGGACTACTACCTCTATCCGCCGGCGAAGGGCGAATACCTCCGCGATTTCGGGAGGGCTCTTGCCATACACTACCGGGGGAAAATAACCCACTGGGAGCTCTGGAACGAGCCCGATATGAGGGGATTCCTCAAAGATCCAGATGGAGACGGCTCGACCGCCGATGATTACGCGGAGATGCTGGCCCACTTCTACGGCGGCATAAGGGCCGGAGACCCGGATGCAAAGGTCGTCCTCGGCGGGCTTGCCAATTCGAAGGTCGAGCCCTCCTGCGAGAAGGGCTACCTCCGGAAGCTCCTGAGCGACCCTGACTTTCCAGCCGGGAGGAACTTCGATGTGGCGAACATCCACACGAACTTCCGGAGTCCTGAGGATATAATTCAGGAAATCCGGGAGACCCGGGAGATCCTACGTGAATTCGGCCTCGAAAAGCCCCTCTGGATAACGGAAACAAGCTACACCCCCGTCAAAAGGTTCCAGATTCTGCCGTGCTATCGGGGAGAGGTCGGTTTTGAGCGTTATATTCACGACGCGCTCGTGGTCGAGCTGAACGAAGGCGCCGAGGTGGTCTTCTGGGCGGCCCTCCACGACTACGGGAACGACCGGCCGGAGAGCGACCCCTACAAGTACTCCGGGCTCTACACCTACGATCTGAAGCCCAAAAAGGCGGTGGAAGTGTTTAGAGAGTTGAGCGAGGAGCTGGGCGGTTAGGGCGCTTCAAATCGCCCTTGCCTAACCACCCCTCAGATCAACTTCTTCCGGAACACCAGCACGTTAGGCTCCTCAGTCTCCTCCCAGAGGAAGAGACCGAGCCTCTTCAGTCCCGGCAGGAGGGGCTTAACACCGCTCGGGAGCATTACCTCGAACTCCTCCCATCCCCTCTCGCGAGCAACCCAAGCCATTCCCGGGAGCGTGGCCTTAAGCGTTGCCAGCCCAACGTCGAGGGGCGTGAACGTTGCCTCCCCCTTCGGAACGAGGAAGCGGAAGCCGTTGATGTCGTAGAGCTCGGCCTTCGCCTTCAGCCATTCGAGGCTCTCATGACTCCTGCGGAGAAACTTCAATCCGGCGGGAATTACGCCGAGGGTCAGGTCTTCCAGGCTGGGCTCTATCATCGCTGGCTCCTCGGGCTCGAAGGCGGAAACTTTCGCCCCCAGGTTGAAGAACTTCGCGGTTATCGAGAAGCCGTCTCTCTTTGCCATGGCTATGCTCTCGCGGCTGAGGAAGTAGGTCGCGAACTCAAGGGCCTCAATCCTTCCCTCGCGGGCGAGTCTCTCGCCCAGTCCGAGCATGAAGTTGTGGAGCTTCCTCCCGTAGCCCCTGCCCCTGTAGTCCGGGTGAACCCTCAGCCCCTCAAGCCAGCCAACCTTTCCCGGCAAAAGCGTCATCTTAGCCGTGCCGATGACCTTTCCGTCCAGCTCAAGCACGTAGAAGTTATCGCCGAGCCACTCGTCGAAGACCCTCGCTAAGTAATCCTCGCCGCCCCACGTCAGCCTCGCTATTTCCTCGATGAAGGGTTTATCTTCCGGCCTTGCCTCGCGGATGAGCGGTTCCATGGTATCACCAGGAAGAGTTGGGGAAACCTTTTAAGGTTCTTTCGTTATTACGATTGGTGAT
The DNA here is from genome assembly GCF_002214565.1 of Thermococcus radiotolerans. Lineage (NCBI taxonomy): Archaea > Methanobacteriati > Methanobacteriota > Thermococci > Thermococcales > Thermococcaceae > Thermococcus > Thermococcus radiotolerans. The sequence goes on from NZ_CP015106.1 coordinate 14,333, forward strand.
GTTAATGAATCGTCTCCTCGCGATTGCCGTCGTATTGCTCATCATTTCGGCTTCCCTTGGATACGCCTACCACGAGAAGGAGGCGGAGGTTGAGGATGCCAAGGCCGGCCTGTTCGCGGTTTCAAACACCGCGCTATACTGCATGACGGACATGTATGCGCTCAAAACAATGCTCGAAAACAACGCGAGCGAGGAACTCATAAGGGAGCGGACTGGAAGGTACGCCCACTGCGCGCAGATGCTCGCGGAGGCCACAGTATCGCTCTACGATATCAATGGGGAGGAGAAGTACTGGAACCTCCACGTCGCGGCTGCAACTCTCGCGGTCTACTTCAGTCACGCTACAGGCAGCGAGGATCCGCGAGAAGTCGCGGCCGAGAATTTGGACGTCCTCCTGAGTATTGAGGACGAGATTTCGAGAATATATCGGGCGTGGGGCATGGGCAACGTCACTGAAGACATGACATCCAATCTCTTCAATTTGACCCAAGAGCTCTCGTGGTGAGGGCAAAGAGTTTGATGCGATAAAGTTTTCCAAACTTACTGGTTTCATTCAGGCTACGGGCTCGGGAACGTCAGGTTGAACATCAGCCCACCGGTCATGTTGAGGATGCTCTGTTTTATTTCCTGGGCCGTGGCATTGAACGGGGCCACCTTTTCGATGATGTCAAGCGTTCTCAGCTCGTCCTCTTCTTCACAGCCCCCCTTGAATGGCTTTGTAACTTCAAGCCGCTTTAGCATTCCAGTTTTCTCATCAACCTCGCCGATGATGAACCAGCACAGGGAGATGTTTTCAGACGAGGCGCACTCGATCTCAAAGTCAAACCAGCTCCCGTTTTCAGGCAGAATAGCCACATAATTACCACAAGCTCTGGGGGTGTTGTTTGAGGGTATCCCCAGGAGGGCCGTTAAATTTCGGTATAGCCGATAGTAAGCCCTCATGACGGTCATCTGCGCAGTCTCAGAAGAGACACCAATTACTTCTCCAGTGGTATGATTGACCCGGTACCGTATCCACGGAAAGTCCCTAACGCGGGTGCTGTTAGGATAGTACGCAGTGATCTGAACATAGACGATATCACGCTCGGCCCATCCGTGGATGTCACGCCACACCCAGAAAACGCCTTCCCTGGGATCGTAGCTCGCCTCAAAGCTCCAAGTAGAGATGCTCTCCACAGTTAGGGAGGCGTTTCCAAGCTCTTTCATTATGTCGGGCCGAGTTTTTTGGAGGTATCCAATTGCCGCTCCAATGTCCCGCCCGTACTCGCTCCAGATGATGAGGCTGCATTGCTCCTGCTGTTTCTTGAGTCTCTCGACGTCTTTTTTTAGCCCATCGATTTCGAGGTTTAAGTGAACTAGCTGGACGATCAAGATGAGGATTATGATGACTGGAATGACTGTTTTTAGCTCGTCATTCATGCGGCATCCAGTACTAATAACGTTTCAAGGTTTATAAATTTACCTTTGAATGTAGTGTCATGCCCGGGCTTCCGGAGAATTAAACAGCGTAAACGCGAGTAGCATCGATGATAGAAATGCAATAAATGCCGCGAAAAGTGAAGCATTCAAAACGTTCGAACCCTTCTCAATCAGCCACGCGAAGGTCAGCTGCGAAAGCGGGATCACCAGCGTCACGAGGGCGTCAAAAACGCCTCTGACAGTTCCAAGGCTCCGCAGAGGGATGAACTTCTGCATCAGACTGTCGAATGAAACGTTGAGGAGCTCCCCGCCGAAGCCAAGGAGGAAAACCGCCGGGAACAGCGCTACCACCGCCGGAACGCCGACGATGAGGAGCGCGATGCTCTGGAGGAGCATTCCGGCAATGAGGGGGCGTCTTAAACCCGCCAGCCTCTTCCGGGCTAAGTATGTCAGCCCCGCAACGGCGACGAGGCTTCCAACCGTCGTGAGACCCTGAAGGAGACCGTAGAGGACCTTACCTTTTGCGAGTTCCCTCAGGGAGGCGAAGACGAATATCCTGAAGGAACCGAGAGCGAAGTTGAAGAGCAGCACCGAGGCGAGTACTCCAACCACGAGCCGACGGCTGATTTGTAGCCGTTTCTCTTCCCTTGCCTTCTCTGTCCCTTCGCGCTTCACCTCGACGTTCAGGTAGGGAAGGAGCGTGAGTGCCCCGAGGAGAAGGAGAACCGCGTCGAGGAGCATTGTCCTTATTCCGAAGCGATACGCCAAGAACCCCGCCAGCGGAAACGCCACGAGTGAGACATCGTTCCCTACAGTTGCCAGTGCCGCGTTCAGCCCCTGAAGCTCAGACTCGTCGAGGGTCATTGAGGCTACCAACGAGAAGCCATAGTAGCGGTGGAGTATGTCCAAGGCGGAGATGCCCGAGACTATGAGGTAGAAGGCCGGGACGTTCGAGGAGAGCGGTACTATGAGAACCGCCAGCAGGGCCTGGAGGATGAGCGCCAGAAAGGCCAGCCTCACCTTTTTGACCGTTCTATCGAGAGTTCTCCCGAGGATTGGGGGGAGGATGACCCACGGTAGGTGTGTGAAGAGCGCAAAACCGCCGATGCTCAGTAGCGAGCCGGTTGTGTCTAGCAGACTCCAGGGTAGGGCGACGCTCTCGATGGCATCTCCGACGATTCTGAGGGATGACGTGAGCATGTGAAGGCGGTAGAGGGTTCGCTTCATAAATGCACCTCGACGGTTTCTGCCTTAAGCTTTATCCAGCGGAGTTTAAACTGCTCACCCCTGACCGGAAAGGCTAAAGGAGTGACCACCCTATGCACAACCATGGCCGACGAGGAGCTTGTCAGGGAAGTTCAGGAGCTCAGGAAGGCACTTGAAGAGCTCAGGGAGAGCTTTGCAGTTGTCTCCCAGATGGCGCAGGCTTACCTCCGGCTCATCAACATCTACGCCCAGTACGGCGGGCTCAGTGTGGACCTCGTCGTTCCTGAGGTCAGAAGCGACCCGATAGCGCGTGAAATCGTCCGGATTCTCTTCGACCTGAAGAGGGCAAATGTGAGTCAGATAGCGCGGGAGCTGAAGGGGAGGCGGGGAAAGGCCTCACGGAACACCGTTAGGGCTAAGCTGGCCGAGCTGAAGGAGATGGGAATCGTTGTCGAGGCCCACGGCGAGAGGGGAAAGGTTTACGCCCTCTCCCCCGAAGTGGTCAAAAAGTGGCTCGAAATGATCGGAATGCCGATTAGGCTTGACCAGACTAATGATTATTGAGGTGGTTGATATGGTGGATGAAAAGGTAGGAGTCCCGAAGAAGCTCGAGGAGCTCCTCGACGAGCTGGTCGAGGGGATAAGGAACGCCCAGAGCATGGAGGAGGTCGAACTCCTCAAGAAGAAGGCCGAGATTGTAGAAGACCTCATCCAGACCTACGAGGGCGACAAAGACCTCGAAAAGATACCGGCCATCATGGATAAGGTCGGTGACATGATGGAGGACATCCTCAAGCCGCTCAAGGAGCTCCTCAACGAGCTGTACAGCCCGGAAAGGGTCCAGGCGATGGGGAGAAGCGTGGCCGAGTTCTACAAGAACCTGGCCGAGGCTGGGATGGACAAAGATGCCGCCCTTGAGCTGACGAAGGAGTACATGGACGCGATAAACCCCGGAAAGAAGCTCATGGAGATGCTCAGTGGGATGATAAGGGGCGGAGGACACAGTCAGTGGATTCCCAAGATTTCCAAGGAATCCGGCGATGGGGAGGAGTGAATTTGAGATCCCTCTTCCACTTTTTTCTTCGACTGCCCGTGATAGCGTTCAGGATGGCTGGCATAGTTAGAGTAGCAAATCGGGCGAAGCGGCGGTTCCGGAGGGAGCTTGTAGAGAGCGGCCTTCCCGAGGAAGTTGTTGATGTTCTTGTCGAAGAGTTCGACCCCGGGAAACCCCTGAGAAAACTTTTCCAGAAGTCCGCCTATCGTCCTTGATGGTGTCCCTCTTTTGACAGAGGTTATAACCTCTGATGAGCACCTTACAGCATGCTCCTTACATCCTTCACCTTGGGCCGGGCTATTTCCTCAATGAAAGGCCTGTCTTCGGGTTTGGTCTCCCGGATAAGTGGTTCCATTCCCCTCACTAACTTTTTTATGTCCAGGGTTTATTGAACCGTTGAGGTGCCGAGTATGATACCTCAAACCTACCTTAAAGTTCTCCGCAGGCTGTATGAGCGCTTGGAAGATGCCGGCGTCAACTGGGTCGTCACTGGAAGCCTCGGCTTTGCGCTCCAGGGGATTCCGGTCGAGCCTCATGATATCGATATTCAAACGGACAGGGATGGTGCCTACGAAATTGAGAGCCTGTTCTCGGAATTCGTGGTGAAGCCTGTGGAATTCCGCGAGAGCGAGGCGATTCGCTCGCACTTCGGTGTGCTGATGATAGACGGCGTTAGAGTTGAGATAATGGGGAACATCCAGAAAAAAGTGGGCGGTGAATGGGAGCCACCGGTAGATATACTCAGGTACAAGCGCTTTGTGGAGATCGAGGGCATGAAAATCCCGGTGCTCGACCTTGAGTACGAGTATGGTGCATATCTCAAGCTTGGCCGTGTTGAGAAGGCGGAAATGCTGAGGAAATTTTTGGAAGGGAGCGGGAGATAGCGGTGCCAGCTACCTGTTCTCCCTCCCCAAGGAAATCACAAAGTTTCCGTTTATCCTGAACGAGGCGACGATCGTCCTGAACGAGAGGTAGTCGAGGGGGGCATCAAAGCTCTCCGTCGGTTGAAAACCTACCCTTACCCTTCTCTCTTGGCCCCTTGGAACCCGGAGAACCTGGCTCTCGACGGAGGCTTCCAGGCCTTTCTGGGCTATGGGTGTGATTCTGAAGGTTGAATCTTTTCCCCGGTTGAGGATTCCGATCTCGGACGAACCCTCATAGGCGACCGCGTCGAAGGCATCTTCCCCGCTCTCAAAGGATATCCCCGCTATCCGGGGCATGGTCGCGCCCTGTCCGGGCTGTCCTCTAAAGTAGACCCTCAGATAACCGTCGCCCTGGATGTCGGTGAAGGCAACGCCGTAGAGCCTCTCACCGTGGAAGTCGACCCTCCTCCTGAAAACTCTGAACTCTGAGAGGGAGTGTTCGCTTAGGAACTCTTCTACGAAAGTGCCCTTTCCGAACCTGAACAGCCAGAGCTGCTTCCTCTTGGAAGGTATCACCGGGTAAAAACCGAGCTTCCGGTAGAGGTTGAGTGCCGGGAGGTTGTCATGCTCCGTCATTAAAAACTGGACGTTGTGTCCTATACTTTCGGATATCCTGATACATTCCTCCACCAGCGCCCGCCCGATTCCCCTTCCTTGATATCTCGGATGCACGACAAGGTTAACTATCTCCGCGTAGGGAGGAAAGACGGTATCCAGAGTAACTTTTCCGACGACTCTGCCATCTAGTAGCGCCACCAGAACCCGAGAGTAGTTCTTCATGCTCCCCCATATTCCCACGAGCCTTGGGCTGAACTTCCAGCCGAGATGCTCGTAGAGTTCGGCGACACCGTCGGCGAATTCTTCTCTGAACTCGATAACCCTGAGGTTCATAGGAATTATCCCCGGATTTCTTTTCACAACTCTCTGAATATTCCCTTAAAGAGGTTCTGTTCTGCGGTTTCAGCTCCTGAACCTCTCGTAAATCAGCTCGTCGAGGTATCTCCCGTCGCTCCAGACATGCTCTCTGAACCGTCCACTCAAAGAGAACCCATTCTTTTCAAGGACGCGTATGGAGGGTAGATTGTCCTCATGAACCTTCGCCCAGACCTTGTGCAGGTTGAGGTGTCTGAACGCGTACTCGCAGAGGAGCTTCACCGTCTCCGTTCCGTAGCCCTTTCCCCGCTCCTCCGGCGAGAGGTAGTACAATATCTCACCCCATCTCGCGCTCCAGTTAATCCCGTTGAAGCCCGCTACACCCACGAGCGTTCCCTCTTTGTTCTCAACGACCGCAAAGATAGGCGCTTTGTCTTTGTTCTTCTTCAGCTCCTCATAAAACTCCTCCTCTTCCTCCGGAAGGGTGAAGTGAGCGGAGTTGAAGAGGTGTCTGACGGTGCTCCTGTTGTTGAACCACTCCCAGCTCTTTTGGAGGTCTTCCCTGAGGAGAATCGCCAGAGAGACCTTTTTGCCCTTCAAAATTATCGGTCTCATCTTCCTCCCCCATATTACAACACGAAAGCGTTTTAAAGGTTTTACTGTGAAGTTGTCTCAAGTGGTACCGATGGAACGGTGGGTGAGGGGTACCGTACTGACGGCCGCGCTAACTGGGATGATTCTCTCCAATCTCTTCATTGACCTTGGATACGCACAGAGATGGCTCGATCTCGCCGAGTTAATTTTCCTTGTCGTTGCTGTCGTTAGGTTCTCGGGATACAGCAGAGAAGAACTGGGCCTTGGCGGGGAATTCAGCCTTCTCAAGCACGTTCTGTTTCCCCTTGCATTCTTCATCCTGCCACTAGTCCCGGTCCTCTTCGTGCCCCACCGGAGTGTTTCTCCTAAGATTTTTGCCCTCTATTTTCTCAACTATCTCCTCATCGCTGGTCTGCCCGAGGAGCTTCTCTTCAGGGCACTTCTCTTTGCCTCCTTTGAGGAGCGCTTCAGCGGGATAACTGCCCTAGTTGGGAACTCTGTAATTCACTGGCTCATTCACTTTGGGGTTGGTTTGAACATGTCCCAGCTGATGGCGGCGTTGGTACTTTCCTCCTACCGTCTGACGTTCCGACGGATTGAACCCCTGATTATTGCCCACGCCCTTTGGGATGCCGTTTTTATCGCGCTGAAGCCCAGTTTTGTTGGTTCATGGAGCCTCGTTATCATGGCACCTTTCGCTGGAGCGTTTCTCTCGATTTTAATTTACCTTGCTGGCCGTAGCCAGCAAATAGAACTTAGTGTAGGGTGAGTTCCATGAACCCGGTCATAGTCTTTGTCGTTTCATTCCTCCTGTGGGCCTCTAAGGGAATCTACATTGGTACGTTAGTGGAGCGTTTCAAGGGCAGATTCAACGAGATAACCGCTTACTGGCTGATCACATCTTTGTTCAACGTTCTTTTGGCAGTCCTTGTAACCCTCCTCTGTCCCGACGTTTACTTTGTCAGCTGGAGCTTTCCGGTTAGAGAGTTCCTTATCTTCTTCGCCCTTTCGGTCCTCGCCGTCATCCCTGGCTTAAAGGAACTCTGGCGCTTCATCGAGCCGAAAACTGGGGAAGAACAGAAAGCCGCAGAGCCTTTCAGGAATTTGGGCCTTATCGAGGCTTCGGTTCTCCGGATCATAAGCTCCGCTCTCCCAGAGGAACTCGTCTTTCGTTACATCTTCCTGGGCCTTCTCTCGCTCTGGGACCCATTTGCGGGTCTAATCGCTGTGTCCATGTTCTTTGGCCTCGGCCACAGGTTCTCCCACAGGGAGCGTGGATTGGGTCTTCTCATCTCCAACGTTCTGTCAGGTATAGTCTTCGGCCTGGCCTACCTCTATACCGGGAGCCTTTTGGTGGTCATGGTCATCCACTGGCTCGGTAATATGATCCCTTGGGCCATGATGAAGTACCCTGGGGTGAGAAATGTTATCGCCGCAGCAACGGCCTTCCCCCTGGCATCACTTTTCGTTTTCCGGAGCGAAGTGCGGAGAATCCTCGAATACTTTGCGGGAATTTACACAGTCTCGGGACTGTTCTGGGGGCTGATAATTGGACTCGCGATGCTCGGGGTAATTTACGCTGGCATTAAAATTTTGAGTGCTAAAAACGGTGAATAACGGTTTCCATAGTTTTCCCTCCACCTTCACACCGAGCGCAACGTTCTCCTTCAGCACCTCGACCCAGCCGTTCTCCCAGAGCTCCCTTACCTTCGGCTCCCCTTCCCCGGGAATCTCGACCACAACGGCCTTTTCATCGAGCTCGCCCCCAACGAGGAGTCTATCACCGGCGGGCAACAGCGAGGTGGCGCTTCCCTCGCCAAGCTCGATTCTCCGCTCACCGGCCTGGATCCAGAAGTTTTTCCCCTGGTAGCCCGCCAGCACGAGCTTTCCGTTCCAGTGGCAGGCGGTTAAAGCGATTCCCTCTGCGAGGATTTCCTCATGGGAGGGCTCACCCTCTTTACCGAACTCGAAGGCCCTGACCGTCCAGCTTCCCTCTTTGACGCTCCCGATGAGCTTTAGACCGTTCTTGGATTGGATCAGGGCGGTGAAAACCCCATCCTCCCAGCTCCCGAAGTCCCTCAGCCAAAGGAGCTCCCCCTCGGGGGAAACCTTTCCGATGAGGAATCCCTTGTCGCCTGGCCTTCCAGTTTCTCCTGCAATGAAGAACCCATCCCCTGCGGGGAGGATTGAATAGACCGCCCCGTTGTTTCTAACGTTGAGCTTCAGCTCCCAGAGGACGTTTAGCCCCTCGTCAAGCCTCGCTAAATAGGCCTTCCAGCCCTCGCCGCCATCGGGCGTTGCAACCCCTTCAACCGCTCCGCCGATGATGTAGCCATCGTCGAGTTCCGCTATACTGTGGCCTTCCCAGTCGTTCTTTCCCGCCAGGAAGTGAATCTCAACGATGTCCTCCCCATCAATCCTCGCAAGCATGATCCTGTAGTTCTTTCCATCGTGGGCGCTTCCAACAACCAGGTCCCTAGTTATGGCAACTGGAACAGTCTCAACGCCGAAGGAGTGGGTTCTCATTGGTGCCACCCTAAACTCTTATGTTCTCCATTCTTTGGTTGACACCTTCTTTTAAAGAGTTGGTTTCGGAGGACACGCTTCCAAAACCTTATAATTCCGTGGGGGAATCCACCTTCATGAACAATCGCCTGAAGGCCGCCTTCCTGCTTGTACTCCTTGCCAACGTCCTGAAGAAATCGCCGGTTTACCTCCTACTGTACTTCTTGGCGTTTGCCCTCTTCTCGCGGAGGGAATGGAAGAGCCTGCCCGTGCTCGTGGGGCTTGCTATCTCCCTCGGATTTCTCGCTGAACTCATTGGAACGCGGCTCTGCCTTCCCTTCGGCTGCTACGAGTACGTAAACCTCCAGCCCCAGCTCTTCGGTGTCGCCCTCTTCGTGCCCCTAGCCTGGGCGATTTTTGGCTCCGTCGCCTATCTGGCGGCGAGTTTCTTATTTCCTGGTAAGGTCAGCCGGCTTCTATTCGCCTCCCTACTCATGATGGTCTTTGACCTCGCCATAGACCCGTTGATGACGTCTTGGAACGCCTGGGTGTGGAAGACCTCAACGTCCATAAACTGGTTCGGAATTCCCTGGACGAACTACCTCGGCTGGTTTCTCGTCTCGCTCCTCATATTCTACCTCTACGAGCGGCTTTCAAGCCCTTCAATATGCTCGTGCCTCAAGAGGTTCGGGCCAGCTATATACCTCCTCGAAACTTTCACCTTTGCCCTGTACGCTCCGGCGAGCGTGAAAACGCCCACGCTAATTGCGCTGGCACTGTCGTTCCTTTTGCTCGTTCCACTGACGGTAGGGAGGCTGAGGAATGAGGGTCGCTTTGGTTCCAATGGGGGTTGAGGTGGGGAACTTCGAGGCCAACTGGAGGGAATTCGAGCGGAGGTTCAGTGAGGCCATGGATCATGGCCCGGACTTCGTTGCCTTCCCGGAATACTGCCTGACGGGTTTCGCCGAATGGGACTTCAGCGGAGCGGAGCTTTACGGCGAAATTGTGGAGAGGGTGAGCGGGCTTGCTAGGAAGGCGGGCGTTTACATCGTATTCGGCCTTTTGGAGCCCTACAAGAACTGTGTCTACAACTCCGCCCTGCTGATCGGTCGGAACGGTGAGGTTCTGCTGAAGCACCGCAAGTTCCAAGAGCCGATGAGGTTCTGCACCGGCAACACCGTGAAGACGGCAAGAACCGAGTTCGGGAAGGTTGCGATAATCATATGCGGCGACCTGTACAACAAGAGGATAGCGAAGTGGATTCGGAGGAAAAGACCGGACTTCATCTTCGTACCAATGGAGTACTCCCCGGATTACGGAGAGCCCAGCGAAGAAGACATCGCGGCGATGGCAGAGCGAGTACGGCTCCTCGGCGCTAAAACCTTCGTCGTAAACAGCCACCCGCCCGGCGGAGCGTGGTTCTTCGACTCCGATGGGAAGCTTCTGGCGTCATCGGAGGGGAAGGAGATTCTGGTTGTAGAGGTCTGAGCTCCGAAACCCTTAAGCCCAGCCCTACCAAAGATTATCCGGTGGTTCCATGGAGCTCTACGATGTTTCCGAATTCTGGAAGTTTGACCTCCGCGTCGGCCTCGTGAGAAAGGCCGGGAAGCTTAGGCGCACTAAAAAGCTGATAAAGCTCGACGTTGACTTTGGAACCGAGCGGAGGACGATAATAACGGGCATAGCCGACCAGTACAGTCCGGAAGAGCTCGAAGGGAGAAAGTTCATCTTCGTCCTCAACCTGAAGCCGAAGGAGTTCTCCGGTGTGAAGAGCGAGGGCATGCTTATAGTGGCGGAAATCGAGGACGGGAGGGTTTACCTCCTGCCCGTTCCGGAGGAGGTTCCAGCGGGGACGAAGGTGTGGTAGCATGTGGCGCTCGGCCAAGTTCATAGACGATAACGTTGCCTTCTCGAGGATGCCGGCGAGGAGTGAAATAGACGAAGCTGCCGAAACGTTCGATGCGGTGGTTGTGCTCGTTGAGGAGTTTGAGCTTCCCTACAGCCTAAGCGAATGGCAGAAACGGGGCGTTGAGGTCCTTCACAGTCCCATTCGGGATTTTTCGGCCCCTGCTCTTGATCAGCTCCTCAAAATCCTCCGCTGGATTGAGGCGAGGGTTGCAGAGGGCAAGAAGGTTCTGATTCACTGCATGGGCGGCCTCGGGAGGAGCGGAACGGTTGCCGTTGCCTGGGTGATGTACTCCAAGGGTCTTCCTCTCAGGGAAGCCCTGAGAAGGGTTCGCAGGGTACGGCCCGGTGCGGTTGAGGTGGAGGAGCAGATGGGTGTTCTGAAGGAGCTGGAAAGACTCCTCAGAAGCCGTTGAAGCTCACCACCTCTTCGAGCCTTCTCCTCTCGTACTTCGGTTTGGGGTCTGCTGGATAACCGACGGGCAGAATCGTCTGGAGCTTGTAGTCCTTTGGTGCGTTTAACAGCTCCTCGATCGGTTTCGGATTCGGAGGGGTGTAGGTTACCGTTCCGAGGCCGAGCTCCTCAAGTGCAAGGAGAAGGTAGCCGACCGCTATCCACGTTGATTGGAGCCAGTACGGGGCCTTTGTGTGTCCAAACACGAGGATCAGATACGGGGCCTCGCTGAGGAAGGGCTTCTCGGGCTTAAAGCCCCTGGCGTTCAGCCACGCCATCAGGTCACCCTTGGTTCTGGAGTAGAACTTCTCCTCTTCGCCCTCGCAGAGCTCCCTTATCTTCCCCTTCAGCCAGTCGTCGTCGATGATTACGAACTTCCAGGGCTGGGCGTTCATACCGCTCGGCGCTTCCTTTGCTGCCTTGATGGCCTTCATTAAATCTTCCTTTGGCGGTCTCTCCGGGAGAAACCCCCTCACGGTCTTTCTCCGCTTCGCCAGCTCAAGAACGCGCATGGCATCACCGGTTCCCTTTGGGCGGAAACGGATAAAAACGTTTAGACGTAGAACACCATGCCGTCGTAGGCTACCAGGACTTTGTTTCTCCACCGTCTCCTCACGTACTCCGTCAGCTTTAGGAAGGGCAGGTTCTTATGGGAGATGTGGCTGAGGACGGTCCTCTCAGCGAGCTCGAGTCCAATCTCCGCAGCCTCATCGACGTTGTTGTGATAGGGGTCGTCCGTCCCCGGTGGATATGTCGCGTCAACTATCGCCAGCCTGAGGGGTGAGTTCCTCCTCAGGAAGTCCTCCGTTGATTCCGGCAGGCCCTTGGTGTCGTAGATGAGTGCCACTCTCTTTCCGTCCTCCTCGATGAGATATCCGAGGGTCTCGACCTGGTGGTTTAGCCGGAAGGCGGTGATTTTAAGGGTGTCGAGTTCAACGGTGTCCCCGGGTTTTATCGTTCTCGGCTGAAGGTTCTTGGGCTCGCGGAGAATTAGAGCATCGGCGTGTCCCTCCGGCGCGTAGAGCGGCGTTTCTAAGGCCATCCATCTGAGCTTGTAGAGGCCGTAGATGTGGTCGTGGTGCCAGTGGGTGAGGAAAATTGCCTCCAGCGGAACGTTCAGGAAGTCCCTTATGTCGGTTCCAACGTCGAAGAGAACGGCTTTTCCAGTTTCGGTTATGATGGCCAGCGTTGAAGGCCTCCTCTGGGCGAAGCCGAACTTCCTCGCCTCGCTGCATGTCGGGCAGGTGCAGAGGTGCGCCGGAATTCCCTCGCTCCCACCGGTGCCGATGAAGTAGACTATCAAACCCACCACCTATTTCATGGCTGTGAAATAGTTCCCTTATAAGGATTGCCACCAACTCCTGAACATGAAGTTCATAGCGGACATGATGCTCGGCCGACTCGCGAGGTGGCTCCGGCTGTACGGCTACGACACGCTCTACGGCATTGAAGATGACGATGAGATACTCCGGGTTGCCCTGGCTGAGAACCGGGTTCTCCTGACCAGGGACTCGGGCCTTGCGAAGAGGGCGGAGAAGTTCGGGGTTGAATCAATCCTGCTGAACTCGAACTCCCTTGAGGGGCAGGTCGAGGAACTCAGGCGTTTTGGTGTGGAATTCAGGGAGCTTTTTCCGGCGAACGCCCGCTGTCCCAAGTGCAACGGCCCAATAAGGCGTGCCTCAAAAGAGGAAGTCAGGGGGAAGGTTCCCGAGAGCGTCTATAAAAAATACGATGAGTTCTACGTCTGCGAGAACTGCGGTCAAATCTACTGGCCGGGAAGGCAGTGGAGGGAGATGCTGAAAATAGACCGGAAATTAAGAAAAGAAGGCTAGTGAAGCGGATGGTGGCAGGCAACGAAGTGGTTGTGGCCTATCTCCACCAGCTCCGGCTCGTGGGCTATGCAGACCTCGCTCGAGAACGGACATCTTGGATGGAAGCGGCATCCCTTCGGCGGGTTGGCGGCGTTGGGTACTTCTCCGGTTATCTTGAGCTTCTTCTCCTTCTTCCTACGCGCTATCGATGGAACCGCCTGGATGAGGGCCATCGTGTACGGGTGGGCGGGGTTCTTCAGGACCTCCTCGGTCGGGCCGATCTCGACTATCTTGCCGAGGTACATCACCGCTATCCTGTCCGCTATGAGCTTGCCGACCGCTATGTCATGGGTTATGAAGAGCTGGCTGAGGTTGTACTCCTCCCTGAAGGACTCGAGAAGTTCGAGGATCGAGGCGCGCATGGAGACGTCTATCATCGAGACCGCTTCGTCCGCCACCACGAACTCCGGCTTCAGGACCATCGCCCTGGCTATCACGACGCGCTGCCTCTGACCGCCGCTCAGATGGTGGGGATAGCGGTCGTAGAACTCATCTTCCGGGGTCAGGCCGACGCGCTTCAGCATTCTGAGGGCTATCTCCTTCGCCTCCTCCTTCTCGGCTATTCCGTGGACGAGGAGCGGATGGGCTATCGCATCGCCGATCTTCATCCTGGGGCTTAGGCTGGCGTAGGGGTCCTGGAAGATTATCTGCATCCTCCGCCTGAAGGGCCTCATCTCCTCGCGGGAGAGCTCCGTTATATCCGTCCCGTCGAAGATTATCTTGCCGTCCGTGGGCTCTATGAGCCTCAAAACGGTCCTTCCGGCGGTCGTTTTACCGCAGCCGCTCTCGCCGATGAGCGCCAGAACCTCCCCCCTGTCTATCTCGAAACTGATGCCGTCGACGGCCTTGACGTAGCGCGGCGGCTCCTTCCTGAGAACCTCCAGGATGTTTCGCCTGACCGGGAAGTACTTCTTCAGGTTCTCAACGCGAAGCAGTGGTTCGCTCATTTCCCTGCACCCCCGTAGAGATGGCAGGCCACGAAGTGACCCTTCTCGTACTCTATCATCTCGGGCTCGACCGCGTCGCAGAGGTCCTTAAGCGTCGAGCGCTCCTTGAAAACCGGGCACCTCGGGTGGAACCGGCAGCCCGGAGGCGGGCTCCTCAGGTCGGGTGGGTATCCAGGAATCGCCCTGACCTCGCTCTCCTTCCAGAGGTCCGGAACCGCCTCGATGAGCGCCTTCGTGTACGGATGGAGCGGGTTCTCGACTATCTGCTCAACGGTTCCGAACTCGACGAGCTTCCCCGCGTACATGACGGCTATCTTGTCGCTCCTCTCGGCTGCAAGTGAGATGTCGTGGGTAACAAAGTAGATGCTCGTTCCCTCGGCCTTGAGGGCGTCTATGAGGTCCATTATGGAGTCCTGTACGATAACGTCCAGAGCGGTCGTCGGTTCGTCCGCTATGAGGAGCTTCGGGTTGAAGGCCATCGCCATCGCTATGCTTATCCTCTGCCTCTGGCCGCCGCTGAGCTGGTGGGGGTAGTAGTCGAGCCTGTCGGGCGGGAGGTTGACCTTCTCGAGGAGCTCCTTCGCCCTCTCCCTTGCCTCATCCTCCGGGACGCCGTGGACGGTCATGACCTCGACCATCTGGTCGCCGACTTTCCTGAGGGGGTCGAGGCTGGTCATTGGGTCCTGGAATATCATGCTGATGTCCTTTCCGCGGATCTTCCTAAGTTCCTCCTTGCCTATCTTCAGCAGATCCTTTCCCTCGAAGATGACCTCGCCCGAGACTATCTTCCCCGGCGACGGGACGATGTTCATTATCGCGTGAGCGACCGTGGATTTTCCGCTTCCGCTCTCCCCAACGAAGGTGACCCACTCTCCCCTGTCAATGTTGAACGTCACGTTCTCGGCCCCTTTGACGACCCCAGCGAGGGTGTAGTAGTAGATGCTAAGGTTTTTGACTTCCAGCAGCATTCACATCACCTCGTTCCAAGGGAGAGCCTCTCGCTGAGGGCCTCTCCTATCAGCGCGAAGGCCATGGCCAGGAGCATTATCATTATTCCCGGGAAGAAGACCAGCCACCAGTAGCCGTCGAGCAGGAACGGCTGGCCGACGCGCAGGTCGTATCCCCAGTCGGGCGTCGGCGGCGTTACAGACAGTCCCAGGAAGCTCAGGCCGGCCTCCGTTAGTATGGCATCCGCGACGCTGAGGGTGAAGACTACCAGTATGGTTGGTGCGAGGTTGGGCAGGATGTACTTGAACATGACCTCCTTGTCCCTCGCGCCTATCGCGTGGGCCGCCTCAACGAAGAGCTGGCCGGTGAAGCTGAGGGTCTGCCCGCGAACCATCCTGAAGTAGGTCGGCACGTAGACGAAGCTTATCGCTATGGCCGTGTTTATCGGACTCGGGCCCAGAACCACCGCGATGACCATCGCGAGGATCAGAGCGGGGAACGCGTAGATGCTGTCCATTATCACGCTCAGCGTTCTGTCGATTTTTCCACCGTGGTAGCCGGAGAGCAGTCCGAGGGGAATTCCTATCGCCATCGAGAGCAGCGTCGCTATGAATACGACGTAGAGGACGACCCTTGAGCCCCAGACTATCCTCGAGAACATGTCCTGGCCGAGCCTGTTGGTCCCCATGAGGTGGTCCGGGCTCGGTGGGGCGAAGACGTCGTCGCTACTCTGAGTCGGGTCGTAGGGCGCTATCCAGGGGGCGAAGATCGCCATTATGACCACGATGAGGACGATGATTATGCCGAAGATGAGCATGCCCCTACCGGGCTTCTTCCCGAAGACGAACTCGGTAAGTTTTCCTGCTATCTCCATCTTGACCACCTCAGTACTTCACCCTCGGGTCGAGCAGTGCGTAGACTATGTCCACTATGAGGCTGATGATGCCGACGAAGAAGGCGAAGAATATCACCGCACCCTGGATGGCGTTGTAGTCGCGGTAGTCTATCCTGTCCACAAGGAACGTTCCCATTCCCGGCCAGCTGAAGGTCGTCTCGGTAAGAACCGCACCGCCGAGGAGTATGGCGAACTGGAGTCCCATGAGGGTAACGACGGGTATGAAGGCGTTCTTCAGCGCGTACCACATAACCTTTCTGTTGGCAACACCCCTGGCGTAGTAGGCCCTTATGAAGTCCTGGCTGAGGACGTCAACCATGTTGTTCCTCACCAGCCTCGTGTACGCCCCGCTGAGGACGATTCCGAGGGTGAGCGCCGGCAGAATCAGATGCCTCACCGAGCTCACCAGCGCGTCCCAGTTTCCGGTGATGATGCTGTCCAGGACGTAGAGGCCGGTTACCGTGTGGAGGTTGACCCCCGGGTCGAGCCTGCCCGAGGTGGGCAGCCAGTGGAGGTGGATGCCGAAGAGGTACTGGAGCATCATGCCGAACCAGGGTATGAAGAGCGTGTAGGCGATTATGCTGTAGACCCTCATGGCAGTGTCGGTCTTCGTCCCCTTCCTGGTGGCCCCTATCACCCCGGTAAGGAGGCCCAAGAGCACGCTGACGGTAAAGGCCCAGAGGGCGAGCTCAAGCGTCGCCGGGAAGCGCTGGGCTATGTAGTCCCACACGGGCTTCCCCATTGGAAAAGCCAGCGTAACCCCGAAATCACCGTGGAGGACGCCCTTGAGGTAGTCGAAGTACTGGACGTAGAGGGGCTTGTCGAGCCCGGCCATCTGCATGAGGTGCTCCAGCTGCTCCGGGGGAATGTTCTTCGTCCCCACGACTGCCATAACGGGGTTTCCGGGGAGGATTCTCAGGAAGAAGAACACGAGGGTGTAGAGAATGAGAATCGTCGGAATTATCATGAGCGCCCTGATTATTATGTACTGACCGAGTCCCCTGGCCACGTTATCACCCCTTCGTTAATTGAGACAAAAAGGAGTAAAAGAAGGAAATCACTCCTTGTAGAGGGTCGAGTAGCGGAATATCATGTCCGGCCCTATGGTTACTCCCTTGACGTTCTTCTGGGTCACCACGAAGAGCTTGCCCTGTATCAGCGGGATGTAGGGAACGTCCTGGGCGAGTATGTCCTGGACCTGCTCGTAGAGCTTCGTCCTCTCGTTCTGGTCGCTGAGCCTCTGGGCCTGGCTCAGGAGGTCGTCCATCGTCGGGTTGGAGTAGCCGGTTCCGGCCCAGCTGTTGGCGGTGCTCTTGAGGAACGGGGTGGTGTAGTCGTCCGGGTCAAGGTAGTCCGGGTACCAGCCGAGCAGGTAGACCTGCATCTGGCCGTTCCTGGCGTAGTCGGTGTAGGTTCCCCATTCGGCGCTCTTGATGGTGACCTTTATCATTCCGGTCTTCTCCCACTGCTCCTTGAGTATCTGGGCAAGGTCAGCCTCGGTGTCGCCGTAGTGGGTCGGCGTGTACCAGAGCTGTATCTCCAGCGGGTTGCTCTCGGAGTAACCGGCCTCGCTGAGGAGGGCCTTGGCCTTCTCTATGTTGCCGTCGCCGTAGGCGGTCTTGAAGACGTCCTTGTGGCTCCACATTCCGTTCGGAACCAGGCTGTAGAGGGGCTCTACCGTCCCCATGAAGACCTTCTGGGCTATCTCCGGCCTGTCAACGGCCGCCGCGAGCGCCTGCCTGACCTTGACGTTGCTCGTCGGGTCGTTCTTGGTGTTGAGGCAGATGTAGCGGATGAATCCGCCCGGAACCTCTATGACGTTGAAGTTTCCGTCCTTCTTCAGGCTGTCTATGTCGCTGGGCCTGAGCGTCCTCCAGGCGATGTCTATCTCGCCGTTCTGGAGGGCGAGGCGCATTGTCGAGGCGTCGCGGTAGAACTTGATGATTATCTTCTCGGTCTTGGGCTTCTCGCCGTAGTAGTTCGGGTTGGCCTCGAGGACGAGCTCCTCATCCCGCACCCACTTGGTTATCTTGTATGGGCCCGCACCGCCGGCGGTCTGGTCGCTCTGTATCTGGTCTGGGGCGTAGTCGGGGTGGACCGGGAAGTACGGCGGGGTCGTGAGGAGGGCCAGGAAGTATGCGGTTGGCTGCTTGAGGTAGAAGACAACCGTGTAGTCGTCCTTCGCTTCAACCTTGTCCACGAAGTCAGTGACGAGCCAGGACGGGTCGCCCTGGATAGTCATTACCCTCTCGATGCTCCTGACGACGTCCTTCGCGGTTAAGGGAGTTCCGTCCGCGAATTTAAGGTCCTTCCTGAGGTAGAAGGTCCAAACGGTCGAATCCTCGTTGACCTCCCAGTTCTCGGCTAAAGCTGGCTCGATTTCCAGCGTTCCCGGCTTGTACTTCACCAGACCCTCCATGACGTTGTTGAGAACCTCCCAGGTGTAGAAGTCGTAGGCGTTCGCCGGGTCGAGGTCCGTTACCTTGTCAGTGACTCCAATAACTATCGTCGTTGGTTTTTCTTCGCCGCCACCGCCGCTTATACAGCCGCTGGCCACGACCGAAAAAACAACCAAAAACACCAGAGCCAATGTCGCGTACTGCCGTCGCATAAGGTGTCACCGATGGATATTTACGGGCATCTATGGATTTAAACCTTTCGTAGTGCTCATTATCGAACCGACGGAGTTCGAACTTGATGGGAGGCAAAAGTTGATATATGCCCTACCCGATCTTCCTCCATGGACTGGGAAGAATGGAAGCCCTTCTATCTCCGCATCGTTCGGGACATGGGGTACTCGATTGAGGCTGATAGAAGGGCCGCTAGAATCCTCAGGGCGCTCCTCCTCGAGGGGGACGAGTACATCCTGCGGGACGAGCTGGCGACCGTCGTCGGGAGAAAGGCATACGTCTTCGGCTGCGGGCCCAGCCTGGAGGATGCCCTCCGGAAGTTTGATTTCTCAGATGGGACGTTGATAGCCGCCGATGGGGCAACCTCCGCACTCCTGGAACACGATATGGTGCCGGACATCATCGTCTCCGACCTTGACGGTAGGATTCCCGACCTGAAGCTGGCGAACGACCGGGGAGCGTTTATGGCAGTTCACGCCCATGGGGACAACGTGGATAAACTGACCGCCTACGTGCCTCTCTTCTCGAGGGTCCTGGGGACGACCCAGACGGAACCGCTGGACATCGTCTACAACTTCGGCGGCTTTACCGACGGCGACAGGGCCGCTTTTCTGGCCGAGGAACTGGGCGCGAGGGAGATAGTTCTGGTCGGCTTCGACTTCGGTGAGACCGTGGGGAGGTGGAGCAAGCCTGGCTTAAGGGAGCACGCCCCGATATGGGAGAGCAAGAGGAAGAAGTTCGAGTTCGCGAAGGAACTGCTGGAATGGCTGGAGAAGAATGGAGAGGCGAGGATTGATTATCTGACCCTTTGAAACGGCAACTATCGGTCAGAACCCTGCCACAAAGACCTTCCAGGGGTAAAACGCCACCCTTTCGCTTATCTCGTATCTCTCACCCAGCACGATTCCCCTCTCTGCCCCCAGGCGTTCCATGCTTCTCTCCACCTGGTCCTTCCGAAGCTTGCCGAGACCGACCTCGACGACAACCCTTTCCCCGTTCAGCTCAAGGACGAAGTCCGCTCCGCCCCTGCCGGGCTCGTAGCACAGCCTGCCGTTTCCCGATTTTGAGAGGAGGAACAGGTAGAATGCCACGACGTCTTCGAGCAGAGAAGCGAAGACCTCCTTTCTGTTGAGGTTGAAGCCCGAGCTGAAGAGCAGGGCCGACTTGATCGGAACCGCGAGGAACTTGATTTTGGGGCTTTTCCGGATGGCCTTCGCGGGAGAACCGCAGGGTGGAATCCTCTGCACGAGGCCGGCCTTCTCCAAAGCATCGACCAGCTTCATAACGGTCCCCTTGGCCAGCCCGAGGGTTTTTGACAGCCTCTCGTAGCTGAAGCGCTCACCCTTCGGGGTCGCGAGAAGGTGGAGCAGGTCGAAGGCTCGGTCGAGCGTTTCGGCGTCGAACTCGTGAACCTCCCGCAGGTCGCGGTAGACAACGCGGTCGAGCATCGCCGTCAATCGTTCGTAAACCTCCCATTCTTCCATTTCGAGGGCGAGCGGCATCGCGCCGGTCCTGACGTAGGTCTCGACGTCCGCCATCACAGGGGGCATCGGGATTTCTTCCCCTCTCATGATTCTCCCCATGAGTTCCGGCAGTTCCCGGCCCGTTTTGAGGTGGTGGTACTCCTGGAAGGTCATCGGAAAGAGCTCCCTGTGAAGGGCCCTCCTCGCGAGATCCGGGCTTTCCCTGAGCTTTATCGCTGAAGAGCCTGTTGCTATTATGAAGAACCTACGTTCGTCGTGGAGGAGCTTGATCTTCAAATCCCAATCCTTCTCGTACTGAACCTCGTCGAGGAGGAGCACCGCCTTCTCGGGCCTTACCAGTCGCTTGTACGCCTCAACCACCTCCAGCAGCTCTAGGCCGAGGGCCCTCAGCCGGTCGAGGGAGAGGTAGAGAACCCCGTTGGGGTCGACCTTTTTCAAGGCTTCAAAGTACAGCTGGGCGAGCAGGGTCGTTTTTCCAACTCCCCTGATTCCGAGCAGGAGGATTGTGTCGGGGTTTCCACCCTTCAGGTACCTCCCAACCTTCGAGGACAGCCAGCCATAGAGGTGTCTCTTATGGGGCTTGTTGTATGGAGTGAGAAGGGAGGGAGTGTTCGTTAGGTGCTCCACGATTAGGTCATCTGGTTGAACCATAACACCACCACTTTAGTCATTATATTGAACCAACTTATAAACGTTTGTTCCCACAGGTGGGCGATTATCGAGAATTCAAAAGTAGAACATAGAAAGCGGAAGTTTATTAGACTAGGTCCTTGAGCTTCTTGACCTTTCCGGCTTTTATCTCGACGTAGCCGGCCCTCTTGAGGAAGCGGAGGACCTCCTCGACGGCCTTTGGAGAGTAGTTGATGACCAGGGTTCCCTTCTCGGTGGGTATTGAGATGGGTGAGGCCCTCACGAATCCCTTGACCAGCTCCTCCTCCGGAACCTTCTCGTTGCCGAGGGACTTGAGTATCTCCCCTGAGAGAATCGAGCGGCCTATCAGTGCGAAGTAGACCTTGAGGAGGTAGTCCTCGGGGAAGTAGCGCGATGCGATTTTTCCGAGGGTGTTTATCTTGGCTATGTCCAGCTCGAGTATCTCGAACTCGTACTCCATGGTGAGGTCTGCGAAGGCGAACTGCTTGGCTATTCTCTCGGCGCTCTCGGGGCTGTGGACGAGGTTGAAGGGGAACTTGAACTCGAAGCGGAGCTTCGTGACGTCAACGCCTTCCCTCAGCTTGATGACGCCGTCGCTGTAGTCTATGGCGCCGTTCCTCGTGAGCTGGTCGAGGAGTTCAGCCACCCATGGGCCCTCCTGGAGGAGGGTCTCGAACCTCTCGCCGACCTTGATGTGCTCCAGTATGTGGTTGAGGCTCTCCTTGAACGAAACGAAGCCCTCCCTGAGGGCCTCCCTGTCGGCCCCCTCTATGACGTCTATCTGCGCGCTTATCTCCTCAAGGGTTCCCTCGAGCAGGTACCCAACGAACGCCTCGTATCCGAGTCTCTCATGAAGCTCGAACTTGATGCCTTCCCTTCTCAGGTCTTCGAAAAACGATTTCTTTACGGATTCACTCTTCGTGACGAACCTCATTCTATCACCGAACCGGAAACGGTTAAAAGCCTTATAGGTTTTTGGTTTCTGGAGGTGAGCGCATGGGCGAGAAGCAGTACCTGCTCGACAAGACCCTTGAGACCTGGAAGGGGAAGAGGGTTGCGATAGCGGTTAGCAACGAGCACTCCTTCACCGGAATCCTGGAGGATTTCGATGAGGAGGTCATACTCCTGAGGGACGTTGTGGACATAGCCGGGAACAAGGCCAAGGCCCTAGTGGTGAAGATAGACGACCTCAACTGGATAATGCTCCTGTGAGGGATCGGAATGAGGGGCATCGCCTTCGTTGGCTTCAAGAAGAGCGGGAAAACGACGACTGTTGAGGCCGTCGCGAGGGTCCTCAAGGAGAGAGGCTACCGCGTTGCGGTGGCCAAGAGCATGCACGCCGACTTCGACAGGGAAGGGAGCGATACGTGGCGCTTCTCAAAGGTCGCCGATGCCGTCCTGGTAAGGGCGAACGATACAGATGCCCTCCTCTTCAACGCCAAGGACATCAACGCGCTGTTCTCGATGGTTTCCGCCGATTTCCTCCTGCTCGAGGGATTCAAATCGATTCAGCACGTTCCCAAGGTAATATGCGCGAGGAACGAGGAGGACGTGAGGGAGCTCAACGACGGCCTTGCCATAGCGGTGAGCGGCGTTATAGCCTCTGCCGGCGGGGATGAGGTTGAGGGCCTTCCCGTCATAGACGCCACCAAGGAGCCGGAGAGGCTCGCGGATTTGGTGGAGAAGAGGGCATTCATGCTCCCCAACATAGACTGCGGCCTCTGCGGCTTTGAGTGCGCCGAGATGGCGAGGATGATAGTGAGGGGCGAGAAGACGACCAAGGACTGTGTGGTTCTCAGTCAGAAGCCGAAGGTGGCCGTTAGAATAGACGGCCAGGTTCTTCCTATGAAGGACTGGGTGCAGGAGCTGGTTGAGAAGACGATAAAGGGAATGCTCTCGGCGATGAAGGGCTACCGCGAGGGGAGAAGGATAGAGATCGTGATTAGGGACGATTGAAGTCAGACGACCTCAACCCCTACCTCCCGAATTTTGTCCTTTTCCAGCACAAAGGCCCCGTAGTTTCCCTTCTCGTCGACTACCAGCCAGACGACCGGCCAGAGCCTCATGCCCTTCAAGTCCCCGCCGCTCGGCCTCGGCGGGCACTTCAGGTGGGAATGGAAGATGCCGACAACCTCAAGGCCCCGTTCCTCGGCTAGGTCTATGGCCTCCACCATCTCGACCGGCTCCATCTCGAAGGCGGTGGCTGAGTTCAGCCTGTTGGGGACGAAGCGGACTTCCTCGACTTCAATCCGCTCCCCGTTCCTGCGGCCGAAGAGCATGCTGCATATTTCAATCCGCGAATTTTCCGCCGCTTTGATAATCCGCTTTAAATCTTCCCGGCGAATAACCATCATCATGTCAAGAAATTTCCCGTTAACCTTATAAGTTTTGGAGCGCCGAGAGGTCTTTGCCGGTGATACAATGAAATGGGCCCTTACACTCCACGGTGGGGAAAACCACGGCGAAACCATGATCCTTCACGCCGACAGCGCTGATGAAGCTAGGAGGATGGCGATAAGGGAAATGAAGCGGAAGGACGCAAGGGTCTTCGAGCTGGAGAAGATCGAGTGATTCTTCTTCCCCAAATTATTCTTTCCGGCACTCCCTGCGGCGGAGCGACACTTGTGGCTATCGCGACGATGATGCACACCAACGTATATTTTAGTCTGGACTGCTATGTGCGTTAATGTCGAAATCTGTGCAACAATGTTTTTAAATCCTTCCAATTTTTTCTATCACTCGCAGTGATATACTGGGGTGATGGCATGCTCGTGAGAATCGTCTACTACATGAACAACACCCTCCCCAGGGAGAGGATAGTCGTCACCAACGACATAAAGAAGGCTGAGAGGATAGCGCGGGAAGAAATGGAAAAGCTCCGCGCGAGGGGCTACGAGCTCGAGTGGGTGGCCTGAGCTACGCCCTCCCAATATTGGGCGGACCGACCGTCTGCTCAAGCCCGTAGATTATCAGGATGAGACCCATCCACGTCGCCGCGAAGTACGCGGTTATCGTGGCGAAGTGGAGCGGTATGGCGACCAGGAGCATGAGCCCGCCCGTCTTCAGCATCTCCGCCCCGGTGTTGTCGGACATCCGTGAGAGGGCGCGATAGAGGAAGTAGAGGCTCAAGAACTGCAGGACAAGAAAGACCACGTGGACGGTGTTCAGCACCGCGGGGCTCGCTTCCACTGGGGTTATTCCAAGGGTTTTGCTCCATCCGGAGATTCCAAGGGGCACCTTCGCCCCGTAGAGGAGGAGTGACGCGATGAAAACGATGAGCGACCTTTTGATGGCCTCCCTGTACTCCGGGAGCTCCCCCATGAGGAGCCAGAGGCCTACGACAGCCAGCGGATAGATGTACATCATCAGAATCAGCGTGAGTGCGAAAAGAACCTCAAGCCTTCTAACGTTCATGGGACCACCGTAGAAGAGTCGGCTTCAAAGTTAAAAGATTGGGGGAAGTTCATCCCCTCGCCCCGCGCGAACATTCGTTCGCTGGATCATGCTCCGCGGGACTGCTTGAACTGCTCCTGAATCTTCCTGTAGTACTCCATGGTCTCCTCGCCCACGCTCGGGCCTATCTTCTTCATGGCCTCCTCGAAGTCCTTCATCGTTACCTTGACCTTCTGCCTTATCTCGTCGGCCTTCATGCCGGGCCTGATGATGCCCTCCTGCAGTCCCCTGCGCATGGCCAGCATCGCGGCCTCCCTGACCACCGCCTCGATGTCCGCTCCGGTGTATCCTTCCGTCTTCTTCGCCAGCTCTTCGAGCTCGACGTCCTCCGCGAGCGGCACGTTCCTGGTGTGCACCTTGAATATCTCCAGTCTGGCCTTCTCGTCCGGCGCCGGAACTAGTATGAGTCTGTCGAACCTGCCCGGTCTAAGCAGGGCCGGGTCTATGATGTCCGGCCTGTTCGTTGCGGCAATGACGACCACTCCGCTGTTCTCCTGGATTCCGTCCATCTCCGTGAGCAGCTGGTTGATGAGTCTGTCGGTTACGCGGTTGACGTCGGTTCCCCTGCGCGGGGCGATTGCATCAATCTCGTCTATGAATATCACCGTCGGAGCCGCCTGCCTAGCCTTCCTGAATATCTCCCTGATGTTCTTCTCGCTCTCGCCGACCCACTTGCTGAGTACCTCGGGTCCCTTGATGGCTATGAAGTTCGCCTCGCTCTCGTTCGCCACGGCCTTGGCCAGGAGAGTCTTACCCGTTCCGGGCGGACCGTAGAGGAGTATTCCCTTCGGCGGGGTAATTCCGAGTCCCATGAAGGCCTCCGGGTACTTGAGCGGCCACTCGACGGCCTCGCGGAGTTCCTCCTTCACGTTCTCAAGGCCACCTATGTCCTCCCAGTGGACGTTCGGAACCTCCAGGAGCACCTCTCTGAGGGCTGACGGCTCGACCATCTTGAGGGCCTCGTAGAAGTCCTTCCTGGTGACCTTGAGCTCCTCAAGGACTTCCTTGGGTATGTGCTCTGCCTCGAAGTCTATCTTGCCCTCCTTGATGAGCCTCCTCAGGGCGGCCATGGCTGCCTCTCTCGCGAGTGCGGCTAAGTCGGCACCGACGAATCCGTGGGTGACCTCGGCCAGCTCCTCGAGGAGTCCATCGATAAGCCTGGCCTTGACCTCGTCGTAGAGCTTCTCGTCTATGCTCCTGAGTATCTCCGGAATCTCCTCATCATTCGCGTTCTTAACCTTCATCAGGGCCCTCTCGGCGCTCTCGCGGTAGGCGTCGTTCCTCTCCAGCTCCTCGAGTATCTCGATGACCCTGCCCCTCCTGAACTCGGGCTCGATGGGCATTCCCCTGGTGTGTATCTGAAGTATCTCCTTCCTGCCCTTCTTGTCGGGAACGCCGACCTCGAGCTCGCGGTCGAACCTTCCTGGCCTCCTGAGGGCCGGGTCTATGGCGTCCGGTCTGTTGGTTGCGCCTATGACTATGACCTTTCCGCGGCTCTTGAGGCCGTCCATCAGCGTGAGCAGCTGGCTGACTACGCGCTTCTCGACCTCGCCGTGGGTCTCCTCCCTCTTCGGGGCGATGGCGTCGATCTCGTCGATGAAGATTATCGCCGGCGCGTTCTCTTCAGCTTCTTTGAAGACCTCCCTGAGACGCTCCTCGCTCTCGCCGTAGTACTTGCTCATTATCTCGGGGCCGTTTATCGCAATGAAGTGAGCGTTCGCCTCGTTCGCTACTGCCTTTGCGAGGAGTGTCTTACCCGTTCCGGGCGGACCGTAGAGCAGGACACCCTTAGGCGGCTCGATGCCGAGCTTCTCGAATATCTCCGGGTGCTTGAGCGGGAGCTCAATCATCTCCCTGACCTTCTGGATGACATCCTTGAGGCCGCCGATGTCCTCATAGGTCACTCCTAGCGCGGCAGTCTTGGAGACCTCCTTGACTGGCTTCTCGCTGACCATGAACTCGGTGAACTCGGTTATCTGGACTATTCCAGCCGGGGTCGTCGCGGTGACCACAAAGGTGAGCTCCTGGCCGAGGATGCCGACCTTGATGTAGTCTCCCCTGACGACGGGCCTTCCGACGAGCCTGCTGTGGAACCACTCAACGAAGTCGTGGCCGAAGCGTATGGGTTCGGTCGGGGCCACTATGACCTTCTTCGCCTCCTTGACCTCGGCCTTTCTCACCGTAACCTCGTCACCGAGGCCGACACCGGAGTTTTTCCTTATGGTTCCGTCCATTCTGATGATGCCCAGCCCTTCGTCCTCCGGATAAGCCGGCCAGACAACGGCAGCGGTGTTCTTGGTTCCGATTATCTCGATGATATCACCGCTCTGGACTCCAATATCGCGCATTGACTTGCGGTCTATTCTTACTATTCCCCTCCCAACGTCCCTCTGGTAGGCAGAGGCGACCTTGAGCTTAACTTCCCTCTTTTCGGTCATCTTTCATCACCTCCAAACTTTTCATGACCGATGATCGTGAGATTCAATGTTTTTATTTTACCTGGGGTAGGAGGGCGGAGCAAAATGGGAAACAACGAAAGGTCACTCAATCTTGACTTCGAAGCCCTCTCCCTCCTCCTTCCTGGGGGCCTTCTTGGGTATCTCTATCTCGAGGACGCCGTTGTTGTAGCGGGCCTTGGTCTTCTCCGGGATGACCTCCTCGGGGAGCCTGATGACCCTCCTGTAACCGCTGTAGTAGCGCTCGATCTTTATCGCTCCCTCGGTCTCAAGCTCCTTCTCGCGCTTCACCTGGGCCTCGAGGTAGACGGTGTCCTCGGTAACGCGGAGCTTGATGTCCTCCTTGCGTACTCCAGGCAGTTCAACCGTTATGACGAACCTGTCACCGCGGTCGAAGATGTCCACGAAGGGCTCGCGCCAGGTCTCACCCACGAACTCGTAGCGCTCTGGCTCTCTGGTGCTCCAAAGCCTCGGTCCGCGCATGATGTCCCTGAAGATGGCGTCGATCTCCTCCTGAATCTCCCTCATCAGGTCGAAGGGGTCCCAGTAGCGGTCCCTCCTCCAGACCATGCTCTCACCCCCTCAACCTTTTGGTTACCACTAGTAACTAAAAGCTCAAGGTTTATAAAGTTTTTCGTCTTTTAATGTGCATCGGTGACTAAAATCGGAGAATGGGAAAGATCAAAGGTTGCTCAGCATGCGGACGAGCGGGTAGTAAACATCATCAAAGCTCTCGTTTCCCCGGAGGGGGTACACGAACGTCACTTCCTTTCCTTCAACCCTGATCTCCACTTCCCTGGACTCGTTCACCAAGACTAGCTCCGTAACCTCGAGCATATCGCTGACTATCCGACCCCTCCCGAGAAGAGAACCCCTGCTGATTCCGTTATTCAAAACCTCCTCAAGCCGGGGTCTCAGTCCGGCTACCCATTTCGGACGAAACCTTCGTCTGGTTAAAGTCTCCATCCGCTCACCCCCGGAGGTGAAAGAAGGGGAAAGGGCGCTTGGCTACCACCCCCTCTGGCTTGTTGGCACATCCGACCTGTTTTTCGGGGCGGGATTCGGGCACTGCCGCGTGATGCTATCGTTGGATAACGGGTTCCACCATGGCTATGGGACTTTGAAAAATATTAGTTTTTCGCCCGAATTTTTGGAAGATTCGTTCAGTTTTCATGTTTCTACACGAAAAAGTTTGAGTTTTTGCTCCCGTCGGAATCAGGTTTTTGTCATCATGCCCGCCGGCTCCAGGACGGAATTCTGAGATACTGCCCGAGCATCGTAGCCGAGTCCCCGGAGAATCCTTGCGAACTCCTCGGCGAAGCCGTAAACCGTGAAAACCCTCTCCGGCTTTATCCTCTCCACGATCCTCATCAGCTCCCAGAAGTCGGCGTGGTTGCTGAGTTTAAGCCTTCCAAAACCGGAAACCGTCAGCTCCCAGGGCGAGAGGGAGTTCTCAGCCCGGGGCGAGCGGTAGGAACGCAGGACGACCTCGCCATCGGTCGAGATGTTGCCGAAGGAGAGGCCGAACTTCGAATAAACGCGCGCCACCTTGACCATCTTCCTCGATGCTTTGACGGTGTAGCCGTGAAGGTCGAGTATCTTCATGACCTCCTGGGCTTTCCCCATCTGGTTGACGTAGAGAACAGGCCTCTTGCCCCTCTCCAGCGCCTCCTCGACGAAGGCGATTAGCTTTTTCTCGGCCTCCCTCGGTGTGGGAAACGTGAAGTGCGGAACGCCGAAGGTGGCCTCGATGACCAGGAAGTCCGCCCTCGGGAAGCGGCTCTTCTCGGCTGTTCTGAGCTTGAACCACTTGGTGTCGCCGGTGTAGAACAGCGTCCCGTTTTCGAGCCACAGCTTTATCCCTGCCGAGCCGAGCATGTGGCCGGCCGGGTAGAGCTTCGCCTTGAAATCGCCGAGGTAGAAGGTCTTTCCGAACTCGATTTCCCTGTAGAAGCCGCCCTTTCGGAGGTGGCTGAGGAACTTGGTTGCCCTGGTGGAGTGGATAACCTCGCCGCTGACGAAGTGGTCGGTGTGGGCGTGGCTCTGGAAGGCGAAGCGAGCCGAGCTGTCGAGGCCGACGTTATCTATTATCATTACTTGAATATAAGCCCCCGAAACCCTTATTTAGCTTCGTTTCGATATTCCTCTGGGTGTTGAGATGTCCACTTACATCATCGAGACCGAGAAGCTCACCAAGTTCTTCGGCAGGATGAACGTTGTGTATCATCTCAACCTTAAGGTTCCCAAAGGGGCAGTCTACGGTTTTCTCGGCCCCAACGGCGCCGGGAAGACCACCACGATAAAGATGCTTACAGGGGCTCTGAAGCCGACCTACGGCGAGATAAGGATTTTTGGCCTCGATATGCCTGGTGAAAGGGTTGAAATAATGCGGAAGGTCGGCTACATGCCTGAAAAGCCCCTTGCCTATGAGGACATGACTATCTTCGAGTTCCTGACCTATATGGGCCGCCTCATGGGCCTTCCCAAGGAAGAGGCAATAAAGCAGGCGAGGGAGCTGATGGCCTACACAGGAGTTGGAAAGCTGGCCTTCAACAGGATAAGGGAGCTCTCAAGCGGCCAGAGGCAGAGAGTTACCTTTGCCATGGCCCTCCTCGGAAACCCCGAGCTTCTGATCCTCGACGAGCCTACGAGCAACCTCGACCCCCTCGGGAGAATGGAGTTCATCGGCAAGGTTCTGGAGCTGGCCAGGGCCGGAAAGACCATCTTCATAAGCTCGCACATAGTCAGCGAGATAGAGAGGATGTGCAACCACGTTGGTCTGATCAAGGACGGCCAGCTCATCGAACAGGGGCGCGTTAGGGATCTGGTGAACGTGGAAGGAACGGATTACGACATCCTTGTCTCAGACAACGCAAAGCTCCTGGAGTTTCTGAAGGATAAGGTCTACGTCAGGGAAGCCTGGGAAGAGGAGGGAATCCTCAGGGTGAAGCTCGACGAGAGGTTCGCGGAGCGGTTCTTCGTTGAGCTGCCCGCCTTTCTGGCCGAGGAGGGACTTGCCCTCAAGCTCTTCAAGTCCCATACGAGCCCGCTGGAGAGAATCCTGATGAAGCGCTTCAACGTGGGGTGGAAGGAATGAGCGATGAAGGCGTGAAGCCCTTCCAGAGCGCACTCTGGGTGGTCTTTGAGAGCGAGTTCCGGAGGTTGGTTCGCTCAAGGAAGCTCAAGGTTCTCTTCCTCGTCACGTTCTTTCCCGCGTTCATCTACCTCCTCAGCCCGAATGCCTCAGGAACCGGTGTTGATGCCATGCTCAAGGCGTTTCAGGCTCTCATGCTCGACCTGGTCCCCAACTACTGGCTCGGCATAATCGGCCAGCTCATCGCGATAATCCTCATGAGCGACCTCCTCGCGGGCGAGATAGACAAGGGAACTATAAGGGTGCTGCTTGCGAGGCCGGTGAGACTCAGCGTGGTTGTCGCAGCCAAGTTCCTCGCGGGACTCGGTGCCCTCGCGGTTCTCTTTGGGGTTCCCTACACCGTCATCTGGCTCTACAACCCGGTCGTTTACGGCACCGGCGCGGACGGTCTCTGGAAGGGCCTGCCCGACTTTCTCCTTGCACTGGGGGCAACGCTCCTAGTTCTGGCCGCCCTCGGGGCACTGGCCATGGTGATTTCAGTCATCATAACGCGCCCGCTCTACGCCTCGCTGGCTACCTTCGGGATAGTCTTTCTCCTCCAGTTCCTCCTGCCCCAGATTCCCTATGTTAAAAACCCGGAGCGCTACACCCTCGGCTATCAGACGGTGGTTCTGCTGAAGGCCGGGTTCGATAAGGTTGACCTGAGTGCCTTCGTCGGGAACTCCGCCTACACCGCCGTCTTCTTCGGCGTCGTTGGGGCTCTCTTCCTGGCCGCTGCCTGGGCGGTTCTAGTAAGCCGCGACTTCCCCGATTGATGGATAATTTATCCAACGTCAAGCTCTACCTTTAGGTATGTAAAAGCTTTTTATAGGCCGACGCCCAAATAGGGGCAGGTGGTAGGCATGACTTTCGATAAGGAGAAGCTCGCGAAGATTAGGGAGGAGGAAAAGCGCTGGGACGAAACGACCGTTAAAAAGTTCATCGAGAAGAGGCCCGAGAGAAAGGAAAAGTTCATGACCGATGACGGTTTTGAGATAAAGCGCGTTTACACCCCCGCCGACCTAGGCGAGGAATGGGATTACCTCGAAAAGCTCGGCTTCCCCGGTGAGTACCCGTTCACCCGCGGCGTCTACGCCACCATGTACCGCGGCCGCTTCTGGACCATGAGGCAGTACGCCGGTTTCGGAACCGCTGAAGAATCCAACAGGCGCTACAAGTACCTCCTCGAGCAGGGACAGACCGGTCTGAGCGTCGCCTTCGACCTGCCGACCCAGATAGGCTACGACTCCGACCACCCGATGAGCGAGGGTGAAGTTGGAAAGGTCGGTGTCGCCATCGACTCCCTCTGGGACATGCGCGTCCTCTTCGACGGAATCCCGCTCGACAAGGTTTCGACGAGCATGACCATCAACTCGACCGCCGCTAATCTCCTCGCCATGTATATCCTCGTTGCCGAGGAGCAGGGCGTTGCCCAGAACCAGCTCCGCGGAACGGTTCAGAACGACATTCTGAAGGAGTACATAGCCAGGGGAACCTACATCTTCCCGCCGCAGCCGAGCATGAGGCTCACGACCGACATCATCATGTACTGTGCCGAGAACGTCCCCAAGTGGAACCCGATCTCGATAAGCGGCTATCACATCCGCGAGGCCGGAGCCAACGCGGTCCAGGAGGTCGCGTTCACCCTCGCCGACGGTATAGAGTACGTCAAGGCTGTCATAGACAGGGGCATGGACGTTGACAAGTTCGCTGGAAGGCTGAGCTTCTTCTTCAACGCCCACAACAACTTCCTTGAGGAGATAGCCAAGTTCAGGGCCGCCAGAAGGCTCTGGGCCTACATAATGAAGGAGTGGTTCAACGCCAAGAACCCGCGCTCGATGCTCCTGCGCTTCCACACTCAGACCGCTGGCTCAACGCTCACTGCCCAGCAGCCTGAGAACAACATAGTCCGCGTTGCAATTCAGGCCCTCGCGGCCGTCCTCGGTGGAACCCAGAGCCTGCACACCAACTCCTACGATGAGGCTCTGAGCCTTCCGACGGAGAAGAGCGTCAGAATTGCCCTCAGGACCCAGCAGATAATCGCCTACGAGAGCGGCGTCGTTGACACGATAGACCCGCTTGGAGGCAGCTACTACATCGAATGGCTCACCGACCACATCTACGAGGAGGCCCTCAAGTACATCGAGAAGATTCAGAAGATGGGCGGCATGATGAGGGCCATCGAGAGGGGCTACATCCAGAAGGAGATAGCGGAGTCAGCCTATAAGTACCAGAGGGAAGTCGAGGAGAAGAAGCGCATCATCGTCGGCGTCAACGAGTTCGTGGTTGATGAGCCGCTCGACGTCGAGATACTCAAGGTCGACCCGAGCATCCGGGAGAAGCAGATTGAGAGGCTCAAGAAGCTCCGCTCTGAGAGGGACAGCAAGAAGGTCGAGGAGGCCCTCGATAAGCTCAGGAAGGCGGCAGAAACCGAGGACGAGAACCTCATGCCCTACATCATCGAGGCCCACAGACACCTCGCGACCCTCGGAGAGGTCACCGACGTTCTCCGCGAGGTCTGGGGCGAGTACAGGGCCCCCCT
Organism: Thermococcus radiotolerans; assembly: GCF_002214565.1. Taxonomy (NCBI): domain Archaea; kingdom Methanobacteriati; phylum Methanobacteriota; class Thermococci; order Thermococcales; family Thermococcaceae; genus Thermococcus; species Thermococcus radiotolerans. The sequence continues at coordinate 46,276 of NZ_CP015106.1, forward strand.
GATATTCTGACGCATCGTTTCATTTCCTCTCTATTTCCAAAACGTTTTTAATTCCATGCCGTAGTTAAACCGGTGGTGGCATGAGAATCCCTCGTTTCCTTGTCATTCTGCTCCTCATCGGTGCCGTTCTCACCCAGCATGTTATTGCCGAACCTGCACCGGAATATCGGTTTCCGGGCCATCCGGTCATGATGCGCCTCAGCGTCGCCAGCAACGGAAGTTTTGCCCTCATTGGAGTCACGGTGTCGGAGTACGGAAAACTGCCTGGCCATATGTGTCCAATAGACTCCCCCGACACTTACATCGGCTGCCGCGAGCTCTCCGGAAGGGAATACTTCCTCTTCGAAGTCCGTGACGGAGTGAGGTACGTTAACCTCACGGACTCGCTGGCAGGGTTCAACTTCACCGCCCTTTCAGTTGCTCCCATCTGGAGGAAGTGGTTCCTCATCGGTACCCGCCACATTTCTCCCTGCGAGTTCGACGTCTGCACCAACGTAAGCTACACCGTCATGGAGTACCTCCCGGATGAGGAACGGATTGGGAGGCCCGTTCGTCTTTCTCAAATTAACTCGGACGTTCTCTTCAACCTGCCCGGTGCCATGGCTGTGGGCGGAACAATCTCCAATGGCTCATTGGTCTTCTCCTTCCCCTACGCCAACGAAACTTACTCCGTTCCGGTTGAGGCATTTGAGAAGTACCTCCGCCTTCTGAACTTCAGCGACTCCAGCGGCCTGAATGCGGAGAGCCTGCTGAAGCTCTTCCGGGCGGTTCCATTTCGCGGGGGAATCATCCTCTACCTTCCAAGCTACGGGCTTGAGGCATACACTCCTGAGCTATACTTCCTCAGGGAATACTTTCTTATCGGGAATGAATCCAGCGTTTACTTCCCCCACATGTGGGTTGGGCACTCCGGTTTCGTCTGTTCCCCCAATAACGCCAGTGCGACGCCCTTGACGGGACAGCTCTTCCCGCCTTTGCTGTACTACCACAACGGAAAGCTCAGCCCCCTTCTGAACCTCTCGGCTGAGACCTATGTCCGGACCTCCGACGGTTCAGGTGGGGCGTTTACCTGTGCCCAGCCAGTTCTGAAGCTTCCAAACGGAACCCTCGCCCGGGTTGGGGGAAACTCTTCCGTTCCCGAGCTGGAACTTTCCCCCGGTGAAGGCAGGGTCTATATCTCCATCGTCCGCACCGTACCCCATTACTCCCCCGGGAACTTCACTTTCGTGAACCTCTGCGTTAACAGAGAGGAAATCCTTCATGCCAGGCTTGGCGAGTCATCGGTGTCCTTCCTCCAGACACCGTTCCCGGGGCTGTTCCTCAACGTCAACGGCTCGTGGGTGTACGGGAGGCTGAGCGATAGAGGATTTAGAAACTTCTGCGTCTATTACTGGGGACCAGCTTTCAACGAAACCTTCGTCTATGACCCCGTTGGGAGAATGCTCCATCCCGTTGAAGTGAGCACGTTGGGGCGTGATTCCTCCAATGAGTTCCATGCGTGGAAGGCCAACCGGAGCGCCGTTAGTTTCATAACGCCCTCCCTCGACATCTTCAGTATCCCTCTGGAAAACCTCTCCCGGTGTGTTCCCTCTTCAAAAACTGCGTCAATGCTCCACGGGGTTAAAGTGGGGGAGGGGATACTCTTTTATTACCCATTCTACGTTACGGGAATCGCGCTTGAAGGGCACGGCTGGGCAACCGTCTGGGGCGACTACTCCTCAAACGCCCCCACCACACTCGACGGTACCTGCCTGGCATTCTACTACTCAGACGGCAGAATAACCTCCGCTCTGAAGGCTGAAACTGCCGTTGTAACGGTGCCAGTCGGGAACTGGAGCGTTAAACTCGTCGTTCCGTATATTGATACGGGCAACGCCCTCAACGTCTCCATGGAGCCCCCGGAGGAAAGCACGCCCGCTCAGACCACGCCGGGGGGAGAGGGTTCGGGCGTTTGCGGTCCGGCCGCGATAATCGGGTTCTCGGTAATCCCCCTCATCCTGAGGAGAAAACGCCGGGGATAGCTCCGGGTGGAAAACCTTAAAACCCCACGAAAAAGCTTAAAAAAGGATAGCCAAAGCATCAACAGGCATCATGATAATCCCGGGAGGTGTAGTTATGGCGAGAAACAAGCCGCTTGCGAAGAAGCTCAGACTTGCCAAGGCCGCCAAGCAGAACAGGCGCATTCCGGTCTGGGTCATAGTCAAGACCAACAGGGAGGTCATGACCCACCCGAAGAGAAGGATGTGGAGAAGGACCAAGCTCAAGGAGTGAGGTGATTTAGATGATTAAGCCCGGAGAGGAAGTCATATTCGTCGTTCCCATCAAGAAGATAAAGAAGCGCGTTCCGCGCTGGAAGAGGGCCCCCAGAGCGGCTCGCTTCGTCCGCGAGTGGATAGCTAGGCACGCCAAGGCCGACGAGGTAGTCATCGGCACCGACGTCAACGAGAAGCTCTGGGAGAGGGGCGCCGAGAAGCCGCCCAACAAGCTCCGCGTTAAGGTCGTTGTCGAAGAGGAAGAGGGCAAGAGGATTGCCAAGGTCTCCCTCGCCTGATTACTTTTAATTTAACGAGGTGACGAGATGCACATAGAAAGGCTCGATTTTGAGAACTCTCCATACCTGGGCGTTTACGGCACCGCCACCGACAGGTTAGCCCTTATCAGGGAGGGCCTCGGCGAGAAGAAGCTCGAGGTTCTCAGGGAGGTTCTCAAGGTTCCGCTCATTGAAACGAGCATAATGAAGTCGCGCATAGTGGGTATATTCGCGGCCGGGAACTCCAACGCGATAGTCGTCCCCTGGTACGTCTGGGACGCCGAGCTGGAGAGGATAAACGGTCAGCTGGAGGAGCACGGGATTGACACCGAGATAGTCCCGTTCCAGAGCACCCTCACGGCCTTCGGCAACCTCATCCTCGCCAACGACAGGGCGGCGCTGATAAGCGCCAAGTTCACCCGCGAGGAGGCCAAGAGGCTCGAGGAGATACTCGGCGTCGAGGTCGAGAGGGGCATGATAGGTGACTTCCACGCGGTTGGAAGCGTTGGAGTGGTCACCAACAGGGGCGGACTCGTCCACCCCGAGGCAACCGACGAGGAGCTCGAGTGGCTCCGCGACCTGTTCAAGGTTGATATCTACGTCGGAACCGCCAACATGGGCGTTCCCTTCGTTGGTTCCTGCATGCTGGCGAACTCTCACGGTGTCGTCGTTGGGCACCTGACCACCGGACCCGAGATAGTGAAGATTGAAGAAGCCTTGGGCTTCCTTGACTGATGATGGAGGTGTGAGCTATGGAGGTTAAGGTCTTCCGCGTTAAGGGCGTTTTCGAGAGGAACGGAAAGAGGGAGAGGTTCACCAGGGAATACCGCGGCCTCAAGGCCGAGGACGTCGTTGAGATACTCTACTCCGAGGTCGGCAGCAAGCACCGCGTTCCGAGGAACAAGATATGGATCGAGAGCGTCGAGGAGATAAAGCCCGAAGAGGCCGAGAACCCGATAGTCAGAAAGCTCAGCGGGCTCTGATTTCCTTTTCTATTCTACCCCCAGCCCGACGGAGAACTCCATTTCTTCCCTCGCCTTTCCAACGCTGAGTCTGAGCGTGAATTTTCCGTGTCCGCTCACCGTGGAGAGGCCGTTCATGGCCTTCTGGAGCTTCGGTGGGTCAAGGATTTTCTCATGGGACACCATGAGAATCGGCTCGCTTAAGAACTCGTAGGTGAACCTCCCAGGTTCGTCGCCGAAGAAGACGATGTCCTCGACCATCTTACCCAAGAGGGCGAGGTCAACGTAATCGGCCTTCTGGAGGTTCATGCTGACCTCACCTTCGAAGCCATTCTCGGACGGTTTGAGCGATACCTGGGCGTAGTCCTCCAGGTCTCCTGCCGTCATGACGTCGCTGGGGAACGTAAACCTGTAGCTCGGCGTGATGTAGAGAAGCAGAACCCCGTTTTTGAGCCTGTATCCGGGCAGCTCAATCCTTCCGGAGCCGGGGACGTCGAGCTCGAGCCTGTATTCGGCCGGGGTTAATGGGAGCTCGCTGGAGAGGACGCTCTTCTCTGGCACGAACTTTCTCGATGTATCAAAGAGCCAGCCCGATGTGTAGTACTTGGAACCCCTCCCTCCTATTCTGGGGCCTATCAGAACGGAACTTGCCGCGTTGAACCTTCCGTATTCGGCCTCGACGCTCTCAGGGAACAGGATTGCATTCTCAAGAACCTCGATCCTCCCGGAGATTTCCTCCACCAGTCTTCGGGATTTGCCTGAAATGAACCTGCCACCTGAAACAGTGAGGATTTTCATCCGAGGTCCCCGAGATGAGTGGGAAGGAAAATTTAAATCCCTTTCTCCCTCCAGCCGAGAACCCTCGACTGGTAGTGCCTCTTCGGGAAGATACTGAGCGGGTCAACTCCCCTCTCGCGGAGTAGGTGCCTCAGCTCGACCTCGTAGTCCGCCTTCTGGAGCTCCTCACTCTCCTTGATTTCAACGACGAAGAGCTTCTCCGTCAGCTCGCGTATCGTCTTGTAGCCGAGGCCGAGTAGGGGTCGTATGTAAGCGACGTTGAAGCGGTCCTCCAGGGAGCGGGCCTTCGGCAGGTCTAGGAAAGGCACCCTGTCGTCCCTTCTCGTTCCGTCGCTCACGCGCTCGACTTCGGGCATTGAGGCCACAGCCTCGAGGGCCATCTCGTGGATGAACTGAATGGCGTTGTTAGGGTGGCCGTCGCTGAGTGCCATATCCGCAGCCTTCTCCAGGATTTCCCTCGGCAGATAGACGACTTGGTGCTCGAAGCCCAGCCTTTCGGCGGTCTCTCTGGCGAAGCTCCAGTTGTCGAGGAGGCCGAAGCTGACGGTTACCAATCTCACCTCGTAGCCGACCCTGGTTAGAATCCACGCGGCTAAACTTGAGTCCTTGCCGCCGGAGTAGAGATGATGGACGAGCATAGCCTCACCCCGTTTCATCGATGATTGTTGCCAACACCTTTAAAAGGCCAACCTTTTTAAAGTGCTTGACCGCGAGAGCTAAGAGGTGAGAGAGATGGAGAAACGCTTACCCGGAAAGGTGAGACGCGCCATAAGGGCGAGATACTACGACATCCCTCCGAGAGCCTGGATAGGTAAGAGAGGGCTGGATGAGGGTGTCATAGAGGAGATAAACACCCAGCTTGAGAAGGACGGGATACTGAAGGTTGAGATAAGGAAGGGGGCGCTCATAAGCACCGAGCTTGACAGGCGCCAGCTTGCCGAGAAGGTAGCGGAAATGACGGACAGCGAACTCATCGATGTTCGCGGCAAAAGGTTTATATTGTTCAAACCGAGGGAAGGTTGGGAAAAGTATTTAAGGAAGCTCCAGAGAAAGGAGCTTTCGAAGGAAAAGCGGGAGGAGAAGCCCGTTAAGAAAGTCAGGCTCGATATCGCTCAATTCAGGAGGAAATTCAAGAAGGGGAGGGATTGAAAGTGGCGACAGTTTATGACGTTCCCGGTGATTTGCTCGTTGAGAGGACTGCGCAGAAGCTCAAGGAGATCGAGGCCATAAAGCCGCCCGAGTGGGCCCCGTTCGTCAAGACCGGAAGACACAAGGAGCGCATCCCCGAGCAGGATGACTGGTGGTACTACCGCGTTGCCAGCATCTTCAGGAAGATATACATCGATGGCCCGGTCGGCATCGAGAGGCTCCGCACCTGGTACGGTGGCAGGAAGAACCGCGGGCACGCTCCGGAGCACTTCTACAAGGCCGGAGGGAGCATCATAAGGAAGGCCCTCCAGCAGCTTGAGGCTGCCGGCTTCGTCCAGAAGGTTCCGGGCGAGGGCAGGATCGTCACCCCGCAGGGACAGAGCTTCCTCGACAAGATCGCCACCGAGCTCAAGAAGGAGCTTGAGGAGCAGATTCCGGAGCTCAAGAAGTACTGAGGGCCTTGGCCCTTTTCCCCTTGTTAGTTTCTGGCGATACCTTTCCCAGGTTATTAAACCCAATACCTTTTTAACCGGAGGTCCAACCCTATGGTGGGGGTGAGAGGATGGCCGAGGACATAGAGGAGATCAGAAAGCGCAAGCTCATGGAACTGCAGAAGAAGTACCTCGAGCAGCAGAAGGCCCAGGAAGAGGCTTTGAGGCAGGAGATGGAGCTTGAGGCCCAGCTTGATGCCATAATGAGGAGAATTCTCACGCAGGATGCCAGGGAGAGGCTCGGTAGGGTGAAGCTGGTTCGCCCCGAACTGGCGAGACAGGTTGAGCTGGTTCTCGTTCAGCTTTACCAGGCCGGACAGATAAGGGAGCCGATAGACGACGCCAAGCTGAAGAAGATACTCGCGCAGATAGACGCCAGAACGAGGCGGGACTTCAAGATCAAGTGGTAGCCAGAAGGTGCTCCCATGGACGCCAGGGAGATAATAAAAATACTCGACGAAAAGGGAGAGGTCAGTCTCGAAACCTGGAAGGCCGTCTCGGTTAAGAAGAACAAGGATGGAACCGTTGACGTTCTCTACAAGAACCTCCACGTTGGGACGGACGAGGACCCTGTCTTCCTCTGGATCTACGCCAACATAGTTGAGGACGACTGGGACGTCCGCGTTCTGGAGCGGATAACCTTCAAGCGCGAGGACCTCGCCTGGTTACTCCGCTACGTTGTGAAAAAAGGAGAAGGTTTATAAGGGCTTTATAAAATAGCCGGCCGGTTGGGGGTGTTTGAGTGAGCAAGCGTAGGGTCTGCCCGGTTTGTGGCTCAACGGAGTTCATCTACGACCCGGGTAGGGGAGAGGTCGTCTGTAAGGTTTGCGGTTACGTTATCGAGGAGAACGTCATAGATATGGGTCCCGAGTGGCGCGCCTTTGACGCGAGCCAGAGGGAGAAGAGGGCGAGGGTTGGTGCCCCCGAGAGCATTCTCCTTCACGATAAGGGTCTCTCAACGGATATTGGAATCGACAGGAACCTTTCCGGTTTGATGCGTGAGAAGATGTACCGCCTGAGGAAGTGGCAGAGCCGCCTCCGCGTGAGCGATGCCGCCGAGCGTAACCTGGCCTTTGCCCTGAGCGAGCTGGACAGGATTGCTTCCCAGCTCAAGCTTCCCAGGCACGTCGAGGAGGAAGCTGCCCGTCTGTACCGTGAGGCCGTGAGGAAGGGCCTCATAAGGGGACGCTCGATCGAGAGCGTTATAGCAGCGTGCGTCTACGCCGCCTGCAGGCTCCTCAAGGTTCCGAGGACCCTCGACGAGATAGCAGACATATCCCGCGTTGACAAGAAGGAGATAGGCAGGAGCTTCCGCTTCATAGCGAGAAACCTCAACCTCACACCGAAGAAGCTCTTCGTCAAGCCAACCGACTACGTCAACAAGTTCGCCGACGAGCTCGGACTCAGCGAGAAGGTCAGGAGAAGGGCCGTGGCGATTCTCGACGAGGCCTACGAAAAGGGCCTCACGAGCGGGAAGAGCCCCGCAGGCTTGGTCGCGGCCGCGCTCTACATAGCCGGCCTTCTCGAGGACGAGAAGAGAACCCAGAGGGAAGTCGCAGAGGTCGCGCGCGTCACCGAGGTCACCGTGAGGAACAGGTACAAGGAACTCGTCGAGAAGCTCAACCTGAAGATTCCGGTTTGAGGAAAAGAAAAGGGTCAGCGCTTCCCAAACCAGCTTTCCAGCGTGGCCTGCTTTCCTGCTTTCACGGCTTTTTTCAGCCTCTCAAGGCCGTTCTTCACCCTCTCCTCGCTGAAGTCGTGCTCGTCGCAGAGGAACTTTAGAATTCCCTCCTCGTCCGGCTCGCGCCACTTGAGCTCGTATTCGTCGGTGACTGGGGGATTCAGGAAGAACTCCTTTATCGCGTAGAGGTCAACTTCGCTGTCCTTGTTGTACTTCTTCAGCGGGTCTTTGCTGCGCTTGACGATGGTGAGGGCCTTCTTCGGTCCGATTCCCTTTATTCCGCCGGGGTTGTAGTCCGTGCCGACCAGTATGGCCATCTCTATGAGCTTCTCCCTGTCTATGCCGAGTTCCTTAAGAACTTCCTCCAGAACTATCAGCTCCGGCCTGACCTCAACGTAGACGTTTTTTCCCGGGAGCTTTCTCCTGCCGGTTATCGTGACGTTCCTCACAAGCTTGGGCGCGCCAAAGAGGAGCGAATCGTAGTCCTGGCTGGCGGAGGCGTAGACCTTCTTTCTGGCGGCCATGTATGCCGCCTGGGCCTCACCCTCGCTCGGGGCCTGAATCACGGGGATTCCCATCAGCTCAAGGAGCCTCTTGGCATCGTTTATCAGCTGCTCATTTACCTTGGTCGCACGCATCGCGTACTTCTTGGCCTCCTCGAGGTCGCCGCGCTCCAAAGCCTCGTACCACTTCTCCTCGGCCTCTTCCCTCGCCTCGCGGCGCTTCTCTATCTCCTTCTTCTTGAACTCCGGGGGCTTCCCGTCGAAAACGTACGCTGGCTTTATTCCGGCCTCCATGAGGTTGATGTTCCTGTAGAAGAGGCCGCTGAGGTGGGAGGTTATCCTCCCGCGGGAGTCCATGAGCGGCGTCCCGTCGCGCTGTCTTATGGTCGAGAGGAACTGGTATATCGCATTGAACGCGTCGATTGCAACCTTTCTCCCGTAGAGGTTCTCCAGCTCTATCTCCTTCCTTGGAACGAGCTCGCCTATCTGTACTCCCATACTCACCACCTGAAGAAAAGGTTGGATAATGAAATATTTAGCCTTTGCCTTGGGTCTTCTCAGTCCTCCACGCTCTCCTCTCCCGTTTTAATTCCATGCTCTATGAGGAAGTGCTCGTGGGCATCTTCGCGCCGCCTCTCCCTCGTGTAGACCCAGCCCATCGCGGCTATCAGAACGGCGATGGCCATGAGCATCTGCCATCCGAGTTCGGTCAGGTCTAAAGTCACGAGGAGCTCCTTCACGAGCGCCAGCACGCCTATCTCCACGACGTTCTTCATCGGAACATGGTGGTATACTATGTACATTGAGATTATCTCGAAGATCTCCAGGAATATGAGGACCAGCACTATGCTGTGCAGGGCATCCTCGGGGGTAAGACCGTTTCTGATGGACTCGATGCCAAAACTCCACAGCATCTTTATGACATAGAGCATGGTCAGCGCACCGAGGATTATGACGACGAGATCGAAAAGGGTGCTCAGCCACCTCAGAATTTTTCGCTCAATCTTAGTCGGGTTTTCCCTCATCCCACCACCTGGCTAAGAACTTGGGTCTAGGAGACTAAAAGGGTTTCGACGTTTCAATGTTCGTTCTAAATCAACGGTGTCCAACCTTCGGTTCTTTTAACGTCCGTCGAGTTTTTCATCGTCAAAACGAGAAGGGAAAAGTTATAACTCGTTTTACGGACGTGAAATTGTGACTTTCATTACGGATGAGGTGATTGAGATGGATGGAAACCTGGAGGCTCTCTTCAGACCCAAGAGCATCGCCGTCATCGGCGCTTCTGAGAAACCGGGCAAGATAGGATACGCTGTTATGAGAAACCTCGTTGAGTACGGCTACGATGGCAAAATCTACCCAGTCAACGTCAAGGGTGTTGAGATCGAGATAAACGGAAGGAAGTTCCAGTCATACAAGAGCATCCTCGACGTTCCGGACGAGGTTGACATGGCCGTTATCGTCGTTCCGGCCAAGTTCGTTCCGCAGGTTATAGAGGAGTGCGGGCAGAAGGGTGTTAAGGTCCTCCCGATCATAACCTCGGGCTTCGGCGAGCTCGGCGAGGAGGGCAAGAAGGTCGAGAGGCAGATAGTCGAGACCGCCCACAAGTACGGCATGAGAATCCTCGGCCCGAACATCTTCGGTGTCGTCTACACACCCGCCAAGATGAACGCCACCTTCGGCCCGACCGACGTCATGCCGGGCAACCTGGCCCTCATCAGCCAGAGCGGCGCGCTGGGAATAGCCCTCATGGGCTGGACGATCCTCGAGAAGGTCGGTCTCTCAGCCGTCGTTAGCATCGGAAACAAGAGCGACATCGACGACGCCGACCTGCTCGAGTTCTTCAAGACCGACGACAACACCAAGGCAATCCTCATATACATGGAGGGCGTCAAGGACGGAAGGCGCTTCATGGACGTCGCGAGGGAGGTCAGCAGGGAGAAGCCGATTATCATCATCAAGGCGGGAAGGAGCGAGCGCGGTGCCAAGGCTGCGGCTTCGCATACCGGTTCCCTCGCCGGCGCCGACAAGATATACGAGGCCGCCTTCAAGCAGAGCGGTGTTCTCCGCGCCCTCACCATAGGCGAGGCCTTCGACTGGGCCAGGACCCTGAGCAACCTTCCGGAGCCCGAGGGAGAGAACGTCGTCATACTCACCAACGGTGGTGGAATCGGAGTTATGGCCACCGATGCGGCCGAAGAGGAGGGACTGCACCTCTACGACAACCTCGAGGACCTCAAGGTCTTCGCCAACCACATGCCGCCCTTCGGTTCCTACAAGAACCCGGTTGACCTCACCGGTATGGCGGGCGCCGAGGCCTACGAGGGTGCCGTTCGCGACGCACTCGCCAACCCGAACATGCACGCCATAGCGGTGCTCTACTGCCAGACCGCTGTGCTCGACCCGCGCGACCTGGCCAAGATAGTCATCCGCGAGTACAACGAGAGCGGCAGGAAGAAGCCCCTCGTCGTTGCCATCGTCGGCGGCATAGAGGCCAAGGAAGCCATCGACATGCTCAATGAGGAAGGAATCCCGGCCTATCCGGAGCCGGAGAGGGCCATAAAGGCTCTGGCAGCGCTCTACCGCTGGAGCAACTGGAAGGCCAGGCAGAAGAAGGAGTGATTTCCTTTCTCTCTTTGTTCAGTCTTTACGACAAAAAGTTTTTAGAAAGTTTGCCCAATTCTGTGACGGTGGGTCTTGTGAAGCGCCCCATCTTAATACTGGGCGTCATCTTTGTGCTCATTGGGAGTCTCCTGACTGTGTGGGACTACAACTCACGCCCGGCGTGCACCTGTGCCTCAACCCTCTCCAATGAATCCGTGCATGAGCTGAGGATATTCAACATAACAAACGGGGGCATTGTGAACGGAACCGTCCTTGCGGTAAGGGTTCCCCTCATGGGACAAAACCTGACGGTCAGGGATCCCGAAAGGGACGTTTATGTAGTCTTCAATCGGCGGGGGGAGCTGTATCTCCCGAAAACTCCGATATTTTTCAGAAGGATTCAGGTTGATGGGCTCGGGAACGAAAAAGTAGAAGTCTATGCCAATTTGGCCGGTGGTTACGTATTTGATGTTAAACCCGGGATGTTTGTTGTCCCGGAATCTGTTGACGCCATCCAGTTTCCCCTCACCAGGTACGGTGCGGAGCTTGGATTCCTGAATCCTCGGGGGCGCATCGTGATAGTCGATCAGAACAGGACGGAAATAATCCTGGGAGATTCCATCAAGATTCCGCGGCTGAATATAACCCTCCATGGGAAACCACGGGTTCTGAAGGCCGTTTATAGCCCCACAACCCCAAAAAAGGTCTGGATAGACGGTTACGTCGATCTTGGAAATGGGAGGATTACGTACTACACCTACGGGATTGATATTAATCCCATTGATGAGACCCTTCCAGCTTTGGTGAGCGTTGAGAGGGGCTCATCGTTCACAGCCTTCAACTATTCACATTTTCGTCTCATCGAAGGGGAATGTCCGGTTGAGAAAATTGGTCCCGAAGGTCCGCTCTCCCTTTCCCTTGGCCTGCTGATGATTTTTGCCGGTCTTCTCTGGAGGACCTAACCTTTTTCTATTTCCTCACCGTCTATTCATCAGGTGATTCCATGCTCATCGCCCTCATCTCCGACATCCACTCGAACCTTGAAGCTTTAAAGGCGGTCTGGCGGGAGGTAAAGAGCGCCGACGCCGTTCTCTGTATGGGAGACCTGGTCGGCTACGGGGCGAGCCCAAACGAGGTCGTTGACTTCGTCCGGAAGCAGATGGAGAAAAGAACCTTCCTCTGCGTCCGCGGCAACCACGACAACGCGATAGCCTTTGGGGCGGAGTGGGGCTTCAATCCGTACGCGAGGCAGGCGGTGAGGTGGCACCAGCGGGTGATGACGATCGAGAACCTTGAGTTCCTCAGGAGGCTTCCGATAAGGCAGCTCTTCACCGACGATGCCGGCAGGAGCTATCTCCTCATCCACGGCTCGCCGAGAGCCCCCATAGACGAGTACCTCTTTCCCTGGTTTTCTGACGAGGAGTTCAGGGCGGTTCTGAGCTATGTCAGGCAGGACGACCTCCTCGTCGGCCACACCCACGTGCCCATGCTGAGGGTGATAGACGGCAGGAGGATCATCAACCCCGGCGGCGTGGGCCAGCCCAGGGACGGAGACTGGAGGGCAGCCTACGCGCTTATCGACACCGAAAAAGAGCCCCCAGACAACGTTGAGTTTTACAGGGTGGAGTACGATGTCGATTCTGCCGCGGAGAAGATAATAGAAGCGGGACTTCCGAGGTTCCTGGCCATGAGACTCTACGAGGGGTATTAAAATAGGGGATCACTCCCCAAGGGTTCTCGACTCTTCCTCCGTGAGTTTCCTCTTTATCGTGCCGACCCTTCTGAGCTTGGACTTGACCGCGAGCTTGCCCGAGTCTATTATGATTACCTCTCCGATGCTCTTAACTGCGCTCACAGGGATGAGGAGAAGACCCTCGTGATCGGTGACAAACTCGCTCGTATCGAGGTCCTCATCGGGCTCGGCAACTATCACAAGAATATCGCCGGTTTCCTCATCGAAGCTGAGGTCGTAGACCCAGCCGAGCCTTATACCCGTGTCGGTTATCAGCTCCACGTCCCTAAGCTTGGAGGCTATTATCTTGACCATTTTCGCCACCCCTCGGTTTAATCGTGTAAGTTCTTGGGCACCAACGTATAAAACTTTTTCCAAAGGGAAAAGAAATCAGAAGGTGTAGTAGTCGGGCCCTCCCCTCTTCTCGACCCTCGACTTTCTGCTCTCCTCGAAGTTCCTGTAGTACTCGACCATGTAGGGCGTTATGCTCGGCTTGACCTTCTTGAGGGCCTCCTCGAAGTCCCTCCTTGAAACCCTGAGTTTCTCAAGGAACTCCTCGCTCTCCTCCTCGACCAGCTCCGCCGGGAGTTCGGCCATTATCCTGCGCATCGCCAGCAGCGCTGCCTCCCTCACGAGGGCCTCTATGTCTGCTCCGGAGTAGCCTTCCGTCTTCTTCGCTAGCTCGCGGAGGTTCACATCGCTCGCCAGTGGGACGCGCTTCGTGTGAACCCTGAGTATCTCCAGTCTGGCCTTCTCGTCCGGTGCCGGAACTAGTATGAGCCTGTCAAAGCGTCCGGGCCTCAGCAGAGCTGGATCAAGGATGTCCGGCCTGTTTGTTGCGGCTATGACGACCACACCGCTGTTGCGCTCTATGCCGTCCATCTCAGTCAACAGTTGGTTGATGAGCCTGTCGGTGACCCTGCTCATGTCGCTTCCCCTGGCGGGGGCTATCGCGTCAATCTCGTCGATGAATATCACCGTCGGAGCCGCCTGGCGGGCCTTGCGGAATATCTCCCTCACGCGTTTCTCGCTCTCGCCCACCCACTTGCTGAGCACCTCCGGCCCGCGGATGCCGATGAAGTTCGCCTCGCTCTCGGTTGCGACCGCCTTAGCGAGGAGGGTCTTGCCCGTTCCGGGCGGACCGTAGAGGAGAACTCCCCTCGGCGGCTCTATTCCGAGCCTCTGGAAGGCCTTCGGGTACTTGAGGGGCCACTCAACGGCTTCCTTGAGTTCCTGCTTCACCTCCTCGAGCCCGCCGACGTCCTCCCAGCGGACGTTGGGCATCTCGATGAGGACTTCCCTCAAAGCGGAAGGCTCGACCATCTTGAGGGCCTCGTAGAAGTCCGCCTTCCTAACGCGAAGCTCCTGGAGAACCTCCGGAGGAATCCTCTCCTGCTCGGGGCTTATCTTGCCCTCGTTGATGAGCCTCCTGAGGACCACCATGGCGGCCTCCCTGGCTAGTGCGGCCAGGTCGGCTCCAACGAAGCCGTGCGTCTTCTCGGCTATCTCCTCTAGCATTCTGTCTATCAGCCTGCTCCTGACCTCGGGATAGACCTCGCTCTCGCTCTTGAGGGCCTCCTTAACCTCCTCGTCACTCTTTGCGGCCTCGACCCTCTCGATGAGCCTCTCCAGCTTGGCCCTCTCGAAGGTCTCCCTCTTCAGGAGCTCTTTGAGAACCTTGAGGACGGTGGCCTTGTCGTAGTCCGGCTCAAGGGGCATTCCCCTGGTGTGTATCTGGAGTATCTCCTTCCTGCCCTTCTTGTCGGGAACCCCTACCTCGATCTCCCTGTCGAACCTGCCCGGTCTTCTCAATGCCGGGTCAAGGGCGTCTGGTCTGTTGGTGGCGGCGATGACTATGACCTTGCCCCTGCCCTTCAGGCCGTCCATCAGCGTGAGCAGCTGGCTGACAACGCGCTTCTCAACCTCCCCGACGACCTCCTCCCTCTTCGGAGCGATGGCGTCAATTTCATCGATGAATATGATGCTCGGTGCGTTCTCCTCGGCGTCCTTGAATATCTCCCTGAGACGCTCCTCGCTCTCACCGTAGAACTTGCTCATTATCTCCGGCCCGTTGATGGCGATGAAGTGCGCGTTGGCCTCGTTTGCAACAGCCTTTGCGAGGAGCGTTTTGCCCGTTCCAGGGGGGCCGTATAGGAGAACTCCCTTCGGCGGTTCAATGCCGAGCCTCTCGAAGAGCTCCGGGTGCTTGAGCGGCAGCTCGACCATCTCGCGTATCTTCTGAATCGCATCGCTCAGACCGCCGATGTCCTCGTAGGTGACCTCCGGGATGGCTTCCTCGCGTATCTCCACCGCCTGCGGAAGAACCTCGACCTCGGTGTTGTAGGTTATCTGAACTATGCCCCTCGGGACGGTGTTCACGACGACGAACTTGAGCTCTCCAAAGCCGATGGGCATGGTCTCGAAGAGACCCCTGAGCAGCTCGTCGAAGGGTGAGCCGCCGTAGTAGCCGCCTTCACTTCTGCTGCTTGCCACGATGAGGTCTCCCTTCAGAACGGGCCTCCCCAGGAGGTTCTGCTTGACCATATCGCCGGGTATCTGGATGAAAACTCCCTTCTGGGCCGGCGCCAGCACGACCTTCTTCGCCTCCTGCACCTCGGCCTTGGCGACGGTGACGTAATCGCCGATGCTCACCCCGGCGTTCCTCCTGATGTAGCCGTCCATCCTGGCGATGTCCAGTCCACGGTCGTCGGGATGGGGATTCGCGACTATCGCGGCGGTAGTCCTCTCTCCAATCAGCTCGACAATGTCGCCGGGCTCGACGCCGAGCTGCTTCTGATACTTCCGGTCGAAGCGGACTATTCCCCTTCCAACGTCTCTCTTCAAAGCCTCCGCAACGCGGAGCTTTATCTTCTCGTACCTCTCCTCGTCTTTACCAAAAATCATCTTGACCGCCTCCTCTGCTTTTCGATAGCCTCCTCAAGCGTCAGATTGCCCAGGGCCACCTCACGGGCGAGCTTTGAGGATATCGTGATGTTACCGCTCAGCTCGCGGCTGCGTCTCTTTATGTCATCGATCTCACGCTTGGTGGGCTCCTTGGCCTCTACGAGCTCTCCGATGGGGACCTCCCTCCCCTCGCGCAGGCCTATGTTTATGGCCGCCACGATGTCCTGAACCTGGGAGACGTCTATCCCCCCAACCTTGGGGGTCGTTCTCGACTCGTTGACGACGGTGATTGGATAATCGTATCCCAGCAGGTCGGCGAGGGCTTTCAGCATGAGAACCCTCTGCCTCTTGGCCCCGTGTCCTATCTTGATTTTAGCACCGGGATACTTCTCCAGCAGGTCGAGGATTATTTCAACGTCGCGCGGGCTCTTCAGGTGGTGAACCTCAAGCACGCGGTTATCGGCGACGACGCTCAGGCCGGGCCTCTCACCGGGGTCAATGGCTATGTATACCCTTTTAAACCTCTCCCTCCCTTCGAGCTTGGCGAGCAGTTCGTCTATGAAGTTCTCGTTCCTCACGACCACCTTGACCGGGAAATCTACTCTGTCGTAGTCCGCCTCGCTCGTCAGGACGACCTCGACGTCGAAGGGTATTTTATCCCCTACCCTAAGGCTATGGAATGGTATGCGGTACTCCTTCAGCACCTTTGTCGCCAGGTAGTAAACCCTGGCGTCACTTGTTACGATGGCTACCCTCATGGTTTCTGATACGTCTCCACAATTAAAAACCTTTCTAACCGTTCTAATCAAAAATTTTGGCCACGAAAGGCTTCGATTCTGTGGAAAAAAGTTTATAAGCCATTATTGGCAAGTAGAAAGGGGGATACGGATGCAGCCTCCTAAGAAAAAGAAGAAGGTCGAGGAGTTTGAGGAGGAGCTCTTCGAGGAAGAGGAGGAGTGGGAACTCGAAGAGGACTGGGAGGATGAGGATTGGGAAGAGGAGTGGGAGGAGGAAGACTGGGAAGAGGAGGAAGAGTGGTGAGTTAAACGTTTTCTTTTACGCAACCCATTTATAGAACGGAGTTCTCTTTTCTCCCGGTGATAGAATGGCGTTCCTGAAGGTCGTTTCCCTGGAGAAAGCTCTCCAAGTCATAAACTCATTTCCCTTGGAGCCAGAAATCGAAAGCGTTCCTCTGAGCGAGGCCCTGGGCAGGGTTTTAGCCGAGGACGTGACATCACCGATAAACGTCCCGCCCTTCGACCGCGCCACGGTCGACGGCTACGCCGTAAGGGCTGAAGACACCTTCATGGCGAGCGAGAGTGAGCCGATTAGACTGAAGGTCGTTGGGGAGATAAACGCTGGGGACACTCCAGCGATAGAGCTCAAGCCCGGCGAGAGCGTTTACATCTCCACGGGCGCGCCCCTGCCCAGGAATGCCGATGCGGTTATACAATTCGAGGACGTGAACAGGGATGGAGAGGAGGTCGTCATCTACAAGCCGGCCTACCCGGGTCTCGGCGTCATGAAGGCCGGAACTGACATCCCGAGGGGGAAGACCATTCTCAAACGCGGAACGAGGCTGACCTTCAAGGACACCGCGCTTCTCTCGGCGGTCGGTTTCTCGGAAGTCAAAGTCTTCAGGAAGCCCAAGGTTGCCGTGATAAGCACCGGAAACGAAGTGGTTCTTCCCGGGACTGAGCTGAGGTACGGGCAGATATACGACATAAACGGCCGCGCCATAGTGGACGCGGTCAGGGAGCTCGGTGGCGAGGCTCTCTTCCTCGGCATAGCCAGGGACGACCGTGAGAGCCTCAAGGCGCTCATCGAGAAGGGAATCGAGTGCTGCGACATGGTAATCCTCAGCGGTGGTGCGAGCGGTGGAATAAGGGACCTGACCAGCTCAATAATCGAGGAGCTCGGCGAGATAAAGATTCACGGCATAGCGATTCAGCCGGGTAAGCCGACGATAATCGGCCTGATCAACGGAAAGCCGGTCTTTGGTCTGCCTGGATATCCAACCAGCTGTCTGACCAACTTCACCCTGCTCGTTGCGCCGCTCCTAAGAAAGCTTCTCGGAAGGGAGAGCGAGATCAGAAAGGTCAGGAAGAAGCTCGCCCACAAGGTCTTCTCCGTCAAGGGCAGGCGTCAGTTCCTGCCGGTCAGGATAGAGGGCGAAAAAGCCCTACCCATACTCAAGGGCAGCGGCGCGGTCACGAGCTTCGTGGATGCCGACGGTTTCATCGAGGTTCCAGAGAACGTTGAAATACTTCCGGCGGGGGAGGAAGTAGAAGTTACGTTCTTTGGATGAGTTGGCAGCGCGCCAACCGACGCATCAAAACCTTTTTTAAACTCCTTCACCTTCTTTCCCCAGGTGAAAGGCTATGCTGGACATAAAGCTCATCCGTGAAAATCCCGACCTCGTTAAGGGCGACCTCATAAAGCGCGGCGAGCTTGAGAAGCTCAAGTGGATAGACGAGATTCTGGAGCTCGACAGGAAGTGGCGCGAGAACCTGAAGAGGATAAACGCCCTCAGGAAGGAGCGCAACCAGCTTGCCGTCCAGATAGGCAAGCGCAAGAAGGCGGGAGAGCCGATAGACGATTTGCTGGCTAAAAGCAACGAGATAGTCAAGCAGATCGAGGAACTTGAGAAAGAGGTTGAAGAGCTGAGGAAGCAGATAGACTACTACCTCTGGCGCCTGCCGAACATCACCCACGAGAGCGTTCCCATAGGTAAGGACGACAGCGAGAACGTTCCAATAAGGTTCTGGGGTAAGGCCCGCGTTTGGGAGGGCTTCCTTGAGAGCTTTAAGGAGCAGAGCCTCGGAAAGATGGAGTACGAAGTCCTCGACTGGAGGCCGAGGCTCCACGTTGACATGCTTGAACTCCTGCGCGGTGCCGACCTTGAGAGGGCCGCCAAGGTCAGTGGTGCAAGGTTCTACTACCTCATGAACGAGCTGGTTATCCTCGACTTAGCATTGCTCCGCTTCGCCCTCGACAAGCTCATCGAGAAGGGCTTCGTCCCAGTCATACCGCCCTATATGGTCAGGCGCTTTGTTGAGGAAGGCGTCACGAGCTTCGGGGACTTCGAGGACGTTATCTACAAGGTCGAGGGTGAGGACCTCTACCTCATCCCGACGGCCGAGCACCCGCTTGCCGGCCTTCACGCCAACGAGATAATCGAGGGGAAGGACTTGCCCCTCCTCTACGTCGGCGTTAGCCCCTGCTTCAGGAAGGAGGCCGGAACGGCAGGAAAGGACACGAAGGGAATCTTCCGCGTTCACCAGTTCCACAAGGTCGAGCAGTTCGTCTATGCGAAGCCCGAGGAGAGCTGGGAGTGGCACGAGAAGCTCATCCAGAATGCGGAGGAAATATTCCAGGAGCTTGGGATTCCCTACCGCGTTGTGAACATCTGCACCGGCGATCTGGGATACGTTGCGGCAAAGAAGTACGACATCGAGGCCTGGATGGCCGGCCAGGGCAAGTTCAGGGAGGTTGTCAGCGCGAGCAACTGCACCGAGTGGCAGGCGAGAAGGCTGAACATCCGCTACCGCGACAAGACCCACGAGAAGCCCAAGTTCCTCCACACTCTCAACTCGACTGCCATAGCGACGTCGAGGGCGATAGTGGCGATACTCGAGAACTTCCAGACGGAAGAGGGCGTCGTGAAGCTCCCGAGGGCGATCTGGAAGTACACGGGCTTCAAGGAGATACTGCCGGCCCACATGAAGGAACGCTGCTGCCAGGATTGATGCGTTCTTTTTCATCTCTTATCTTCTTGCACTCGTTGGACGGTATGCAGTACAAGGGTTTATAAAGGATTGTACTGTATATAGTCCACGATGAGTCATGATTGAGAGAGAAACCTGGGCCGAGATCGTTCTCGACTACCGTTCGCTTCCTTTCGAGGGGATAGAGAGGGAAATAGAGGTAAAAGTTCCCAACACCCAGATGGCTGTGGCAATAATCGGGCCGAGGAGAGTTGGCAAGACTTACCTCATGCGCCAGATTATTGAGGAACTTAGATCGGAGGGTGTCCCTGAGGAGAGCATCGCCTACGTAAACCTCGAAGATCCCAGGCTCGTTGGAGCTTCCCTTGAGGATTTGATGACCCTGCTCGAAGTCCTAAGGGAGATGGGCGGGGAAAAGCTCCACATCTTTCTCGACGAGGTCCAGGTAGCTGAGGGCTGGGAGCGCTTCGTCCGCTACCTCCTCGACACCGGTCATATGGTCTTTATTTCCGGCTCTTCTTCAAAGCTCCTCTCGAAGGAGATAGCGACCCAACTTAGAGGACGCTCCATAGCGGTTCGCGTTTTTCCCTTCTCGTTTCGGGAGGTTTTGAGGGCAAAGAGATTCCCGCTTAAGCGTTATCTTTCGAGTAGCGAGAAGGCGAGACTCAGGGTGCTCCTCGGGGAGTATCTCGAATGGGGAGGCTACCCCGAAGTCGTGCTGAACCCCCAAGTGAAAATTGAAGTCCTAAAGGGAATCCTTGACCTCGCAATATACCGCGACATCGTGGAGCGCTGGGAAGTCAGAAACGTCTCCGCTTTACGGCTGCTCCTGAAAGTCCTCGCCCGCTCAAGCCACATTACGCTCACCAAGGCCTACTCAACTATGAAAAGCCTCGGAATATCGATAGGCAAGGGGACTCTCTCTGATTACTTCGAATACTTGGGTGATGCTTTCATACTGCATCGCCTTCCTCCCTATGTGAAATCCTACAAGAAGGCCGAACTACTTGGCTTCAAGCCCTACCTTATTGATAACGGCCTCCTTCGTATTATGGGGGTCAAGGACAGAGGGAGGTTGCTCGAAAACCTTGTCATGGTCGAGCTTTTGAGGAGGGGCTTTGAGCCGGGAGAAGATCTGTTCTACGTCCCTGGAGATGGATGGGAGGTCGATTTCCTGGCTGGAGACGAGCTAATTCAAGTTAGCTATGAGCTCCATTCGCTCAACAGGGAGCGCGAGCTTGGGACACTCCGGAAGGCTGAGAAGAAAATTGACGCTGAAAAGCTCACAGTCATAACTTTCACGGATAAAGAGAGCATTAAGCTGAACGAAAAGAGAATTGAGGTCATCCCGCTCCACGAGTGGCTCCTTCGCTAAACCCCTCCGTGCTCCCTCACTTTTTTCCTGACGTTCGGGTCGCGGTCGGCTATCACCTTTAGGGCCTCCTCAAAGCTCATCCAGTCGGGAACTTCCTCGTTGATGTAGATTCCGGTTCTCCCGATGCTGTCCCTCCTCGTCAGGACGTGGACGCGCTCGGTAACGATGTCGATGCTCACGCCGAGGATTTTTGCAACCTCACTCTCCCTTCCCACGACTTCCCTCTCGATGTGCCCCCTTTCGGTGGGGACTATGAGTATCAGCTTCTTGTTCACCCCGGGGACGCGCTGCCTGGTCTTCACGCCCCATGTGTCTATCATCCCGCCCCATCTGTAAAACTCAAGCTCCCTGTTCGTGGGCTCGATCAACGGGAAGGTGACCGTCGTTTCCTCGTCTATCTCGATGACGCCCTTGATGAGGTGCCACGGGGTTGCCATGACTATCTTCCTTCTGCTCACGAGTCCCTCAAGGGCGAGCTCGATGAGGTAGCTCGGCACCCGGTAGGGGATGAAGATGTCTATGTCGCTGTCCCGTCTGACGTCTCCCCTGGCGACACTACCGTAGAGCTGGGGGTCGAACTGGCCCAGTCTTTCCATTATTCCCAGCGCTTTCTCCCGCTTCTCCCAGAGGTAGCGCCACCTCTTCGGTGAATAGACAACCTCCCTCTCGTCCCAAACGCGAACAACCTTTTCCCTCGGCATCGAGCTAAGCTCGACCGGAACGTTTAAAGCCCTACCGATAGCGTTTTATATAGCTGGAACCAGTTTTGGGTGGTGAAAGAAATGCCAGTGCTGGGATTCAACGTAACCAAAATAGAGCTCGAGAGGGTTACCCTCGCGGTGCCCCAGGGCCAGATAGAGGTCAGGCTCTCCCCCAAGGTTAAAGAGATGCGCCTCGGGGAGATACGCACTCCCACGGGGAAGATGAACGGAATAGAGATACTCTTCAGGTACGAGATTGATTACAACCCTAGGATCGCCCAGGGTGCGATTGAGGGTGTGATACTCTACGTTCCGCCCCAGAAGGATAAAATGGACGAGATACTGAACCTCTGGGAAGATGAGAAAAAGATAGACTCCCTGACCTTCGCGGAGGTCGTCAACTTCATAACCAAGGAGATTTCCCCGATCCTCATGCTGATGGCCAAGGAGATGCGCCTGCCCTACCACATACCCCTTCCGAGGGTTGAGGTCAAGCCTCAGCCCCAGTGATCCTTTCCCTTCTTCCTTTAATGATATATTCCCTCAGCCTCGTGGATTCTGTTCGCGGCCTCTTTGAGACCCTCCCTCATCATGGCGTTCTCGGCCAGCTCCAGCGCCCGCAGGTAGGCCTTCTTGTTGAAGTAGTACTCAACGGTCTCTATATCCGCCAGAACTTCCTCCGATCCTGTGGATGCCGCGAACTGCTTGAGCGCGGCTATGCGGACCCTGACGCGGAACCTGAGGTCGCTCTTGGTCTCCAGAACGCTCTTGTAAGCCTCCATGGCCTCGTTGAGCTTGCCCATCCCGATGAGGGCTTCAGTTAGCTCGGTGAGCTTCTCAGCGGCCATCTCATCGTCTCCCTTGGCCCTGTAGGAGCTCACTATCTGGTAGAGCATCCTCGCGGTGTTGAGTCCGATGAGCTTGGCCCGGCTGAAGTTCTTCGCGAGCAGATAGGCGTACTGAGCCTTCACGAGGCAGCTAGTCGTCCCGTCGAGGTCTCCGCGGGAGTAGGCTATCTTGCTCGCCTTCTCGAAGTTCTTGGCGGCGGTGTCCATCATCTCGATGAAGTGGATGTCGTAGCCGAATATTGCCCGGATAAAGCCTGCGAGCCGGTAGAACGCCTCCGCTGCGCCCTTGGCGTCGCCCTTCTCCAGCCTGCCCTCGGCAATCTGACCGTAGAGGGTTATCAGGGTCTCGGCGAGCCTTCTGTAGGACTCAACGTCGTTTATGGTCCTGTAGTAACGGTAGGCCGCCTCGTACGCCCTTATGGCCATCGGTATGTCATCGTTGTCCTGGTAGGAGTTACCCAGGTCCTCGTAGATGGCCGCGAACTCCTCTGCGTACTTCATCAGGTTCTTCTCATCGTTAAGCGTCATGAAAATCTCAAGGACGTTTGAGCAGTACTCATCGAGAATATCGAGGTCAACCTCGGCCCGGGAGATTTCCTCCTCTATGAGGTCGATATACAGGTAAGCACTCTTCAGGAGGGAGGGACGGGCCTTCTCAATGGCCTTCGTCTTTTTGAGAAGAACGTATCCCAGGTACTTGTAAAGCCTCGCGGCGTCCTCCGTTTTACCTTCTTCCTCATAGCCTTTAGCGGCGCGAAGGACCAATTTGAGCCCATCCTTGATTCTTCCCTCATTGAGCCTCTTGAAGGCGAGCTGTTCTAGCTCTTCTGGTCCCTCTAGCCCGACGTTCGCTGGCAAATTTCTCACCCCACATGATTCAAGTCCAGGGCTTGCTGGCTAAATTTAAGGGCTCGGGATATTTAAGCGTTGTCTATGCCCAGACTATTCTGTACCCTGCTGCCTTTCTCAGGCGGTTCATAACCGCGAATCCAAGGCCCCTCTCCTCGATGCCCTCGGCGATTATCACGTCAACGCCCCTCTTATCGAGCTCCCTGAGCGCCCTGAAGAGGTTTCTCGCAACTTCCTCCTCGGTTTTCCCCAGGTGGAAGAACTCGTCCGCCTCGTACTTCTCCGTTGCCATGACCCCAACGCGCAGGCCCTTGGAACGATACTCCTCCACCAGCTCGGCTATCTTTCTCCTCACGTTTTCGCGCTTCCCCTCGACAACTATCACCTGCGCGCTGGGCGAGTAGTGCCTGTACTTCATGCCCGGCGAACGGGCGACGTCGACCAGCTTGCCCCTGACGGCGGGATGTATCTCGACCTCCCCTATGACCTTCTCTATCTCCTCAAGGGGCAGGCCGCCGGGCCTCAGCAGGGTCGGTCTCTCCGAGCTGAGGTCTATAACCGTTGACTCGACCCCAATCTTCGTTTCGCCGCCGTCGATTATGCACTCGATTCTCCCGTAGAAGTCGTCTATCACGTGCTCCGCCAGCGTTGGGCTCGGCTTTCCGCTTATGTTTGCCGACGGCGCCGCAATCGGGGTGCTGGCCTTTATGAGGGCGAGTGCTATGGGGTGCGCCGGCATCCTCACCGCGACGGTATCGAGGCCGCCGGTGGTAACGTACGGAACCTCCTCCCTCTTCGGCAGGACCATCGTCAGGGGCCCCGGCCAGAACCTCTCGGCGAGCAGCTTTGCCTCCCCTGGAATTTCTCCCGCGAGCTTTTTTAGGTCATCGAATTCTGCGATGTGAACTATGAGTGGATTGTCGGCCGGCCGTCCCTTGGCCTCAAAGATTCTCCTCACGGCGTTTTCGTTGAGCGCATCCGCCCCGAGACCGTATACCGTCTCGGTGGGAAATGCGACGAGCTTTCCCTCCAGTATGAACCTCGCGGCTATCCTTATCCCTCTCTCGTCAAGCCCATCTCGCATGTTGATTACTACCGTCATTCTCTCACCAAGGATTCACCGAGAAGAGGCCGTTAAAAATGTTACCCAGCGACTTCCTCGTAGACCCTCTCGACCTCTCGGGCGACGGCACTCCACGTGTACAAGCCGGCTATCTTCCTTCCAAGGGCTCCCGCCCTGGCGTTGAACTTGGGTTCGAGGAGTCTTTTCACGGCATTGACCAGCTCCTCGAAGCTCTCAAAGGTGAGACCGTTCTTCCCCTCGCGTATAAGCTCCGGGATCGCGCTCACGCGCCTTCCCACCGCGGGGACGCCTAGGCTGTTGGCCTCCAGCACTACCAGACCGAAGCCCTCCCTCCTGGACGGCAGAACCAGAAGCCTGCTCCTGGACAGTACTGCGCCAACGTCGTGGCGATAACCGGCGAACTCAACGTTCGGAGGTGCGGTCGCTTGGAGCCTTCTCCTGAGGGGACCGTCGCCGACGACCAGAAACTTTTCGTTCGGAAAGACGCGTGCCAGCTCTATGAATGTCTCCGGGCTCTTGTAGTCCCTGAGCGCACCGATGAACGTGATGTACTCCCTCCTCCCCTCCGCCGGCTGGAGAGGTTTCACCCCGTTGGGCACGACCCTGACCCTTCCCGCACCCAGGGAGGCGGCCTTTCCCGCTAGCCAGTGGCTGACGGCTATGACTGCATCGGCATTGGCCAGCGTTCTCTTGACGTAGAACCGCCCCAGGGTTAGCTTCGCCGTGTGCTCCAGATCGCTGCCGTGGGCAGTGACCACCAGGGACAGTCCGGTTCTTTCTTTCGCGAGGACCGCGGCGTAGCTGGTCGTTCCCACAAAGTGGGCGTGAATCAAATCGAAGTCAAATTCCCGGTGGAGTCTGCATATTTTCTTTGCCCCCAGCAGGGCAAAGGTCGTCCCTCTGATCCCGTATACAGGAGGAACGGTGACTTGATGCACGAACTCAGCCTCGAAGCTCCTCGGCTCTACTGGCCCGTAGGTGAGAACGTGAACCTCGTGGCGCTTCCTTAGCTCCCTCACGAGGTTGTCCAGGTGGTTCGCAACGCCTCCGCCATGGGGTGGGTAGTGTCCTACCATCAGAATCCGCATTTTGACCGGAGAAAATGGAGAAGAGACGTTAAAAAGGCTTATGGTCTCCCGTGGTTCTTTCTGCCAGGCGTTCCGGGCGAGGGTCTCTTGGTCGTCAGTTTGGCTAGGGTGTCCTTTATCTCGGGGATTAGCTCGTTGAGGAGGAGGGAGTATTTGCCCTGCTTAAGGGCCTCCTTCGCCTGGCTGATGAGGGACTCCAGTTCACTCACGTCGTAGCCCTTCCTCTTGAGGACCTTGGCCATAATCTCGAACTGCTGAATCTCCATCTGCAGCTGCATGTTTGGCAGACCCTGGTACACAGTTCTCATCTCGCGGTACGCCCGCGATATGACGAAGTCCGCGTTGAAGCTCGCCATCATGGCAAGCTGGTATGCCCTGGAATATTCACCGGAGTTGTACGCGTCCCATGCAGCGTTCAGGGCAGTCTTCGCCTCTTCGAGTTTCTTCCTTGCGGCGGGTATCTGGAGTCCATCAAGGAGCCCCTCGGCGCGGCCCGTCTTGTTCTGGACGTTGATGAGCAGGGAGTAGACCTCCTCCCTCGTGGGGGACTGGACGAGGTTGTCTTCGTTGTAGGCGGCGAAGTGGCTCTTCATCCAGGCGTCTATCTTCTCACGGTTCAGCGGGAACATCGGCTTCTCCCGACCAGAATAAGTCGCCGCGTATTTGACCTCGGATACGTGCATAAAGCGCTCCAGGGCGGTTATCGTCACGTTTTCCCTGCCCTCGTCAGTCAGTACGAGAATCGGCTTTCCTTTGAACTCGTACGGCATAAGTTTCATGGCCCTCAGGTAGCCCTCAATAGCAAGGGCATCACGGCCGTTGGCTATGACGACGGTTCCTATCTCGTCGAAGGCCTCCGGGAACTCCTCCTTGAGCGCCTGGATTACTACGAGGTTCGTCTCGTATCTGGTTTCGCCGTACCAGCGCTCGTACGGGATTCCAAACTCATCAAAATCCTTTGTGTACTCCTCAGGTATCGCCACAGGGCCGCCTACGATTATCACCCTCTCGGGCTCGACGCTGAGTATCTCGGCGCTCACCGCGGGGTCGTAGGTGCCCCAGGGGCTGACTATAAGGTGCGCCCCCAGGAGGTCGGCCACGTTCTGGGCTATCGCCCAGTCGGCCTCGTTGTCGCTGACCAGGATGACCAGCCGGGTCTCCTCCGCGGACGCGCGGGGAAGGGGCACGGCACCCAGGATGAAGATAAAGCTGATGAAGATTACAAGGCCTTTTTTACCTATCACGTCTTCTCACCTGCTTCTACCTTGGGAAAAGGCTTATTTAAGCCTTTTTCACGCAATCGTTTGCCCCCGTTCGAGGGTGGGGAGAATAGAGGGATGGAAATCCTCCCTCGGCGGCCGGAATATTAACGGACGTTCAGAAACGTTTACTCGCGTTTAAAAACCTCTCTGAAGGCTTTTTGGGCGTATCCGCTCAGGGTCAGGTTTTCTCTCTTCGCCAGCTTTTCGAGGAGTTTTTGAGCGTGGCTTCCGTACTGGGCGGCCTTCTTCTCGCGCTCGACTATCTCCCTCGGCAGACCGAGCTCGCCGGCCGTCTTTCTGAGAATGGCCTTCCTGACGCCGTTCTCAATCTTTGCACTTACCGGTGTTCCCAGAGCGACGGACACGACCGCCAGGTCAAGGAATGGCACGCGCCCCTCAACGGAGTTGAGCATGGCTATCTTGTCGTCCCTGGCCAGGTTCCTCTCCCCCATCTCGAGGAGGTCCCTCTCCATCAGCGCCGGGTCCCTGAGGTACTTCGCATAGCCGCCGAACAGCTCATCCGCCCCCTGCCCGCTCAGGAGGAGCCTGCAGCCCTCTCCACCCGCGAGCCTCGTGGCGAAGTACAGGGGGATGCCTATCGCGAGATTCATTGCGTTCGGCTCCTCTATTGCGAAGATCACTCTAGGAACGGCCTCACGGACGTCATCCAAGTCAAAAACGTACTCCCGGAGGGGAAGTCCGAGAAGCTCGCTGGCTTTTCTGGCCCACTCTAGGTCCGGACTGCCCTCGGCGCCGGCGGTGTACAGGACGACATCGGAGTAGCGGGACGCCAGAAGGGCGATTAGCGCGCTGTCCAGCCCCCCTGAGAACAGGACTCCGGTTCTCTTTCCGACCCGGACCCTCACGGCGTGCTCCAGAACGTTCAAAAGTGCGCGCTTTGCCCCTTCCGGCGTTAGGGTTGCCCTCCTCAGCTCCGTGAGCGTGAAAACCTTCCTTCTCTCCACACCCCGCCGGGAGATTACAACGAGCTCACCGGGCTCCACGGGAATCGCTTCCTCGCCTATAGCCCAGAGAACCTTTCTCTCCGATGCGAAGAAACCTCTTGGGGAATAGTAGAGAGGCCTTATCCCCACGGGATCGCGGAAGAGGTATATCCTCTCCCCGTCGCTGAAAGCCACCGCGTAGTCGCCCTCAAGCATGAGCATGGCTTTTCTTACGGCCGCCTCCACGGACAGTCCTTCCCCAAGCAGGTGCTCGATGAGCCTGAGGATTACCTCGCTGTCGACGTCCGTCTCGAAGGATGCGCCTTTTTCCTCCAGGTACTCCCTCAGATGGGGGTGGTTGTAGATCTCCCCGTTGTGGACGAGGGCGAGGTCGTTGTAGAAGGGCTGAGTGTATCCCAAGGAGCCGGTCATCGCCAGCCTGCACTGAATGAGGCCAACCCTCCCGTCCGGGATCTCGGCAACGCGCGAGAAGTCTTCCGATTTGAACACTCCTGTGTCGGTCCACACACCGAAGGAGTCCTCTCCCCTGTGCTTTCCGGCGAGTATCATCCTCACGAACCTGTCTCTCAAACCTTCACCGATTCCTCCGGCTATCAGACACATGCTCCCACCGTACGGATTTGAACATACGATGCCAAAAGGCTTCTTCCTTATCCCTTGAAAAAGTTTTCACAATCCGTCCAACTAACTGAAAGTCCGCTCAAAAACTGCGTATTCGAATGAACTAAGTCAGGTCGCCGCAGGTGCAGCGGTGCTCGTAGGCCAGGGTCTCAAGGTCATCGAATCCCTCTCCCGTCTGGGTGGAGATGTAGAGAACCCTCGTCGGGGGAGCCAGTTCCGGAAGGGTCGAGCACATCCTGTAGGCGAGGAGCCCTTGCGTGGACGGCTCCAGTCTGAGCCTGGCGGTGAGGTACTCAACGTCGTCGAGGTACCGTCTGTACTCCTCGAGGTTCTCCACGGTGTCAACCTTGCTCATCGCTGGAACGGTGGTTGTTCCGAGGCGTAGCTCTATCATCAGGCCGAAGAACCTGGCGAAGCAGAAGTCCGCAGGTTTCCTCAGTATGTCCGGGCTGAAGAGATAAACCGTGAGCGGCTCAGGGAGGCCCTCCATCAGCCTGACGCCGAAGTCGTGGAAGAGAAACGTCTCCATCTGGCCGGGAGTGTCGAGGAGCACGTAGTTGTTCTCCCCGTCCAGTTCCATGATCGAAGAAACGTACTCAGAAACCCGCGGGAGAAGCCTATCGTAGCTCTCCACTATGGCTCCGTTGGGACCGTAGCCCTCTTCCATGATCTCCCAGGCGGTCACCTCGACCCTAACGTCGAGGTCCGGCCTGTAGGGCAGTTTCTTCACGCCAGTGTCCAGGTTCACGTACGAGACTCTGTAATCGTTTTCTTCCAGGTATTTTCCAAACGCCCGGGTTAGGGTGGTCTTTCCGCTTCCGGCAGTCCCCACAAAGGTTAGTATCATCTCATCACCCTGGCTTTGAAGCCGGATATCCTCGCTATCCTCTCGGCCAGCTCCATGTATGCCTTTGCGCCCTCCGATTCGGGTTTGTACTCCACTACTGGAACGCCCTCAAGGGTCGCCTCCCTCACGGCGGGGTCTTCAGGGATGACGGCGAGAAGGGGCAGTTCCATTACCTCCTCCGCCACCTCGGGCGGAATTTCGGTCTCGCTGCGTCCGTAACGGTTCAGGACGAAGCCCAGAATGGCCAGACCCGCCTTCCTCAGAACCATCCCTACCTTCATGGTGTCGGTAACGCACGAGATTTCGGGGTTTGTGACGAGAAGAACCTCCTCTCCGCTCAGCATGGCGTTCATGGCGTCCATCTGAAGGCCGGCTGGAGAGTCTATGACAACAAAATCGAACTTATCCTTCAGCCGCTTTATCGTCTCGGGGAGCTTCCTGGGGTCGGCCCGTATAACGTGCTCCCAGTCTATCGACGCGGGAACGAGGTGAACGTTCTCATAGGCTGTGGCGTATATGGCGTCGCTTATGGTTGCCCTACCGGCCAGAACATCGTGAAGGGTAGTGTAAGCGTCGTCTATTCCCATGACGAGGCTCAGGTTGGCCATTGTGAGGTCTGCATCAACGGCACAGACGTGATAGTTCATCTTCCCGAGGGCGATGGCGAGGTTAGCCGTCGTTGTGGTCTTTCCCGTGCCTCCCTTGCCGGAGGCTATGGATATCAGCCTACCCATTGTCCCACCCATTTATTTTTCGGCTAAACCTTTATGAACCTTTAGCTGTAGCACCCCTTGGAAGTAACATAATCGAAGGAGAGTTTCGAATCTTCTGAGGTGAGAGAGATGAGAATGTTTGTTGCTGATACGAGCGTGATCGTTGACGGCAGACTTACACAGTTCCTTGCGGGCGTTGAAGGGAAGGTCAAGGTCGTCATACCAGAGGCTGTCGTTGCTGAGATAGAGCACCAGGCCAACGAGGGGAAGGCGATAGGTCACGTTGGACTTGAGGAGCTTAAAAAGCTCCGCGAAATGGCAAACGAGGGCAGGATTATCCTGGAGTTCCATGGAGAAAGACCAGAGCTCTGGCAGATAAAGAGGGCCAAATCAGGGGAGATAGACAACATGGTCAGGGAGATAGCCAGGGAGCTCGGCGCCACCCTGATAACCGGAGACCAAGTGCAGAGGGACATCGCGATAGCCAAGGGCATAGACGTGATTTACCTGACCGCCAGGAAGGAGGTCAAGCACCGCCTCGAGGACTTCTTCGACGAGACGACGATGAGCGTTCACCTGAAGGCGGGATTGAGGCCCCTCGCGAAGAAGGGAAGGCCGGGCGAGTGGAGGCTCGTTCCGACTGGCGAGGATGTTTTGACCGACGAGGAGCTTGAGGAGATAGCCGACGACATAGTCGAGAGGGCGAAGCGCGACCCCGAGAGCTTCATAGAGCTCGACGAGCCCGGAGCGACGGTTGTTCAGCTCAGGAACTACCGTATAGTCATAGCCAAACCGCCCTTCGCGGACAGGATAGAGATAACCGCCGTCAGACCGGTCAAGAAGCTCAGCATTGAGGATTACGAGCTGAGCGAGAAGCTCATGGAGCGCCTCAGGGAGAAGGCCGAGGGAATACTCATCGCCGGAGCGCCAGGTGAGGGGAAGACAACCTTCGCTCAGGCTCTGGCCGAGTGGTACGCCGGAATGGGCAGGATAGTTAAGACGATGGAGAAGCCGCGCGACCTGCAGGTCGGTGAAGAGATCACCCAGTATACTGCCTTGAGCGGCAGGATGGAGAAGACCGGCGACATACTCCTCCTGGTGAGGCCGGACTACACGATATTCGACGAGATGAGGAAGACGAGCGACTTCAAGATATACGCCGACCTGAGGCTCGCGGGAGTCGGTATGGTCGGAGTCGTGCACGCAACGAAGCCTATAGATGCCGTCCAACGCTTCATCGGCAGGGTCGAGCTTGGAATGATACCGCAGATAGTCGATACCGTCATCTTCATCAAGGCCGGAAGGGTCGCCAAGGTCCTGACGCTGGAATACCTTGTCAAGGTGCCGAGCGGCATGAGGGAAGAGGACCTAGCCAGGCCGGTGATAGAGGTCCGCGATTTTGAGACCGGCGAGCTGGAGTACGAGATATACACCTACGGCGAGGAGATAAGCGTCGTGCCCGTCAAGAGGGAGGAAAAGGCTCCCGCCCTCAAACTCGCGGAGAAGAGGCTCAAGCAGGAGATAAAGAAGTTCCTGCCTGATGTCTACACCGAGGTCGAGATAGTCAGCCCGCACAAGGCGATAATCTACGCCGACGAGTTCGACATCCCGGCGATAATCGGCAAGAAGGGCAAGCGCATCACCGAGCTGGAGAAGAGGATAGGCATAAGCATCGACGTCAAGAGCTTCACCGAGAGGGAAGAAACAAAGCCGAAGGAGAGGATACCCGTCGAGATCGAGGAGAAGAAGAAAACGATAGTTCTCCGCGTTTCGCCCGACTACGCTAAGAGGCCTCTGAAGTTCTACGGCGGGGAGCAGTACGTCTTCACGGCGACGCCCAGCAAGAAGGGTCTTGTAAAGGTGAGCAAGAGCACGCCGATAGGCAAGGAACTCAAGAGGCTCATCGAGGCGGGGATACCCATCTGGGCAACCGCCTGAGAAAACTTTTTATAGTTTGCTTTCTTCTTTTCTATGGTGGTAAGGAGTGGGAGCGGCGGATGCGCTGGCAATCATAGGAGGGGCTTTCTTTCTTATCCTAATCCTCACCCCCTTCCTTCCAACGGGCCTGAGCTTCCTAGGAACCCTCCTTCTAGTGTTTCCAATGGTGATCCTGATACTTCTGCTGGTTAAGGTCTATGATATCGAGGATAGGCTTGCAGAACTGAAAAAGGACGTTGAAGAGCTGAAAAAACCGGGGGCACGGAGAGATGAAATATGACTACGACTCCCTTGAGGCTGTAGGGGCGATAGTGACGGGTGTTGCCCTGGTGATACTGCTCACCGCCGGAGAAGCTGGACTGCTCTTTGGTCCTCTGCTACTTGCTATGGGACTCATCATCTGGAAGATGGGTGAGATGAGGAGGGAATTCACCGAGAAGCTCGAATCCCTAATGCAGGAGATAGATTCCCTCAAAGGCTCTGGAGGCACCGCCGATGGTTGATGTCTCCACCAAAGGATTCATGATAATCGTTTTTTCCATACTCATCGTGATTTATCCTGTGGGGTGGTTCTTTGTCTTTATGACTGCTCTGCTCTTTGCCGCGGTTGGCTGGACGGTTATTGGAATAGCAAATGAAATCGATGGCCTTAGGTCGGAGATGTGGAAGCTTCGCCATGAGATAAAGGCGCTTAGGAAAGAACTCAGGACGGTGGAGTGAGATGAAGCTCGTGAGGGA
Source organism: Thermococcus radiotolerans (assembly GCF_002214565.1). Taxonomy (NCBI): domain Archaea; kingdom Methanobacteriati; phylum Methanobacteriota; class Thermococci; order Thermococcales; family Thermococcaceae; genus Thermococcus; species Thermococcus radiotolerans. The sequence continues at coordinate 78,384 of NZ_CP015106.1, forward strand.
CCTCACCGTGCTCTTTGCACTTCTTGTATCCATCTCCCTGCTCCTATGGGCCCAGCCCGAGAGCAGAGGTTCGGTGGATTTCTATCTTGGCATTGCCCTTGTTGTTCTGGTTTTCCTGCTCATTGCCATCTGGATGGAGCTGGAGCGCCTGGAGGATAGAATCCTCGAACTGGAATTCATCCTCGGTGAGTCGAGGGGGGATGAGAACGATGCGGGGAATATGGAATGATAAGGTTTTCTGGGGTATCTCTGGAATTGCCCTGCTTCTCTATACCTATGGCATATTCGTGAAGCCTAGCACTCTGGCACTGGTCATTGGAAGCGTTTTCTGGGCTGCGGCGTTCCTGTATCTCCTGTGGGGAAGCTTTAGGAAGAAGATTCGGAAGATCATTGGGAGTGCGGGATAAGGGCTCAGCTGCGAGGGTACTCATCACGCATCAGCTAGCGAAATTGTCTTCATCGCCGGGTTAATTTCTCGCAAGATTTTTTAACCCTTTTCCGGAGGAGAGACCATGCTGGTTTTGGCCTCTGCCTCACCGAGGAGGCGGGAGATACTCGCTATGTTCATACGGGAGTTCGAGGTTATTCCGAGCAGGGCGAGCGAGGAATGCGGCCTGGAAGATCCCGCCGAGTACGCCCTGGAGCTGGCCCGGAGGAAGGCAAGGGAGGTCTATGGACGCGTTGGTGGAACCGTCATCGGCGCCGATACAGTGGTCAGCATAGACGGTCGCATCCTCGGAAAGCCGGGGAGCAAGGAGGAGGCCTTTGAGATGCTCAGACTTCTCAGCGGGAAGGTGCACAGGGTCACGACGGGCTACTGCATAATCCATGGGGGGATGGAGATCTCGGGAGTTGTCATCACTGAGGTCAAGTTCCGGGAGCTTGACGATGATATAATCGAGGCGTACATCGAGACCGGCGAGCCTATGGACAAGGCAGGTGCATACGGCGTACAGGGAAAGGCCGGCCTCTTCGTCGAGTGGATAAGGGGCGACTACTACAACGTCGTCGGCTTCCCGCTGGAGATAGTCTGGAAGCTGAGGGAGCTTGGATTTGAGGTTATGTGAGGTTATCACGATTTCTCCGCGTTTCGGTGAAAAAACTACAAAAACTCCCCGAACAGCAGGTCTTCCTTCGTGCCTCCCGCCTTCTTGAAGACCCTCTCGCTCCAGGAGACGCTCCCAACGTCCCGAGGTCTGTGGGCGTCGCTCGCGAAGACCAACTTTACGCCGCGCCTTATGCATTCCCTTATGAAGCTGATATCGGGGACGCGGTAGCGGGAGCTTATCTCGAAGGCCTTTCCGCTCGCCTCCGCCAGCTCTATGAGCTCCCTCAGGCTCTCTTCATCGGGATAGCCTATGTGCGGAAAACTCGCCCCGAAGTGCCCGATTATGTCAACACTCTCGTCGAGGAGTGCGCCCTTCACGAGCTCAACGTATTCCTCCGGGTCATCCAGCCAGAGATGGACGCTGGCTATGACGTAATCCAACTTTTCCACCATTCCCGCGGCAACGTCAACGCCGTTGTGGGTTATATTGGCCTCGATCCCAGCCAGAACCGTTATCCCGCTCTCCTCTCTCCAACGGCGGACCTCCCGGATATAGCGGTTGAAGGCCCTGCCCGTGAGGTAGTGGCTGTGGTCGCTTATCCCGAGCAGCCTCAAACCCCTGACCTCTGCGGCCGCAACGTTGTCTCCTATTCCGCCAACGCCGTCGGAGTATGCTGAGTGCGTGTGTATATCGTGGGGAAAGTCGAGCATGTTAGAAACTCCGTGGGGAGATTAAAAAGCCTTCTGGACAAAATATCCAAAGTAAAGTCCAACCTTTAGTTTTGACAACCTTTAAATACCGTCTGAAACAAAACTCACCCGGTGGTGAAAATGGTCGAGCGCTCCAAGGTTAGGGTTCTCGTTGCAAAACCGGGACTTGACGGTCACGACAGGGGAGCCAAGGTCGTTGCGAGGGCCTTGCGCGATGCAGGTTTTGAGGTCATCTACACGGGCATAAGGCAGACTCCGGAGCAGATAGTGGAGAGCGTCATTCAGGAGGACGTTGACGTCCTTGGAATAAGCATCCTCTCCGGTGCGCACATGGTTCTGATTCCCAAGATACTCAGGCTCCTTGAAGAGCGCGGTATAAAGCCAAACGAGGACGTTCTTGTGATAGCCGGCGGAATAATTCCGCCCGACGATGCCGAGCAGCTTGAGAATACCGGCGTCGCCAGGGTTTTCGGCCCGGGAAGCCCGATAGGCGACATCATAAGCTTCATAGACGAGAACGTTCCGAAGCTCAAGAAGTTCAGGTCGGCCTGAACCCAACCTTTATAATTTCTTGCTGGATAATTTGTCCGAGTGGTGACGATGATAGACGACCTTATAGAACGCATGCTCCAGGGGGACAGGCGCGCCACGGCGAGGCTCATAACCCTCGTTGAAAACGATGAGGAGAAGGCCAGGGAAATAATACGGAAGATACATCCCCACACCGGAAACGCCTACATCGTTGGCATAACCGGGCCGCCCGGAGCCGGGAAATCGACACTTCTCGACAAGCTCATCAGGGTTGCCAGGGAAGAGGGGAAAATCGTCGGCGTCATAGCCATAGACCCCACCTCCCCCTTCACGGGTGGAGCGTTGCTCGGCGACAGGATAAGGATGCAGAGGCACTCGACCGACCCCGGAGTTTTCATCAGGAGCATGGCGACGCGCGGCTCCCTCGGCGGACTCGCCAAGGCCACGAACGACGCCATAAAGGTTCTCGACGCCTACGGCTGCGACGTCATCTTCGTCGAAACGGTTGGGGTTGGCCAGATCGAGATTGACATCGTTAAGACGGCCGATACCGTGGTTCTCGTAACCGTGCCAGGCCTGGGAGACGACGTGCAGGCAATAAAGGCGGGCCTTATGGAGATAGCAGACGTCTTCGTAATCAACAAGGCCGACAAGGAAGGGGCGGATGCAACGTACTTCGAGCTCAACCTCATGCTCGACCTTGAGAAAGAGCGCTGGGAGAAGCGCGGCTGGAGGCCGCCAATAGTTGAGACCGTGGCAACGACGATGAAGGGAATCAGGGAGCTCTGGTCGGCCATAAAGGAGCACCATAACTTCCTTGAGCGTAGCGGTGAGATAGAGCGGAAGAGGAAGTTCCGGGCCGAGGAGGAGGTCAAGACCATAGTCTCCGGAAGGATAGCAAAGGCGATAAGCGAGAGACTCGCTGAGGAAGAGGTGGCGGCCCTGATAGAGAAGATTGTGATGCGTGAAATCGACCCTTACTCTGCCGCGGATCTGGTACTTGAAAAAGCCCTGGGGGTGAAGGTATGATAAAGAAGATAGACCACGTTGGTATAGCCGTTAAGAACCTCGACGAGGCCATAAAAGTCTGGGAGGGCCTCGGCCTCAAGGTCGAGGAGATTGAAGAGGTCCCGGACCAGGAGGTAAGGACCGCGATAATCCACGTTGGGGAGAGCAGGATTGAGCTCCTGGAGCCCACCGCTGAGGACTCCCCGATAGCCAAGTTCATAGCCAAGCGCGGTGAGGGCATACACCACATAGCCCTCGGCGTTGAGGACATCGAGGGGCACCTCGAGAAGCTCAAGGAGGAGGGCTACAGGCTCATAGATGAAAAGCCGCGCATAGGTGCGGGCGGTGCGAGGATAGCTTTCGTTCACCCGAAGGCCGTAACAGGTGTGCTTCTCGAACTATGTGAGAGGGAGGAGTGATACCTCAAAAGGAGTGGCGTTTGGTGCCGTCTCTCTCTTTTATATTTAACTGAACGGTCCGAGCGGTTGCTTGCGCAGATTCATACCGTAACGTTTATTAAGCATGTTTGCAAACCTACTGTGGCCGTGGTGCGGTAAGAATAATACTTGAGTAATGTGTACGAAGTGATGACTTATGATGTTTAGGGGGCGACCCCTGAGGAAGGAGTCACGAATACTGGACTACCGCCGTCTCAACGATATTCTGGTGAGGAACCCAAACAGGGGAAAGATTCTCATAACCCGAAGGTCTCCTTTCGAGGTTAACGCTCCGAACGTTTACCAGATATGGATCACCAAGGTTACCCACCCCAACGCCGTCCATCCCTCCAAGCTTCACGTCATCGAGCAGATTGTGTGGGACAGACTTCAGGATAAGAAATCCGACGTTGTTCTGGACGCCGTCGAGTACCTGATGATAGAGAACGGGGTCGAACCCACGCTTCGCTTCGTGGGCAAGATACGGGACATGGCCGTCATGAAGAACTCGGACTTCTATGTCACGGTTAGCGACGGTCTGGATAACAGGCTACTCAACGTCCTCCGCAGAATAGTCGAGTGAACGCGCGGCAGGTAAAGTTATATAACCTACTTCATCATTCTCCAATTTAGGTGTAGGGCATGCCGTACATCGAGAAGATTGAAATGAAAGGTTTCAAATCCTACGGTAACCGAAAAGTAGTCGTTCCGCTTTCTAAGGGGTTTACAGCGATCGTTGGTGCCAACGGTTCTGGAAAGAGCAACATTGGTGACGCCGTTCTCTTCGTTCTCGGTGGACTGTCCGCCAAAGCCATGCGCGCAACCAGGATAAGCGACCTTATATTCGCGGGCACAAAAACAGAGGCGCCGGCAAAGTACGCCGAGGTAGCGATGTACTTCAACAACGAGGACAGGGGCTTTCCACTAGATGAGGACGAGGTTGTGATAAAGCGCCGCGTTTATCCCGACGGCAGGAGCACCTACTGGCTTAACGGCAAGAGAACCAGCAGGAGCGACATTCTGGACGTTCTCAGCGCGGCGATGATTTCGCCGGAGGGCTACAACCTCGTTCTCCAGGGTGACATCACCAAGTTCATCAAGATGAGCCCGACCGAGAGGAGGATGCTCATAGACGAAATCTCTGGAATAGCGGAGTACGATGCAAAGAAGGAGAAGGCACTGAAGGAGCTGAAGCAGGCGGAGGAGAATCTGGCGCGCGTTGATCTGCTCATCCGCGAGGTCAAGACCCAGCTCGATAAACTCGAAAAGGAGCGCAACGATGCCCTTCGCTACCTCGACCTGAAGGAGCGCGTTGAAAGGGCTAAAGTAACGCTTCTCCTGGGTGAGATAAGGAAGCTGAAGTCCCTGATTGAGGAGAACAATCTCCGCGACAAGGAGATAGAGGCCGAGATAGCCGCCATAGAGGAGCGCCTCAAGGACATAGCCAAGGAGATAGTCGCCAAGGAGAAGGAGCTGAACGCCATCGAGAAGGAGCTTGAGGAGAAGAGCGAGGACGGCATCCTTGAGGTTACCCGGAAGATCAGCGAGGTTCAGTCGAAGATCGAGATGGCAAGGAAGAACATCGAGCTGGCTCAGAAGGAGATAGAGGACAGCCAGCACAGACTCGCCAAGACCAAGGAGGAGCTGAAGAAGGTATCCGAGGAGATAGAGAAGAGCAGAAACGCCATTCAGCGCTGGACGAAGAGGCGCGAGAAGCTCAAGGCGGAGATAAAGGAGAAAGAGGTCGTCAAGAACGAGCTGGTCATCAAGCTCGGCGAGATAGACAGGGACTTCGCCATAGCCAAGCAGGACTTCGACAAGGTCGTTGACGAACTTGAGGAGGCCAAGAAGGAGCTCTACATGAAGGAGAGCGATATCAGAAAGTTCGAGGAGGAGATAGAGCGCCTTAAGGGTAAGATCGCCCAGGAGGGCACCAAGAGGACGGCTCTCAAGTCCAAAATCGAGGAGGCCAAGAAGTCCCTTGAGGCCAAGCGCTCCGAGCTCGGGGAGATAGACGGAAAGATGTCCAAGGCCGAGACGAGGCTTAGAAAAGCTGAAAAGGAGCTTGAGGATAAGACCAAAGCTCTCAGAAAGGTCGAAGGGGAGCTTTCCAAGGCCAGGGAAGAGCTCATCAAGGCCGAGGCCCAGAGGGAAGTTCGTGGAAACCGCGCGGTCGAGTTCCTCAAGAGCCAGAACATCCCCGGCCTCTACGGCCCCCTGGGGGAACTGATAACAGTCGCGGACAAGGACTACGCTCTGGCAGTGGAGGTCGCCCTCGGCGGGAACTACGACAACGTTGTGGTCGAGGATGACAAGGTCGCTGAAAAGGCAATCAAGCTCCTCAAGGAGAAAAAGCTCGGAAGGCTGACCTTTCTCCCGCTCAACAAGATAAAGCCCCGCTCGATGCGCGAGAAGCCCTCCCTCGGAATCCCCGCGATGGACGTTGTCCAGTACGACCCGCGCTTTAAGAACGCCGTGGCGTATGCCCTAGGTGATACGCTCATTGTAAATGACATGGACGAAGCCAGAATCGTAGGGATCGGAAAGGTTCGCATGGTAACCCTAGGCGGTGAGCTCCTTGAGAGAAGCGGAGCGATAACCGGCGGTCACTACAGGCCGAGGGGTAAGCTCGGGGTAAACGTCGACGAGATAAGGAAGAGGGTCGAGAAGCTCGAACGCGAGAAAGAAGCTTTGGAATCGGCAGTTAACGCGCTCAAGATCGAGGTTAAGGGTCTCCAGAACGAGCTTTTTGAGCTCCGCATGAGGAAGAGCGACCTGAGCAAGGACCTGCAGGTAGTCCAGAGGGAGATGGAGCGTCTTCTCGCTGAGGACAAGGCCCTCAAGGAGGGTATCGAAGAGAGCGAGAAGCTCATTGAAGTCCTCGAGAAGAGGATTCACGGTACGAAGGGTGAGATGGCGAAGCTCCGCGGAAGGATAGAGCGGCTTGAGAAGAAGAAGGAGAAGCTCAAGAAGGCCCTGGAGAACCCCGAAGCGAGGGAATTGAACCAGAAGATCAGGGAAGTGGAGCACGAGATAAGCAAGCTCAGGGAGGAGCTGAGCAAGGTCGAGAGCAAGCTTGAGAACCTTGAGATAAGGATAAACGAGGAGCTCCTTCCGAGGAAGGCCGACCTTGAGGAGGAGATAGAGGGCCTCGTGAACAGGATAAACGCCCTCAAGGCCAACATCACCGAGAACGAGAACGCGATAAAGGAGTTCGAGAAGCAGCTTGAGGAGCTCAGGAAGGCGGAGGAGAGCGTTAAGGACGAGCTCAAGGAGCTCCGCGAGAGGCGCGAGAAGGTCAAGAACGAGATAATAGACCTCCGCTCGGAGAAGGATGAGCTCAACTCCAAGCTCCAAGAGCTGCGCATCGAGGCCAACACCCTCAAGATAAAGCTCGCCCAGTACGAGGCAACGCTGAAGGAGAAGCAGGACGAGCTGAAGCACCATGATACAAAGCTCATAAGGAGCATTAAGGAAGTCCCGCTGGAGCTTGAGGCCCTCCGCGAGCAGATAGAGAAGATGGAGGAGGAGATACGCTCCCTTGAGCCCGTCAACATGAAGGCCATAGAGGACTTTGAGGTCGTTGAGCGTCGCTACCTTGAGCTGAAGAGCAAGCGCGAGCAGGTCGTTGCCGAGAAGGAGAGCATAGAGGAGTTCATCGAGGAGATAGAGGGGCAGAAGAGGAACGTCTTCATGCAGACCCTCAGCGAGATAGCCAAGAACTTCTCGGAGCTCTTCGCGAAGCTCTCCCCGGGAGGAAGCGCCAGGCTCATCCTTGAGAACCCAGAGGATCCCTTCGCGGGCGGTCTTGAGATAGAAGCCAAGCCGGCAGGAAAGGACGTCAAGAGAATAGAGGCAATGAGCGGCGGTGAGAAGGCTTTAACTGCCCTCGCCTTCGTCTTCGCGATACAGCGCTACAAGCCTGCCCCGTTCTACCTCTTCGACGAGATCGATGCACACCTCGACGATGCCAACGTCAAGCGCGTCGCTGACCTCATCAAGGAGGCCTCCCAGAACAGCCAGTTCATCGTGATAACTCTGAGGGACGTCATGATGGCCAACGCGGACAAGATAATCGGCGTCAGCATGAGGGCCGGTGTCTCGCGTGTCGTTGCACTCAGCCTCGAGAAGGCCATGAAGATACTCGAGGAGGCAAGGAAGAGGAGCGAGGCCGAGCACGCGGAGATGTTCGGCCACCTGAGCGGGTGAGGTTGATGTTTGACCGGGAGGAGTTCGAGAGGTGGCTGTCTCAGGCTGAGTACACACTGAGAAGCGCTGAAAATGACTTGAACTCTAAATTTTACTCGTGGGCGTGCTTCAAAGCCCAACAGGCGGCGGAGTACGCCGTCAAAGCTCTACTTTTTGGGTTAGGAGTTATGGCTTATGGCCATTCAATAAAAAGGCTGCTTGATGTACTTTCCAAGGAGATCGAAGTTCCTGAGGAACTCTTTGACAACGCCCGGTTACTCGACAGGCACTACATTCCTCCGAGGTATCCTGACACATACATAGAAGGCGCCCCTTACGAGTACTATGGGGAGAAGGATGCCCTTGAAGCAATTGATTCGGCACGTAAGATAATCGCCTTCGTCAGGGGGATCGCCGATGGACTTCAGTGAACTACCGTATTGGAGGGACATTCAGGAGTACGTGGAGACCCTCAAAGAGGCTCTTCGACCAAAACTTGTGCTGCTCTATGGGTCGGTAGCAAAGGGAACCTTTGGTCTTGGGAGTGACGTGGACATACTTGTGATAGCGGAGAATCTTCCCACGAATCCAAACGAGCGCCTTAAACTTCTCTACGAGCTCGACAGAACCCGGGCCCCAATAGACGCCAAAGCATACACTCCAGAGGAAGTAAAAAAGATGCTCCTCAAGGGACACCCCCTCATAATGGATGCTCTCTCCGACGGGAAGGTTCTTTACGCAGATGAAGAATACCTCACGAAGCTCATGAAGATGTTTAAAGCTGCTAAGAGAAAATTCCGCCGTTTTGAGAGGGGATGGATTAGAATTGAGAGGTGAAACCGATGGAATCGCGCCGTGAGGAGGAGATAACGCCTGTCGACATTCTCCTCCAGCTCGTCACCATGGGCAAGGTCGACCCATGGAACATAGACATCGTCGACCTGACCGAGAAGTACATCGAGAGGCTCAGGGAGATGAAGGAGCTCGACCTCCGCGTTTCGGCGAGGGCTATCCTGGCGGCGTCAATCCTCGTCAGGATGAAGAGCGAGGCCCTGCTCCACGCCGACGAGGAGGAAGAGGAGGAGCACCACGAGGAGCGCATAAGGGTCGAGGTTGAGCCTTTGGCTCCCCCGCTAAGGAGGGTAGAGCGCTACTACACCTTCGACGACCTGCTCGATGCGCTCATGGACGCCCTCGAGGAGGCCGAGAAGAGGAAGCCGAGGAAGAGGAAGAAGGTCGAGATAGAGGAGGAGGTCTTCGTAGTCGACGACTTCCGCGTTGACATCGAGAAGCACGTCTACAGGCTCCACGAGATAGTCGTGGAGATGTACAGGGAGAGCAGGGAGCCGATAAACTTCTGGGACCTCGTCTTCGACCCAACGCCGAAGATAGTCGCCAGAACCTTCCTCTACCTCCTGTTCCTCTCCAATATGGGCAAGGTTGACCTCATTCAGGAGGAGCCCTTCGGGGACATACTCGTCGTGCCCGTGGAGGAGGCCTGATTTCTTTCCTCCCTCTTTGCAGGCCTTATCGTTATGACCAGCAGGGGTTCCTCGCTTCCTATGTAGAGGCTCTTCTTTTCCCGGTTTATGTAGAAGCAGTACCTCCCGTTCGGAAGGCCTTTAACGAATTTTCGGGGGAGTGTATGCCTTGCAGTTCTACCATCGAAGAAGACGCAGTCGTAGGCCTCGGAAATCTCGGAAACCCTCCTCCTGATTTCCTCCAGGGATAGCATCTCGCATTCGAGCCTGGCACAGACCAGGCTCTTTTTCCCGTCCGTGAGGATTACCACTTTCTCGTTCACATCGATCTTCCGCGAGCGGTCGAGAAAGTCCCACAGCTCGGCGTATATTCGTTCAAGCCTCCGCTTCTTCGCCAGCCTTTTGACGAGCCTCTCCTTGGCGTGCCTCGTGAGGAGCATGCCCTAACTTCGTCCGAGAATTTATAAACTTCGCCGAGGATATAGGCACATGTATCTTCGCCGCGATCTAATCGAGCCCCGCGTTTATCAGGAGGTAATCTACGCCCGCTGCAAGGAAACCAACTGCCTCGTTGTCCTGCCAACGGGGTTAGGAAAGACGCTTATAGCCATGCTCATAGCCGATTACAGGCTCTCGAAGTACGGCGGCAAGGTTCTCATGCTCGCCCCGACGAAGCCTTTAGCAGTCCAGCACGCCGAGAGCTTCAGGCGGCTCTTCGACCTTCCCCCCGAGAGGATCAACGTCCTCACCGGCGAACTCTCCCCCAAACAGAGGGCCGAATTGTGGGTGAGGAGCACGGTAATAACCGCCACGCCCCAGACCGTTGAAAACGACATCCTTACCGGAAAAATCTCTCTGGAGGACGTTGTTCTGCTCGTTTTTGACGAGGCTCACAGGGCGGTGGGAAACTACTCCTACGTCTTCATAGCCAAGGAGTACCTCAGGACTGCCAAGCACCCGCTCGTGCTCGGCCTTACGGCATCCCCCGGAAGCGACGAGGAGAGGATACGGGAGATAGTCAGGAACCTCGGGATAGAGCGCATCGAGATAAGAACCGAGAGCTCCCCTGACGTCAAACCCTACGTTCAGAGGATGAGCTTCGAGTGGGTGAAGGTCGAGCTCCCCGGCATCTACAAGGAGGTGCGCTCCCTTCTGAGGGAGATGCTCAAGGAGAGCCTCAAACCCCTCGCCCAGTTCAAGCTGGTGAGCACGTACTCGCCGGACATCTCAAAGAGGGAGGTTCTCCAGGCGGGTTCAAAGATAAACCAGGAGGTCGCGAGGGGCAACTACGAGCTCGGCCGGCTTAGGATGTACCAGGCCAAGGCGGTAAAGTTGCAGCACGCGATAGAGCTGCTTGAGACGCAGGGGCTAACTGCGCTGAGGGCGTACCTCAAGAAGCTCAGGGAGGACAAGAGGACGAAATCCAGCAGGCAGCTCATGGAAGACCCGCGCATGAGGAAGGTGATATACCTCCTCGTTCAGGCGAAGGAGCTTGGCCTTGACCATCCAAAGATGGAGAGCATGTTGAGTCTGGTTAAGGAGCAGCTGAAGAAAAAGCCGAACTCAAAAATCATAGTCTTCACGAACTACCGCGACACCGGGAGGAAGATCGTCGAGGTTCTCCGCGGTGAGGGAATAACGGCCGAGCGCTTCATCGGGCAGGCGAGCAGGAGCAACGACAGGGGGATGAGCCAGAAAGAGCAGAAGGAGACCCTTGAGAGGTTCTCGCGCGGCGAGTTCAACGTTTTGGTGGCCACGAGCGTCGGTGAGGAAGGCCTCGACGTGCCCGAAGTTGATCTCGTCATCTTCTACGAGCCAGTGCCCTCGGCCATAAGGAGCATCCAGAGGCGCGGAAGAACCGGGAGGCACAGACCGGGAAGGGTCGTTATACTGATGGCCAAGGGGACGCGTGATGAAGCCTACTACTGGAGCTCCCGGAGGAAGGAAAAGGGCATGTTCGAGGCTATAAGGAAGATAGCGCGTGAACTTGAAAAAGCTCATCCACGCCGGGCTGAAATAAGGGAAAAGGTTCCGGAGCGTGTTGAGATGCCCTCAAAGGGAAAAATAGCTTCCCTCGATGAGTTCCTGAAGCCAAAGAAAAAGCCCGAAAAGGCTGAGAAGGTGGAGAAGGCCGAGAAAGCCGGGCCTTCCAAGGAGGAGGTCTATGAAAAGCTCCCGATAAAGCCTGTCTTTGTGAAGAAGCCCAGGGGGATAGTCGTTTACGTTGACAACCGCGAGCTTAGGAGCGGCGTTCCAAAGCACCTGAAGGAGCTCGGAGCGGAGATAGAGGTCAGAACCCTCGACGTTGCCGACTACGTTGTGAGCGAGGAGATTGGGATAGAGAGGAAGAGCGCCAACGACTTCATACAGTCCATCATCGACGGCAGGCTCTTCGACCAGGTTGAGAGGCTGAAGAGGGCCTACGAGAAGCCGGTGATAATCCTAGAGGGCGAACTCTATGGCATACGGAACGTTCATCCCAACGCCATCAGGGGCGCCATAGCCGCCGTAACACTCGACTGGGGGGTTCCGATACTGTTCTCCTCCGGAACCGAGGAGACGGCACAGTTCATCTACCTCATGGCCAAGCGCGAGCAGGAGGAGAGGAAGAAGGAGGTTCGCCTCAGGAGCGAGAAGAAGGCCTTAACCCTCGCCGAGAGGCAGAGGCTCATCGTTGAGGGCCTCCCCTACGTCTCGTCCACACTTGCGAAGAGGCTCCTCAGGCACTTCGGAAACGTTGAGCGCGTTTTCACCGCTACGGAGGAGGAGCTCCAGGAAGTCGAGGGAATAGGCAAAAAGAAGGCGAGGGAGATAAGGAAGGTGATAACCGCCCCCTACGTTGAGGACGAGGACAAAGCTTAAGTCAGGATTTGGGGAAATTCCATTGCCCCCGGGAAACCGCGGGGGATGAGCGCCTCGGCGAGCCGTGATTCCCCTTCGCTCCCCGGGGGCACACTTCTCGGTTACCTTGTGACGATGGCGTTCACCCCGGCCGCCGCTAGGGTAAGCAGCTCGAAGACCTTGTAGGCTTCCTCCACCGTTTTGGTCTCGAACTCGACCGTCTTTCCATCTATGCGCTTCACGAAGGGCAGCAGTTCAGCCGTGTCCGCCATGTCGCTTCTGAGGAAGCGAACCCTAACGTGAACGGGCTCCTTCATCACGAGCGCCTTCGCTTCTCCCCTCTTCAGCCTCTCGACGGCCTCTCTAACGCCTTCCCTCAGCATGGTCTTTATCCTGCGCATTCCGGGACTCTTGGCGGCGTAGCGCGAGGGGGACTCCTTGAAGGGGACGCCGACGACCCAGGGGGTGAAGGCCTTAACGTCGGTCTCTATCAGCCTCCTGTCCCCGCCGACCAGAATTACCGGAATTCCCCAGCTCCCTAGAAGGTATGTGTTGAGCAGGAACTCGCTCACCTCAACGCCGTTTATTTCAAGCCGGTCTATACTCGCCCCGCTGTAGGTGTGGTCGAAGGTCGCTCTATCGGTTCCAGCCTTGGCATGGTACCCGAGGAAAAGCGCGGCATCGCTCCCCTTTGCGAAGGCCACCATGCTGAGCGGCCTCGGAAAGCCCCTAACTAGTTCCACATAATCGGGCGTGTCCTCGGGCAGGATGTTGACCATCGGCCCGTGGCTGTCGGCTATGATGATCTCATCAAAACCGTTTTCATGAAGCGTCTCGGCCGTGACCTTTGCTATCTCGGTTGCTATCCTTCTAGCCTCGCCGTACAGGGCACCCTTCACGAAGAGATGCTCCCTGCTGACGATATAGGGCAGGCCCTCAAGGTCGAGGGATATGAAGGCACGCATCGGCATCACCACGATAAAAATCGAAGCGATAAAAGATAAGTCTTGTGGTAGGCGCCATAACTGCGGGGAATATACGGCACGAAATTCAATAATTCCCGCTCATGAAAAAGGTTATATAGGGCTTCTTTCATAGAATAGAGTGGTGATTGGTATGCAAATCGTTGAACTCGACATTAAATTGCCCTACGAAGGAAGGGGGAAGATTCTGAGCCGTCTTTATGAAAAGGTTAGGGGCAAGATTCGGGACATACACTTCTTCCCGCCAACCCTGGAGGGCATTAGCGAAATCAGGATGGAGATAGTCGAAGATGACGCTCCAAAGCTTCTCTCCGAGCTCAAAAGGATAATCAAAAACGGAAAGGTAACCTTCAAGGTCCTCTCTGAGGCCTAACCCTTTATCCCCTTATTGAGTTCTTCCAGCTTTTCTCTGGCCTTCTCAAGCGAATCCGCCTTCTCTATCGCCGTTCCTGTGACGATGATGTCGGCCCCGGCCTCGACGGCCATTCTTGCCTGTTCCCCGGTTCTTATGCCACCTCCGACGATGAGCGGTACCTCTATAACCCTCCGGACGAGGGAGATCATCTCCGGCGGAACGGGCTCCCTCGCCCCGCTTCCTGCTTCGAGATAGACGAGGCGCATTCCCAGGTACTGTCCAGCCAGGGCGTAGGCCGCCGCAATCTTCGGCTTGTGCCTAGGGATTGGCTTGGCGTCGCCAATCCAGCCGACGGTTTCCCCGGGCTCGATGATGAGGTAGGCCATCGGAATAGGTTCTATTCCGTAGCGTTTGACAGTGAAGGCGCCAAGGGCCTGGGAACCGGTTATGAAAAACGGGTTGGTCGAGTTGAGCAGGCTCATGAAGAATATCGCGTCGGCGTGCCTGCTTATCCCCCCGTGGGAACCGGGAAATAGTATCGTTGGAAGGCTCGAGTTCTCCTTTATTGCCCTCACGACACCATTCAGAACGTCCCCCTCGGCCCCGGTGGAGCCGCCTATCATCACCGCATCAGCGCCGACTTCTTCACTCATCCTCGCTATCTCTCCGGCGATATCTGGGGTAACGTCGTCGGGATCGATGAGAACGAAGTGGAGCTTCTCTCTCTTGAGCTTTTCATGAATGTAGGACTCAACTCTCCCCAGTTCGAGCTTCATTTTCCTCACCGAATTCTATAGCTTCCCTCTCGCTTTTAACCCTTTTCCATTTCAGACCCAGTCCTTCGAGGATTCTGATAAGGAGGGCGTCCGGTTCTTCGTCGAATCTGTAGAGGTTCGTCTCCACCCTAACGTCACCAGCTCCGAAACCCTCCACCGGCTCCCCATGCCTGGAGACCTCCACTGAGAGCTTCTCCTCAAGCCTCTCCTCGCTCGGAATCATGTACGCCCTCAGGAGCTCCGCATCCTTCAGGAGGAAGTCTATGTGCCAGTGAAGCTTTTTGTGCCTCCTGAAGTGCCTGGCGACCCTTTTCTCGAGGGAGTTCATGGCGGAGCCGACGTAGACGTAGTATCCGCCCTTTAAGGGGAACCTGCGTCCCTTCGTGGTTATTTCGCTCTCCTTGGGCAGATGGATAACCAGGAAGTACGCGCCCTTCATGGAAGTGACTCCCACTCAGAGTTTATAAACCCTCAAGCCTAATTCCCCATAGGTGTGGAGAATGGACGAAAAGAAAAAGAAGCGCCCCGTTGACGAGTTTGCCTGGCAGGAGTATGACAAAGAGGAGTTTGAGGAGCGTTTCCCTGCCCTAGCGAAGGAACTCGAGGAGGAAGGGGTTCCGATAGACGCTTACAGAACCGACGAGAAGAAGGCCATCGACGAGGAGGCGAGGGATTTCTCCGGCTACAATCCAACCGTCATAGACTTTCTCAGGAGATGCGAGACCGATGACGAGGCGCTTGAGATAATCAACTGGATGGAGGAGCGTGGGGAGATAACCCACGAGATGGCCAAGGAGCTGCGCATAACCCTAGTCCAGAAGGGTGTGAGGGCTTTCGGCTCCAAAAAAGAGTGGGGATGGTACGAGAGACACAGAAAGAGGGAATAATTCAGATGTTCCCTATCCTCTGCAGGACCATTCCCTCTATCCTTATCGGCTCCGTTCTCCTGGCGAGGACTATCGCCTGGTCGAGCCTTGCTTCGCTCTCGGCGCGTATCGTGAATAGAGGATCGCCTTCCTTGACCTTTTCTCCGACCTTGACGTAGAGTTCTATCCCGGCTCCCTTGTCCTCCGGGGCACCGGCGGCCCTCGCTATCCCCGTTATTGCCTTGTTGTCTATCCCGGTTATGTAGCCGCTGATGGGGGCCGTGAAGGTGTAGGTCTTATCGCCTATCGGTATCTCCTCCGGCTTGATGTCGGGGTTTCCGCCCTGCTCCTCTATAATTTCCCTCATCTTCTCGTAGGCCTTTCCGCTCTCCAGGATTTCCCTCGCCATCTTCTTGCCCATCCCTGTCGGCGCCACTCCTCCCATCTCAAGGAGAATGCCCGCCAGCCCAGTGGCCTTCTCTATCAGGCTTCCGGGGCCCTTCCCCGTCATGAGCGCCGATAGGGCCTCCCTGGCCTCAAGCGCCGGACCGACGGTGTGACCTATCGGCTGACCGCCGTAGGTTATGGCCACCTCCACGTACTGGCCGAGCCTTCTGCCCAGCTCTATGAAGTCCCTGGAGAGGGCCCTGGCCTGATCGACCGTCTCCACCTTGACGCCCTTGCCCGTTGGGATGTCGATGAGGACGTACTGGCTTCCCATCGCGTACTTCTTTGACATTATGCTGGCGAGCATGAGGCCGGTCGGGTCGATGCTCAGCGCGCGTTCGGACTTTATCGTGATGTCGTCGGCCGGGGCGAGGTTCAGAGCGCCGCCCCAGACCATACAGGCGCCTATCTTCTCCACGATGCGCTTTATCTCGTCGAGGGAGAAGCTTACGTCAGCGAAAACCTCGACCACGTCGGCGGTGCCTGCGGCGCTTGTGATTGCCCTCGAGCTGGTCTTGGGTATCGTCAAACCGGCGGCGGCGACGATGGGCACGACGAGTATGTTGGTCTTGTTTCCGGGGACGCCTCCGATGCTGTGGACGTCCATGATCGGCTTTCTGTCTATATCAAGCATGTCTCCGGTCTCGGCCATCGCTATCGTCAGCGCGGCAATCTCGTCCATGTCGAGGCCGTTTATCTCAAGTGAGGTGACGAAGGAGCTTATCTCGATGTCGCGGAGCTTCCTGTCCACGATGTCTTTGATTATCGCCTCTATCTCGACCTTCCTGAGCTTCCCTCCGTGCATCTTCTTCTTTATGTAGCGGACGCTCTCGGGGGTGCCGCTTGGTATAACGGTGACGACCTCACCCTCGGAGAAGCTGTGGAGCCCGAGTATGTCCCTGCTTATCCCAATCTCTCCCTCCTTCACGAGGTTGCTCACGACAACGCTTCCGTAGACGGTTTTCTTTCCGGCCTCGATCTTCACGAGGTCATCCGGGTGGAGTTTGGCCTTCTTGGCTTCCTTCTCGTTGATGAAGACCGAATACCTCCCGCTGTACATGTCGAGTATCCTAATCTTGGCCTTCATGATCATCCCTCCCTTTCACACACGAGTTCACAGTATTGGACAGAAGAGTACTTAAATGTTTTCAACTGATTGACCGTCAAAATGAGCACAGCCGTTCATAAAGCTTGGCAGAGAAATGTAAAAAGATCAGCCGCTGAGACCCTGGCCGTACTCGGCCACCGGAACCACGCTGTTCTGGAGCTCGCCGGTGCTGAGGAGAACCCTCACGACGTCGGGGACTATCTCCCTCACCGCCGGCGGCAGAAGTCCCTCTCCCCTGAGATAGTAGCCAACGACCTCGCTCAGTGGGGCGCTTACGAGCCTGCCCTTAAAAACACGGACCACCTTATCCTCCACCTCGACTATCCTGTCTGGATAGCCGAGCCTAACCTTCATAGCGCCCCACCCCCAGAATGGAATTAATACTGAAGGGCTTTTAAAATTTAACGCCACAGAAATGTTTAATAACAAAAGGAACAGAAAAGCTCAGAGGTTCCTGACTTCTTCGTCTATGGACTCTTCAAGGGTCTTCTCCCACTCCTCGACGTCGAAGTCAACGAGCTCGCTCTCAAGGTCCTCCTTGAGGCTGGTGACGCGCCTCTTGAGGGCACTCTTGGTCTCTTCGTCGTAAACGACGTAGTACGGGTTGCTCTTGGCTGAGTAGTAGAGCATCAAGAGGACTATGTTGAGCACGATGAGGATGATCACTATTCCGTAGAGCAGTGCCTCGGCCATTACCTCTTCCCTCCAAACAGTGCTTTGAACACCCTCTTTATCGGACTCTCTGGCTCAGGTGCCTGCCACTTGATTCCCGCGAGCTTGGCCGCGAGCTGCTTGATGGCTATGGCCGCCGGACTGGTCGGGTTCTTGATGACGAGTGGCACACCGTAGGCGGAGGCACGCTTGACCTCCGGGTCCTCGGGTATCATAGCGAGGACCGGTACCTCAAGGATGGCCTCTATCTCCTCCTGGGTCAGTTCGGTCTTCTCGTTGGTGACCCTGTTGAGTATCGCACCGAGCGGAAGGGTTCCGAGTTTCTCGGCGATCAGCTTTGTTTTGAGCGAATCGGTGATGGCGGAGATTTCAGGGTTTGTAACGATTATAAGCTCCTTTCCAATGAGGAGCGCGGTAACGGACGTCATCTCAAGGCCCGCTGGGGCATCGATAAGGACAAAATCCGCCATCTGGCCGATTTCTCTGATCAGCTGCCTGAGCCTCTCGGGTTTGGCCTTCTTTATCTTCTCGAGGCTCAATCCACCGGGGATGACCTTAACCCCGGCCGGGCCCTCGTAGATTGCATCCCTGAGATCGGCCTCTCCTGCCAGAACATCGTGGAGCGTTATTGGAATGTCCTCCATACCAAGAACAAGGCTGAGATTTGCCATGGTTATATCAGCATCCAGCAGGATGACCTCCTTTCCAAACTGGGCAAGGGCAACACCCAGATTGGCAACAGTCGTTGTTTTACCCGTTCCACCCTTTCCCGATGCAAAAACAATTGAACGACCTTCCAAAGTTAACACCCCCGGTATGAGCGGTGACCGCCCTTTCCCATAAAGCGTTCCTGAAGTTCTTCAATTTTATACGGAGTAGTGTCTCTGTGTGTATGAAGTATGCAGGCAATGCTTTTATTTTTTGCGGTTCATCCAGGATGGAAAAGAAAAGATGGAAGAAAAGCCATTCACACCTTACTCTTGCTCAGCCTTCGCCTCGGCTTCCTTTTCAGCTTCCTCGCGGACCTCTTTCTCAAGCTTTATCTTTGCCACTTCGGCCGTCTCACCAAGGCTCCTGAAGAGCTTCAGCATCTCCATCGGCAGGGTGAGTACGATGACGTTGCTCTTGTCGCCAGCCACGTCGCTTATGGTCTGGAGCGTCCTGAGCTGGAGTGCCATCGGGTGCTCCGAGATTATCTCAGCGGCCTCACGGAGCTTCTCGGCGGCCTGGCGCTCGGCCTCAGCAAGAAGTATCCTCGCACGCCTCTCACGCTCGGCCTCTGCCTGTCTTGCCATCGCCCTCTGCATTCCGCTCGGAAGCTCAACGTCCTTTATCTCGACCGTGCTGACCTTTATTCCCCATGGGTCGGTGGCCTCGTCGATTATCTTCTGGAGCTGGAGGTTAAGCTTCTCCCTCTCGCTGAGCAGCTCGTCGAGGTGTGCCTGACCGATGACGCTTCTCAGTGTCGTCTGGGCGATCTGGCTGGTGGCCATGATGTAGTTGCTGACCTGGGTTACGGCCTTGACTGGCTCTATGACGCGGAAGTAAACGACCGCGTTGACCCTGACGGGGACGTTGTCCTTGGTTATGGTCTCCTGAACCGGAACGTCGAGAACCCGGGTACGGAGGTCGACTATCACTGCCTTCTCGAATATCGGGATTATGAAGAACAGTCCTGGCCCTCTGGCCCCGACTATCCTTCCGAGACGGAATATCACTGCCCTCTCGTACTCCTTGACTATCTTTATGGCGCTTGCCAGTATAATCAACACAAACAACAAAACAATGGCCAACACAACATTTCCGGCGCTTACAAGGGCCATGCTCATTCCTCCCTCCTTTCCTCAATTCTTTCAACGATAAGGGTGAGCCCTTTGACTTCAGCAACCCTAATTTTTTCTCCAACGGGTATACTCTTTCCATCCTTGCTCTCCGCCTTCCAGAGTTCGCCGTGGAGCTTGACGACTCCCTCCGGGTCGAGGTCCTCGACAACCTTACCGACTTCTCCCACAAGCTCCTCCCTTCCGGCCTCTGGCTTCTTCCTGTGTGCCTTGACCACTGTCGCCGCACCGAAGAGGAAGAACAGTCCAAGGAGTATCGCCATGACGATGATGGCTATTCTGAGTATCGAGTACGTTTCACCGGTCACCAGGTATTCACCCCCGTTTCCGCTGAAGAGCATGATTCCACCCAGAATGAAGGTTATGACGCCCGCCACGGTGAACAGGCCGAAGGTCGGCGTCAGCGCCTCGGCTATGAAGAATATCATGGCAAGCACGATGAGTATTAATGCCGCGCTGCTGTAACCGAAGTATCCCAGACCTATGAGGCCGAGAACGAGCATTATGGCACCGACGGTCTCCGGAACGTGCCAGCCGGGCGTGAGGAAGCCGAATATGAGGCCGATGAATCCGAGGTTGAGGAGGAGGTACGCTATCGTCGGGTCGGTTATGTACTTGACGACCGTGTCCCTGAAGGACGGTTCGATGTAGACGAGTCTTGCGTTCTTGAGGTGCAGGGTTACCTTCCCCTTTCCGGCCACGGGTATCTTTGTCTCCATCCCGTCGGCCTTCTGGAGGAGTTCATCAACGTTCGTCGCGATGACCTCGATGACACCGTACTTCAGGGCCTCCTCCGGTGTCACACTCCTGTCTTCCGTTATGAACTCCTCGGCGAGTGTCTCGTTTCTCCCGCTCATCTTCGCGAGCTCACGGATGTACGCCACGTAGAAGTTGGTTACCTTGGGCGGCGCCTCGACGATGCTCCCATTCTGGCCGTAGCCGAGTATCGGCCTGCAGGCTCCTATGACCGTGCCAGGTGTCATCGCTATCAGGTGAGACCCTAAGGCTATGTACGTCCCCGCGGAGGCCGCCATCCCTCCGGAGGGGTGAACGTAGATTATGACCGGAACCTTTGCGTTCTGGATTCTCGTGACGATGGCCTGCATTGCATCGGCGCGGCCACCTGGGGTGTTGAGTTCGATTATTATCGCCTCTGCGTTGTTCCTCTCGGCCTCGCTGATGTATCTGTCGAACTGGTCAACGGTGTATCCCGTTATCATGCCGTCAACTTTGGCCACGTAAACCACGTTGCTCTGGGCATGAACGCTCGGAAGGAGCATGAGGAGCATCAGCAGGGCAATCAGGACAAACCTCGGCCTCATCTGTACCGCCTGATAATAATACCACTGGATGGTTTAAATCTTTTGCCTGTCCTCCAAAAGTGATTTATATATTGGACGCCAATCTTCTAATATGAGTTTGAAGACCCTCGCCAAGCTCTACCGTGTTGCCCGGGGCGATGAGAAGGTTGAACGAGCTTGGAAGCTCGTGAGGGAGGCGGCTAGATATTCCAACCGCGAGCCGTACTGGGATTTCCTCAAGCGGAACTTCGATGTCCGTGCCGAGGACGTTAAAGACGCCCTTCGCTTTCTTGAAGAGAAAGGTGAGCTTCAAATCAAGCGTTCCGTTGACGGTAAAAGGCTCTACGTCTCGACCCTAAAGGATATAAGGGAGAACCCCGTTAGGCTCGACCGATGGCTGGGATTGACCTGAGAAAGACTACCCATGAGATGATACGCAACGGCACTTGGAAGTTCGAAGACGGTGTTTTCTACCAGGCTTTTGAGAGCGGTGTCGCCGGCTACGATGGGGAGAACTTCATTTTTCCCGACTCGTGGGACAGAAGGGAAAGGAAGTCCGCGAAGGAAAAGCTGAAGTTCATTCTTGACCTCGATGCCGATCTGGATTCCTTCTACGCCGAGATAAGCGATTCCCCCTTTGCATTCCTCATCGACGAGTTCTACGGCCTTACCGCCCCAAGGGCACCGAGCCAGTACCAAGCACTGATTGAAGTCATTGCCCAGCAGCAGGTCAGCTTCGAATTCGCCCAGAGAACTATCGCGAACCTCGTGAAGCTCGCGGGCAGGCCGGTAGGAGACTTACACGCATTCCCCACCCCTGAGAGGATAGCGTCTCTGAGCGAAGAGGAGCTGAAAAAGGCCAAGCTCGGCTATAGGGCGGGCTACATAAAGTCCCTGACGGAGCTTTATTTGGCCAAAAAGCTCGACCTCGAACTCTGGGACTGGGGCGTTGAGGAGGCCATCAAGTACCTCACAAAGTTTCGGGGCATAGGAAAGTGGAGTGCGGAGCTTTTCCTTGCGTATGGCCTCAGGAAGAACGTCTACCCAGCCGGAGACCTCGGGCTCAGGAGGGGAATAGCAAAGATTTTTGGAAAGCGGGTTAAGGAAGTACGGGAGAAAGACGTGAGGGAGATAATAGAACCCTACGGGAAGTGGAAGGGGCTTCTGGCGTTTTACATCACCTGCTACGACAGGAAGACCGAGATGGAGAGGAAGAGAAAATGAGCGAGATTAAGATTATTCTGGAAAAGGAGAAATTCAAGTCCCTAAAGGGACGCGACATCAATGCCCTCCTTCGTGAGAATCTTCCCCGGGTGGAGGATACCCTGAGGGCCGAGCGCGAGGAGATTCTCCTTGAAAAGGTCGCAAAACTTGAGGAAAAACTTCGGGAGATGGAAGGTGAGATAGAGGAGCTCAGAGAGTTCTACGAGAGGGCTTTGAGGGACAAGGAGTTCATGATGACCGAACGGGAGAGGCTGAGGAGGGAAAACGAGGAGCTCAGGAAGAAGGTCGAGGAGAAAAGGAGAGAGCTTGAGAAAGTTCACGGATCGTGAACGAGTCGTTCATGGAGTGTGAACGGGATGAAGCTCATCATCAAGCCGAACAAGGGCTTCGGGAAAATCGAAGTCGAGATAAACGAAGAGCTGTGGGGCGAGATAGAGCGTCTCGGCGAGAGGTATGGCGTTTCTCCCGAGAGGATCATTAAGATCGCCCTCACCGGGGAGTTCAAGGAGCCCACGGGCGACCTTGAGGGGCTTGAGGAGAAGGTGAGAGAGCTTGAGGAAAGAACGTGGGAGCTTGAGAAGGAGTACGCCCCACTCCGCTTCAAGGCCTACGGGTTAAGCGAGGACAACAAGATACTCGCCATCGAGCTCTCGGGCCTGCTTGCCGAGAACGGCGGGCTTAAGAGGTTTCTCCGCATGAAGCCCGAGCGCAACGTCGAGCTGAGAAAGCTTATATCCTACTACCTCCAAGGTTGAACCGCGGATGATGACAGCGAATTGCGCGGATCGGTGAAGAGCAACGCTATCTGACGCCGTCCCGGGCGGGCAGTGACGATTCCAAGACGGGCTGAACCGCTCTGCGGTTGTGACGTACCCTATGAGCGCCGAGCCCGTCCGGGGCGCTTTCTCCGGCGCTTCTTCTTCGGTATCAGTCTCACCGGGCTGCCGCAATCCGGGCAGATTCCCTCCGGCGGCATCTCTGAGAAACGCTTCCCGCAGCCGATGCAGACGTAGTTCCAGCGGATGACTCGCTTTATCCCGCGCTTCAGGGTTCTGAACTCTATCCTGAGGGTCTTCGCTATGTTCTGGAGGTTATAATCGTCGGTGAAGAGGACTCCCCCAAGCTCGTACGCTAGGGCGAGAATCTCGACGTCTGCCTCGCTGAGCTCGTTTAACTCGCCCGTTTTTCTCGCCGCTTCCCTTACCGCCTCAACGCTCTCCCGGGATGGGGACAGAACCCTCACCTTTCCGGCGCTTATCAGCCCCTCCAGAAAAAGCTTCGACTCCGGGTCTTTCACTTCATCGACGACCTTCGGCGTCGTAACCCCTTCCACATCGAACCCCTGAATGAAGACAGCCGCATCTATGACCTGAACCTTCATGGCCTAAACTCGGAGAAACCCTTTTTTAGATTTCCGTCGAAATGAAGCCGGTGGTGTGGATGAAGGTTGACCTGAACTCTGACCTCGGCGAGAGCTTTGGCCGCTACAAACTCGGCCTCGACGAGGAGGTTATGAACTACATCACGAGCGCCAACGTTGCAACAGGCTGGCACGCCGGTGACCCTATAGTCATGAGGAAAACGGTAAGGCTCGCGAAGGAGAAGGGCATTGCCGTCGGGGCGCACCCCGGCTACCCGGACCTTCTCGGCTTCGGCAGGAGGTACATGAAGCTCTCGCCAGAGGAGGCGAGGAACTACATCCTCTATCAGATCGGCGCCCTCTACGCCTTCACAAGGGCGGAGGGAATCGAGCTCCAGCACGTCAAGCCGCATGGGGCGCTCTACAACGCCCTCGTTAAAGAGGAGGAGCTCGCGAGGGCCGTGATAGAGGGAATAGCGGACTTCGATAGGAACCTGATATTCGTGGCCCTCTCCGGCTCAAAGCCGGCCGAGATAGCGGAGGAAATGGGCGTTAAGGTTGCCCATGAGGTCTTCGCTGACAGGGCCTACAACGCCGACGGAACCCTCGTTCCACGTTCGAAGCCCGGAGCGGTCATACACGAGGAGAAAGAGATAGCCGAGCGCGTGGTCTCGATGGTCAAGGACGGTGGAGTCAGGGCGATAAACGGCGAGTGGGTTGAACTTAGAGCAGATACAATCTGCGTCCACGGTGACAACCCAAGGGCGGTTCAAATCGCGGCGAGGATAAGGAGGGTCCTTGAGGAAGAGGGCGTTAGGGTAGTGCCGATGAGGGAGATCGTGCGGTGAGACCATGCAACCAACGATAAAACCCGCCGGCGATTCGGCGCTGCTCGTATCCTTCGGTGAGGTCATCGACGAAGAGGTAAACGCCAGAGTCCATGCCATTGCCGACGCTGTGGAGAGGGCTGACTTTGAATGGCTCGTTGAGGCCGTGCCGGCTTACTCGACGGCCTACGTCTTCTACGACCCCATCAAGGCGAGCTTCAGCGAGGTGAAGGCGGCCATTGAGCCCCTCCTCCAAGTTTCGCCGGAATCCTTCAAGGGGAGGCTCGTGGAAATTCCCGTCGTTTACGGCGGCCAGTACGGCCCGGATATCGGCTTTGTGGCGAAACACAACGGCCTGGCCGTCGATGACGTGATCGAGATACATTCCAAGCCGACCTACCGCGTCTACTTCCTCGGCTTTCTGCCGGGCTTCGCATACCTCGGAGGCATGGACGAGAGGATAGCCGTGCCGAGACTCGAAAAACCGCGCTTAAAGGTCCCGGCCGGAAGCGTTGGGATAGCAGGAAAGCAGACTGGCATCTATCCCCTCGAAAGCCCCGGGGGCTGGAGGCTCATCGGGAGGACTCCGCTCAGACTGTTCAATCCAGGGAGGGAACCCCCGACCCTCCTAAGGCCCGGCGACATGGTGAGGTTCGTTCCCATCGACGAGTCGGAGTTCCTGGAGCTCTACGAGGCCGAATGGGGGGGAGGGAGATGATTGAGCTTCTCAACGTTCCCTCACTTCTCACCGTCCAGGACTCCGGCAGGAGAGGCTACCGAAAGCTCGGTGTCCCCGTTTCCGGCTTCATGGACGATTACTCCGCGAGGATAGCTAACTACCTCGTCGGAAACCCCGGTAACGCACCTCTCCTTGAGTTCCTCCTCGCCGGCCCAACGCTCAGGTTCAACGCCTCCTGCGTCTTTGCTGTTGCTGGGGACGTTGAGGTGAGACTCAACGGCACCCCCGTAGAACCTTGGATGAGTCACTGGGCAAAGAGAGGGGATATCCTTGAGGTTGGCGCCTTGAAGAGCGGACTCTATGGCTACATAGCCTTCGCCGGCGGAATAAAGTGTGAGCCGCTCCTCGGGAGCTGCTCGGCCTATCCCAAGGCCGGCCTTGGAAGGCCGCTGAAGGCCGGGGATATTCTGAACCTCGGCTACGCGGTACTAACCAGGAAGGATGGGAGATACCTTCCCCCGGGGCTGAGGCCGGACTATTCAGCGAAGGAAAAGACCGTCCGCGTCGTTCTCGGCCCCAACCTCGACCACTTCACCGGGGAGGGGATAGGGACCTTCCTGAGCGAGGCCTATACCGTAACTCCCGAGTCCGACAGAATGGGTTACCGCCTCGATGGAAAGGCCATAGAGCACTCGGAGAAGGGCGCGGGGATAGTGACGGACGCCATACCGACCGGCTCTGTTCAGGTTCCGGCCAACGGAAAGCCTATAGTGATGCTCCGCGACGCCCAGACGACCGGCGGCTACGCGAAGATAGCCGTCGTTGCAACGGCAGACCTCCCCATCGTTGCACAGAGCCGGCCTGGGGAGAGGCTGAGGTTTGAGGCGGTGAGCGTCGATGAAGCCCGGGAGCTTCTGATCAGGCGCGAGAAAACCCTGAGGGCAATCAAGGGCTTCCTTGACGGGAAGATGCGCGCCTACAGGATAAGAACGGGGGAAGAAGAGCTGATCGCGTTCACAAAAGTGGAAAGAAGGGATTAGTCCTTCTTGCGCATGACCTTGACGACCTTGTAGGTCTTGCCGTTGCACTCGACGTCGTCGAGGATTTCTATTATTTTCACGTGGTCGCCCTCGAAGAGACCTTCCGGCCTGAACAGGTCCGCCTTTTCCTTGTCGCTGCAATCCGCGAAGTGGAGCTTTATAACAGAGCCCGCTATGGCCAGCCTCGGCTCTATCGCGACCTCGATGCTCGGCTCGACGACTTCAACAACCCTAACCTTGCCCTCGTGGAGCGGGCAGGAGTGTGAGGGCATGCTCCTTACCCGGAGGATTTTATACCTCCTGCCGGGTTCCAGGTTTCCGACGCAGACTCCCGCTAGCTTGCACGTCTTGCACGGTTCTGCCGGGCCGTAATATATGAATTCAACCCCTGGTCTTGCCAGCTTTTCCCCAACTAACGTGATTATTGCCATTCCAAACACCTCCGTTTTGTGAAGCGGTGATCTTCAGATGACTCCGGTGATTTTAGCGGCCTTCTCGGCTGCCTCTCGCGTGAGACCGTCCTTCCCGAGGATCGTATACCTCTCGGGCCTTATCGTGTGGGCAATCGTGAGGGCCTCGATTATGTACTCCGGGTCGATCCCAAGCTCGTATGCGTTAGTTGGCGCCCCGACCTTCTTTAAGGTTTCCCTAATCCTCTCCCACTTGAGCCCGTGGAGGTAGGCCATTATTATCGTCCCAACGCCGACCTGCTCGCCGTGCAGGGCCGGTTTCGGCGCTATGGCATCGAGAGCGTGGCTGAAGAGGTGCTCCGCGCCGCTTGCAGGTCTCGAAGAGCCCGCTATGCTCATGGCCACGCCGCAGGAGATGAGACCCTTAACAACCTTCCTCACGCTCTCCTCGTTGCCGAGGCGTATTATATCCGCATTCTTTATCACCATCTTGGCGCTCATCAGGCTCAGCGAGGCCGCGTACTCGCTGTAGTACTCGCCCTTTATCCTGTGGGCCAGCTGCCAGTCCTTCACCGCCGTCAGATTGCTTATCATGTCCCCCACTCCGGCGGCTAGGTAGCGGTAGGGGGCGGTCTTGATGACCCCGACGTCGGCTATCACCGCCACCGGCGGCACGGCCTTGACCGATGTCTTGGTTCCGAGGTCTTTGATGGATGCATTTGCACTCGCTATGCCGTCGTGGGAAGCGGTCGTTGGGAAGCTGATGAAAGGAACTCCGGCTTTAAACGAGGCGAGCTTGGCGACGTCGATTATACTTCCGCCGCCAACGGCTATGAGCCAGTCAGAGTTATCGTCCCTAATTTTAGTCAGGGTCTTCTCGACCTCCTCCATGCTGGCCTCCCTGATTACCAGCGCGCTCACATCAAACGACTCCCTGAGGCTCTTCTCGATGTCCTTTCCGGCTATCTCCTTTGTCTTCGGTCCGTAGAGCACTAGAGCCTTCTCGCCCAGACCAAGTCTCTTCGCGACGTTAACGGCCTCTCCCTTCAGATTTTCGCCCAGCAGCACCTCTCTGGGCAGCTGCATCAGATGCATCTCAACCACCGTCCTAATAACTATGGGTGGGAAAAGCTTTAAGGCTATCGGAACAACGGTCTATGGTGGTCGAATGGGGCTCTACGAGTTCTTTTACGAGTACTTCATCAAACCGATACAGGAGAACCAGGGTTACAACCCCGTGAACACGGTTGTCTACGCTATAATCCTGGGTGTGGCTGTGATACTCCTCTACAAGATGCTCAAGCGGATGGGGATAAAGGTTGACGACCGCTTCTTCAAGGCGCTCATTCCGTACATAATCCTCGGCCCATTGATGAGGAGCGTGACGGACGTCGGTATTCTGCCGAGAACCTACCTAACCGTCAGCCCCGGCGGCTACTTCGTCATAGCGGCCTTTGCGATAGCCTCTCTCTACGTCGTCTGGAGGCACGTCGGGCCTGGAGAGAAGCTCTATCCCCTCTACCGGGACTTCGGCTGGGTTCTGCTCGGTGGGCTCGTCTTCGTCCTGATAATAAACCGGGGGAAGGTTAACTTCAACCCGGAGGTCTTCAAGTACTTCATCCCGGCGCTGATAATAGCCGAGGGCTTTGTATGGCTCGTCTCGAAGAAGCTCGCCCTCATTAGGGACAACTCGCTCCTCTTCTACACCCACTTCTACGACGCCACAACGACGTTCGTTGGAATCCAGTTCCTCGGATTCTGGGAGCAGCACGTCCTCGCGAGGTGGCTGATGGATACCTTCGGGACGCCAGCGGTTATATACGCCGAGAAGTTTCTTATACTGCTGCCTATCGTGTGGATACTGGACCGGGCCATGGCGGACGAGGACCCGGATTTAATAAACTTCGTGAAGCTCACGATGTTCATCCTCGGTTTTGGGCCGGGAACGAGAAACCTGCTGATAATGCTGATGGGTGGTTGATATGGAGATTCCATGGAACGAGATTGCCCTCGAAATCGCGAGGGAGGTTGAGAAGGAAGTGATGCCCCTCTTTGGCACTCCGAGGGCAGGGGAGACGATAGGGGAAAACGTCAGCGGAGACGTTACCAAGTACGTTGACAAAGTGGCTGAGGACGTTGTTCTGGGCAGGCTCCAGCCCCTCGGGGTCAACATCGTCAGCGAGGAGATAGGCTTCATAGACAACGGGAGCGACTACACGGTTATCGTTGACCCAATAGACGGCTCCTACAACTTCGCCGCGGGGATACCGATATTCGCCTTCAGCTTTGCCGTCTTCAGGAGAAATGAACCCGTTTACGGTGCGATATACGAGTTCGTCAGGAGGACGTTTTACGAGGCCCTTCCAGGAGAAGGTGCCTACATGGACGGAAGGCCTATAAGGGTCAGGAAACCCGAGCGCGGAAAGGAGGCACTGAGCTTCTACACGCGCGGCAGGTGTCTGGGCTTAATAAAGAGGGTCAAGCGGGTTCGGGTCCTTGGTGCCATAGCTGTCGAGCTGACGTACCTCGCCAAGGGCGCCCTCGACGGAGTCTTGGACATAAGGAACTACGTGAGGACGACGGACATAGCCGCGGGGGTGCTCATAGCCAAGGAAGCCGGGGCGATAGTCACCGACGAGACCGGAAGGGAGCTGGAGCTGAGGCTCGACGCAACCACCAAGACAAACGTAATAGCCGTCAACGACCGCTATCTGCTCGACATGATCCTGGAGGAGCTGAAAAATGAGCCTTGAGGGCTATTTCCACCGCTACGGGAAGGCTACCTTCACCCTCTTCCTGATAAACGTCTCGGTCTACATCTTAGAGTCAATACTCAGCGGAAACCCCTTCAGCATAAGCATCGAAGTCTTGGCAAGGCTCGGCCAGTGGAACTACGCCGTCCTCAACTACGGCTGGTGGTGGCAGCTCATCAGCGCGATGTTCGTGCACGTGGGCATACTCCACATAGGCTTCAACATGTACTTCCTCCTGATGATGGGCAGGCAGCTCGAGGGAATCCTCGGGCCTAAACGGCTCGTTATGGTCTACCTCGTCTCGGGCCTGGCAGGAAACCTGCTGACACTCTTCCTGCTGCCGGCCAACTCGGTCAGCGCCGGCGCGAGCGGCTCGCTTTTCGGCATAGTCGGGGCGCTGATACTCATAACCGGCGTCGTCGGCGGGAACATGCAGGCCGCACTGATAAACGCCTTCGTGCTCTTCCTGATAAACAGCCTGCTGCCGAGCGTCAACATCTACGCCCATCTCGGCGGGCTGCTCGTTGGGATGGCCATAGGCTACTACTACGGCAGGCGGATCAAGCGGCACCTGATTGCGAGGATGTACGGCTACGGGTGGTGACGTCTCGTTTTTTCAATTTTAGGGATGTCTAAGGGTTAAGATTCGGTGCACTTCCAGCCCCTTGGTCGTTTGGAGATACACCACATCCCCACGAAGCTTTACTTCCAGGGGTCTATCATCTGCTTTGAGTTCTCTGCATGAGATTTTTCTAAAGATGTTCCGTTTAAACACGCACAAACCGTTTTTCTCTGCCCCACTGATTCCCCTGAGGTAATATGCCACCGCTACGTACTCTTCACTAACATCGAGAATCGCTCTGGCCCCTAACAAATGCTCGTCCATTTTCACAATTAGAGCCTTCTCCCTTTTACCGTCTTTGACCCTGTAAATGTGCACCTGAGAATTCATGGTAAAGACGCTGTAGTGAACGACCGTGAAGTATGTTTCATCGCCCAGAATCTTCACATCGTGGACTTGTGCTCTGGCTACACCGGGACATATCTCTCTGCTCAAATCCCCGGTTGATGCGTTCACGAAGTATATGCACGAACTCGTTAAAAGAAGCTCACCATTGTGATACTTCACCGGAAAAGCTTGGAAGTGCCTTTTCCACACTATATTAAGGCTGTAATCCACAAGTGCGGCATTGATTCCTGCCCAGTCACCGGGATAATAGGTGTAAAGGACAATACCCTCTGGAATGCACACGTGCTCCTCTATAACACCCTCCAGGGAGAACTCCAGGCTTGAGGAGCTGTTAGTCGAGATAGTGAAGTTGACGAAGTACCGGGAATGGTTTTCATAGTACTGGGACGTTATTTTGATGCTTGACGGACAGGACCGAAAGCCCGAATCGTCGCCGAAGTATATCCTCTCGGCTTCCACAGGAATCAAAATTCCACGAAAGAACAGGAACAGGCCCAAGGATAGAACCACAACAAGTACCAACCCAGCAATAGCTTTCTTTTTCATAACCCTCCGACCTCGGGCCATCTTACCTTCAGGGAATGTTGGAATCCGTTCTATATAATGCTTTCTTGCGTACTCAGTGCTCGGTTTAGTCAGGTAAATGGCCTGTCTTTCGTCAGTGCTGAAGCTTTTGGAACAAGCTTCTCCAAAGAAACTTTGTTGGGCAAAGCTTCATCAAAGTTCGTGATTCCTTTATGAACGCTTTTTTTGCACGTGTTTGAACTTTCAAAGGGCCCATTACGCTCTGGAATTCCCGGATTTAGGGACAGTTATCGGGGGTTTACTCTTCCCCGCGCTCCAAAGGAGCGCTCCTTAGAAAAACCCATTCCCAACAACCTCTTTGAAGAGAATTCCCTTTTGTAAAACCCCTCAAAAGTGCAAACTTTCCAAAATCGAACTTTGAAAGAGAATCACAAACCTTGATCAAACTTCGCGCAGGCGAAGTTTGAATGGTGCCGGGGCGGGGCTTTGAACCCCGGACCTCTCGGTTTCTCAGGCTCCCCCGAAGGGGAGCGGCCCTATGAGCCGAGCGCTCTGACCAGGCTAAGCTACCTTCAGGAGGGCATTTTTAAATCTTTCGATGGACACAAACTCGATGTTTCTCCGCTGGGGAGCTGTTTATAAGCTCATCCCGCAAGTTAGTTCCATGATGAGAAGGTCCCTCGCGGCACTTATCATCGCGTTCATGGTCATCATCGCGGGTTGCCTCTCGGTCACTCCGGAGACCGGAACGCCCGGAGGCACGGCATACCCATCCACGACTTCAACTACTCCTCCCTCGACCCCAACGCCCGGTTCATCCCCGGCAACCTGGACGAATCCCCTCGTTAAATGGGAGAACGCAACGGTCTCCTTGCCGAGCCAGGACGCCGAGCTCAACTGTCCGGGAATCCTCTGGCGCTACATTCTCAGGGACGCACTCCCCTGTATGCTGAGTAGGGAAGAGCTTGAAGTCATATCGCCCCTCGCGGAGGAGCTCAAGGGTGAAGACCTCACCCAAAGCGCCTGGAACGTCCTCGCCTGGGAAGGGGAGTGGCTGAGCTACGACTGGGAGAAGGCCAAGCAGCCCTTCGCCAAGGTCATAATATATCCCGACGGGCGGCAGGAGGTCGTTGAGGGGCAGAACAACACGATTCAGACCCCCTACGAGACGATAATGAAGAGAACCGGGGTATGCACCGACTACACCGTTCTCACGGATGCCCTGCTCTTGGCCATGAACTACTCGCCCCTCTACGCGATGGCCATAAACCTCACTGATTTGGGGCACGCAACGGCCTTGGTAAAAATAAACGGCTGGTACTTTGCCCTCGACCAGCACCTTCCGCCCATGGATCTGGGTGCCTACTACCGCTACTGGGAGCGGCAGGGGAGCAGGATAATCAACGCCACGCTCTACGAAATAACGCCGGGCGAAGAGAAGGCCACCGTCAAGGTTCTCGGCGTCGTTACCGGCGAGGAGTTCCTCAACCAGGATTACACCATGGGCGATGCCGACGCGAGGAATTTAGCCGTCTCGATGATGAACTCTCTGTATAGCCGGTTCGGCCTGAAGGCCGATGAATCCCTGAAAAGCCTCTCCGACGGAAAGCTCCCGAAGGGATACAAGGCCGGCTGGACGTGGGGGGTTACCTATTACAACCTGGCCGACTACTACCACCCGTTTTTCCACGAACAGTACACCGAGTGGCTGGTCTCTCAGATGCTTTCAGACACGGAGTTCGCAGGCTACGTTCAGAAGAGCGACGCGGTCTGGATAGAGGTTAGAGTAGAGGGCGAGGATTTGATCCTCACCATCTACCTCGGGAGTTCTTAGAATAGCCCCGGGAGTTCCTGGGGTAGCGAGAGTTTCTTCTTCCGTTTCTTCTGTAGCCATCCGAAGGGCCGCGCTCGTACCTCTCCCGGTACTCCTTCGGGATATCCTCGCTGAGCTCGGATTTCCTTATCTCCACACCAGCTACCTGGGCAATGTAGCGCAGCCTCTTGAACTCGCCGGGCATTATGAAGGTTATCGCCCTTCCCCGCTTGCCCATCCTGCCGGTTCTCCCTATCCGGTGGACGTAGTCCTCGGCCGTCATGGGCAGGGAGTAGTTGACGATGTGGCTTATGTCCTGGACGTCCAAGCCGCGCGCGGCAACATCGGTTGCCACGAGAATCCTCGTTCGCTTAGTCTTGAAGCGCCAGAAGGTTCTCTCACGGGCGGCCTGGCTCATGTCGCCGTTTAAAGCCTCGGCGCTGTAGCCCCCCCTCCTGAGCTTCTCGCTCAGCTCTCTGGTTTCCCTCTTGGTGGCGCAGAAGACTATGCCGTAAAAGTCGTCGCTGAGGATCTTCTTCAGCACCGTGAACTTTCTCGCGGGAACGACCTCTATGTACTCCTGATCCACCATCTCGGGCACGAGCTCGTCGCTGCTGACGCTTATAACCTCGTAGTTCCCCATGTAGCGCCTCGCGAGCCTTCTAATCTCGGGGGGCATCGTTGCGGAGAACATCAGCACCCTCTTCCTCCTCGGGGTCTCCCTGAAAATCGCCTCTATGTCGTCTATAAAACCCATGTCGAGCATTCTGTCGGCCTCATCGAGGATGAAGAACTTCACGGAGCTCAGATCGAGGGTCCTGCGCCTTATGTGGTCGAGAACCCTGCCGGGGGTTCCAACTACAACGTGGGTTCCCCGCTCAAGCGCCCTGATCTGCGGCCCTATCGGCTGGCCGCCGTAGATGGCGTAGACGTAAACCCTCTTCCTCCCGCGGAGGCTCTTGATTTCATCCGCCACCTGGAGGGCGAGCTCCCTCGTGGGGGTCAATATTATCGCCTGAACGGCCTTTATCTTCGGGTCAATCGCCTCGATTATGGGGAGTGCAAAGGCAGCGGTCTTTCCCGTCCCGGTCTGGGACTGGCCGATTATATCGACGTCGCCCGATAGAAGACGTGGAATGACTTCCCTCTGAATGTCCGTTGGGGTCTCAAAACCCTTCTCTCTAACCGCCACTAACGTGGCCCTGGATAAGCCTAAGCTTTCAAAACTCATTTTCCTAACTCCTTACGTTACTCAAACGCATCCCTTCTCAAACGGAACGCGTCGAGAAGAAACGCGGTCTGGCGGGCCGGGGGGGATTCGAACCCCCGACCACGGGATTAAGAGTCCCGCGCTCTAACCATGCTGAGCTACCGGCCCTCAACCCGAAGTCATAGACGGGAGGTTGCTTTATAAATTTTTTGGTCAGAGGCCGAAAAGGGGGCAGGGAAAACTTTATAAAGCCTCTCCGAGCGTTATACTTTGGCAACGCGGGGGTTGCCGAGCCTGGTCAAAGGCGCGGGATTGAGGGTCCCGTCCCGTAGGGGTTCCGGGGTTCAAATCCCCGCCCCCGCACCACAGAAACTTCGCGAAGGCGAAGTTTGATCAAGGTTCGTAGCTCCTTCTTGAGTGCCAATTTTTAAGTGGTTTCTCATTATCGGAACGTTTAACACGGAGAACAACCCAAAAATGCAATCTCACACTGGGTTTGCTTTCTTTCGACGCCCTGCGGGCGTCTTTCGTGTAAAACCCTCGCCAAAATGATTCCCGAAGTTGTTCTCTCAAATCCCTTCACTCCGCTGAACAACATTGGGGGTCTCCCTATGTTACATGGGGCCCTCTCAGCCCCAGAACCTCCTCAAATACAGCCTCATCCTCGGCAAATCGACGGGCCTCATGCTCTCGCGCATCCAGTCCGGCAGGTCCTTCTTTATCGAACTCCAGAGGAGGCGGTAGTCTAGGACTATTATGGACCCCTTCTCCTCGGCTGAGCGGTGAACCCTTCCAGCCGCCTGGACGAGCTTCCTGTGGGCCGGCAGATAATAGCCGTAGTAGCGGCCCTTCCCCGGGAACTTGCGCTCGAAGTACCTTATCTGGGCCTGAACCCTCGGAGTTGGCCTCGCGTAGGGTATCCCAACGAGCACAACCCCGTTCATCTCGTCGCCGCTGTAGTCCTGCCCTTCGCTGTTCCTGCCCCCCATGACTCCCAGTAACACCGCTCCCCTGCCCTTGGCGTGGGCCTTGAAGCTCGCTATCATCGCATCGTTCTCTGCTGAGCTGACGCCCTGCTTTTCAATGAATATCGCCTTTCCAGTCTCCTCAAGACGAACCTGGAGGTTTGCCGAGAGAAGTCCCTGAAGGACCTCGTAGGAAGCCGTGAAGACTCCGACGTTCTTCGGTATGAGCTTGGCCACCTCGACGATGTACTCCACCATGCGCCTGTAAACCTGGAGCGAGCGCTCGTCGCCCCTCGTCGAGACGTCTTTGGCGACTAAAACCTGCGCGTTTTCCCGCTTTACCATCCTCGGGAACTTTTTCATCCGGACGTTTTCGATGCCCATGACGTCGCGGAAGGCCTCCATCGGGGTGAGGGTTCCGGACATGAAAACCGCGCTCTGGACGTTTCTGATGAAGCCCAGGGCTTTCGAGGGATCCAGCGCCACGAGCTCAAGGCTCAATCCCCTGTCCCTGCTCATGAGGAAGAGGTAGTCCTCTCGTCCAATGAGCGAGAGCCAGAAGAGGAGGAACTCGCCGACGCGGCCGATGTAGGAGCGGGGCGGCTTGCCCTTCTCTATCCTGTCCTCCCTTATGGCGTCGCCAACCGCCACCATGTCGTTGAGTATTCTAACGAGCCTCCTGGTGTCAAGGCTCAGGATGTCAATGACGTGTGCAAAAACGAGCTCCGGCTGGATGGGGGTTTCGTGCACGTCCCTGTCCTTGAGCTTCTCGTCGTAGAGTATCTCCAGTCCGCGGCCGAAGATGCTGAGGAAGTTGGCTATCTCATGTTCGTTGTACTCGTCGGCCTCCTTTATCGCCCTGTTTACCGTGTGTATGCTTATCCGGTCGCTTAAGGCCGAGATAGCTTGATCAGGCAGGTTGTGGGCCTCGTCAAAAACCACTATCAGGTCGGAGTAGTCAACGTCAAGGGAGCTTATGAAGTTCTCCCGGATGGTGGGGCTGAGGAGGTAGAGGTAGCTGGCCACTATGACGTCAGCCTTCTCCGCTATCCTCTTGGTTAAATCGTAGGGGCACAGCTCTAAGGTCTCGGCGTAGCTCAGAATCTCGGCCGGATGGCTCGGCTCGCTCAGAAAGAACTTCACCAGCTCGTCGAATTCCGTCTTTTTCTTCTTCTCGTTCTCGTAGAACTCGCACTTCTTGAGCTTCTTGAGGTTCTTGCAAACGACCATGGCGGTGTAGGCATCGCTCGTGAACTGGGTGAGGTAAGTGTGAAGGCAGAGGTCCTTTCTGCTCCTCAGTTCGACGCCGGAAACCGGGTTCTTCCTGTTTATCGCCTTCAGCTCCTCTATAACCCTGTCCATCTGTCTGTGGGTTCTGGCTAGATAGAGAACCTTGTAGCCCATTTCCTTGGCGTAAGGCAGGATCCCCGCCAGAACGCTCACGGTCTTTCCAAAGCCGGTAGGGGCCTCTATTATGGCGTTCTCGCCGTTTTTAACTGCCTCCGCAACGAGGTCTATGAATTCCCGCTGGTGTGGTCTGAGTTCTTCGTAGGGAAAGTACTCGAACCCTTCGCCCGTTTCGCTCATGGGAAAGAGTTTTAACGGCTCGCTTTTAACTTTTCCCCAGGTGAAGGGTGTGGACGAGAAGGAGCAGAGACTGGTTGAATACTCCATTGAGGCAGTTATAATAGCCTGGCTCGCGTACCTGTTCTTCTATCAGAATTACCTGCTCCACGGCTGGCACCGGGGATTGCCACTTCCCTCAAAACTGCCCTTCCTGGTGGCTGGAATCATTGTTGCGGCGCTGTTCTTCTGGTACGAGTGGACCAGATTCGAGCGCGAGCTCGAGGGAAGGAAGAAGGTGCCCCTGAAATCGGTTCTGCCAGTTGCCCTCAAGGAGGAGAACCTCTCCGACTCAGACTCGAACGAAACCGAGAACGGCGGCGAGACTACGGGCGATGAGGCTCAGAAAGAAGAATGGGAAGAGGTCAGAGCTTCAGCTCCGGAATCTCCTCAAGAACCTTGACGGTCAGCTTAACGGCTGCATCGACGTCGCGCTCGTCAACGACCTCCGTGTTGGAGTGGATGTAGCGCGCTGGAATGCTTATTCCGCCGCTCGGGACGCCGGCCTTGTTGAGGTGTATCGCTCCCGCGTCGGTTCCACCGCCGGTGAGGATGTCCCACTGGTAGGGAATCTCGTGCTTCTTGGCTATCTCCTCCATCCAGCGGACGATTGTCGGGTGGCAGATGACGGAGCGGTCCATTATCTTAATCGCGACGCCCTTTCCGAGCTGGCTTATCTGCTTGTGCTCCGGCGTTCCGGGAACGTCTGCCGCTATGGTGACGTCGAGTGCGAAGCCGTAGTCGGGGTCTATGCCGAAGGACGAGACCTTCGCACCGCGGAGGCCGACCTCCTCCTGGACGGTGGCGACGAAGTAGACATCTGCATCAGTCTCGGCCAGCTGTCTCGCGGCCTCGACGAGGATGTAAACCGCTATCCTGTCGTCGTGGGCTATGCTGACGAGGCGGTGCTTTCCGAGCCTCTCGAGCCTGCCGTCCCAGGTGATGACGGCGCCCATTTCCTCGGCCTCTTCCTTGCTCTCGGCGCCTATGTCTATGAAGACCTGGTCCCAGGTCGGGGCCTTGTTCCTCTGCTCCGGCTTCTGGATGTGCGGCGGAACGCTTCCACCGACGCCGTAGACGAACTCGTTCGGGCCGATCCAGACCTTGAAGCGCTGGGCGATGAGAGTCCTTGGGTCAACACCGCCAACCGGTGCAACGCGGAGGAATCCGTTCTTCTCGATGTGGGTCACCATGAGGCCAATCTGGTCCATGTGTCCGGCGAGCATGACCTTCGGACCCTTACCCTTCTTGTGGGCGATAACGTTGCCGAGCTTGTCGACGGTTATCTCGTCGACGTAGGGCTTAAAGGCCTCGATAACAACGTCCCTGACGCCGAGGAACTCGTATCCGGAAACGCCCGGTGCCTCTATAATCCTTTTGAGAAGTTCGTAGTCAACCATCACAACCACCCCTTTCGTTTAGATTTCCATCTAAATGCTCATGTCCGGGATATTTAAGGTTTTAGGTGGGGTTCACACCCAGTTGACTCATGGGTAAATCTTAACCCCCATTTTATCCTCGCCGTTGTCGTATATCTCGCGGATCCTGAAGAGATACGCCGGCGTTCTGCTCCAGTCCCGTGGCTTTTTTGGCCTGTGGAAGATGTCGTGGAGGGCGTTGGTGTACTCCCACACGGGGCCATCCTCATGTATCTCCACGTCGCATCTGACCTCGTAGGATGTGCTCGGCGGGGTGAAGAAGAGCACCGTTGCCTCCTTCCTTCCCTCGGTTAGGTTTTTCCAGGTGTGCTTTCTGGCGAGCTCGAGGGACACCAGTTTCGTGAAGTCTATCCTTTCCCTCACGTAGATTTCCTCCAGGAGAAACCTGCCCGCGTTTAGTGGGCTGTATGGCCTTCTGAGTTCCTCCCTCATCTTTTCGATGGTCTCGGCGAGAAGTTCCTCCCTGTGTATGAAGCCCACGCCTTTAATGGAACCGTTCACCCCCGCGGGTCCGCAGGTGATTATCGCCGCGTTGTGCCGTGTGAAGCTTATCAGAACCTCCGGGTCAAACTTTCCGTTCAGGAGGCGCTTTATTCCCTCGACCCTTTCCTCGAACGCATATCTGATGAACTCCTCTGGGAGCATGTTCCCACCGTATCCAATACGGCGCTATCGTTAAAAGCCCTCCCCCGGAGAACCTTCGGGATTGAAAATGACGACCCTGCTGAAGCTCGATGCCGTTCCCTGCATCTTCCGCAAAAGGCTCAACCGCTTCGTGGCGCTGGTCGAGGTTGAGGGGGAGGAGAGGAAAGCCCTGGTGACCAACACGGGCCGCTTGGAGGAGTTCATGGTTCCCGGGAGGAGAGCGTTCTGCACGCCCAAGACCGGCGGAAAGACGGACTTCGTCCTGGTTGCCTTCGAGGACCTGGGCGGAAAAGGGGCGGTGATAGACACCCGAACCCAGGCCAAAGCCTTCGAGCGGGCGGTGGAGCTTGGTTTGGTACCATGGCTGAGGGGTTGCCGGATAAAGCGGAAGGAGATCACGGTCGGCAAATCGCGCCTCGATTACCTCTTCGAATGCCCCAAGGGCGAGGTCTACGCCGAGATGAAGAGCGCCGTCCTGCGAGGGGGTGAAAAGGGAGAGTACGCGATGTATCCTGACTGTCCGAGCGTCAGAGGGCAGAAGCACATCAGGGAGCTTATAGAGCTCTCAAAAGCCGGGAAGAAATCCATAATCTTCTTCATCGGCGCGATGCCGGGCGTTGAGAGGTTCCGGCCCTACGAGAGGGGCGACCCGGAGATAGCGAGGCTCCTTAAAGAGGCGGACAAGGTAGGCGTTGAAATCCACGCGCTGGGCATCTCCCTTCTGCCCGATGGAAGGGTCGTTCTTGAGAGGCCGAGCCTTGAAATCGAGCTCTAAACCGCCGTCCGCGGGGTCTTGTACCACACCTTCTTGGCCTTTCCCGCCTCCCACAGGCCGGCCAGCGAAATGAATATCCATATCTGGGAGTATGTGTAGTACATGAGCGGCGCGAGGAGCCAGCAGCCAATGCTCCTTATCTTCCCGTCGTAGAGGCCGGCGAATATCTCCAGCAGGAACGCGACATAAACGAAGCTTAAGATGAGCCCCGTGAACCACGTGACGTTTCCGAAGGTTACCAGGAGTGCTACGAAGGCCACATCCGCCACTATGACGGCTATCGCCAGGAGGTAGTACACCATAAGCGTGAGGAGCAGGTCAAAGCGCAGGCCCCAGCCTGGAATCTCGCGGAACCTCTTTATGTGCTCCTTCACCGTGTAGACGTTTCCGGCCGCCCAGCGCGTCCGCTGCCTGAACCACACGCGCCAGCTCTCGGGTTCCTGCTCCCAGGTAACGGCGAGTGGATTGTAGGCTATCCTCTTGCCCATGGCTATTATCCTGAAGGACATCTCCAGGTCCTCGGCGAGGGCCTCTTCGTCCCAGCCTCCGAGCTCTTCGAGCAGGTCCTTTTTGATTACAAAGTTCGTCCCGGGGAGCACCGCGGTTTTGTAGAGTTTGCTCTTTCCGCTCTGGCCCGCCAGCTGGAAGTAGAGGTACTCCATGCATATGAACCTCGTGAGGATGTTCCCCTTCCAGTTTATCGTCCGAACCTTTCCAGTCACCGCCGGCGTCTCGTCGCTCAGCATCGCCACCAGGCCCTTGAGCGCCCCGGGCTCGGGTCTGTTGTCCGCGTCGTAGACCGCTATGACCTCCCCCCTGGCTAGCCTTAGGCCGTAGTTCAGGACGTAGCTCTTCCCCCTGCCGCCGCCCTCAACGCGGACTACCCTGATGAAAGGGTATTCCTTGGCGACCTCCTCGGCTATCCTCACCGTGTCGTCCGTGGAGCCGTCGTCCAGGAGGAGAACCTCCAGTTTATCCTTGGGATAGTCGAGGTTTGCCATCGCCAGGAGCGTGTCCCTTATCACCACGGCCTCGTTCCTAGCGGGGATGAGGATGGTGATGGAGGGGAGCTCGCTCGGAATCGCGGGTTCCTTGAACTTTGAGTTGTACCTTAAACCTGCTATCGTCAGGACTATGTAGTAGAAGAACACGGGGTAGATAACCGCGGCCGAAAACAGCCAGATGAAGTGGAGGACTGCAACTACGATGTTCACGGCCCCGGTTAGTGGCCCCATACCCCCCTCCATGTTTTTATGTCCTTTGGCCTTATAAGCATGACTTCCACGCGGAAGCGTTTTAAACCCGGAGTGGGAGAGAGAATTAGGTGGTGTGAATGGCTATAGTCGATGTTAGAATTCTGGTTGAGGGTGCGAGCGACGTGGAGGTCGTAAGCAAAGCCCTTCAGGGTCTCGCTTTGGGAAGCGAGTACAACATAACGATATCCTCGATAATCCCGACGACGAACGTCGAGATAGCTAAGAGCGCAGCCGCCGGGGCGGACCTTCTCATCATAGCGACCGATGCCGACCGGGTCGGGAGGGACCTTGCGGAGAGGCTCTTCAGCGAGCTGGGGGAGATGGTCGGGCACGTTGAAAGGATGAAGCTCCCCCTCGGCCACGATTTGGAGCACGTTGACGTTGAGCTCGTCAGGAAGGAGCTCAAGAACACTCTCGTCCGCGCCGGCCTCAAGAGCCTTCAGATACTCCCGGAGTACATGGCACTCAGGAACCAGCTCCTCGACCTCAAGGGCCGCTACGACGGCCTGGGCGAGGAGTACAGGAAGCTCAGGGAGGAGTATGAAGCCATCACAAAGGCCTTTGAGGAGCTGAAGGAGGAGAACGCGAGGCTCAAGGAGGAGAACGAAGGGCTTAAGGCACTCCTTGAGAGCGCCAAGAACATTTACCGCGTTGACGAGGCATGGAAGTC
This sequence comes from Thermococcus radiotolerans, assembly GCF_002214565.1. Lineage (NCBI taxonomy): Archaea > Methanobacteriati > Methanobacteriota > Thermococci > Thermococcales > Thermococcaceae > Thermococcus > Thermococcus radiotolerans. Next base: position 119,162 of record NZ_CP015106.1, read on the forward strand.
CCTCTTCCCCGCCGAGCCGGTTCCGGACGAGGCATACATTGGAAAGGCCGTTGAGAAGCTAGGTCTGGCGGGTAAGGTGATAGTCGGGCAGGGATACATCTTCGCCGAGGACAAGGGACTTGTGGACGAGCTCCTCAGGACGGTTTACCTCAGCCTGAGCATAAAGGAGGAGCCCCCTAAGCCGCCCAAGCCGCCGGTTGAGGAGCCGCCGAAGCCCCAGGAGCCCGAACCCCGGAGCGAGCCGGCGGTCGTTGAGAACGCCGAGGTAAAGCCCGACGACATCGAGGGACTCCTGAAGGGGCTGTGATATGGAACTCAAAGAGACGCTGGAGGAGTACGAGACCTACCTCGACCTCGAGGGGAAGAGCCCGAACACGATTAGGATGTACTCCTACTACGTGGGGCGCTACCTCGAGTGGGGCGGAAAGCTCAACTCCCGCTCCGCCCTCCGTTTTCTCGCGAAATTGCGCCGGCAGGGTTACTCCAACAAGAGCCTCAACCTCGTGGTCCAGGCGCTGCGCTCCTACTTCCGCTTCGAGGGCTACGACGAGGAGGCTGAGAAGCTCAAGCCCCCGAAGGTTCCCAGGAGCCTGCCGAAGGCCCTAACCCGCGAGGAAGTTAGAAAGCTGCTCTCGGTGATACCACCAACGAGAAGGCGCGACAGGCTGATATTTCTCCTCCTCTACGGTGCAGGTCTTCGGGTAAGCGAGCTGTGCAACCTGAAGAAATCCGACGTTGACTTCGAGCGCTCGCTGATAGTCGTCCGCGGCGGTAAAGGGGCCAAGGACCGCGTCGTGCCCATTCCAGGATTCCTTCTGGAGGAGATCAAGTCCTACCTTGAGACGAGAACGGACTCCAGCGAGTACCTCATCGTCGAGGAGGGGCGCAGAGAAAAGGACAGGATATCGCCCAAGACCGTCTGGTATCTCCTCAAGAAATACGGGGAACGTGCGGGGGTCAAGGTTACACCCCACATGCTCCGCCACAGCTTTGCCACTCACATGCTCGAAAACGGCGTTGACATAAGGGCCATCCAGGAACTCCTCGGCCACTCGAACCTCTCAACGACGCAGATCTACACCAAGGTCACCGTCGAGCACCTCAGGAAGGCCCAGGAGAAGGCGAGGCTGATAGAGGGGCTGATGGAGTGAGCCCGAGCAGGAACTTCCAGAGAGGAATGGCATTTATTCTGCGGCCGTTCATTTCAATGGTTTCCTCTTCCTCGAGTGTCACAACCGTGAGATTCTCGCAGCCGAGATTTTTGCCCGCTCTAATGATGGCAGATAGCTCCCGCTCTCGTGCGTCCTTGAGGCTCAGAGTCACCTGAATCAGTTCTACAACCCTTCCTGACTCCGAGACGACGAAATCAACTTCCTTTTCACCGGAGCCGCCGTAGTAGTGAACGTTGAGAAGCGGGTTTAGATAGTGCTTCCTTCTGAGAAGCTCAAGGAACACGGCGTTTTCAATATCCCTTGCGGGGTCCTTCTTTGAGAAGAGGGCCAGGCCGGTATCGACGAGATAAACCTTCTTGGGGGCTCTGAGAGACTCTTTTTCGGAGCGGGCAAACTTTGGAAGGAAGAAGACGAAGAACGAATCCTCAAGTGCTCTGAGGTACTCAAGGACTGTCGTTTTTGATGTTCCAAACTCGGACTTAAGGAAGCGATGGATTGAGCTGTACGAGGTGTACTTTGCGTAGTTCGAAAGCAGAAGCTTGACAAGGGCCTCAATCAGGGCCACGTTCCTTATCCCGTGCCTCTCTACGACGTCCTTCGTGATCATAACCGAGAGGTACTCTTCAAGTATCCTGACCTTATCGCCGAGCAGGGCCACCTCGGGGAAGGCGCCGTATTTTAGGTACTCATCCAAGAGCTTTCTTATTATATGCATCTTTCTGCCGTAAAGGTCGCGCTTTTTAAAGTCCATCCCCTTGAATCGAAGGAACTCCCTGAACGAGAGGGGAAGGAGGGTATATGAAATTCCGCGTCCCCTCAGCTGGGTCGCAACCTCTCTTGAGAGCAACCGCGAGGACGAACCCGTAACCGCAACCATGAAACCCTCGTCAAGCAAATATCTTACGCCGATTTCCCAGTTGGGAACGCTCTGAATCTCGTCGAGAAGGAAGAAGACCTCGTCCCCAACGTTCTCAGGATAGAGGTCAAAGTATGCATCAACAACTCCCGGAAAGTCCCGTCCAGTTATCCCGAACAGGAGCGGGTTCTCAAAGTTCAGGTAAACGTAGCGTTCCCTCTCATCTCCAACTAGTGAATAGAGGAGATACGTCTTCCCGGAGCGCCTTGGCCCAATTATAACCGTCGCCTTTCCAGGGTTCAGGGAAAGCTTTAGCTCTCTCTCCACAATATTTGGTAAATCCCTCTCGTGGAAGAGGCGGATGTATCTTTTGATGTCGTCAGGCTCCATGGTACAGTATACAATACCAATATTTATAAAGGTTTGGTACGCCATACTGTACCAAAATTGGATATTCAAAGCTCCCCCTTCTTCCTCAGCATCGCGAGGTAGCTCGTGAATGCTCCTGCGGAGATGGTGTCCCCCAGGCCGACGGTTGAGACGGGATTTCTGACGAGCCTCGTCGGGATTATAACGACCTTGTACTCCCTGGTCCTCAGGCGCCTCTTCGCCTCCTCAAAGCGAAGCTTCACGAACTCGCCGTACTCGTTGTATGGGACCTTCATGCCGACTTTTACCTCCTCCGGGCTCTTTATGTCCCCGAGGGAAGCCCTCGCCGCGGCCAGTGTTGTTGCGAGCTCAAGACTGCTCCTCAGCTCATCCTCGCTCAGCGGATTGTCCGAGTGGGTGATGTACATGATGTAGTAAATCGTGTGTATCTGGAGCACCTCGAGGTTCATCTCGTCAACGAGGATTTTGCCGCCCAACACGGTGTCCTCTATGCGGTTGTAGGTGAATATCCTCTCCGCGAGCTTGGAGTAGCCGAGGGCGTTGAGGACGTGGGCTATCTCTGCCTCGTCCATGCCGACGCTGTCCACCAGCGGAAAGAGGTTGTAGATGACCTTCTTTCTGAGCTCGCGATTCTGTATCGAGGCGAACTCCAGATGAACCCTAACGTCCTTCTCCCGCTTGAGCAGGAGTATGTCCTTTTTGGCCTCCCTTAGGTAGTGGTTCGCGTCCTTGCCGTCCGAATAGCGGAGCTTTATCCCCTGATAGCCTGACAGAATGGCCCCATCAACCTGGAGGCCTATCTCAGGTAAGAACCTCTTCAGCTCGGGCTCGGTGTGGATCCTTATGCTCTCGAAGCGAGCTGAGACGATGAACCTGCCCGAGAATGGAACCCGTATCGTCTCGTCACCAAGCCTGAAGGTCGTTCCGGCGCGGAACTCGAAGATGCGGTTCACCTTTATCGGGTCGCCCTCCCTGTAGGCCCCGCGTGGGTGTTTGAAGGCCAGCCTGCCATCCTCGATGACCGGATAGAAGAGGTTGGGCTTTTCCACGAACATCTCGGCCTGCTTCCTAGCGAGGTGGGGGGTGTAGACTATCACCCGCCTGAAATCAAGGTTCGCGAGTAGGTTGGCTATGATTCCGGCCTGGCCGCCCATCCTCTCAACGTCGTATTTGAAGTGAGAATCGAACCATGTGTGAAGCTCCTCGTTGACGAGGGGGACTGCCATGGGCTTCCCGGTTTTGAGGGCGTGAACCAGCCTCGCGACGAAGTCGAGGGGCTCGTTTATCTCCCTAGGGTAATCGTCCATCCTTTTCCTGACCGTTTCGGCCCCAAATTCTTCTATGAGTGCCTGCACAATCTCCCCGTTGAGAAAGGTTATCGCATCGACGTTCGTGTTGTAGGCGGTGTAGATCGAAAGTCCCATGGCCTCCTCGAGGAGCCCCATTTGTATCACCCTCAGTGACTAACGTCTAAGAAATTCGGGTGAATTCTTAAAAGGGTTTCGGAAGCGGTGGATGGAAAAATGTTGAAGGCTCAGAACTCGGTGAAAAGCCTTCCAAGCCAGGGGATTCTCTCCATGACGTCCATCTCTCTCAAAGCGAGCCACAGCGATGCCTGGTTGCTCGTGACGACCGGAATGCCGAGGTCTTCCTCGAGGGGCTCGATTATCTCGAATGTCCGCAGGTTCGTGCAGCTGATGAAGATCGCGTCGGCCTCGTCCATGAAGCTCGCCTTGGCCAAGCGGTATGCCTCGTAGGGTTCGAGCTTTCCGATCTTGGTGTTGTCCTCTATTCCAAGCCCCCTTATGTCGAGTACGTTGAACTCGTTCGCCTCCAGGAACTCCCTCTCGCGGGCGTTTATCTCGTCCGTGTAGGGGGTTATGACCAGCACATCCCTCGCATCGAGCATCTTGAGGGCCTCGACGACGGCCGTGCTCGTGCTAACAACGGGGACGTTTACTTCTTCCTCTATTTGGGACTCAAGCTCCTTCTCGTAATCCTTCCCGCCGATGAACGACCCGCTGGTGCAGCCGTATAGAATCATCTCCACGCCGGCATCGCGCAGAAGCCTTGCCGCCTCGACGGCGAGGGTGTTCATCTTGACGAGCTCCTCCTCGGTGACGTTTCTCAGCGGAACCCTCGCGGTGTGGAGCGAGACCCCATCGGGAAGGGCCTCGTGAAGCTCCATCTCCATGGTGGTGTTTGATGAGGGAACTATAAGCCCGAGCCTACCTCTCCATCCGTACATGCTTTCACCTCTGCGGTGTTACGCTAGGATTCTCTTAAACCTTTGGTTTTGGAAAGGCTGATTAAGGCCGGCGAGAAAGCTCCATGGGTGGTAACGTGGAGCTTGATGACGTGATATTGAAGAGAACCTCCGTGCGGTATTTCGAGGAGAGGGACGTTTCTGAGGAGGACGTGAGGGCGCTGATCGAGGCGGCGATAAGGGCACCTACCGCGAGTGGCCTGGAGAACTGGAAGTTCGTGGTCTTCAGGAGTGGAGACGCGAGGGAGAAGCTCTACAACCTCATAGCGGAGGGCATGATTCGATACTACCGCGCGGTGAACCTGGCGGAGGGGAAGATAGAGAAGCTCAGAAAGCGCATGTACGAGCAGGGTATGTACCGTGCACCTATCTACGTGGCGGTCTTCATCGACAGGCGCGTTCGATTCCTCCCGGGTGAGGAATTCGATGAGCCCGAGTTCATCTGGAGCGTCGAGAGCGCGGCGATGGCGATTCAGAACCTCATGCTCAAGGCCGTCGAGCTCGGCCTCGGAACGGTTTACATCGGTGTTACGAATTTTCCGGGGATAGACGAGGAGGTTCGGGAGCTTGCTGGCCTCGACGAGAACCACTACCTCGTTGGAGTCATCCCGGTTGGCTATCCCAAGGGGGAAGTTAAGCCTAGGAAGAGGAGAAAGACCCTCGATGAGGTGCTGGTCTTCATCTAAACGTTTTTATTCCCTCCCTCTCAACTCCAACTGGTGGAAGGATGATAGAGTTCGTGATATTGCTCGGCGTCATCGGCGGCTGGATAATAGTGGCCTCGACGCTCTTCCTCATGCTGGCCCTGGGCAAGATGTGGGGCCTAGTCGGGGTTCTGCTCCTCGTCGTGGCGATTCAGATAAACCACTGGCTCAAGGGGAAGTACATGCACGCCATAGTCGATGCCACGCCGAGGGCCAAGGCCATAGCCGCGCACATATTCGAGATGAACGAGCTCATCCTTCTCTCGTCCTACCTGATATCGGTGGTTCTCTACGTCGTCATCCAGAAGTACGTGGAGATAGTCATCAAGTTCCCGCACGCACTGGGGTGAGAGCATGAACGTCGTCATAGTCAGATACGGAGAGATAGGAACGAAATCCAGGCAGACGAGGAGATGGTTCGAGAGCATACTCATGAACAACATCCGCGAGGCCCTGGTGAGCGAGGGGATTGAGTTCAAAAAGGTCGAGGCGAAGCACGGAAGGATTCTCGTGAAGACGAATAAAGCTGGAGAGGCCGTTGACGTTCTCAGGCGGGTCTTCGGCATAGTGTCGCTCTCCCCGGCGATGGAAATCGACGCCGAGCTGGATAAGATCAACAGAACGGCTCTAAAGCTCTTCAGGAGGAAGAAGAGGGAGCTTGGCCTCGAGAAGCCGAAGTTCCGAGTCACAGCGAGACGTATAACCAAGGAGTTCCCGCTGAAGAGCCCAGAGGTTCAGGCTAAGGTCGGCGAGTACATCCTTGAGAACGAGGAGAGCGAGGTTGACCTCCACAACTACAACATCGAGGTCGGCGTCGAGCTGATGGAGGGCAAAGCCTACGTCTTCGTTGACAAAATCTACGCCTGGGGCGGTCTTCCCATCGGCACCCAGGGCAAGGTGGTGGCACTGCTCAGCGGCGGCATAGATTCGCCGGTTGCCGCTTTCCTCATGATGAAGCGCGGCGTTGAGGTCATTCCCGTCCACATATACATGGGCGAGAAAACCCTTGAGAAGGTGCGCAAGATATGGAACCAGCTCAAACGGTACGGCTACGGCGGAAAAGGCGAGCTGATAGTCGTCAAGTCCAAAGAGCGTGAGATAATCCTTGAGAAGTTGCGCGAGATGAAGAAGGAGAAGTACACCTGCGTCTTCTGCAAGTACATGATGGTGAGGCACGCGGATAGGATAGCCCGGGAGTTCGGGGCGAAGGGTATCGTCATGGGTGATTCCCTCGGGCAGGTAGCTTCACAGACCCTTGAGAACATGTACATAGTCAGCCAGGCGACGGACCTGCCGATATACCGTCCGCTTATAGGCCTTGATAAGGAGGAAATAGTTAGAATCGCCAAGGAGATAGGAACCTTCGAGCTCTCAACGTTGCCGGAGGATGAGATTCCGTTCATACCGAAGCATCCCGTTATAAGGGGCTCCTGGGAGGAGTTCAGGAAGCTCTATCGGGCGGTTTTTGGAGAGGAGCCCAGGAAAAGGCAGTGCTGAGGTGCTCCCATGGACTTCTCCAAGATGTCCGCGTACATCAGCATTTCCCTTCCCATCCTCTTCATCGTGGGGCTGCTTATCGTCCTGAGCCGGAATCCCTGGTTCTCCTTCACGGGAAACGCCCTGAGCGACATGGGCTCAGTACGGAACCCGGTGAACTACTACTTCAACGGCTTCCTTATGGTCTTCGCTGTCATCGGCTTCATAGCCGCCATTGGCGCTCTGAGAAACGGTCTGTCCTACCTAATGCCCCTCGCGATGGTTTTCCTGTTCCTCGTGGGAGTTTTTCCCGAGGAGTACGCGCCGCACGCCCCGGTGGCGGTTTCCTTCTACGTCCTCGCCCTCGTTGATATAACGATCATCGGGCTGAAGCTCGGCAGGAATGGAATGTCGGCAGGCTACATCTGGAGCGTTCTGGCGGTTCTCGCCTTCGCCCTGATGCTCTATCTCGTTAAGGCGAGGGTTTTCAAGGGGCTCGCGATTCCGGAGCTGGTCGGTGCGGCCACGATACTGGCGTGGTTCGTCTACATCGGCCTGCTCCAGCTGGAGGTTCGTAGGAATTCCTACAGAAACCTTTAAATATCATGATGCTGTAGGAATGGCTACACGGTGAAGGACGTGCCCGTGAACCTTGATGACCTGAAGGAGAACATCCGGGAGTACATAGAAACTGGAGAAGACGCTTTCAAGAAGGGTAGGTATAACTCCGCGTCAATACTGTATTTCAAGGCTCTCGTTGGAATATGTGACTACGTCATCAAGCGGGATCTGAACCTGGAACCCAAGAATCACAGTGAGCGATTTGCGATTTTGAGGCTTCACTACCGTGATCTGTACCGTATCGTCAGCAAGTTCTTTGATTTCTACAGGGATGCATACGAGAGGAGGCTCACGAGGGACGAGGTGGGGGCGTTGAGGAATGAGGTTCTCAAACTTACCGATAGAATTAAGTGAACTGGAGCAGGCCGCGGAGGAATTTAGTAAGGAGCACGGAAGGGTCTTTGACGTGGTTCTCTACGGCTCTGTGACTCAGGGGAAAGAAGCCCCAAACGATTTCGACTTCATGGTACTTCTCACCGGGGCAGATGAGTCGGAGAGGTTTGAGCTTGCCTTCGAGTTCAGGGAGATGCTGATTGACATGGGGTTCCCGCATGAAAGACTGGACGTTAAGGCGATGAACCTCGAGCAAATGTGGGACCCAAACTACCTCGCCGTTCCAGGGCTGGTTATCACCGGCTATTCACTTATCAGGAGGCGTCCCCTTCATGAGCTGATGAACGGGGAGGGATATGCGCTGTTCATTCTCGATGTCAGGGGGATGACAAAAAACGAGAAGAACAAGTTCAGCTTCGCACTCCGGGGCAGGGACGGGAAAACCGGAGTGTTGAGAGACCTGGAGGGACGCTACCTTGCCCCATGGGTCGTTCTTCTTCCCGTGGAGGCCACTTACAGGTTCAAGGAGTTTCTAAAAATGTGGAAGGTGCCTTATGAACTCTATCTGATGTTCGGAACTCTCTACGAGTCAAAAGACTGGAGGATTGAGGAGGGCATCGTGAGGCCTCAACCTTAAGTTGAGGAAAGCTTCATATATTCTCCCCCGCTTTCCTCAATCATGAAGGCAGTGGCGCTCCTAAGCTCGGGCATTGACTCGCCGGTGGCAATCTACCTCATGCTTAGAAAGGGCTTTGAGGTAACTCCGGTTCACTTCAGGCAGAGCGGCACGAAGGAGTCCAAGGTTTTTGAGCTCTGCGAGGTTCTCGGAAGGTACGGAAGGCTGAACGAGCCGGTTATAGTGGATTCTTACGAGGAACAGGCGCCGGTTTTCTCGAGGCTGGCCGAGATTGGAAAGGGGAAGTGGACGTGCCTTTTCTGCAAGTGGACGATGCTGAGGAAGGCCTGTCGGATAGGGCATCGGATTGGGGCAAAGGCGATAATCACCGGCGACAGCCTCGGCCAGGTGGCAAGCCAGACCCTCGACAACCTGCTCATCATAAGCACCGCGAGCGACCTTCCGATTCTGCGGCCGCTCATAGGCCTTGACAAGGAGGAGATAGTCAGGATCGCAAAGGAGATAGGGACGTTCGAGATAAGCATCGAGCAGGAGGAGCCGTGCCCCTTCGTGCCGAGGTATCCCGTTGTTAGGGGCTCCCTCGGTGAGTTCGAGAGGATAAAGGAGAGGCTCGTGAGGGAAGGGGTGCTTTAAACATCCCGTTCAGTTCATGAGGGCATATCGAAACGTCACTGGTCACCACAGGCTGATTATCTTGTAGGCCTTCACCCCTTTGGTAGTCTGAACGTAAACGATGTCCCCTTCAAGTTTCACATTTACCGGTCGTTCCCACTCCTCGAATTCTTTGCAGGCGATTTTGATCAATCCACCCGAAGTAAAAACACAAACCCCATTCCTCTCATTTCCAATCTCATCGTGAAGATAGTACGCAACAGCCACGTATTTTTCGTTAATGTCAAGCGGCAATCTAACCCCAAGTGGATGGCCTTCAATATTGGCAACTTCTTTTCTCTTTACATCATCTCCACTTATGAGGTACAAAAATGCCTTCGTCTCTCCGGAGAAGGTTCCAACACTGTAATACCCTAGAGTGACGTATATCCTGTTATCGACGATCTGAAAGTGCCTCCACCATTTAAGGCTCAGATTGTAATCAAACAATGCCGCATTAATCCCCACTGCAGGGTCGCCAAGGTAATACGAATAAACAAAGATTCCTTCGGGAATACAAATATGCTTCCCCGAGACCCCTTCAAGGGTTATGTTCGCTCTCCCGCTTTCCTCATGGGCGAGTGTGAAATTAACAAAGTGATCTAGCTGGTATTGGTAGTATTCTGCTTTCACTTGAAGGTCTGGTGGACATGGAAAGAAATCTGAGGTGCCAAGGTCATTGGGGTTTATATCCGCCGGATCTATCTTAATGAGAACTCCCTTTGGGAGGATTAAGACGACCGCCAGTACGACCAAGGTTACAATGAGCACCTTTTTGGGTACCATTATGTTTGTCCTCCACGGTTTTCTGGGGAATATTTATTCCAATGTCGTATATGAAAATTTCGCTCTCGAGTTATTAAAGCCACTACCGTAGATTACCCAATTTTGTCCACAACTGTTCGTTTTAGGAAAGTTCTTAAGGCTCCCTCCTCACCCGTTTCCGGTGATGGCAAATGAACGTGTTTAAGGGCACCCTCGAACTGTTCGAGAAGTACAAGCCGACCCCCTGGTCAAACTCTCAGCAGAGAGGGGGGATGTCTTTTGCCAAGTTAGAGTTCTTTAACCCGTTCAGCAGGAGCATAAAGGAGGGGGCCGTTTTTAACATGCTTACGAAGGCCCTGGAGCGCGGGGACATCAACGGCACCGCTCTTTTCGAGGCCACATCCGGCAACGTCGGAATCGCCATGGCGGCGCTGGGCAACGTTTTCGGGGTGAAGTTCAAGGCATATCTGCCGAGACCAACGCCCAGAGCGACGCAGGTTCTCCTGAAGGTTCTGGGCGCGGAAGAGGCCATCGAAGGGGCAATCCGCGTTGCCAGGAGCGGCGGTCTTCTCGTAGGTCTCAGCTCCGGTGCCGTTTTCAGGGCCTATGAGAAGATCGCCGGAGAACTCGGCGAGAAAACCTACGTCCTCATCTTCCCGGACGATGGGTTTAAATACGTGGAGGTCTTTGAAAACCATTTGGGGATGACATGAAGCGTCTGAGGGTTGCCTCGTCTCTCCTTTTTCTCAGCGGTTTTCTGCTCCTCTACTACGCCTACTACCTAGCCTCACCGATCTACCTTACCTTCGCGATATTCAACATGGGGCTCGGATACGGCGTGGGGATTGAAAACAAGACCGCAATCAAGGTAGCCCTCGTATACGCCGGCGTGACGTTCTTTTTCTCCCTGCTGTTCCTGATAGCCGGCAACCCCATGGCCCTGGTTGAGGTGGCGATAAGCTTCTTCATAATCCACGATATCCTGAGCTACATCAAGGTGGTGGTGCAGGAAGAGGAGGCCGAAGAGGGCCCGGAGACAGGTACTGAGGAGTGAATGGGTCGTCTCTCGAACCGGTTTTGCGGTTCTTGGTGCGGTTTGCGGAACCGTTTTAAGAGTTCGATAAAAAACTTTATACTGGGGGTGGACACCATGGGAGAGAATCTTGAGAAAACCGTTTTTGGGTACGCCGAGACCATCAGACCCGGTGAACTGGTTCTCGTGGAGTACACATCCAAGGAACCAGTTTACCTGCTTCTCTACGAGGTTCTCAAATACGCGAGACACAATGGCCTTCCCTACGTAATAGTTGACGTGCTCGACGGGTTGCACGTCGTGAGGGCCCAGTTCAGGTTCGCGGGCCTCGATACGTCCCCAATCGATGGCGCTCCAGTGATAAAGATCGGCGGAAGGCTGGACACAGGCAGGGTCCTGGCAAAGATTGACGAGGTTACGGAGCTCCCGATACTGAAGAGGCGCTTCATGGAGCTCCTTGAGAGCATCGGTGAGGAGATGGGCAGGGAGTCTTTAATCAGGATTGTGATCGGGGCCACGGAGCTTCTCCAGCAGCTGGAGAGCGACCCGATGAGGCGCGAGGAATTCTTTGCCAGCATAATAAGGCCGATGGTTGGAAACCCCAGAAGTAGAGGCCTCGTCTTCATCAACAGGAAGCGCGTGGAAGGGCCGTGCATTAAGGAGGTGGAGGAGATTTCCACCCGTGTCCTAAGAACCCGGGTCGAGGACGGACGGTTCGTGGTGGAGGTCGTCAAGTCGATTTACTTCGATGAATACGGTACCGAAGTGGCGTTTGAGCCAGGCACCATGGGAGGCGGCCAGAATGACGGCGAATAAAGCCGTGGAAGAGGCCATTGAGAGCATCGGACTCCTTCAGCCGGGAGAGGTTGTGGTGGTGGAGTACGATTCCCTCGCCCCGGTTCATCTCGCGGCGTCCATAGCCCTCCTCGACCTCAGCGGGGAGAGGCATATTATAGTCAACGATATCTTCGACCAGCTCCACGTTATACGAGCCCATCTTTCGATAATAGGCGTTGACACTGGGTGGATGGACGAGATACCCGTGATTAAATTCGGGGGCGTTCTCCATACGGGCAACGTGATCAAAAGGATAAGCGTGCTCAAGGCAGCCTCGATATGGCACAGGGAGTACCTGGAAGCCCTCGAAGCCTCCCGCGGGCTGAAGTTCGTGGTGACGCTGGGACTCGAGAAGCTCATAACGGTTAAGACAGACATTCCCTCCGCCTCCATGTGCCGCATGTGCATGGCATCATCCATGGGCTCGGAGGACGTGATTATGATGGCGTTCGTCAACAGGGAGATGCTCCCCGAAAGTGCCCTAGAGGACATAAGAGAGCTGGCCAGCAGGGTTTTCGAGCTCAGCTTCAGGGACGGCAGGCTCGTGCTCCGCGTGGTTAAGTCGCCCGCCCTTGAGCGCTACGGCTCCGAGTTCTCGGTCAGCGCCAGTGAACTCGTGGAGTACCTCAAGGGGAGGAGTGGCGGTAAATAGTATCTCAGCTAACGGGGATGCGGGGATTGAGAACCGGCTCCAAGGCCCTCTACCTCATCCTTATCGCGGGATTCTTCGCGATCCTGGGCTCCACCATGAGCAAGTCCCCCACGCTTCCCCTCTACGCCCAGAGCATCGGGCTCGGAAAGGAGGAAATCGGCCTCGTTGCTGCCGCCTCGACGGTTACGGGCATCTTCATAAACTTCGCCTCGGGCCTTCTCAGCGACGTTTACGGGAGGAAGAGGCTCCTCAAGATGAGCGGCTTCGTTTTTCTCAGTGCACCATTGCTGTACTTTCTCGCGGGCGATGCGTTGAGCCTCGCCCTCGTCAGGGTTTACTACGGCGTTGCGACGGCCATCTTCGTCCCTGTGTCCTTCGCTCTGGTCAGCGATCTCTATCCTGGCAGGAAGGGCACTTTCATGGGGTTCCTGAGCTCATCAACCCTCGTCGGCCGCGCCCTTGCCCCTGTCCTCGCGGGAAGCATCATATACTTCCTCGGCTTCTCTGTGGTCTTCGTTCTCTGTTCGCTGACTGGCCTGGTGGTTTTTGCCCTCACTTTTAGGTTCCCCGACACGGGGGGCGAGCTCAAGAGGTTCGAGTTCACGTTCAGTGGAGAGCTCCTCCTGATCGGCCTTCTAGATGCGGCCGTGTACATGGCCTACCAGGGCATAGAAACCTTCCTGCCCCTCTTCTACTACCTCCAGGGCAAGGCCTGGCTCTCCGGGCTGATACTGACGGTGGAAATCGCCATAATGGCGGTCGTTAAGCCCTACGCGGGGTACCTCAGCGACAGGATTGGCAGAACGAAGCCGATAGTGGTTGGCATGACAATGGTTGGCCTGGCGATGTTTGCGTTTGCCCTCTCCGACTCCCTTCCGCTGGTGGTTCTGGGTGCGGTAGTCTTCTCGGTGGGCGCCTCGATAAGCGAGGCCTCGACGAAACCCCTGGCCACAGAAGTCTCAAAGCTCCGCGGAACCGCGCTGGGGTTCCTGGAGAGCATAAAGGACATAGGTCAGGCGCTGGGGCCGGTTTTGATAGGGTTCCTCGGCCTTAGAAGCGGTTTTACATTCATAGGAATATTCGGGATCCTGTCGCTGGGGCTGTTCCTCTTCATCCTCTCGAGGAAGAAAACTTGAAAAAAGAGGGGTCAAGCACACCTCTCCCTGTACTCGGTGATTATCTCCTCCTTCTTCTCGGTCGGCTCCTTGACGATTATCCTGGCGTCAACGACGACGGCACCCTTGCCCTTCTCGTAGACGAAGACCGGGTTGAGGTCCATCTCCTTGATGTAGTCGTCGAGGTCGTCCACGAGTTCGCTGACCTTGAGGAGAAGGTTGACTATGGCGTCTATATCAGCGGGCTCCTCTCCACGAGCTCCTGCGAGAATCGGGTAGCTCTTTATCTCCTGGATCATCTTCCTGGCGTCGCGCTCGGTTATTGGGATTATGCGGAAGGTGACGTCCTTGAGAACCTCGACGAAGATTCCACCGAGACCGAACATGAGTGCGTGTCCGAACTGCGGGTCTTCGGTGACGCCTATGATGATCTCCCTTCCGACCTTGAGCATCGGGGCTATGAGAACGCCCAGGATTTCAGCGTCCGGGCGGTATTTGCGCGCGTTCTCGTGGATGACTTCCCACTTCTCCTTCAGCTCCTCGGGGGTCTTGATGTTGAGAAGTACGACTTTCGCGTCGCTCTTGTGGAGAATCTGCGGGGACATCAGCTTCATGGCAACGGGATAGCCGATTTCCTCGGCGTACTTGAGTGCCTCGTCAAGGGTCTTGGCGAGCTTTTCCTCCGGAACCGGGAGGCCGTAGGCTTTGAGAACCTGCTTTGCCTCGTACTCAACGAGCGAAGTCCTTCCGGACTTCAAAACCTCTTCAATAACTTTAAGGGCTTCCTCCTTCATGATACCACCACCGGAAGATTGGGGGGTCAGGCCCCCCTCCTGAGGTATTCAGCGTACTTAACAAGGCCCGCCAGGGCGCGAACACCCCTCTCTGGGGTCGGGTAAACGGGAACTCCCTTGTCCTCGAGGATTCTGGCGTAGTGGTCGGTCTTCTTACCGCCCATGGCAACGGCAACGATCGGCTTGTTGCTCTTCTTCTGGTACTCGGCCAGGATGTCGATTATCTTCTCCTCCTCGAGGAGCGGGACCTGGAAGAGAACTATCACCACTATTGCGTCAACGTTGGGATCGTTCACGAAGCCCTCGATGGCGATTCTGTACCTCTCGGCATCGGTGTCGCCGACGACGTCGGTCGGGTTTCCTGCCACCGCGTGCGGCGGGAAGTTCTCCTTCAGATACTTGAGGGTCTCCTCGCTGAGGTCGGCCATCTTAAGGCCGAACTTGGCAACCGCATCGCTGGCCATAACGCCGGCTCCACCGCCGTCGGTGATTATTCCTATCCTGTCGCCCTTCGGGAGCTTGTCCTTAAGCGCGGCAAAGGCCTTCGCGAGGTCGAACATGTGCTCGAAGTCCTCGGCGCGGATGACACCGGTCTGCTTGAAGACGGCATCGTAAATCGTGTCGGCACCAGCGAGTGAACCGGTGTGGGAAGAGGCTGCCTTCGCTCCGTACTCGGTCCTTCCGCTCTTGAGGGCTATAACCGGCTTGACTTTCGTAATGCGCTTGGCGGCCTCTATGAACTTCCTGCCGTCCTTGACACCCTCTATGTAGAAGGTGACGACGTTTATGCCCTCGTCGTGGATGAAGTAGTCCATCAAATCGGCGTCGTCGACGTCGAGCTTGTTTCCGTAGCTGACCATCTTTCCAATGCCGATACCCGCTCCAGCAGCCCAGTCAAGCATTGCCGCCGCAAACGCGCCGCTCTGAGTTACGAACGCTATCGGTCCGCTCTTCGGCCTGTCCATCTTGCTCTCCGGCAGGAAAACGGTGTCAACGCCGGTGTCCGGGACGTAGACGCCGACACAGTTCGGGCCGATGACCCTTATCCCGTTGGCCTTGGCTATCTCGTATATCTCGCGCTCCAGCTTCTTTCCTTCCTCACCGAGCTCACCGAAGCCGCCGGTGATGATGATAACTGACTTTATTCCCTTCTCGGCTATGTCCTTCATCGTGGCGGGCACGAAGGGAGCTGGAATCGATATAACGGCCAAATCGGTGTCATCGGGGAGCTCCTTAACGCTCTTGTAGACCTTGTAACCCTCTATCTCGTCGAGCTTGGGGTTCACGGGGTATATGTTGCCCTTGAAGATTCCGCGCTCCTTGTTCATCTTGAAGTTCTCAAAAATGACGTTTCCAACTTTACCCTTCTTGTTTGTTGCGCCGATGATAGCGACCGCCTTCGGGTCGAAGAAGGGCCTCATTTCCTCAACTATCTTTTCCACCATTGGTATCCCTCCGCCAGAAACTGCTTCTCGCAAGAACTTCATTTTAAATGTATAAAAGAGTTGCGTTTTGTAAAAATTGGACGCCAATGAACTGAAACGTCCATCAATGCAGGCTTTTCAAAAATTCGAGGCTTCTCCTGGCAGATTCGATGTCGTTGACTTCGAGGGCCCACGTTACCCTCGGGAGCCTTGGCAGCACCCTGACCCAGGGAACCGTGCCGTCACCCAGGGCGAGGTGCTCATCCCTCTCGCCCCGGTTGTCGTGGAGGTGAACGTGAACTATCCTGTCCCCGAGGACCTCCAGGAAGCGCTCGAACTTTCCGGTTGTCGTGTTAAGGTGCCCAACGTCGAAGGTTACCCCTATCTCGACGTCCCCGAGTATCTCCCACAGCCTCTCGCACGTCTGGGCATCGAGGATTACGAAGCGCGGCATGTTCTCGACGCCGATCTTTATCCCGTACTCAAGCCCCCATTCGGAGATTTTCCTCAGGGATTCCCTGTGTATCTCCAGGTACTTCCTCCTGTTCTTCACGCTGATCGGCGAGCAGTGCCCGGGGTGTATCGTGACCGAGAGTGCATCGAGCTCGGCCGCCAGTTCGATGGCCTCCCGGATTACCTCCAGCGATGCCCTCCTCAGCCTGTCGTTGAAGGAGCCTATGTTGACGTCGCTGAATGGTGCATGGACTGTTCTCTTCATGCCCCAGCCGTCAAGAACCTCAGCGAAGAGGCGGTAGTTGTCCCTCGTCAGGTAGTGGGGCCATTCGCTCAGAATCTCGATGAAATCAAAGCCCAGCTTTCTCGTCCTCCGAACCCACCCCTCCAGCCCGGAGAGGTCCCTTCCGGAATAGGCCGTCATGGAGAGACCTATCATTCAACCACCCACCATCAGCTTAGCCATGAGCACGACGTAAATCGTGCCGAATATATCGCTGTTGTTGGATATAAGTGGTATCGCCACGTGGTCGGGGTCTATGTTCTTCTGGAAGAGGAAGTAGGAGACCGTGTAGGAGTAGAACATGATGAACAGGACCATGAACGGGTACGTGAGAACTATCATCCAGGCGGAGCTCGGAACCGTCATCCCGGTAGTTAGCTTCACAAGGGCGATGCCTATGAGGAGCTTCGTCGTTCCGATGACCGGCGCCGTCGTGAATAGCGCTAGGATGTCTGTGAGGGGCTTCCAGCAGATGAAGCTCTCTATCTCACCGAGGTGGAGCTTCGTCGAGGTTTTCGCGGCTATTATGGAGCCGTAGTTTCCGAAGCTGCTGAGGAGTGAGGGGTAGATGAAGCTCAGTATGACCGACGCCTGGATTATCCCGCTGAACTTGGCGAGTATTGAACCGGATATCGTCGAGAGGAGCGCTAGCCCGGTTATCGTTATGAAGACCTGCCTGAGCTCAACGAACTCCGCCTTCCGGACCCTGCTTATAGCCGCCACGACCGCAAAGAGGGCCAGCATCGCGTAGTTGAAGAGCCTGAATCCCTCCGGTGAGCGCTCTATGAGGAGGATGAACAGCACCAGCGAGGGAACCGTCAGGAAATCGCCCATTGAAGCGACCAGCGGTGCCGCAACGCTGTCCGGATCGGTGCCGCGCCTGAAGGAGAATATCGTGACGAATGAGGTGAAGTAGCCGAGGATAAAGGACACGAGTATCGTCGAGGTAACGACTATGAGGAGGACGTCGAGGGCGTTCTTCTTTACCCCCGTGGCAACGCTTATGGCCCACAGCATGACTATCGGGATGAGCGAGATGAGCATTCTGAGGACTATCTCCTTGAGGACCTTCCTATCGCGAAGGGAGGGCTCAAGATCACCGAGGTAGAGCATCGTGGAGAAGCGCGATGCCATGGAACCGAAGACGTTCCCGCGGAGGCCCATCATACCCGGCAGAACCACCAGAAGGCCGGGAAACTGAGTTCTTATCGTCTCGAAGTACTTACCCAGAAACGTACCGCCGAATAGGCCGAATATCTGCGAGGTGAACAGGGACGGCAGCGTAACCCTGTAGGCTTCTCCAATTTTATTCCGAAGTTCCAAAAGTATAGTCTCCCTCATTGGTTTTCTGACCTCTAAGATGATAGAGAAGTGAGCTATTAAAATTTATGCGAGAGTCCCCGCTAAGAGAACCACGTACAATGTTCCGAGAACATCGGAGATCGTTGTTACAGTAGGTATTGCAACATTATCTGGATCTATTGAGTGGGTGTACGCAATGTACGCCACGCCAATACCTATCAGGGCGTTAACGATGACTAGGAGAGGATAAGTTATCACGAATGCCCATATCACATCTCCATATAGCCCAACGAAATGGGAAACGTAAACGGCTATAAGATTGGTGAGGATGCCTATGACAGGTGAAAGCAGTAAAATCGTGCCAATATCTGCCACGAAATTCTTGTCCCTTAGCTCAGAGGGGCCAGCCAAGTTTAGGCGTGTGGATGTTGTTGCAGCAACTATCGAAGAAAAATTCCCCACACTGTCTAAGATTGAGGGATACATTATGCTGAGAATTATGACCCTAGATATGACCTTGCTGTAGTACTCCAGGGTGGAGCCTGAGAAGATTTCCATTATGGCGAGTAGTGTAAGTACCAGTGCTATTTCCCGAAAGGACTTCCGGTACTCTCCAGTAAACCTTGATCGAAGGATGAGTATCCCGAAGAGGGCGAGCATGAGTGCTGTGAACGTGTAAAACTCTCCTGGGTGTTTCTCGTAGAAAAATATCATGTACACCAGGCTTGGTATGGTTATCACATCGGCCACTGATGTTATCAATGGGGCCGCGATTGTATCGGGGTCAACTGAGTGCCTGTAGGGTATAACTGTAATAAATGCCGTCGAGTATCCGAGGAGAATGCCTATGAACAGGGCGGAGGATACAACAATCGCTAGGACAACAATCGCTGAATGGGAAAATCCCAGCTGAAGAACTCCCGCGACCCAGAGAATCATCAAAGGAATACTGGAGCTCGTTATTGCCAGTGTTATGTTTGTTGTCACCTCTGGGTCTCTGATCCCACGAACCTTTCCTAAGTATAGGGCCGTGGTAAGTCTTGACGCCATAGAACCAAAGACGTTTCCCCTGAGATCCATCATCCCTGGCAGAATCACGAGAAGGAGGGGATAGTGTGTTACTATCTTATCAAAGTTCTTTCCCAGAACTCCCCCACCCACAAAATCAAGAGCCAAGCACAGGAGAAGTGCCGGAAACGTGACGAGAAACGCTCCTCTCAGCCTTTCGCCCCAGTTGCTGTAGCCGGCGGTCCTGTTCTGGACTATCACTGCTATCACGCTCCATCACTGCCACCTCCGGACTTCAATTGATAGAACGCGTATAAAATTTTCGGCGAAAACTAAATAAGATTTCCCCCCCTTCCTCACATCGGTGAGAACCGGGTGGAAGAGTGGGACGAAATTGAGGTTCCAAGGAACGTTAAGGACATCTTCGTTGAAATGAAGAACACCGCGGAGCTGATGGTTGACCTGGCCTACTCCTCCATACTCTTCAACGAGGAGGAAATGGCCGAGGAGGTGCTTGAGCTTGAGGAGTACCTCGACCTGCTCAACTACCACCTGATGGTTCATGCGGTTCTGGCCGCGAGAAGCCCCAAGGAGGCGGAGCAGATAACGTCCATCCTCCACATGGCGCACGCCATAGACGACATGTCCAACGCCGCGGCCGACCTGGCGAAGATGGTCTTGGAGGGAGTCGAGCTCCATCCGGTCATAACCGAGGCGATACTGGGCAGCGAGGAGATAATCGGCAAGATTTTCGTCTCCGCCGAGTCCATACTCGTCGGAAAAACGCTGGAGGAGCTGGACCTCGCCACCAACACCGGGGTCTGGATAGTGGCCGTTAGAAGGGGCAAGCGCTGGATTTTTGACCCCGACGGGGACTTCAAGATATTCCCCGGGGATATACTCATCGGAAGGGGCACGAACACCTCCATAGACTACCTCAAGGAGATAGCCAGGGGCAACATCAAGGTGATGGGCAATGAATGAGCTTGAGGAGATTAGGAACTGCCTCATAGAGATGAAGGATCTGTCATCGCTCATGGTCGATCTGGCGTTCTCCTCGGTCATGTACAACAGCGAGGATATAGCTGAAGAAGTTTATCTCCTCGAGGAGCGCATGGACGAGCTGACCCTCAAGGTCAAGAAGCTGGCCCTCCTGCTGGCCAAGAGGGAGGACGATCCCCTCAAGCTCCTCAGCGTCATAGACATGGCAGACATAAACGAGCAGATAAGCGATGCCGCCTACAAGATTTCCGACCTCGTGTTGAGGGACGTCGAGCCACATCCGATAATCAGGAGGATAATGGAGGACACTGAGGAGGAACTCGGAAGGGTAACGGTTCACGAGGGCTCCGTTCTCCATGGAAGGACCCTCGCCCAGCTCAAGCTCCCCAGCAAGATAGGCACGAGGATACTCGCCATAAAGCGCGGGAGCAGGTACATCTACAACCCCGGAAGGGACGACGTCATCAGGGAGGGCGACGTTCTCATAGCGGTTGGCTCCGACCTCGACAAGCTGAGGAAGCTCGCCGGCGAGGAAGTGGAAGAGGAGGAATGACTTTCCTTATTCGAAAACTTTTTATCATCTTAGATGGTTTTAATTTCGATGCCGATGCAAAGGGACAAAGCGTTCCTGCTTGCACTGCTGGTACTTGTGTTGCTGGCGTATTCAACGTCCTGGCTCCATGGTAGGACAGTTTCCTCATCTGGCAGGATAAGCGACGCCACACTGGACACGTGGGGTTTTGACATCAACGCGAGCAACCTCTCCTGCATCCTGGGTCGAGAGAAGTTGGTGGGCTTCTACTCCTTCAAAAACTGGAGCGACATTTTCATAGAGCTTTCCTACTCCCCATCGGCTATGCGGAACGTGGGGTGCGACGATTTTCTGATATCCGGTGAGTTCGTCCTCCGTCTCAGGCCAATGAACGATTCGATAGCGATAAGGCGGGTTCTCTTCGTGGCGGAGAACGTGAGCAACGTCTCCGTTGACCCCATATTTCCCAAGCAGGTGGGGGTCATGTACTTCAAAACCCCGGACGGCAATTTCGAGGTAACCGAGGCTCACGTGCCCGGTCTTGAAATATGGCAGGCCATCAGGGCTGAGGCATTGAAACCAACGTGGGGCGAGCCCCTTGACCTAACACCGGTTATTCCTCTCGACATCAGGAAGGAGGAGGATGTGGGCACTATCGAGGCGAGGATGAGGTTCAGGATAGAAGTCGAGTACCTCGTGAGAACCGGCTTCTTTAAATCGGAGAAGAGAAAGATTGGGATAGAGATACCCGCCGTTTACCGTCTGTACGGACTTGAGAACTGTCCCTACGAGTGCGAACCCTGAGCCTTCCCCTTTATGTCCGCATCGGTCACCAGACCCTTCGCGTAGGGGCACAGCTCCCTCAGCGGACACTCGTTACACTTCGGCCTTATCGGGTTGCATATTCTCTTTCCGTGGTCCACCATCGCGTGGTTCACGTATATCCACTTCTCGTAGGGAATCAGCTCCGCGAGGTACTCCTCAACCTTCTCGGGCGGAACCCTGGGCGGAGCCAGGCCGAGGCGCTTGCTTATCCTGTTCACATGGGTGTCAACGGGTATCGCCTGCCTGCCGAAGCCGTAGGCCAGGACTATGTTGGCGCACTTCCTCCCGATTCCAGGGAGATTCATCAGCTCCCTAATGTCGTCTGGAACCCTTCCGCCGTACTTTTCGAGGATTATTTGCGACGCCCTCACGATCCACTCGCCCTTGGTCTTCCAGAGGCCGACCCCGTTCTTTTTCAGGAACTCCTGCATCTCCTCAACCGGCGTGTTGGCTATCCTGTGGATGTCTCCGTATCTCTCAAACAGCCTCTCCCAGACCTTGTAGGTTACCTCATCCCTCATGCGCTGCGAGATTATGCAGTGTATCAGCGTTCTGTAGGGGTCGCCGATGAGGAGCTTCTCCCTGGGGTGCGTCTCCATCAGAATCTTGACGATTCTCTCCGCACGCTTTCTCTTCTCCTCCCAGCTTTCATCGAAGGTGAACTTTTCAAGGCTTAACGAGCCTGATTTTGCTTCCGCCATGGATTATCACCACTGTCCCTTTGGAGACCCTAACTCTGTTAAGTTCCTCGAACTCATCGCTATAAATCTTTTGCCCATTGTGGTTCAGAATCAGAACCTTACTTGCAAGCACAACAACGAACCCCTTTTCAAAGGGGATTACATCCCTCACGGATTCATCGAACTCAAAATCAACGACTTCAACCTCGCCCTGCGAGAACTCTATCCTAGTACTCCTGTTCACCTTCAGCGGCGAGGGCTCCGCTAGGACGACCTTGAAGCGGAGGGACTTCCCGAGGAGCTCGACTTCGATTTCCTCTCCAGTTCTGAGTTCCTCCCCGATGAGCTTGCCCTTTATGACCTCGCTGAAATCCGCCGGCAGTTCGGCCTCGAAGAGGGGCTTTAGAACGGCCCTCATGGTATCACCACTGAATCCTCGAGGTGGTGGGTAATAAGCGTTCCCCACCGCAATCTTTTTAAGCAATATATCGTTCGATATATTGGGTGAGATAATTGGAGCGTCCGAGCTTCAAGGGTTATATGAAGATACTCGTGCTGGACCTCCTCAGGGAGCCAAAGCACGGGTACGGGATAATGTCCGAACTAGAGAACCTCTACGGGATAAAGCTGAGCGCAGGGACTGTGTATCCGATACTATCCTCACTGAGAAGGAGCGGCCTCATCGAAGTCGCCGGAACGGGGGCGAGGGACAGGAAAACCTACATAATAACCGAAAAGGGCCAGACGTACCTAGCGGAGCATGAGGAGGAACTCAGGGAGATAAAGGCGAGAATGCGCGCCTACAAGGCATTCCTCGAGCTGGGAGGCGACGAGCTGAGGGCGGCATTCAGGGAGCTCTTTGAGTCGATGGATGAACTGACGGACGAGCAGAGGGAGAGGATCAGGGAGCTATTCACAGGCTGCGCGAGGGAACTCCGGTTGATTCTACTTGGAGGTGGACGGTATGAACGCGATTGAGGTTGAGAACCTGGTGAAGAAGTACGGGGATTTTGAAGCCGTTAAAGGAATATCGTTCAACGTGAGACAGGGCGAGATATTTGCCTTTCTGGGCCCCAACGGGGCCGGGAAGACCACAACCGTCCACGTCCTCACCACGCTGTTGAAGCCGACCGCTGGAAGGGCCATAGTTGCTGGTCATGACGTCGTGAAGGAGTCGATAGCGGTTAGGAAGAAGATAGGCATAGTCTTTCAGGACCCGAGCGTTGATAGAGAGCTTACCGCATACGAGAACATGCTCATCCACGGCAAGATATACGGCCTGGGTGGAAATGAGCTGAAGGAGAAGATAGAGCGCCTCCTCAAGTTCGTCGAGCTCTGGGAGTTCAGAAACAGACCTGTCAAGACCTTCTCCGGCGGAATGCAGCGCAGGCTTGAGATAGCCCGCTCGCTGCTCCACGAGCCTGAGATCCTCTTCCTCGACGAGCCGACCATAGGCCTCGACCCGCAGACTAGGGCCCACATCTGGGACTACATAAGGGCCATGAAGGAGGAGCACAACATGACGATTTTCCTCACCACGCACTACATGGACGAGGCGGAGCAGCTGGCCGACAGGATAGCCATAATGGACCACGGAAAGATAATCGCAGAGGGAACGGCGGAGGAGCTGAAAAAACTCGTGGGCAACGACATAATCTACCTGAAGCTCCAGAGCCCGAAGGAGGAGCTCAAGTGCCTCAAGGCTGACTTCATCAAGGGCTGCAAGATGCTCCCGGACGGTAGGATACGGCTTGACGTGGACAACGCCGCCGAAGCCCTGCCAAAGCTCTTTGAGCTGGCGAAGGAAACAGACGTTAGGATTCTCGAGGTCACCTATCATCGGCCGACGCTCAACGACGTCTTCCTGCATCTGACGGGCAGGGAAATCAGGGACGAAGGCGGCGAGGGGAACGTGGCGAAGATGATAATGAAGGCGAGGATGAGGAGGTGATGGCATGCAGGTCTTTCTCACAATGATATACCGCGAGCTGAAGCGCTTTTCCCGCTCGCGGGCGAGGGTCATCGGGAGCATAATCAATCCTCTCATCTGGCTCATATTCTTCGGAAAGGGCTGGAGCGGCGTCTTCAACAATCCCATGGCGGCCCCGATATTTGGCGGCGTCGACTACATGACTTACCTGGTGCCGGGTATAATCGCCATGACGGTCTTCAACATGAGCTTCATGCAGGGTATAACCATCATCTGGGACAAGCAGTTCGGCTTTCTGAAGGAGATCCTCGTCGCCCCCGCGAGCAGAACGGAAGCGATACTCGGCAGAATCACCGGTGGCGCTTTGATGGCCATGATACAGGGCGTCATAATCCTGGCGCTCAGCTTTTTCCTAGCAGACCTCAAGGTGAGCGGAATCCTTCCGGCGCTGGGCCTCAGCTTCCTGGTGGGCCTCGCCATAGCGGGCATGGGGGTTGCAATAGCCCTCAAGATGAGCAGCATGGAAGGCTTCCAGATGATCGTCATGATGATAATGCTCCCCATGACGTTCCTCAGCGGGGCCTTCTATCCAGTAAAGACGATGCCGGAGTGGATGCAGTGGCTGGCCAAGGTGAACCCGCTGACGTACGCGGTGGACGGCTCGCGCTACTACCTCGCTGGAGTCGAGCCGACGTTTGGAATCGTTACGGACTGGGTCGTTCTCATCGGCCTGGCGGCGCTGTTTGCCGGAATCGCGGCACTGGGCTTCAGGAAGGCGACGATAGACTGAGGGGAGGGAAGATGAAGAAGCAGATGCTTACAATGCTCTGCGTGGCCCTTGCGGGCCTCATATTCATCCCCACCGTCTTTTTTAACCAGCCGCTCTTTGCCCTGGCGGGAGCGTTCTTTGACTGGCTCCCCCTCCCGACGGGCTGGATGAAACCCGGAGGGGAGATAAACAGAACCTTCCTCAAACTTCACGTGGCGGTGACGCTCGTAGCCTACGCGATATTCGTCGGGTGGCTCGTCACGGGAACTGCCACGGTGGGCTTCGCCTTCCTCGAGGTCTGGTGGGTGGCGGTAATCTTCGGCGTGCTGATGGGCTACTGAAGTTTTCATTTCCGGTCGAAATCTTTTTAACTTTTGGACGTTTTAATACTCCGGGGGAAAATGAACGGTGAGGTTCTTCCCGCCATAGCGCTCGCAGTTGGCGTCCCTTTCTTCGGCATCTACCCAGCCTACCTCTTCCGAAAGGGAGGGCTCTCGCTGGAATCCCTGCTGGTCTACCTGGCCTTCACGGCATGGGCCGTCATGGTGGCCCTCGGGGCAATCCTTGACAACGGCTTCCTCCTAATCGGTTCCTTCGTTGTCATGCTGCTCACCGCCGGACTCGCGATTGCGTTCCGACGGGAGATGCTGAGGGACGCCTACTCGGTGGAAGTTTCTCCAGGTGAACAGCTCAGACTCCGCTGGCTGGTGGCGCTTAATCCATCGTTTTGGATATGGCTCGCGTATCGCTACGGGGCAACGCTGGCGGCCATCCTCAACGTCCTCACGACCTATCTTATAGTCCTGGGAACCCTTGCCCTGCTGAATCACCTCATCGGCGGCACCTTCCCCCTGAAATCCTTCGCGGTGCTCTATGCGATTATCATGGTTTTTCAGTTCAGGTGTGTGTATAGGAGGCTCTACGAGAAAACCGGAATTGACTGAACTCGATAGCCTTAAATCCCGAAGCGCGTAGGAAAGGCCGTGGGTTCGATGGCGGAAGGGGCCGAAGCGGGTGGAGAAGTCTCTAAACGGGAGGAACTGGAGGAGCTCGAAGAGGCACTGAGCGTAGCCGACCACGTTCATAACATCTTCGTGATGGCGCTCATAGTCTCCACCATAACCTCGGGGGTTATATGGATCTACGAGAGGGCCTTTCATTCGAAGGCGGTTCCCATTCCCCTCGAGATACAGGCGATGGTGGTTTTCCTCGTGGCCTTCGCCGCGACCTTCTACATAACAAACGCGAGAAAGATGAGGCACGGCTACGCCATCACCGGGGCCGTTCTGCTGTTCCTGGCCCTCTGGGGCGTTGAAACTGTTCTCAGCAGGGTCGAATCGGCGGAGGAGAGGATACTGATAGTTTCATCCCTCATCCTTGGAATCATAGGGCACGTTCTCTACTCGAACAGAAAACTGATGGAAAGGGTCGAGTGGCTCCTGATGCTGCTCCTTGGGGGCATCCTAATCGCCGTGCTCCTCGTCTGGCTGTTCACCCTTCAAGCAGGCCCTTGAAGCGTTCGTAGCTCTCCTTGAATGCCTCCAGAACGGGGAGCTTTTCACCGGCGAAGAAGCTCAGCATCGCGCCGCCGCCTGTGGAGACGTGGCTTATGCCCGTTATGTTGTGCTGGTATATGCTCGCTATCGAGTGGCCTCCCCCGACTATGCTGAAGGCTGGACTCTCTCCTATCGCCCTGAAGACGCCGACGGTGCCCACCGCGAACTCCTCGCGCTCGAAGACGCCCATCGGGCCGTTTGCGACTATTATCTTCGCTCCCATAAGCACCTCGCGGTATTTCTCAATGGTTCTTGAACCTATGTCAAGTATGGGATACTCGTCGAACAGCCATTTCTCCTCGCTCAGCAGGTCAACTTCGACACGCTCCCCCTTGTAATCAACGGCGAAATCAACGGGAGTTCTCACGTAGGGATAGAACTCGTTGAGTATCTCCTCCGCCCAGTCCACCAGTTCGAGAAGGCTCCTCCTCTCCATGAACTCGAGGTTAGAGTCGCCGAGATGGAAGCCCTTGGCGAGGGTGAACACGTGACCCACCAGTCCCCCGGTGAGTATGACCTCGGCCCTGCCGTTCCTCAGCACGTTCTCCGCCACGCGGAGGGAGTCGTCAACCTTCGCACCGCCGAGCACGTAGACCCTCGGCTTCTCCTGGGTCTCGTAGGCTTTTGTGAGGGCCTGGACCTCCCTCTCCATGAGGAAGCCCATTATCATGGGCTTCAGCCTTGCGAACCCCACCAGGGAGGGCTGGCTCCTGTGGGCGGCGGCGAAGGCATCGTTCACGACGTAATCGATCAGGGGTGCGAGTTTTCTCACGAAAAACGTCTTCTCGCAATCCTCAATCGGCTTGTATTTGACCTCCTCCGCGGCAAAGCGGAGGTTCTCTAACATAAGGGCCTCGCCGGGCTTTAGGGCTTGTATCTTCTCGCGGGCGTATTTTCCAAAGATGTCCTCAACGTACTCCACTTCCTGGCCGAGCAACCCGCCCAGTATCTCGGCGTGCTGCTCCGTGGTGATGTAGTCCCCCTTGTATGGCTTGCTCTGGTGCGTCCCTATGACGAGTTTGGCCCCGTGCTCGAGGAGGTATATTATCGTCGGGAGAACCGCTCTAAACCTGGCGTCGCTGATTATCCTTCCGTCCTTGACGGGAGAGTTGAGATCGGCCCTCAGAAACACTGTCCTGTTGTGATAGCTGAAGTCCGTGAGCCTGAACATTCCATCACCACACCGGTGTTAAATTCCTCCCGTTAAAAACTTATTTTGAACACTTCGGGTGATAATGAATTTTCGGGGGAAAGAGATTTATAAAATGAGGTTCAAAAATATTCCAGTGTCTGATTTCGCTTTCATAGGTGAGAATGATGCCGTGGACTCAGGATATAATAATGCTGGCACCTGAGGACGTTCTCATTGAAAACGTAATCGAACTGCTCAAGAGAATGGGTTTCAGGGACTACGAAAAGGTCGCGAGCAAGAAGGACTGGGGAATAGACATCGTGGCCATAAGGGACGACCCAATAGCCGGTATGGAGAAGCTCGTCATAGCCGTTCACCGGAAGGGACTCGCTTCATCGCGCGACGTCAATGTCTTCGCCGGGCTCGTGGACAAGTATAAGGCGGACAAGGGGATACTCATCTCGACCGCTGGCTTCACCAAGGACGCCAAGGTTCTCATCTCACGGGAGCACCGGGGAAGGATAATCCCCTGGGATGGTGAGAAGCTCATCTCGCTCTTCCACAACTATTCGCTTGAGCCGCCGGAGGAGCTCCTCAAGATGGCCGAGAGCGCCAAGAAGGAATCCGAGAAAAAGAGCCCCCTGAACGAGTTCGAGCTCGATGCTCCCCTCCTCTACGAGTTCTCCGCCCAGGATGTGTTCAAGAAGGTCGCCTCCTTCGCCTCATCCAAGTACCCGATCAAGCCCTCCGAGATGAGCCTCCAGGCCCTCTCCGTGACGCTCTCCAGCGCCTACATATTCTCCTGGTCCGTTGAGGGAGGAGAGGAGAAGGACAAGGCGGTGGTGTTCTCGGGGGAGGACATAGTCCTTCGCGCAACCGAGGACAAGAGGCTCAGCGTCCCGGTGACCAAGGCCCTCCTCAACGATGCCTCCTCCATTCAGGCGACCGAGAGGTACATCGAGGTTCCGATAAGCCCGAGCGAGGCGGTTCTGATACTCAAGGAACGGGCCGCCAGGGAACTGGGCGTCGCCGAGGGAAAGGTCTCAATCCACGAGCGGAAGAAGGTCTACGTTCCGAAGCTTGCCAAGCTCGACCTCAAGGTTGGTGAGAACACCGCGAAGGCCACCGTTAACCTGGAGAGCGGCAAGGTCGAGTTCGAGATAAGCCCCCTCCCGGACGACTACTTCGTCGGAAAGACCGAGGAGATAGTCCTCAAGCAGACAGGTGAGGAAGTGCTAGAAAAGGA
Source organism: Thermococcus radiotolerans (assembly GCF_002214565.1). Classification (NCBI taxonomy): domain Archaea; kingdom Methanobacteriati; phylum Methanobacteriota; class Thermococci; order Thermococcales; family Thermococcaceae; genus Thermococcus; species Thermococcus radiotolerans. The sequence goes on from NZ_CP015106.1 coordinate 147,606, forward strand.
GCTGAAGAGGGACAAGGGCAAGGTGAAGATATCCGGTAGAACCAAGAGCTTCTCCTTTGAAATGACCTTCAACGAGTACACCGGGAAGTCCCTCAGCCTCGAGGCCCTGCTGAGCGACGAGGCGCTGGACGAACTCCTGAGGAAGGCATACCCGAGCGGGAAAGTTATGAACCTCGAGAAGGGCAAGAAGGTTGCCGTTGCCGACATCCTGCTCGACGACGGCATAGCAGTCCTCGAGGTTGACCTAACCACCGGAAAGCACTCCGAAGTTAGGAAGCTTCCGTCCCCGCAGGAGGCCTTCAAAAACGCCAAGGAGGTCATAGAGGGCAACTTCCCGCTCAGGGACCTTGAGATGAGCTCTTACCGCGTTCTGGAGCACAAGTACCTCGAACTGACCCTTGAGAGCCCCGATGGCAAGGCAGTAGTTAAGGTGGACGGCGCCACGGGCGACGTTCTGGACTACCTCGTCGAGATAACCCCCGAGCGTGCCAAGGAGCTGGTGGCCGAGAGGTATCCAGACTTTGAGATAACTTCCGTTGAAGGAAAGGAGGCGGAGTACGTACTCAAGGCCGAGAACGAAAGGCACGTGGTTACAATAAGGCTCAGCAAGGATGGCAAGCTCGTTGAGGAAGTTGACCGCGTCCTCAGGAAGGAGCTGGCAGAGAAGATAGCCCTGAAGCGCGCGAGGGAGATCGACGAGGAGGCCGGTATCGACTCAATCTCCCTGAACGAAAACTGGGAGGTCGAGTTCGCTGGCAAGACGAAGATTGGAACACTAGTTCTCGACAGGGCCACAGGGGAGGTTCTCGAGGAGAACGTGCGCTTCACGGAGATGGCGATAGAGGCCATGTACCACGAGCACCTGAGGATGGCCTTTGGAGAGAATGAGCTTAAGACCGAGAGGCTGACCCACTACAAGGATAAGGGATACATAACCATCAAGGTCTCCGGCGCCGAGAGGTTCTACTACGCGCGGATAGACACCAGAACGGGGAAAATAATAAGCGAGGACGCGGCCCCCATGAAGGGAATAACGGCGAAGCTGAAGCAGATTCAGCTGGAGAGCAAATACAAGTGACTAGGTCATCAGCATGTTCTCTATCATTTTTATGGCTTCCACTATCTTTCTCTCTGGCTTTTCCTCGTTCTTCGGTATCTCCAGGTTTATGACGAGCCTCTCCTCCTTGCTGTCCTCGAAGTCGTAGACCTCAAGCTCCTCGACCTCGACGTCCTCGAAGATGCTCTCTATCTCCGGGCTGATTATCTTCTTGTCATTGCCGTAAACCTCGACGCGCACAACGTCCTCCGTCGTCGAGGCTATGACTATTATCTCGTACGCACCGACCTTTTTGGTGAAGCGGAGGACACTTCCGTAGCCCTCGACCTCCTCCTTGAAGCCGAGCTGGTGCATGGTGCTCCTTATGGCCTCGGTCTTGCTCTTTATCCTGTTCAGAATCCTCTCGCGGAGCTTGTAGCTCTCCTGGAGGGCCTTCTTTATCCCCTCCCCGGCATCCTCGATCGTGCCCTCCCAGATGCCGATGACCTTGATGCCCGATGAGGTTGGTTTGAGCTCTATCTTGATTGAGTCTATATCGAAGTCTCGCAGGTCGTCTATTTTAAGCTCGCTCAGCGTGAGGATGTCGAATTCCATCCTCACGATGTTGCCGAAGGCCTTGCCCTTGAACTTCACCTTCATCACCATGGTGGGCTTATGGCGACGGTTTAAAAACTCTTCCATCTGGGTGATGCGCGACGTTACAAAAAATGGAGGGGAGGAGGGCTTTCACTTCCTTCTCCTGAGGAAGGCCGGGATAAGTGCTATGGCCACCAGGGCGGCCGGACCGCAGGTACTGCCCTCCGACGGGCTGCTGGTGGTAGTGGTTGTCGCGGATGCGTACTCGTAGGTGGTCTCGGCTGTGTTGCCGTAGAAGTCCTCAACGACCACCTTCAGGGTGAATTCCGAGGAGTTCACCGTGAACTGGCTGAAGTAGTTGCCCTTGACGTCCCACGGGTTGGTAGAGAATGCAGGATAAGTCGCAACGACTTTGCCGTCCACTATCACCTGAATCTCCGCGCTCTTTATTCCGACGTTGTCGTTGGCGTCGAAGAAGACCTTGATAAGCGTTCCCGGCTTCGGCTTCCTTGGTGAGATGTAGCCGAACTCGACGGTCGGCTTCTGGGTGTCCTTCTCCTTGACGACCGCCAGCTGACTCTCACCCTCAGGCACGGTGACGTTCAGCAGCATGTAGTAATTGCCGCCTATCTCCCTCTCCGCGATGACCTTGTAGGTTATGGTGGTCGCGTCGGGGTCAACCTTGGCGCCCTCGGGTATCTGAACCACGAGGGGACCGCTGACGGCTTTACCCAGGTCGTTGAAGAAGTGAACCGCGCTTCCATCCTCACCGTTCTGCCTGAGAACGACGAACTTCTGGGGAACCGGCAGGGAGCTTATCCCCGGGTGAAGGACGTCGTCCATCTCAGGGAATGCCACCGTTCCGTTGGGATAAACGTATATCACTTGGGAGCCGTACCAGGAGGGAACGTTGTAGTTGTGGGACAGATCGGCCTTGCTCGGGGGGTTGCTGGTCTTGTCCGGCGCTCCCGTGGTGGTCAGGGTGTAGAACCAGTGCTCGTTCCCGTCCTTGTCGATGTACAGTATCGGCTTGTCGTGGTGTATGTGGCCGGCGAGTATGAGCCTGACGTTGTACTTCTCGACGAGCTGGAGGAAGTACCTTGCTATGTCCTGGTACTGTCCGTCTTTGCCCGCCCAGTCCCAGCTGATGTACTTCATGAGGGCGTTCCAGTCGTTGTCGTCGAAGGCGGTGTAGCCCTTTATGGTGCCGTACTGTCCCTCGTCGGTCTTGTACCAGAACGGGTGGTGGACGAGGACTATGACCGTCTTGTTCGGGTGGGATTTGAGTACGTCCTCCATCCACTGGAGCTGCTCCATCTCGGGATGCCTCTCCTCGCCGCGGCTGTCAAGGCCAATGATGAGGAAGTTCCCGATGACCTCGTAGAAGTACCTGGGGCCGACGTACTTCGAGTAGTAGGTCGGCGGGTGGTCGTGGTTGCCCTTGATGCTTATGAAGGGCATTCCGGCGGCGGTTCCGTGGAGGATCGCCAGGTCGAAGAGCTGGTAGCCCCTCTTGTCGCCGTTGGTGTCAACATCATCGCCGGTGCTTATCATGACGTTTACCTCGCCGCTGTCCACCATGGCGTAGTACGTCATGAAGCTGTCCGTGGCGGTGTAGCTGTGCATCGGTATCGGATCGTCGCAGTACTTGAGTATCTCGGGGATGCTCTTCTGGAAGTACTCCCCGCAGACGAAGCCCATCTTCGAGCCGCTCGTCACGTGGAAATCGCTTCCATGGGCGATCTTGAGAACCGTCGGGGCCTCCTTCATGACCCAAACGCCGTTCGGAATAGTCACTTCTCCCTTGTCGCTCTTCACGACAAGGAAGTAAACGTCCGGGGCGGCGTCCTCGGGTATCTTTGCCTTAACGACTCCGTTTTCGGTTCCAAGTATCTGAAGGTCGTACGGGCCGTGGAGAATCGAGATTATCTGCAATCCCTGGATTGTAACTCCTTCGGCCGGCTGCACCTCTATCGTGTCTCCGGGAAGGCCGATTGCTGGAACGCCTGGAAGGGGCCTCAGGATGATGTCCCCCGGCGTCACTGTGGTTCCTGCCTTGACTGGGGCCGATAAAACCGCCACGACGGCGAGAAGGGCAACGATTATTGCAATGGCTCTTTTGATGGCCATGGTATCACCAAGAAGAGGTGGTACAACTCAATTATAAGCTTTCCTTCCTACACTGGAAGGCATTTTCATGGGACCCTCTCCAACAGCTCCCTTGCCCACGCCACGATTCTCTCCGCGATTTCCGAGCTTCCCCCGAAACGGAGGTAGAGGCCGTAGTTTTCCTCTATCCTGTCGCCCAGCTTCAGTGACAGTTCCCTTCTCCCCGCATCGGCGGCAACGATGAGCCGCGTCAGGTCAACGGCCATCTCTATCAGCATGCAGTCCGCCCTGCTGAGGGGCCTGTTCGGGAGGTTCCCGCTTATCTCGCCCTCGGGGGCCATGGAGCACACCAGAATCCTAGTCTCCCCAAGTTCGTCCTCGTAGGGCTCTTCGCGGGCATCAACCCTTCCGTAGAATCCGGGTAGTCCTTTGATCCATCTGAATCCATCCGCCCCTTCGAACTCAAGGCTCACCGGGAGGTTCAGGCCGAGTTTCACCAGGAGTTCGGCGTCGTTGGTTATCTGTATCGAGGCGTACGGGTGTTCCTTGAGCTCCTCCGCACTCTTCCCTCCGAAGAGCCTGAAGAACAGTCTGTTTCCTCTCCTCACAACGCCCACTGGGGTGACGTTTGACCTCGTGACCAGCAGAACCTCGTAGACCTGCCCCTCTCTAAAGAGCTCGAGCATGAAACCACCAAAGGGAGATAGAAAAAGGGGGATTTAAAGCTGCTGCTTCGGAAGGACGATTATGTCGTCCCTCTCGACGTAGAAGGTTACCTCCTGCAGGGGCCTGAGTCCCGCAACTTCCCTGTCGCTGATGGTTCTGGCGATTATCCTGGTGTCCCCGAAGAGGCCAACGACCTCGATGAAGAAGCCGTAGTACTCGACGAGGTCAACGGTTCCGGTGAATGAGACCGCGTTCTCGACGGGCTTGAGCTGTATCCTCTCGGGCCTGATGACGATGACGACGTCGTCACTTTCGTCGGTGTAGTAGAGGCCGTCGAGCCTTATGCCCTCGAACTCGACGGTAACCCTGTCGCCGTTCCTCTCCACGACCTTGGCCGGGATGACGTTGGTCTTGCCCATGAAGCTCGCCACGAACTCGGTCCTCGGGCTCTCGTATATCTCCTTCGGCGTTCCGACCTGCTCGACGGTTCCGACGTTCATAACTGCAATCCTGTCGCTTATCGCCATTGCCTCCTCCTGGTCGTGGGTGACGTAGATGACGGTAATGCCGAGCTCGCGCTGGATTCTCCTTATCTCCGAACGCATCTCAAGGCGGAGCTTTGCGTCGAGGTTGCTCAGCGGTTCATCGAGGAGAAGAACCTTCGGCTCGACGACGAGGGCTCTGGCTATTGCAACACGCTGCTGCTGACCACCGGAAAGCTGGGTTGGATAGCGGTCCTCGAAGCCCTTGAGCTTGACCAGCTCAAGCGCCCACTCAACCTTCTTCCTTACCTCTTCCTTGGAGAGCTTTTTGAGCTTTAGGCCGTAGGCAACGTTGTCGAATACGGTCATGTGCGGCCAGAGGGCATAGTTCTGGAAGACGAGCACCGCTCCGCGCTTGCTGGAGGGGAGGTAAGTGACCTCCTCGTCTCCGAAGTGTATGGTTCCACTGTCCGGGAAGTCCAGGCCGGCTATGATTCTCAGCGTCGTTGACTTTCCACAGCCGCTCGGTCCGAGCAGTGTGAAGAGCTCTCCGGCTTTTATATGAAGGTCTATCCCCTTAAGGGCAACGGTTTCTCCGAAAGTTTTAACGATGTTTTCAAGCTTGACGTCAACCATCCCAACCACCTCATGTGAGACCTATGAATGAGTACCTCTGCTTGGTTATCACGTTGGCGAGGACTATGGCTATGATCTGCACGGTCATGAGGAAGACACCGAGCGCGGCCGCTAGATTAGCGCTTCCGACGGCACTCGTCATCAGCTCGACCATTCTGGCGGTTATCGGGTAGTACTCCGGGTTTATTGAACCGAGCGTGATGCCGACGCTGGTCTCGCTCATACAGTAGACGAAGCTCAGCATCGCGCCGCCCAGGAGGTTCAGGAGTATCAGCGGCATGAGGATTCCTGTGAGTGCCTTCCACCTTCCGGCGCCGAGGTTGAGCGCCGCCTCCTCGAGGGACACGTGCACCTGCTGGATTCCGGCGGAGATGGAGCGCGCCGCGAAGGGCAGACGCCTTATGGAGTAGGCCAGCACCAAGACCATCGCCGGGTTGAAGCCGAGCAGGTTGGTGGGGTCGAGTGGCGTGTCCGGGAACACCTTGGCGAAGAAGAAGAAATAGCTCATGGCTATGACGATACCTGGAACCGCTATCGGGATGGTCGAGAGGCTGTCGAGGACCGGACCGAGCTTGCTCTTCTTGAACCTGCTGGAGGCGTAGGATGCCGTGAGCGAGAGCAGAAGGATGACGATTATCGCTGCCGTAGAATACATAACGCTGTTCATGATGACCCTCTCGATGTCCGGCTGCGTGATGATGCTCTGTATGTGTGCCGTCGTGAAGCCCTGTGGCCACGTTCCGGACCAGCTCTCACTGAAGGCGAGGAGAACCACACCCACCTGCGGGAATATTGAGATGAGGAGCATCGGGAGGACGACGAGGTATATGAGAACTGCCTGCCAGCCCTTGGGCTTGGCCACGCGGGGCTTCCACCTTCCACCCTTGCTGAGCATCGCGTACTGGCGCAGGCTGACGTACTTCCTGATTCCAAGGAACATCAGGATGGCGATGGTGAGCATTATGAGCGCGAGGGCGGCGAGCTGTGGACTGCCCACGTTGAAACCGCTGGTGAATGCGCTGTAAATCTGGAAGGACATGAGCTTTCTGGCAAGGGCGTTGCCCTGGAAGACTATCGGCGCGGCGAGGTCCTCAAGGCTGAAGATGCCGACGAGGGTTGCACCGGCCGCTATTCCCGGAAGGGCAAGCGGGAAGGTGACCGTTCTGAAGAGGTGAAAGCTGCTACTTCCGAGGTTCTCGGCCTGCTCCTCGAGGGTGGGGTCGATGTTGATAAAGCTAGCGTAGGCGTTGAGGTAGACTATCGGGTAGTAGGTCATGGTCTGGGCGACTATAACACCGACTAGGCCGTCGATGACGATCCTGTGCGGGAACAGGTGAAGCATGTCGAAGAACAGCCAGTTGATGAGGCCGTTGGGGAGGAACATCTTCTTGACGATGAAGACGTTGACGAAGGGTGTGACGAGGAGGGGAACGAAGAGCAGAATTCTAACGATGTTCTTGCCCGGAAAGTCGTAGCGGGCCATGACGAAGGCGAATATCGTTCCGAGAATCGTCGTCAGTATCATGACGCTTATTGAGACGAGCAGGGAATTCAAGATGACTCCAAAGTCGACGCCCTGCACGTAGTATATCTGCTCTCCGTTGGGCATCGTGATGAGTCTGTAGAATTCTCCCGTCGGTCTGAAGCTGATATAATAGTCCGACGTCAGGATACTGGTGAACCAGTGGAATGAGAAGTGGCCGTTGTACTCGAAGGCCACCGCCAGCATCGTCAGCACGGGGATTATCAGGAATGCCACCAGGTAGAGGAGTGGGAACATGAATGACGCTGTCACAACAGGGTCGAAGATTGGCGTCCCAAAGAGATTCTCGCTCCACTTGCTAACCTTCATCGAGCATCAACCTCCGTTGTTTTGAACTCCCAGTCACTCTGATTGGGTCGAGGTGGACTCTATTTAAATATTTCCAAAAATTTGTTGATTCGCCGGCATCTAAACGGAGGGAAAAAAGGGAAGGAATATCCAGGGAGATATCAAATTCAACCGGTCATGCTCTGAAGGTCCTGGAGGACCTTGTCGTACTTGTTGCCGGCGGCCTGGCGCCACTCCTGGACGAGCTGGTCCTGGAAGTTCCTGTCTTTGGTTATCTTGTCGTTTATCTTCTTGGCGTACTCCTCGGTGAAGGTGACCATCTGGCCGGTCTCGGGGTCCTTGAACTGTATCGGGGCGGTGAGCTCTTCCTTGAGCTGCTCGAACTGCTCCTTGGTTATCTTGCCGTCCTTGTACGCCTGCACTATGGCAACCCAGGCGTCGTGGAGCTTCTGGTTCGGGTCAACGAGGGTGGCCTTGAAGTAGTACTGGAGCGCGCTGACGGTCTCAAGGGCGCGCTTGTCATCGAACGGTATTCCTTCGGCGTTTATGGCGTCCTGGTAGGCCTTCTTGAGGGCGGGCCTGACCTGGCCGTAGGTCTCTCCCTCGTGCTGGCCCTTGAATATGACGTCGGCGTAGGTCTTGGTTATCTTCATATCGAAGATGTTCGGGTTGATCGGGAGTCTGTTGACGTCGGGGCTCATCCAGACTGCCTGGCCCTCGGTGAGGACCCAGTATATGAAGGCCTGGGCCGCCTCGGGGTGCTGGGCGTTCTTGAGGAGCGCTATCGGGTCGCCGTTGATGATGCTCTCTCCCTTCGGGACTATGTACTGGCAGTCGGGGTTCTGCTGCATGGCGGTGTAGCCGTAGAAGTCGATGGTGTTTCCTGCCGCTATCTCGCCGTTTATGACGGCATCCCTGACGGCGTCACTCTGCATGTATATCTTGGAGTTGGCCGCTATGAGGGTCATGATGCGCCAGCCCTGGTCCCAGCCGAAGGCCTGGACGATGATCTGGTAAATCCTCGTGTTGGACGTGCTCCTGGTCGGGTCGGCTATGCCGTACTGCGGCGGGTTGAGGGCCCACTGCTCGCTGGCGACGTCCTCCCACTTCTCGGGAACGGGGAGGTTCCACTTCTTGAGCTGTGCCTTGTTGATCGTGAATCCGAACGATGAGAGCGCGGCGGCTATCCAGTATACGTTGTCGCCTTCCTTCCTTATCATGGGCATTCCGGCGAGCTGGGTTGGAATCTGGTTGCCTACGAGACCGAGAACCTTCTCGTCCGTTATCGGTGCGAGGTAGCCGGCCTTGTAGAGGTCGTCGAATAGGGTCGGACCTCCGCCCCAGCCGACGTCGGCGCCCTTCTCGATGTAGCTTGGCCAGAGGCTCTCCGGAACCTTGATGAACTTGAGGTCCTCGATGTTGTACTGCTTCGCGATCTCGCTCTTGAGGAATGCCTGCTTGGCCATGTACTGTATGGTGGCATCGTGTCTGGTGACGATAACAAGGGTTATGCCGCTGCTTTCGCCACCGCCGCCACTGATGCAGCCGCTGGCCACAACACTGATGGCAAGAAGCAGGATAAGACCAAGGGAGGCCCATTTCTTCATGGTTTATCACCCAGTTATGTTCAATCAGTGGAAGTTCCTCAAACTCAATAAAAAATTAATGGTTCAAGGGGCTAAAAAAGAAGAAAGATTCACCTCTTCCTCCTGTAGAGGGCGAGCGGTATGAGGGCGAGTCCGACGAGAGCGGCCGGACCGCAGGTGCTTCCGCCTCCACCCTCTTCCTTGCCGAGGCTCTGCTGGAGGTCAATGGTCCAGTGGATGAAGTTGGTGACGAACTGCGGGCCGTCGAGGTCAACGCCGTGGTAGGTCGGGCTCCACATGGGCTCGTAGCCGCCGTAGGGGGTCTCACCGCTGACGATGAGGACGTTCTTCTTGTCCGGGAAGACCTCAACCGCCATGAGCGGGAACTGGCCGGTTGAACCGGCAGTGTAGGCCTGGGCGGCAGGGTCGGTGTTCTCAACTATCTGACCGTCGCCGCTGCTGGTGACGATGACGTAGACGTTCTCAATGCCCCCTCCAGCAGGGAGCGTCTTCCAGTTGCCCTCGTCGTCAACGTAGGCGACGACACCCGGGCCGTGGAAGAGAACCTTGCCACCGTTGGCGAGGTCCTTTGTGAGCATGTCCTTGTTCGGGGTGTTGGCCTCGGGGTTAACGAGTCCAACTACACGGTATCCAGCGCCAGCGTTGCTGGTGGCGTCCTCAACGGAAGCCTGGTCAACCCTGAGGTGAACTCCAAGGGCGTCGAGAACCGAGTCGGCGTAGTCAATCCTGTCCTTACCATCGCCGTAGTCGCTGTCGGCGGCGATCCAGAGAATCTTTCCCCCCTGGTTCCACCAGTCCTCCAGGGCCTTTATCTCGTCGTTGCTGAAGGGCTGGCTGGGCTGGCCGATGATAAGGAAGTCAACGTCCTTGAGGGCATCGGCGGTTATCTTCTCGCCGACGCTCTGTATTCCGAGCTGGTCCGCGAGAGCGGGGTCACCGATGTAAACCCAGTTGACATCCGTTATGGTCTTGATCATTCCTTCGGCGAGGACATTGCCCTCCTTGTCCGTCAGCACTGCCAGGCCCTTGTCGCTTTCACCATGGGAGAGGTCAACACCGATGGTGGTGGCACTGGCCATGGCAAATCCAAACACTCCAAAGAAAACAAACACCGCAAGTATTATTGCAGCCTTCCTCATGGTATCACCGGGTTATTTAAGGCTCAGGAAGTTATAAATCTTATGAATCCGAACTTTAACAGTCTCGAAAAAGTTCCGTAAAGTCCTTAAAGGCTTATACCGTTCTGGGCTTGGTGGTGAGTATGGACATTGAGAGAAGGATAGAGCTTATCAAGAGAAAGCCCACGGAGGAGCTCCTGACGGAGGAAAACCTCAGGCACCTGCTCGAAGTTGGAGTTCCAATGCAGCACTACATCGGATTTGAGATAAGCGGTTACATTCATCTGGGAACCGGTTTGATGGCCGGAGCGAAGATAGCCGACCTTCAGAAGGCTGGAATCAAGACGAGAATCTTCCTCGCCGACTGGCACAGCTGGATAAACGACAAGCTCGGCGGGGATTTGGAGGTCATCCAGAAGGTCGCGCTGAGCTACTTCAAGGAGGGCATGAAGCAGAGCGTAAAGGTCATGGGCGGCGACCCGGATAAGGTCGAGTTCGTTCTGGCCAGCGAGATACTGGAGAAAGGTGATTACTGGCAGACGGTCATAGACATCTCCAAGAACGTGACTTTGGCGAGGATGATGCGCTCCATAACCATCATGGGCCGCCAGATGGGGGAGGGCATAGACTTCGCGAAGCTCATCTACCCCGCCATGCAGGTTGCCGACATCTACTACCAAGGCGTCACGATAGCCCACGCGGGAATGGACCAGAGAAAGGCCCATGTTATAGCTATCGAAGTGGCCCAGAAGCTCAAGTACCACGCCCTCGAATGGAAGGGTGAGAAGCTCAAGCCGGTTGCTCTGCACCACCACCTCCTGCTCGGCCTCCAGGAACCGCCGGTGTGGCCCATTGAGAGCGAGGAGCAGTTCAAAGAGCTGAAGACCCAGATGAAGATGAGCAAGAGCAAGCCCTACTCCGCGGTCTTCATACACGACAGCCCGGAGGAGATACGGCAGAAGCTCAGAAAGGCTTTCTGTCCGGCGAAAGAGGTCAAGTACAACCCGGTCCTCGACTGGGCCGAGTACATAATCTTCCGCGAGGAGCCGACGGAGTTCACAATCCACCGCCCGGCCAAGTTCGGCGGCGACGTAACCTACACCACCATCGAGGAGCTCAAGAGGGACTTCGCCGAGGGCAAGCTCCACCCGCTCGACCTCAAGAACGCTGTCGCCGAATACCTCATCGAACTCCTCAAGCCGGTCAGGGACTACTTCGAGAGGAACCCGGAGCCGCTTGAGCTGATGCGGGAGATAAAGATAACCCGCTGATTTTTCCTTCCCTTTTAGCTGGTGGAGCCGATGCCGGGAATAGACGAGAAGGACAGGGAGATACTCCGAATCCTTCGGAAGGAGGGCAGAATAACCCTAACCGAGCTCGGGAAGAGGGTTGGCCTATCCCCGGCGAGCGTGAAGAACAGGGTCGAAAAGCTGGAGAAGCTCGGGGCCATTAAGGGCTACTCCGCCATCGTTGACCCGGCTTTCCTCGATGAATACGTCCAAGCGTTCTTTGAGTTGCGCCTGGCCATAGACGACCACACGATCGACCAGATTCTGATGAAGATTGCTCGCATGGAGGAGGTTCAGAGCCTCTACCGGCGCAGCGGTGAGAGGCAGATACTCGTGAGGGCGAGCTTCCACGACACGGATGAGGTCAAGGCCTTCGCGGGAAGGCTCAAACGGTTCTTCGGCAAAAACCTCGAGCGGGTGGAGGTTACGCTCATAATAGACACCTTCAAGGAGAACTGGGTGTCTGGGGAGATTGAGAGGCGCTGATTGCTTGGTGAGGCGGTGGGGATGCTCTTCGTCGTGAGACCAGGGAGAAAGAAGAACGAGCTTGAGGCATTCTTCATCGAGAACGAGCCCGAAAAGCTCACCGCCATGAAGAACCTGAAGGCCGACAGGATATACCGCTTCATAATGCGCGAGGGGAGGCTCTTCAAGGTTCTCGAGGGAAGTCAGTATCGCAATCCTAAGGAGATCGAGAAGCTCCTCCGCGGTGCCAGAATCGTCCTTGTGAACGCCGACGAGTGGGAGGACTACTTCAAGAGGAGGCTCCAGAACAAGATGGTTGAACGCGCCGAGCTCTGTCGCCTCTGCCTCCTCGACGGCAGGATAACCGTCCTCACCGAGGGCAACCGCATTAAATACCACGGCGAGTACATCTGCGAGCGCTGTGCCGAGGACGAGCTGAAGAGGGAGCTCCGCTTCAGGTTCAAGAGCGTTGCCATGTTCGACCAGGCGAAGAAGCTCCTCGACAGGTTTAGAGACCTCGACAAGGTTCTCTACGCCTTCGACCCCCGCTTTGACCCGACGAGGCATCCGGAGATAACCAAGTGGGATGAACTGAAGGCCAAGCACGTGCGCGTTGAGAAAATACACCTCGACGAGCTCCCGCTTCCCGAGAAGTTTAAATCCGTTCTCAAAGCTGAAGGCGTTAACGAGCTCCTCCCGGTCCAGAGCTTGGCGGTAAAGGGCGGCCTCCTCGAGGGTGAGAGCCTCCTAGTGGTTTCGGCAACTGCGAGCGGCAAAACCCTCATCGGCGAGCTGGCCGGTGTCCCGAAGGCCATGAAAGGCCAGAAGATGCTCTTCCTAGTCCCCCTCGTCGCGCTGGCCAACCAGAAGTACGAGGACTTCAAGAGGAGGTATTCAAAGCTCGGTCTCCGCGTGGCCATCCGCGTCGGAATGAGCCGCATAAAGACCCGGGACGAGCTTGTGGTCGTTGACACGGGCATCGATGCCGACATCATAGTGGGAACCTACGAGGGCATAGACTACCTCCTCCGTGCCGGCAGGAAGATCGGCAACGTTGGAACCATCGTGATAGACGAGATACACACCCTCGACGACGAGGAGCGCGGGCCGAGGCTTGACGGACTAATTGCGAGGCTGAGGAAGCTCTATCCGAGCGCGCAGTTCATCGGTCTCTCCGCAACCGTTGGAAACGCCGGTGAACTGGCGAAGGAGCTTGGCCTGAAGCTGGTGCTCTACGACGAGAGACCGGTGGATCTTGAGAGGCACATAATCATAGCGAGAAACGAGTCCGAGAAGTGGCGCCACATAGCGGTTCTCTGCCGGGCGGAGGCAATGAGGAAATCCCGGCAGGGCTACAAGGGGCAGACGATAGTCTTCACCTTCTCGCGCAAGAGGACGCACGAGCTTGCGGCTTATCTCACGAGCAAAGGCCTGAAAGCCAAGCCTTACCACTCCGGCCTGCCCTACAAACAGAGGAAGCTCACCGAGATGGAGTTCCTGGCCCAACGGTTGGATGTGGTCGTTACAACAGCGGCTTTGGGAGCCGGTGTTGACTTTCCCGCTTCTCAGGTCATCTTCGAGAGCCTCGCAATGGGCAACAAGTGGCTGAGTGTAAGGGAGTTCCACCAGATGCTCGGTCGTGCCGGAAGGCCGCTCTACCACGAAAAGGGCAGGGTCTACCTCATCGTTGAGCCGGGGAGGAAGTACTCGGCCCAGATGGAGAGCTCCGAGGACGAGATCGCGTTCAAGCTGCTCACCGCACCGATTGAACCCGTCCTCGTCGAGTGGGGCGACGAGCTTGAGCAGGACAACGTTTTGGCCCATTCCTGCGTCTTCAATAGGCTCGACGTCATCGAGGATGTCCAATCCAAATGCCTCGGCGCCAACCAGAGTGCGGAAAAGGTTCTCGAAAAGCTTGAGGAGTTCGGCTTCGTCCGGCTTAAGGGCTCCCTCGTCGACGTCACCCCCTACGGAAGAGCAGTGAGTATGAGCTTTCTCCTGCCCAAGGAGGCTTCATTCATAAAGAACAGCCTGGGGAAGAAGCCCGCTCAGTGGATAGCCGTCAAGCTCTTGCCCTTCGAGAACCTCTACCTGAGCGGAACGCTCCAGAGGGAGCTTGAGAGTGCAGTGAGGGGGAGGCTGAGCGCCAACGTATTCTCGCCGAGCTTTGCTTCCATCCTTGAGGAGCTCGACAAGGTCATCCCGGAGCTCAGCCCTAACGCCGCCGAGAGGCTCTTCACGCTCTACCAAGAGTTCTTCATGTGTCCCGAGGAGGACTGCACGGACTATGCCATGGAGCGCGTTAGCAACATGATAATCGAGCTGAGGAGGAACGGTAAGCACCCCACGCAGATAGCGGAGCACTTCAGGAAGGTCTACGGGCTGATAGTCTATCCTGGAGACGTCTTCACGTGGCTTGACGGCATCGTGAGGAAGCTTGAGGCGGTGGAGAGGATCGCGAGGGTCTTCCGCGTGAGAAGTGCCGAGGAGGAGGCGAAGGTTCTGAAGAGGGAAATCGAGGAGGGCAGAACGATACGCAGGGACCGCGGGGAGGAGAGAAGTTACCAGAGGCCTTCAAGCCGTGGATACCACGGGAAACCGGGGAATAGGACCCAGACCCGAAAAGGGCTGGACGGTAGGAGGAAAAGGGCAGGCTGAGGCTCAGCCCCCTATCTGGAGCACCAGCTGGGCCGGGTCCCTTATGGCCGGCCCCAGGCCGAGAACGTAGACCATGAGATACCACAGGCGCCTCTCTTCTTCGTCTGGAACCAGCTTCTGGAGGCCGTAGTAGACAGCAACGAGGATGATGGTTATCCAGGGGTAGTAGAAGTACGCCCCGAAGTGCTGAACTAGGATGTTCTCCAGCCAGTGAACCTCGCGGTAGCCGTAGAAGTGTATGGCAACGACCGTTGAGCCCATGTCGTAGAGGTGCGCTAAAACCGCGTAGAGGTAGAGCCTGTCGAAGGGCCTGTACTTGTATACCAGTAGCGCCGGAACCCACGATACAAAGGTGTGAAGGAGCGTCAGCCCGTAGGGCTCCCAGCTCTTGGCGTGGGTCACGAGGAGGTAGTTGGCCCAGAGGGCGAGCACGGCTCCCCATCCAAGGGTTAGCTTTGGATACGTCTTCAGCTTTGCGTCTATCACTATCGCGGGGAGCATTATGAAGAACGTCGTGAAGAAGATTCCGGGGGTAAGTATCAGGGGATTCTGGGGGAGTATGCCCCCATCGACGAGGGCCCTCACCGTGGAGCCGAAGACAACCATCAGGGTGACCGCGATGAAGAGCGTCCTGTCGATTTTTATCTTGAGGGGTTTCAGTATATACCTATATGTATATATGGCTCCGAAGCCGAGCATGAACGCGTACACGAGGGTGTTTATTGGGTTGTAGCCGCTCCTGGTGAACATCGGCTCCCAGAAGTACTTGTAGATGAAACCCCAGACCTCGTTCCACAGTGATTCCAGCATCTCTTTCCCCCTGCCTGAGTCGCCCTCCCGGTTTAAAGGTCTTTTGGAGCGAAAACGGGAACTTTAATAAATCCGTGCCCGAATGATGGTTGGAGGTGAGAGGATGGCGCACGGACCCGCGATGGTCTTTGGAATAGGCGCTGCGGCGATACTCGGGTTCCTGCTGGCGCTGTTCATAGCGGCCCTGTTCCTGTGGATGGCCGCGAAGCTCATCGGAATCAAAAACGCCTCTATAGGGAAGGCCATGATCGCGATACTCGGTGGCGGAATATTGGGTGCCCTGATCAGTGCTATCGTCGGGGCGATATTCCAGCCTCTCGGCCCGATACTTGGTTTCCTGGCCAACCTCTGGGTGATAAAGGCGGTCTTTGACACCGACTGGCTCAGGGCCTTCCTCGCGTGGATACTCTCGGCCGTGATAGCGGCTATAGTCATGGGAATCCTGATCCTCCTAGGGGTATTCACAATCGGCGCCCTCGCGGCGCTCTGAGTTTCTCTTTTTTGGGTAAGGTATAAATATCCCCAGCGCTCTAAGCTATGTGATGCCTATGTTTTTCAAACCGGCCGAGCTCCAATCCAGGGAGGTGAAGCCCTTCGAAGGGTTCCCCTTCGGTCTCAGCGAGGGGAGCCTAGCGGGTGTAATCTCAACCGACGAGCTGGCCGAGACGGCTTTTCTGTACCACCTCGTCGCGAACGCCCTTAAGGATGGCCCCGTCTATCATATAGGCCCTGGAGCATCGTTTTCAGTCAAGGTTCTGAAGCGCCTCACCGAGGACGTTTCCAACCTGTACGCCGGCAACGTCTACTCGGTTGAGGAACTCCTCCAAGCGCTTAACGTCGTTGAGGATGGCTCCCTTGTGGTGGTCTCGCTCTTCCCGGCGCTTCTCAACCGCTCCGCCGAGGGGGTAGTCGAGGTTCGGAAGCTGGTGGACAGAAAAGGGCTCATCCTGGTTCTGGGGCACACCACCATAGAGCTCAACGAGCTCGACCTTCCGGGAGAATTCAGGCGCCTCTACGACCTGCCGGAGATATTCGAGGCGCTGGCCGTTCTGAGAACCAGCTCCTACCGCGGCCATTACCGCCTCAACATGACCGTTCTCAAGGCACCCCCTGACTACGTCTCCGCCGTTGGTGACCACTCGATACCCATAGACTCCTTGATAAAGCCCCTTCTCTAGCCGTATATGCTAACGTGGCCGAGTCCCAGGCCGTAGCGAACGTAGAGCGCCAGTCCAAAGAGGATCAGGATGACCACCATGGCCGCGTAATCCCTGCCCTTCATCTCGATATCGTAGAGAAACGTCCTCTTCTTGGTGGCGCCGAGGGCGCGGCTCTCGAGGGCTATGCTCAGCTCGTGGGCGGTCTTCAGGGACGCCACGAGAAGGGGGATTAGGACTGCGCTCATCCTCTTCATCCTGAGGAGGAAATTCCCCTTCTCGACTTCCCAGCCGCGGCTCTTCTGGGCGTCCATGATGTTGCTCGTAAGTATGTAGAGCGTTGGGATGTAGCGGAGCGCTATGGAGATCGTCAGACCGAACTCGTAGGGCATGCCGAGCCTGACGAAGCCGAGGATGAGGTCGCGTTGGGTCGTCGTCATCAGCAGCATGAACGTCAACAGGGCGAAGGTCAGCAGGCGCATCGAGAAGGAGAGGCCAAAGAGAAGCCCCTGAAGCCTCGGCTTGTATATCAGGGGCCATATTATGAGCGTTATAATGACTATGGGGATGAGGGGCTTCAGGAGGCGGAGCCCTTCCCGGATTTCAATCTTTCCGAGCACCCTCATGGCGATGAGCGTCATGAAGAACAACGGAATCAGGAAAATCGGGTCGTTGTAGAGCATTATCGCCGCTATTCCGGCTATGGTCCCGATTATCTTGACCCTCGGGTCGAGGCAGTGGAGGATGGAGTCCTTCTCGAAGTAGAACGGGTATATCATCGCGAACCACCCGCCAGGGCGTTTATAACCTCTGAGGCACTCCTAACAAACCCTATTCCGAGCCTCTCGCTTATTCTGAGGAGCTCCGGCTTTTCAAGTCCGTAGTCGTGGAGTTCGAGCGAGAAGAACTCCCTTACGGAACCGTCGAAAACCTTCCTCCCCTCATGGAGGAGCAAAACCCTCTCGGCCAGCTCCAGAACCAGGTCCATGTCGTGGGTTATGAGCAGTATCCCGTGACCGTCCCTCCTGAGCTCGCGTATCGTCTCGACGACTCCCGCGGCGCTCCTGGCGTCCAATCCGGTCGTTGGTTCGTCGAGTATCAGGTACTTCGGCTTCATCGCCAGAACGCAGGCTATCGCCAGTCTCTGCTTCTCACCGCCGCTCAGGGAGTAGGGGGTTCTCCTCTCGTAGCCGTCTAGATGAACAACCTTCAGCGCCCACCGAACGCGCTCCTCGACCTCTTCCTCGCTCAGGCCGAGGTTCTTCGGCCCGAAGGCCACCTCCTTGAAGACGTCCTCCTCGAAGAACATGTGTTCCGGGTTCTGAAAGACGTAGCCGACGACGCGCGAGAGCTCGGCGACGGTGTGCTCCCTCGTGTCCATTCCGTCAATCACGACCTCTCCCCTGGTGGGCTTCAGAAGGCCGTTCAGATGCTTCGCTAGCGTTGTCTTTCCGCTCCCGTTCTGCCCCACCAGCGCCACTATCTCCTCGCCCATCTCAAAGTCTACGCCCCTCAGGGCCTCCTTGCCATTCTCGTAGACGTGCCAAAGATTTTTAACCCGGATCATCGTGAACCTTTCAAGTTTTAAGTTTAAAAACTTTGCAAGGTGGATGAAATGAGGGGCAGGGATGTAGCATTCGCGGCGCTCTTTGCGGCCCTAACCGCCGTTGGCGCTCAAATAAGCATTCCGATAGGGCCCGTCCCGATAACGCTTCAGGTTCTGGTCGTTCTCCTGAGCGGGCTAATTCTCGGGGCGAGGCTCGGCTTTCTGAGCCAGCTTGTTTACGTGGCTATGGGCGCGGTGGGACTCCCCGTGTTCGCCAACCTTCAGGGCGGGTTTGCGGTGCTCTACGGACCGACCGGGGGATACATAGTCGCCTTCCCGATAGCGGCGTTCATAGCTGGATACATGGCCGAAAAGACTGGAGGAAAAACTGGCATGATTGGAGGCTCCCTGGTGGGAATTGCCGTGATATACCTCCTCGGCTGGCTGAGGCTCGGCCTCTTCCTCGGAGGGGACTTCCACAAGGCACTCCTCATCGGGGTGCTACCGTTCGTTCCACTGGATATTGGTAAGGCTGCCCTGGCGGCTCTGATAGCCGACAGGGTGAAAAAAGCAACGGATTTGGGATGATGGCCTTCACCAGTCGGCCATTCCCTCTTCAAGTATTCCCACTGCCTGCTTCTGGTGAAGCGCTGCCTTTCTCAGGTCTATGAAGATGTAGATCCTCGGGAAGTTCGCAACAACCGGTCCGTACTGGCTCGCGTTGGCGTAGTAGTCAGCCGCGGTGTCGTTCTGTACGGTCGCCAGCCCGAGGGTTTCGTTGTCCATTCCGCCGTCGACGGCCTCTCCGTAGAGGGTGTTGTATTTGTCGAGGTTCCTGTGGTACTGGATGTAGTAGTAGAAGTTGAAGAGCATCACGTTTATTCCCTTTTGAACCGGCGCCTCAGGGGTGGGTATCATCGATGAGTAACCGAGGTTGTTCATAATAATCTCCTTGTAGAACGCTTCCCATTCGGGTCCCTTCCTTGCGACGCTGTACTCAATGGTCAGGCCGGTAACGAAGACCTTGCCGCTTCCCAGGGTGTATATCGCGGTGCTTGGCTTGGTGTTGTCGGGGGTCCCACTGGGTGCCTGGACTGTGATTATCTCGGCGTTCGCCGGAAGACCAGTGAAGTAACCGTGGCTTGCGTAGCTGCTGATGAGCGTCGTGTTGTTGGCTATTACGTAGTCGCGGGTTGAGTAGCTCCTCTGTATCTCCGCTCCTCCGGGCAAGGGGTTTAACCAGCGGCCTCCGCTCCAGCCCCAGTTGGCGGCGTGGATTTCGAGAACCTTCCCGGCCTTCACGTACTCCTCCAGTTTGCCCATCTGCGGGTCTATCTCGTTGTAGAACTGCTGCCTCTGGTCGCTGACGATGATAATCATGTCGTAGGTGCCTATGAGGTCCTGAGCCGTTTTGTTCTGGAGCTCAGTGCTCGTCATGACGTCGTAGGGTATACTCATGTTTGTGAGGGTTTTTTCAACGCTGGGCGAGCCCCATGCGTCAGAGTTCTTTAGAATCAGTACGTTGTAACTCGTTAGGGGCTTTGCGGAAACCGACGGGGGTCCCAGCACCGCCACCAAACTGAACAGCATGAGCAGCGATAAAGCTGCGCTTAAAACTTTTTTCATACAAATCTCTCCTTTTTGGTCCGAACCGAGCAGAAGAACTTTTAGGGACTCCTACCCTTAGCCTATTGTAGGCTTTACACTATTTAAGTCTTCTTACACAATTTTGAAGGATCTCCAATCAAATTTACCCCTGCAGATTTCTGAGGGTCTCGGCCGCGAACCTAACGTCGAAGGAGTTCCTTACCCTGAAGAAGCTCAGCGTCACCTTGGGGTTCCTCTTCGCAAGCTCCTCAATGGACAGCGGTTCGTAGTCGAGGAACTCAATTATTCTGCTCAGGCTCCGGTAACCCTCGGCCAGAGCCGCGTTTATCGCGTCTTCCAGGGCGTCGGGCTCATAGACCGCATGTGTAACCTCGGCCGTGCCGTCCTTCCAGACCGGTACCAGTGCCTCGGGCTCGTTCTCGTAGAAGAGCCCGGTCATGTAGTTCACGAGGAAGGGCATTATCAGCGGCATGTTGCCCTCGGCCAGGAAGAACGGCTCCCCTGGGAGGGCTTTCAGGAGGGCCTCCATCCTGCTCCTCGCGGCAACGGGAAGGGGATTCGAGACGTGGAGGGAATAGGTTCTGAGCTTGTCCTTCCTGACCACCGTGATGACCTCATCTATCCTCTTGCTCGCGAGGAGCCTCCTCTCCGTGAGCCTGACGACGGGTTCATCCGCAACGGGAAGGGTGTAGTTCTCCCACCGCTTCTCCGGAAACGCCAAGATGTACGCCCTCATGGGCCGAACTAGGGCGGGTCGTTTAAAAACCTTTTTCCATCCTCCTGTCATTTGTACGAATTTTTCTCCAAAAATCTTAAATCATGCCAGTTCTTTGCCATTTTGGTGGGATAAATGATACCAAGAACGATGAGCACTCAGCATCCTGACAACGTATTCATTCCCTTTTTCGCGGGCAGTCCGACGATGGGCGGTGAGGACGAGGTCGTCGAGGCTTTCTACGCCTTCAGCGTTCTGGGGATAGACGAGCAGATGTGGGACTTCGAGGGCAAAGAAGTGGACGAGTTCGTCGTCAAGAAGCTATTCGAGCGCTATGGCTATTTCTTCAAGCGCAAAAAGCTCGGGGAAGAACTCAGACTGACGCCGCGCGTCCCCAACCCCAGCGTCGAAAAGGCCGAGGCGAAACTCCTCCTTGAGACCCTGGAGGCGATACCCCGCTCGGCGGACTACGCGAGGCTGTTCTACGGTGAAGAGCTTCCTCCGATATTTGAGGTCATCCTCCCTATGACAACCTCCTCCCAGGAACTGAACAGGGTTTACGAGCTCTACAGGCACTACATAGCCGGAAAGCAGTACAAGCGGGTCCACGACATCAAGCTCCACGAGTGGATAGGGGAGTTCTACCCCTCAGAGATAGGCGTCATCCCGCTCTTCGAGAGCAGGGAGGCGATACTGGGCGCGGCGGACATCGTGCGGGAGTACCTCGGCGGGAAGGAGGTCGAATATCAGCGCGTTTTCCTTGCCAGGAGCGACCCCGCGATGAACTACGGCCTCATAAGCGCGGTGCTCTACGACAAGCTGGCGCTCTTCGAACTTCAGGGACTCGAGGAGGAACTCGGGATTCCAATCTATCCGATAATCGGCGTCGGCGGTGCGCCGTTCAGGGGGCACTTCACCCCTGAGAACGTCGAGGGGGTTCTGGCCGAATACCCGAGCGTCCAGACCTTCACTATACAGAGCTCGTTCAAGTACGACAGGACGCCGAAGGACGTCATAAGGGCCGTTGAGCGGATCAGGGAATCGAAGAGGGGAAAAGCCCTGCCCGTTCCGGAGGAGGCGTTTGAGATCCTCAAGAAGTACGGGGCCAGATACTCAGAGGAGCTCAGGGCGCTCGCTCCCTTCATCAGGGAGGTCGCAAAGTTCGTCCCGTCGAGGAGACGGAGGAAGCTCCACATCGGTCTCTTCGGCTACTCGCGCGAGGTGAACGGCTCGGCGCTGCCGAGGGCAATAAAGTTCACGGCCTCGCTCTACTCCCTCGGAATCCCGCCAGAGCTCCTCGGCCTGAGTGCATTGAGCGAGAAGGAGCTCGAATTCCTCGGCGACTACTACCTGGGCCTTTATCGGGACTTCGAGTTCGCCTTCCGTTACTTCAACCCCGAGGCTTCCGAAAGGTTCCCGTTCCTCAAACCCCTCGCGGAGATGGCCAGAAACTACGAGCGTGACGAAAGGCACAGCGAGATAACCTCAAGGATACTGGTCGGAGAGCTGAACAGCGAGCTGATAGTTGAGGCGGCTGGAATAAGGGGTTTTTTGGGATAAAGCTGCAAAAAACGGGAAGGTTTCATTATATGCTCTGGAGCCTCAGCTCCTTGAATTCTTCATTTATCCACTCAAAGTGTTTGTCCTTCGTGACGAGCGTTAGCTCCCGATTCATTGCAACCGCTGCGACGATGGCATCAACCGCGGGAACGGGCGTTCCTTTCCTGACCATCGCCTGAGATATCTTGATTGCGAGCAGGTAGTCTTCGAGGCTCGGCGTTATCACCGTTAGTCCAAGCTCGAGCGCCCTCGGAAACTCCACGACGTTGAGGACCGTGGTGTATCCGTTGAGGGGTTTTCCGGATTTTGCCGCGTCTATCAGGACGTTGGTGTCGTAGAGAGCCTTTTCCATTCCGCATCCCTCGTTTTCTTGAGCGCCTTCTCGTACTTTTCAACGGGCGTGCTCTCAAGCTCTTTCCTGAAGTCCTCGCCGAGAAGAGATAGCAGTTCGTCCGAACTGAGTTCTTCGGCCTCGATTTTGGCTAAATACTCCGCTATGGCCTTTCTCGCCACCTCACTCCACTTTATTTCGGGATGCTTCTTCATTCTCCTGTAGAGGTCGGGCGGGACGGAGAGGGTTATGTTCGGCATGCCATCACCGCACAGAATTATGTGAGTTCACATATTTAAGGGTTGTGGAAAGAAAAGAAATCAGTCCTTCAGCCACCTCTCCATCCACCCGACGATCAGCCCAAGCCTCTTGACCCGGTGCTTCGGCTTTCCGCCCCTGCTGAGATCGTGGTTCTCGCCGGGGAAGAGAGCGAGCTCAACGGTCTTGCCGAGGTATTTGAGCGCCGTGTAGAACTGCAACGCCTCCGGTAGCCAGCAGCGGTAGTCTTCCATCGAGTGGATTATGAGGAGAGGAGTTTCGACGTTCGGCGCGTACTTCAGCGGGCTCTTCTCCCAGTAGCCGTCGGTGTTGCTCCACGGGTCACCGCCTATCTGGTCGGGCGCGAAGAAGTAGCCTATATCGGTCGTCCCGAAGAAGCTCACCCAGTTAGAGATTGAGCGCTGGGTTACCGCCGCTTTAAAGCGCTTCGTGTGGCCGACTATCCAGTTGGTCATGAAGCCGCCGTAGGAACCGCCGGTGATGCCGAGCCTCTCCCCGTCGATGAAGTCGAAGCGCTTCAGTGCTTCATCAACGACCTCCATGAGGTCCTGATAATCCCTCTCCCCGTAGTGCTCCCTTATATCGGCGAACTCCTCACCGTAGCCGTCGCTGCCGCGCGGGTTGGAGAATATCACGACGAAGCCTTTGGCGGTTAAAACATGGAACTCATGCATGAAGGAGTAGCCGTAGGCGGTCTTCGGCCCTCCATGAATCTCCAGAACGGCGGGATACTTCCTTCCGGGATCAAAGTCAACGGGCTTCATAATCCAGGCGTCGATTTCCACTCCATCGCTGGCCTTGACCTTGAAGTGCTCCGGCTTAGAGAGGGTGTACTCCTTTATCCAGCCGTTGAAGTTCGTGAGCTTTTTCTCCTTCCCATCCCTGAGAACGTAGAGCTCCGTCGGAGTGACCGCGTCCTGGGCGGTGAAGGCTATGTAGTCGCCGATTGCGAAGCTCTCGACGCTCCTATCGCCGCCGATGACGCGCTCTATCTTCCCCTCAAGGTTCACCCTGAAGAGGTTCGCCCTCGGGCCGTCGGTTGCTATGTAATAAACCCAGCCGTCCTTGAAAACCAGTTCTGCCCTCTGGCTCCCCCTGACGTCGCAGTTCAGGGAGTTGTATGCAGCCCTGTCGAGTTCCGCGGTGAGCTTCCTCATCTCGCCCGTCTCGGGGTTGTAGTGGTAGATGTGGGTGTTCGTCGGAATCCCGCGCTCGCGGGTGTTGGCCTTGAGGATGAACGTGCCGTCGTCGAGGGGTATGAAGTCCTGAACGCTCCACTCCCCTGGGGTTAGTCTCTTCGCCTTCCTGCCCTCAAGGACGTAGAGGTCGCTCACCATCGGCTTCCTCTCGCGGTCCTCCTGGGCCGTGAAGTAGAGCTTTCCTTCATGGAACCTGATCTGCGAGACGTCGAGGTTCTTCGGCGTTACGCGCCTCTTCCTGCCCGTCTCAATGTCAACGAGGTAGACGACGCTCCTCTTTCCATAGACCCAGCCGACGCCGTTGAACCAGAAGGGAATCTCCTTGATGATGTGGACGTCGTCCTTCGGTTTCTTCTCGACGTCTATCGGCGTAACGACCGCTATGCTCTTCCCGTCCTCCGTGAAGCGGATGTTTTTGATCCCGTACTTGAACTTCGTCAGAAGCCTCGCCTCGCCGCCGTCGGTCGGAATAACGTACAGCTCGGCTTCCTTGCTCTCCTTATCGCGCTTCGAGGTGAAGGTTATCAGCTTCCCGTCCGGGGAGAAGCGCGGGTTTCCGTCCTTCTTTCCGGAGGTGAAATGTTTAACCTTTCTGCCGTCGTAGAGGTAGAGCCTCGAGAAGTAGTCGTCCTTCTCAACGCTTATCTCCGTTACCTGGAAAACGAGCCTTCTCCTGAAGGCGTCGATATTTCCAACGAGCTTGAACTTTCCGAGGTCTTTCTCGCTCAGGCCTTTCGCCATAGAAACCACCGAACTAACATCGGCCTTTTCGTATAAAAACTTAGCGTTTCGATGATTATCGAGAAGCTTTCAAAACCGCCTAACCTTTTTAAATCCCCCTTCTCCCTTTTATCCGGGAGGTGGCGGCCGTGACCGTCAAGGTCCGCTTTGACAAGGAAGTGAGAGAGTACGCGAAAGGCGAGAATGTTAAGGACTCGGTTCTCAAGCTCACGGAGACCGCTCTGGCTCAGGCGCTTGAGAAATTCCACAGGAGAATGATAATCATAGAGGGAGATACGGTAAGAAAGGCCGAACTGGCCGGAATCCTAGCCGGCGCATCGGCCAGAACCCTGGGGGAGATTCTCGACGACCTCCGCGAGAAACGGTTGAGGGACGAGAGCGAGGACAGAATCGAACTCCTCTACGCAACCGATGCACTCGGCGAGGAGACCTTCGGGAGGAAGCGCTACGAGGCCTTCAGAAAGCACTTCGACGTTCTGGCAGGCTCGGCCGCCGAGGTTAAGGCGGTTACGTTCAAGCACACCCGCGACATACTGGGCAGGACCTTCGACATTCTCGTCCTGGACATGAGCTACGACTACTCGCCGAACGACCTCGGAAGGATAATCGAGACCGTCCGCGGCGGCGGACTCATCTTCATACTCGCCCACCCGTTCGAGAAGTGGAAAAACATGTGGACGGGCTTCCACAAGAGCCTCGTCACGCCGCCCTACACGATAGACGACGTTAAGAAGCGCTTCAACAGGCGGCTCATCAGGAAGTTCACGGAGCACGACGGCATCTACATCATCACCGAGAACGGCAAGCTCAAGAAGAAGCCGAAGAGGAACAAGAGCCAGGCGAAGATTAAATCGAGGAAAGGGGTTCCGATTCCCGAGGAGACCCTTTTCCCGCGCGAGCTGTACGAGATGGCCCTCACCGAGGGGCAGGTTGAGGTTCTGAAGGCCTTCGAGGGGCTGGTTGAGGAGGAGGGCATGCTCGTTCTCACCGCGGACAGGGGTCGCGGAAAGAGCGTCTCCGTTGGAATAGCTGCGATAGGTCTGGCCCTGGCCCTCGGAAAGCGCACGCGTGTAGTCGTGACGGCCCCCGAGCCGGAGAACGTTCAGGCTCTGTTCCGCTTCGCCAAACGTGCCCTTCAGAGGCTCGGCTTCAAGCCCCACGTCGTCGAGGAGAAGGGGCTGATCAAGGAGCTCTACGCCAGGAAGATCGGTCTGAGGTATTATCCGCCGGCCGAAGGCTACAAGAAGACGGCCGACCTGTACATCCTCGACGAGGCGGCCGGAATCCACGTGCCTATACTCCACAAGTACCTCAACAAGCCCCGCGTTGTGTACTCCTCTACCATTCATGGCTACGAGGGTGCCGGAAGGGGCTTCTCCGTCAAGTTCCTGAAGAAGGCGAGGGAGAAGCGCTCTTTTAAGGAGCTTCACATGGAGGAGCCCATCCGCTACGCCGAGAACGACCCCATCGAGAAGTGGCTCTTTGACGTCCTCCTGCTCGATGCCGAGCCGGTTGAGCTCACGGAGGATGACTATGGGCTTATAAAGAACAAGGAGGTCTACTTTGAGGAGCCCGACCTCGACGACTGGTTCGAGAAGGACAGAGAAGACCTGAGGAACTTCGTCGGTATCTACATCCTCGCCCACTACCGCAACAGGCCGAGTGACGTTGCCCTGCTCGCCGACGCGCCTCACCACAGGGCCCGCGTCCTTCGCCTCAAGAACGGCAAGATAGTGACCGGAGTTCAGATAGCGGAGGAGGGCAACATACCCAAGAAGGTCATCGAGAAGATGGCAAAGGGCTACAAGCCGCGCGGCAACATAATCCCGGACATGATGGTCAAGCACCACATGGCGAAGGAGTTCGCGAAGCTGAAGGGCTACCGCATAGTGAGGATAGCGACCCATCCGGACGCGATGGACATGGGGCTGGGCAGCAAGGCGCTGGAGCTCCTCGAAAAGGAGGCCAGGGAGAAAGGCCTTGACTGGATAGGTTCCGGCTTCGGTGCCAGCGAGGAGCTCGTCCGCTTCTGGGTCAGGAACGGCTTTGCCGTCGTCCACCTGAGCCCCGCGAGAAACCCTGTGAGCGGTGAGTTCACCGCCATAGTTCTCAAGCCGATAAGCGAGAGGGCGAAGAAGCTCATCAGGAAGGCCAACGACGAGTTCAGGATAAGGCTCACGGAGTGGCTGGGTGATACCCACCGCGAGATCGAGCCCGAGATAGTCAGGTGGCTCTTCGAGACGCCGTTCGGTGAGGCGGTGGATTATCCGATTCACCTCACAGAGGTTCAGAGAAAGCGCCTCGATGCCTTCACGGGCAAGGTTCTGACCTACGACACTGTGGTTGACGCCGTTAAGCCCATCGTGAAGCTATACTTCCTCGACGGCTGGATGAAGCCCTATCTCGACGAGAGGCAGATAAAGCTGCTCATCTACCGCGTGCTCCAGGCCCACAGCTGGGAGGAGACGGCGAGGCTCATTGACAGAACCGAAACCTTCACCATGATAGAGGTGCGCGATATCATAAGGGGACTCTGGTACTATTACAAGAGGGTCATTTCCTGACCCTAAACTAACTTTTTATAGGATTGGCGCGTAGTTCCCTCGGTATGTCATTGGTGTATCCATTCCAACGGTGACTCCTATGCCGGGCGGCAACTGGGAGAAGATAATTTCGATAACGAAGGATGGCATGAGGAGCATAGGAACGATGAGACGAAAGATAAGCAGGGGTAAGAGGATAGCACTTCTCATCGACGGCCCCAACATCCTCAGGAAGGAGTTCGGCGTCAAGCTGGAGGACATAGTTGAGGCCCTGGAGGGACTGGGCGACCTCAGGGTCTCCAAGGTGATACTGAACCAGTACGCCCCCCAGGGGCTCATAGAGGCGGTATCGAACCAGGGCTTTGAGGCAATCGTCGTCTCGGGCGAGACGGGTGTGAAGCTCGCCGTCGAGGCGATGAGGGAGATATACAACCCGAACATCGACGTTATCGCCCTGGCCACCAGAAACGCGGAGTTCCTGCCTGTGATTCTCAAGGCCAAGGAGCGCGGCAAGGAAACCATCGTCATCGGAATCGAGCCGGGCTTCTCGGCGGCGCTGAAGCATGCCGCCGACTACACCATAATCCTCGAGGGCGGTGAGGAGAAATGAAGGAGCGCTTTTTCAGGGTTCTGAGGCGCGGGGAGAAGGAGGTCAAGGAGGTCAGCGAGGAGACGCCCAAGCCGAAGAAGAAGAGAAGCATAGGCCTCATCATCGACGGTCCCAACATTCTCAGAAAGGAGTTCGGGATAAAGCTGGAGGACATCATAGACGCCCTCGAGCGGATTGGAAAGCTCAGGGTGGCCAAGGTAGTTCTCAACCAGTACGCTCCCCAGGGGCTCATAGAGGCCGTCGTGAACCAGGGGCTTGAGCCGATAATAGTGGCCGGCGACACCGACGTGAGGATAGCCATCGAGGCCATGGAGCTCATCTACAACTCCGACGTCGACGTTATCGCTCTGGCCACCAGGGACGCGGACTTCCTCCCGATAGTCAACGAGGCGAAGCGCAGGGGTAAGGAGACGATAGTCATAGGGGTGGAGCCGGGCTTCTCGGTCGCGCTCCAGAACGCAGCGGACTACGTCATCAAGATGGAGGGCAAAGGTATCGACGCTCACGAGGCCAAATAGCTTTTAAGCTTTCTTTCCAGCCCTATTCTGGTGGGAGAAAGTGATAGTTGAAATCATCCTCTTCGCGCTCGGCCTCATCCTGCTCATCAAGGGGAGCGACTATTTTGTAGAAGCCGCCTCGCGCGTTGCGAAGGGCTTTGGCGTCAGCGAGTTCATCATAGCGCTCGTCCTGGCGAGCATAGCCACCACCCTTCCGGAGGTCACAGTCTCCGCCATCTCGTCCTACCAGGGAAAGCCCGACATAGCCCTCGGTAACGCGATAGGAAGTGCCCTCGCGAACATCGCCCTCATTCTCGGCGTTTCCGCCCTGCTCCGTCCGCTGAAGGTCGAGAAAACCGCCTGGAAGAATGCCCTCTTCATGATAGGCGTTACTGCCTACGCCGGCCTGCTCATGTACGATGGCACGATAAGCCGGCTCGACGGCGCCAGCCTGATACTCATCTACTTCGGGTTCCTCTACTACCTCTACCGCAAGCACATGACCTTGGAGGAGCTCCCCGAAGGCGGACGCGGGAACCCTAGAAGGGACGCCCTCATAATGTTCGGGAGCGGCATACTCGTCGTGACCGGTGCCAAGCTCGTGGTCGACAGCGCGGTCACGATAGCCAGAGCCTTTGGAGTTCCCGAGGTCGTCATAGGCCTCACGATGGTCTCGATCGGGACTTCCCTGCCCGAGTTCACCAACTCCCTCATGGCGACCATCAAGAGGCTCCCGAACATCAGCGTGGGCAACATAATCGGCGCGAACATCCTCGACGTCCTCATGGTCATCGGCATAGCGGCCCTCATAAACCCGATCAGGGTGGACGCGACGATATACACCTTCACCCTGCCCCTGACGCTCCTCGTCATGGGCATACTCACCGCCGTTCTCCGTCTCACCGGCAGGATAGACAGGCTCACCGGCGGAGTGCTGCTGGCGATTTACTCGTACTTCATCTACGTCTACCTCACCGGTGGCGTCCACCTGCCGCAGGGCTGACCCGTTTCCCTCTTTTACGCTATTTTCAGTCCACAATTCTGGGGCGCAAAGCTTTTTAATCCGCCCTATTACTCCCTTATGAAAACCAAAAACCTGTTCATGGGGGTGAAAGAATGAGGAAGCTCGCCACGCTGCTGCTCACCCTCCTGCTCCTCGGTGCCATCGGGGCTTCGAGGCCCGTTAAAGCCCAGGAGCAGCTGACGGTTTACTCCTACGACAGCATAGAGTGGTGGATGAAGGAGATAGTTCCGATTTTCGAGCAGAAATACGGCGTCAAGGTGAACCTCGTCCTCATCGGCGACGCCGGTGAGGTTCTCAACAGGCTCATCCTTGAGAAGGACAACCCGCAGGCGGACGTTGTGGTGGGCATAGACAACAGCTACCTGGCCAAAGCCATTGACGCCGGCGTGCTGGAACCCTACAAGCCGGCCAACGCCGACGTGATTCCGGGCTGGATCGTTGAGAAGTTCGACCCGAGTTATCACCTCACGCCCTACGACTACGGCTTCATAGCCATCAACTACCGCAAGGATATGGTTCAGAACCCGCCAACCAGCCTCGAAGACCTCACCAAGCCGGAGTGGAAGGGTAAGCTGATAATCGAAGACCCGCGCACCAGCTCACCGGGAATGGCCTTTCTCCTCTGGACGATAGCGGTCTACGGCGACGACTGGCTCTACTACTGGGAGAAGCTGAAGGAGAACGACGTCCAGATAGTCGAGGGCTGGAGCGCAGCCTGGAACGCCTTCACCAAAGGTGAATACCCGCTGGTCCTCAGCTACGCCACCTCGCCGGCTGCAACCGTCTACTACGACAACAACACCAACGTCGGTGCCGTGGCGTTCAAGGAGGGCAACTACCTCCAGATAGAGGGCGCGGGAATCGTCAAGGGCGCCAAGCACCCTGAGCTGGCCAAGAAGTTCATCGAGTTTCTCATCAGCGAGGAGGCACAGGAGAAGCTCCCGCTCAACCAGTGGATGTATCCCGTCAACAAAAACGTTCAGACCCCGGAGGTCTTCAAGTACGCGGTGAAGATAGACAAACCGGTGACCGTCGACCCCAAGGAGATCGAGAACAACTACGACCTCTGGCTCAAGCAGTGGACCCAGCTCATGATAGAGGGCAAGAGCCCGGACGAGATACTCGGGAAGACGACCACGACGACCCCTGAGGAGAACGGGGGAATCTGCGGTCCTGCACTGATAGTTGGCCTGGCCCTGATACCGCTCCTCCTCAGGAGGAGGCGGTGAGGTTTCTCCCTTTTTCCTCACCGCAACTTTTATAAGAGCGCCCCGGCACCTTAGGAGCGAGGGCCCGTAGCCTAGCAGGATAGGGCGCCGGCCTTCTAAGCCGGAGGTCGCGGGTTCGAATCCCGCCGGGCCCGCCACAGAAACTTTGCCTTCGCAAAGTTTCATCAAAGTTGGTGATTGCTTTTCAAAGTGTCTTCTTTTAGAGTGCACGTTATTAAAAGGCTGGTTCTAGTTGGATTTCCTTGTTTTTAATTAAGCTTTCACCGAGTCCCTTAAATATGACGCCCTACGGGCGTCAAAAAGAAAAATGGACTCAAAGGTTAACGGCAAATTTCAAGTGAAATTACTATCTAAATGCTAAATTTGAATGTGCACCGTTTAAACGGCTAATTCAAATGGCAATCACAAACTTTGGTCAAGCCTTGCAAGAGCAAAGTTTCCTGTACTCTCAAACCCCCGGAGTGGGACTTTACCACTTAATATATTCTGAAGTTAGTGTGCTATCTACCTATAAGAGCGCTTTTGCCAAGCAGGGGCTTGAGAGCTTTTAGGTTCATGACTCTCTGAATCAACTCTGTTGGAAGTAATTACCTAGAAGAAAATTATTTAAATTTTGCCTTAAAAAGGACATATGTTATGAGTTATGTAGAGTGGTTTATCGTTGGGTTGTTTGTAATATCGGGATTGGCAAGCCTAGTTATATTTAGAAAGTTGTTATGTATCTTTTTCTGGTATTACTCCCCAAGTTCAATGCTTCCTCCAGGATGTAAGAGATATAAAAGAAACGAACTTCTGAAGAATCGAGTGTGGGAGAGAGCCTTTCAAATTAATAGACAATTTGGGACTATTATCGAGATATCAATCTTGCTTGTCTGTTATTATACTCCTTTTGTGATTTTGTATTTTTTGATGTTACTGCTTCTCCAGTTTGGAGTTTCCATGGGAATTCAGGCTTTAGATGCAATAGTCGCTCCTCTATTGGGTATGTTTTGTGGACTTGTCTTTTCATGGACTATTTTATTGCTTTTCGCGTGGTATCAAAGAGAGTTCTCGAGGAGTATCAAACAGGGACTTCTGTCTCCGTTGATTACTACGTTCCTCTTAATATTGCCAGTGATTATTGAGATTATAGGCCCAGAGCAAATTCGGAATTATCTCTCGCGGATAGTGCATCAGGATTTAACGTTTTCGATGTTGTTCAAAATTTCGCTGACTCCTAAATTCTTAGTAGAAAGCATTGTAGAAATAGTTCAAATCTTGTTTTTCTTGAATTTAGTTCTTGTGCTTGTGGTAGGCTACAGAGTTGGAAAAATTAGAAATGAAATACTACCCAGATAATGTTGAACTCTTGTGAGCATGTTTGATCTTCCTAAATCAAGCAATATTAAAAGAAACAGAATATGCTTTGAAGACCTTAAGGATACAACCTACTGGGCGTCCTCGGGAAGAGCGTGGCCCAGCGGACGTGGTCGAGCTTCAGCACCCAGGCAACGAGCCTCTCAAGGCCGAGGCCGAAGCCGCTGTGCGGGACGCTGCCGTACTTCCTGAGGTCGAGGTACCACTCGTAGTCCTTCGGGTCCATGCCCTCGTCGAGAATCCTCTGCACGAGCTTGTCGTAGTCGTCCTCACGCTGTGAACCACCGATGACCTCGCCGTATCCCTCCGGCGCGAGCATGTCCGCCGCGAGAACCTTTCTCGGATCCTCCGGGTCCTCCTTCATGTAGAATGCCTTGATGTGCTTCGGATAGCCGTAGACGAAGAACGGGGCCTCGAACTCCTGGGTGAGGATCCTCTCCTCGTCGGCGCCCATGTCCTCGCCCCACTCTATCCCGACGCCCTTGCTCTGGAGGATGTCTATGGCCTCGTCGTAGCTTATCCTCGGGAAGGGCGGAACGGTGTTCTTGAGTGTGGTGAAGTCCTTCCTGAAGGTCTCGATGTCGCCCTTCCTGAGCTCAAGCGTTCTCTGCACCATGTAGCTCACAAGCTCCTCCTCGACCTTCATTATGTCCCAGAGGTCCATCCAGGCACCCTCAAGCTCAAGGTGCCAGAACTCGGTGAGGTGCCTTCTCGTCCTGCTCTTCTCCGCTCTAAAGCTCGGCGTGAGCGACCAGACCTTTTCGAGGCCAAAGATGGCGGCCTCAAGGTAGAGTTGGGCCGACTGGCTGAGGTAAGCCGTCTTGTCGAAGTACTTGAGCTTGAAGAGCGTCGCACCGCCCTCAACGGCTCCGGTGACGAGTATCGGCGGAAAGACCTCGTACCAGCCGTCCTGGAGGAGCCACTCTCTAGCTGCCTGCATCATCGTTGCCTTGACCTTCATTATTGAGGCGACCTTCGGCGAGTGCAGGTGCAAGTGCCTCACATCCAGCAGGAACTCGTCGCTCGCGTCCTTGGTTATCGGGAAGAAGTCAACGTTCTGGACAATCTGAATCCTGTCCGCCTGAATCTCGATCCCAGTGGGGGCGCGGGGGTCGGCTTTAACGGTACCCTCGACTATCACGCTGGACTCTATTCCGGCTTTCTTTGCCTCGGCGTAGGCCTCATCGCTCAGCTCCTTCTTGAATATGGTCTGGACTATTCCGCTTGAGTCGCGGAGGACTATGAACACCTTCTTTCCAACTTCTCTCTTCCTATAAACCCATCCGGCGAGTTTAACGCGCTTGCCTTCCATATCGGGCCGAACGTCGGCGCAATAAACCTTATCAATCATCGTTACCACCTCCAGAGGCTTTGAAGGGGACTTTATAACGGTAGCGATTGGGCTACCAGAAGAGCGTCAATTTATCCAAAGGGGAAATGCCCCTATTCTATGTTCCACGACTATCATCAGCGGCATGGGTGTAGGTTTGAAAACCATAATTTAAATTCTTTGTCCCCTCGATTGTCATTTCATCATGAAGTATGGAAATTCTCCCAAAATATGACGATACCCAGTGTTGGGCACCCTCGAAGGAGTTGGGAGTCATCCAATCCTTGGATAATTTTTATCCAAACTGGATAAACCTTCAACAATGGAATATCTATTGGGATAATAATTACATTTTGACAAGTTGAAAAGGGTTATTAGTTCACAAATGGTAACATTTATATAGTATCGTGCTCAACATATTTTGGTGAGAATTGGAGAGTCTTTAATTATTGCGGGGTAGTGGTGGGGGGATGTTCAAATGTTCATTGATCCCTTTGTAATCCGCTCTATCAACCGCAGCGAACTGAGGAAGCGGATACTCTTCTATCTCGATGAAATATATCCCACCCCCACCTACCTCTCTGAAATCGCGCGGGTGGTCAAATCAGACCCCTCAAATGTGAAGGGTGCTCTTATCGGCCTTGGGAACCGATACAACGGCCACAGCTCCCTCGTGAGCCTCGGACTCGTGGAGGTCGTTACCGAGAAGGGCTTCAAGTACTACCGGCTCACTGAGTACGGGAAGCAGGTCGTCAAGCTCCTGAAGTCCTACCACTCATACTATTCGAGGTACACCTGAGGTGACGGCAATGAACCCACTGGCGGAGATACTCGACAGGAACCTTGAGGCGATCGTCGACTTATCCCTTGGGCATCTCCTCAGGCTCGGGTTAAAGTACGGCATATTCCGCAGGCTCGCGAGTGGAATGCCCCGTGAAGAATTGCTGTCAGTGATCCCGGTCTCCAACAAGGCGTACCTGGGAAGGCTCATAGATACCTACGTCTCCCTTGGCTTCGTGGAGGAGTCCGACGGCATCCTTAAGATGCCGGGTTTCTCCTACGAGTTCAACTTAAGCGCGGAAGACGCAGGAAAGCTCCTCTCCGACTGGGTCCAGATAGTTGAGGAGCTTTACAAGATGGCGGATTACGCCTTCATCTCCGCGGAGCACCCGAAGATACTCATGGACTTCGACAAGGGCGCCGACTTCTGGGACATGCGCCTACTGATGGAGCTCAACAGGACCTACCGGCAGCTTGCAGCGAGTCTCCTCGGCCTCGAGGATGGCATGCGCATCCTCGACCTCGGTTGCGGCTCCGTCTCCCCCGTGGAACTTGGGGAAGCCGTTGGTCCAAACGGGAAGTACGTTGGCGTTGACTTTTCTCCGGGACTGCTGAGCATAGCCAAGGTCCGCGTTAGGAACGCCCGCATGGACTGGGTGGTTCTACGGGAGATGGACATAAGGAAACTTGTGGTCAAGAACACCTACGATGCCGTGGTGATGAGCTTCGTCTTGGAGTACTTGGAGAACCCCGGAGCGGCCGTCAAGAGGGCAATTGGAACCCTGGAGCCTGGCGGGAAGCTCGTTATAATCGAACCCTTCAGGGACAACTACCCACGGATCGCCGCCCTGGAGTTCTTTGAGAGCCTGACCAGGGAATTCACCCGCTTCCCGAGCTCTGAAGATATAATCGCTGCCGTCGAGGAGAGTCCATACGACGTGAAGGTTGAGCCCGTCGGTAAATCCGCCCTGCTGGTGACGCGCTTGATGTAACGTTTCTTCACATTCTACCCGTTATCTTCGTTGTAGAATCTGCCATCCTGTATTTATCTCTTGAAGTAGTATCAACCTACATATGTAGGTACACTAGTTTCTACATAATTACCAACAAAAAATCGATTTATATGCAAAGCTCCTAGAATATATTGCAAAATCCCTAAGGGAGGTGCCAGGAGATGAGGTTGCTGAAGAAGAAGAGGGGTGCCGTCGGTATCGGTACCCTGATAGTGTTCATAGCCATGGTTCTAGTGGCCGCAGTAGCCGCCGCCGTTCTCATCAACACCAGCGGCTACCTCCAGCAGAGGGCCGAGGCCACGGGCAGGCAGACCACCCAGGAGGTTTCAACGGGCATAAAGATCGACGCAGTGACTGGTTACGCGCCCTCTTCCAACAACATGACCTTGATGACGATACAGGTCTCTCTTAACGCTGGAAGCAGCCCCATTGACCTCAACCAGACCAAGATCTACCTTGACAATGGTGAGAAACAGGTTGTTCTCTCCTACGGTGGCGCTAAGGGTACCATAAGCGGCAGTATGTTTGACACCAACTCCGCTCCTTGGAACGCAACTGGCATAAACTGGAGCCATGAGTTTGGAATCCTCATCGTCCAGGACGCTGACCGCTCCCTCAGCGGCACCATTCCGACCCTTACCACCGGAGACATAGCCCTGCTCACCGTCAACCTCACCGCCGTCTTCGGCGGTGTTGAGCCGAGGACTCCAATAACCATCAGGGTCGTTCCTGAGTTCGGTGCTCCTGGCTACACTAAGGTCATCACCCCGACCGCCTACGGTCTCAGCGACACCGACAAGATAGTCGACCTCAAGTGAAGCCATATACCCTCTTTCCTTTTTCCACAACTTTCCTCGCGGGTGATCGGAATGTCGTTTTCGTACCTGAAGAACAAGTTCAAGAAGAAAAAGGAGGGGGAGGAGAAGGCGGAAGACAACAGGGAGATAATCAAGCTTGATGAGCTGGAGCAGGAAGCCGCGGAAGAGATGGCTCAGAAGAAAAAGGAGGAAGAGGAGCTCATAACCCAGGTCATGACGAGAATAAACGAGATCGAGAACGACATTCCCCGCATAAAGGTGAGTATAGACACCCTCAAGACCCAGATAAACGAGCTCCGTGAGGAGATAGATCGCCTGGATAAGGTGATAAAGGACGTTATGGTCCTCTATGAGATAGTTTCGCAGCAGATTAATCCGTTTAAGGATGTTGATTCCGCTAATCCCTTACTTAGCGAGATTCAGGAGTTGAGCGAGGAGATTGAGAGCCTGAAAGCTGAGATAGCGCAGATAAAATCTGACTTGAGGCTCCTTGTAATCGACGGTATGGACCTCGATGATCTGATATACGAAGCCATATCGGAGGGAGGGGTATGATTACCGAAACCGAGATTGAGGAGAGGCTCAAGCGCCTCAGGGGCAAGGTCCCGAACTTCCTTATCGACGACCTCAAAGACCGCCTCATGAAGAAGCGCGACATACTGACTCCGGAGCAGGTTGACAGGATAGTTGACAAGGTGCTCCGCACCTACGCCGGGCAGATCGAGAAGCTCTCCCGGCTCGACAGCCGCGTGGACGAGATCGGCAGGTACCTGGAGGAGATACGCAATCACCTCATGAACCTCTCGCAGGCGGCTCAGGCTAATCAGTCACTGTGGGGCGAGGCCCAGAATCAACCAATGGGAGGGGCCCAGGTCGTGGAGTACGGTGAACTCATGGGTGCTGGAAACAGCGGAGGTTTCGGTGAGGGGTCCCTCGCCAGTGAAACCCATGTGGAGGAAGCACCGGCTCCTGAGTCTCCCGCCCAAAACCCGACGGAGGTAGAGCCCATGGAGAAGGAGTTTGAGCTTTCCAAGGGGTTTGAAATCCCCTCTGAAATTAGGGACGTCCTGATCAGTCCTCCACGCACCAAGGCAAGGCTCGAGCACATACCGAACGACATGGTCTCGACCATGATGGCGCTGAAGTGGCTTGGCTTCCTCATAGACAGGGTCGGCATGCAGAACCTCGAGGATGTGCTTGAGTTCTACTACCAGATCGGCTGGATTTCTGAGGACGTGCTGAATACTTTGCTCAGGTACGCTGAGGGCATAAGGCCTCACCACCGGGAGCCCGACTGGAGGCCGGACGAGAAGCTCACGATACAGGATCACCTCGTTTCGCTGCTCTTCATAGAGCGCCTTAGGGGAGCCAGGATAACCAGGGAACTGCTGGACGCCATAGAGAGGGAAATGCGGGTGATCGGCAGGGTGCTGGAAGACGTGTACGGAGTTTAGGGGATTCCCATGGGGGTCAGTGTACCAGCAGCCTTCGCTGTGCTGCTGATAGCAACGCTGGTTTCCTTCGGGATGCTCTACGTCTCGAGTGAGAACGCATACTCCATGGTGCATCAGGCGACGGAAGACTACAACCAGATGGCCCTGAAGGCAAAGACATCGGAGCTCGAGCTCACAGGGTACAACTACACGGTCGTAACAGGGTTTTACGACATCACCTTCAACATAACAAACGAGGGAAGCACCCTGTCGCCGGCGAAGTGGACGTACATATACAACGGAGACCTGACGACATCGAAGGTCCTGACCTCCGGCAGGGAATACCTCCTGCCCGGCGAATGGATGGAGCTGACCGTTCAAAACCTCCGAATGAATCAAACTTTGGTTAATTCCCTCGTGATAAGCACCGAGGTTGGCTGTGGGCTGAAGATAAAATGGAAGTGGGTCGGTAACGCGACCAACGGATCCCCGCAGGTGATTAGCAGTGCCTGGTACTGCCCTGTGGAGGGGTAATAATGGCGAGTTCAGTGGTGTCGGAGCTTGTACTATTCATCGTCTCACTACTGGTAGCGGGTATGGTAGCCGGGGGTCTGTACGTGGTTACCCAGGATATTTCGGGCGGTATCCTCACAAAAGGCCAGGATGTGGCCGAGAGTCTGCGTACTAATTTTGAGATAATTAACGATCCCGAGAACATTCCCGTTTCTGGCTCTTCGTACGTCTTCTACATCCGCAACATCGGTAAAGACTCCTTCTCCTTCGACCCCAACTCCGTCGTCGTTATGATAGACGGCTCGATGATACCCCCCGCGAACCTTACCTTCGAGCCCTCGGGCGCACTCGCCCCGTATGAGGTTGGTAAAATCTACGTTCCCACGGCCTTCATATCATCGGGTTATCACAAGATCACGGTCGTCATCGAGACAGGGAAGAGAAAATCGCTCGTGTTCGAGGTGGGGTGATGACCATGGGGAGCCTCCTTAAGATTCAGATACCCAACGACGAGCTTCACCGGCGCCTTGGAGGGGGCATCCCGGCCGGGAGTATAGTTCTGATCGAGGGAGACAGGGGTACCGGTAAGTCCATATTCTCCCAGAGGCTCCTTTACGGGCTCCTGAGGAACGATTACACCGCCACCTATGTTTCCAGTCAGTATACCACCCCCGAGTTCATAAATCAGATGGATTCGCTGGGGTACAGCATAATCCAGGATCTGATAAAGAGGCGCCTCATGTTCGTCTCCC
The DNA here is from genome assembly GCF_002214565.1 of Thermococcus radiotolerans. Classification (NCBI taxonomy): domain Archaea; kingdom Methanobacteriati; phylum Methanobacteriota; class Thermococci; order Thermococcales; family Thermococcaceae; genus Thermococcus; species Thermococcus radiotolerans. The sequence goes on from NZ_CP015106.1 coordinate 185,944, forward strand.
TCTATCCCCTGCTCGTCGGAGTCTCCGACAGGCGGAAGTTCCTCTCGAGGTTCGTTGGTGAGCCGAGGCTGTGGAAAACCGACGTCATGATAATCGATTCCCTTTCCGCCCTGCTTCCATCCGAACTCGACAGGGAGGAGATAAGGGCATTCTCGCTTCATCTGAAGAGGCTGAGCTCCCTGGGAAAGGTCACGATAATGACGGTGAACCCAGCAGACATAGACCCGGAGTTCCTCAAGATACTCGAAGAGGCATCCAGCCTGCTCATACGGCTGAGCGTGAAGACGTTCGGCGGCGACCTGAAGAACTCCGCCACCATAGTCAAGTACAACAACGCCATGGGCATCTTCCAGAAGATAATCCCGTTCAGGGTGGAGCCGAGGGTTGGATTCATAGTCGAGATAGCCGCGGTGGTGTGATATGCCGGTCAGGAGGGACGTCAGCGACAACATCGAGGTTGCAATGGCGCGGAATCCCCATCTGCGGAGGTACGTGGAGGAATTCGTCAAGAAGACCGGCAAGTTTCCGGAGTTCTACGCCCAGCTCAGCAGGGACATGAAGGACATCAAGTACCCGAACATACTCTACCCCGTCGGCGACCCGATATTCATCCACATCTACGGCGACCTGAACACCGAGAAGAGGTACATAGTCATTGAGCCCAGGATAACCCGCCCGGAGGAGGAGCGGAAGTACGAACTCCTGAAGGACAAGATACTCGAGCTTGCACCGGAGAAGAAGATTCCCGAGGACAGCGAGGAGTTCGAGCGCTTTCTGGACGACCTGATGGACGAGGCTCTGAGCAAGATTGGAGGGGGACTGTTCAACCGCAGGCGGGTCTCGTTCACGGCCGAGGAAGTTGCTAAATTTCGCTATCTCCTCAAGAGGGACATCGTCGGAATCGGCCCCCTCGAGCCCCTCATGCGCGACCCCTACATCGAGGATATCCACATAATAGGCGCCAACTACGTCTCCCTCATCCACAAGATATTCGATGCAATGGAGACCAACATAACCTTCGGCGATAACCTCCGCCTGGCGGACTACTTCAAGAACCTCAGCGAGAGGATGGGGAGGCCTGTCAGCGACAAGAACCCGATCGTTGACGGAACCCTGCCGGATGGCTCGCGTATCAACATCATCTACTCGCCCGACGTCAGCATCCAGGGCCCGAGCGCAACTATCCGTAAGTTCTCGGCGACGCCACTGAGCGTCGTCCAGCTCGTTAAGTGGAACACCTTCTCGGCAGAGGTCGCTGCCTACCTCTGGCTGGCCCTCGAGTACGGTATGAGCGTCTTCGTCTGCGGTGAGACGGCGAGCGGAAAGACCACGACGCTCAATTCAATCATCCCGTTCATCAAGCCAGACGCTAAAGTCTACACCGCTGAGGATACACCAGAGGTCGTCGTTCCGCACAAGAACTGGCAGAGGCTCACCACCAGGGAGCGCGGCCCAGAGGAGAGCAGGGTTACGCTCTTCGACCTCCTGAAGGCAGCCCTACGTTCGAGGCCGAACTACATCATAGTCGGTGAGATCCGTGGAGCCGAGGGTGCCATAGCCTTCCAAGCAATGCAGACGGGCCACCCGGTTATGGCGACGTTCCACGCGGGCGACGTCAGGAAGATGATACAGCGTTTCACCGGTTCGCCGATAAACATCCCGGTCACGTTCATAGACAACCTAAACATAGCCCTCTTCCAGCAGGCGGTCTACGTCCGCGGCAGGTTCCTGAGGAGGGTTCTGAGCGTCGTCGAGATAGAGGGCTACTACGAGGAACTCGGCGGCGTTGCGACGAGGAACGTCTTCGAGTGGGACTCGGTGACGGACAGGCACATCTTCCGTGGAATGAACAACTCGTATATCCTAGAGAGGAAGATAGCCGAAGTTGCCGGCTACGAGGACCCGAAGGAGATATACAACGAGCTCTTCCTGAGGGCGAGGATAATCAAGAGGATGGCAGAGCTTGGCATAACGGACTACTACGCCGTTCACCGTGAGATCAAGGCCTTCTACGAGAAGGGAATCGAGGGACTGAGCTTCAGGCTGTGAGGTGGTAAGATGGCCGGAGAGAAGGCGGGAGTGCTGGCGCAGTCGGGCATCACCATGCATGAGTACTTCAGGAAGATTCTACTGCCCAGCCTAGTGGGTGCCATGGCGCTCTTCGCCGCGGTCTCAGTTCTCAAGAGGTTTGTCGCCCTCTCCAGCGTGATAACCCTCGCTCTCTACGCGATCCCGCTCCTCCCCCTCATCTACGCCGTCGGCTATCCCTACGCCAGAATAAGCAACAAGAGGGTTCAGATAAACTCCAAGATTCCGTTCTTCGCCACGTACTTCGCGGTTCTCTCGACGAGCGACGTGAGCAGAAGCGAGCTCATCTGGAACCTGGCCACCGAGAAGATTCTGGAGCCGATAGCGAGCGACATGAAGAAGGTTTACTACCTAATAGCCAAGCTCCACAGGGGAATGCCGGAGGCCCTGAGGTTCCTGGCGAGGAGAACGCCCAGCAAGGTCTTCGCGGACTTCCTCGACAGGCTCGCCTATTCCCTCGACAGCGGTGTCGAGCTCAGGGACTACCTCCTCCAGGAGCAGAAGACGGTTATGGACGACTACGAGACCTTCTACGAGGGAACCCTTTACGACCTGGACGTCTTTAAGGAGGTGTACTCCTCCCTGATAATTTCTGTCGTCTTCATGGTGACTTTCATAATCATCGGCCCGATACTGACCGGCCAGGACATCGTCAGCCTGAGCGCCTTCATGTTCGTGCTCGTCCTTGCCACCGAGATTGGAATAATGCTCGTTATAAAGTACAGGATGCCGGAGGACAAGATATGGGCCGACTATGCCATGACCTCCGAGAGGAAGGCCAAGTTCATCAAGGCCGCGCTCGTCTCCGTTGCTGGCATCGTCGTGGCGGCGGTTCTGGTGGCGCTCGTGGTGAGGCCGAGGTTCGACCTCCCACTCCTCGTGCAGGTCGCGATAGTGCTCACCCCGCTCATGTACCTGGGCAAGGTGCTTGAGAAGGAGGAGAAGGCCATCCTCGTGAAGGACGAGAACTTCCCCGCCTTCATGAGGAGCCTCAGCTCATCGCTTGCGGCCAGCGGCGCCGCCCTTCCCCTAGTGCTCAAGTACCTCAGCGCCCATGACTTCGGAGTCCTCACCCAGGACATAAGGAACCTCTACCGCAGGGTCTCGATGAGGATAGACAACAGCAAATCCTGGCGCTACTTCACGATAGACACGGGGAGCTGGCTCATAGGCATCTTCTCCGAGATATTCAACAAGAGCATAAACCTCGGTGCTGAGCCGGACTACGTTGGAATGGTCATATCGAGGAACTTCGAGCGTCTGGTGAGGCTCAGGAGGAAGCGCGCCCAGACTGTGGCGAGCTTCAGGGGCGTTATCTACGGCATAACCGGGGCTTTCGCCTTCTCCGTTGCGGCCGCGTTTCAGGTTTCAGTTTACATGAATAAGCTCTTCTCAAACCTGACCATCCAGGGGGACTTCCTCCAGAACATAATCTTCGTTCCGTCGAAGAGCGGCCTGGAGATGACTGACTACATCCTCATGGTCATCCTCATCATCCACTGCCTCCTTTCCGCCCTTTCGATAAAGTTCGCCGATGGCGGACACATCGGGATCACGGTCTACTACTTCGTGGTTCTCGTGTGGCTGGCGGCGCTCGGCCAGTACTTGGGAACCGTCGTGATGGGCAAGATGATGACGTTCTCCTCGCTGACGGGGGTGGTTATAGGCTCCCTGGGGGTGATACCGTGAAGAGGTTACTCGTTTTGGTCCTGGCGTTCATGCTGCTGCCCGGCGTGGCAGCCAGCTCCTCGATAACCGGCTGGCTTCCGTTCCCGGCCAGGGTTGGGATTGATGGGGGCGACGTTCTCGTCAAGGACATCTCCCTTAGCGACGGCTCGGTCCTCGTTTATCCCAACGGCATGGGCATGAGGGTGGTTCCGGTTGGAGGAAGCATCCTGTGGAACGGCTATTCGTTCTCCTTCCATAACGCCCTGTACTCCTCGGAGATGTCGTATCTGAACCTCTCGTACACCTTCCCTTACCTTCTCGAAGGCGAGAAGCTATTCGTTGGGAATTACGAGGTTCTGCTGAAGTCCGTGGGCGAGAAGGGCGGCACGTTGGTAGTATCCGGCGGAGAGACCTCTAAGGAAATCTACTGTGCGGCCGGGAAGGAGGTCTCCTACGGGAACCTGGGGATATCCCTGATGCCGATGCCGGTTCTCTTCGACGGCTACCTGAAGAGGAACAAAAACGTATCGGTGGGAGAATGGAGCGTCGTGTTCTACAATTACACGGTCTCTTCGGAGAACGGGGGACTGACGGAGATAGTGGACATCCGCGTAAGCGGCAAGCAGTACCTAGCGGAACCCGGTGAGACGATAGATGCCGGGGGTCTGCTAATTTCCGTCGGCGAACTGGTGGGTTCGGACTACCTGAAGGCCAGCATCCGGCTGAAAGGCGCGTACATCCGCGTGAAGGTTCATCCCTCCTTCGAGGGATGGCTCCGCGAGGGCAAGACAGAGAAGCTCGGCCCGTACCTGGTCAGGGTGGACAAAATCTTCAACGACAGCGCCTATGTCTCTATAATGAACCCCTGTGGCAGGGTCATCAGGTCGGGGTTCATAACGATCGGCAACTTCTCCTCCGGAATCTACTACGGTGGCCTCCTCCTGGGTGCAACTGCCTCCAGGAAGCGCGATGGAGCGATGGAGGTCCACGTGGTGGCGTTCATAGACGAGGAGAAGGTTCCCAAGGTGAGCGATGTTGCGCTCCTCAACGTCTCCTTCCTCGCTCCCGGAAACGCCACCCAGTTCGTTCCCTTCGAGGCGAGGATCATCATAAAGAACGAGGGGCCGAGCGACCTGAAGTACGTGGAGGTGAACCTCAACCTCTCCGACGGGTTCAAGGTTCTCGGCGACTACCCGAGCTATTTTGAGGAGATTCCGAAGGGCAAGAGCGTAGAGATTCCGCTGAGGCTGCTCCCGGAGAAGGCCGGCAATCTCTCACTTGGCAACGTGGTCGTCACTGGTCACGCGCCCTACGCCCTCTCCTGCTACGGCGTTGAGGAGGTGAGCTTCAGCTCAGAGAACAGGGCCATCGACGTCGCCCCAGTGGAGATTGGCTATCGTGTGGAGGTCTCTGCCTCAAACGGCAGCGTTGGAAAGGAGATACCCCTCAACGTGACCGTGGTGAACACGGGGAACGTGGAGCTTCCCTTCACACTCACCGTTGCCCTTCCGAAGGGCTTCGCTTCCATAGCCGAGAACTTCACCGCCTACGGAAAATGGCTGACGAGGACTGACACGCTCGCCCCGAACGGGAGCAGGACTTATTTCCTCACAGTCATCCCGCTGGCCCCCGGGGAGTACGAGATAAGCGTGGGTGTTGAAAGCCACGGCAAGGTGTTCTACAACTCCACGACGATCAAAGTTACCGGTGAGACCAGCAACGTCCTCGAAAACTCCTCAATCGAAATCTCCAACGAGAGCACCAATTCCACGTGCGAGCCGAAGGTCGTGACGGAGGTCATCAAGGTGCCAGTTCCGTGCAACGAAAGCAACGTGACTGCAACGAGTTCTGAAGGGGGCATGTTACTGAAGGAGAAGCTCATCTACATCGGGGGCTCCTTCGTGGGCGGCATCGTCTTCATCCTGCTCCTCGCGTGGATAGCCGCCAGGATGGAGGAGAGGTGACCCAAAGGTTTAACTGAAAGCCCAACTAACTCCAATCGGTGAGTCCATGAAGGCTCTGGTTGGAACCGTCGTTGACTGGGAGGGCTTCAGGGAGAATGCCGCGGTAGTAATAGACGGATCTGTAATCAGAGACGTCGTTCCCGCCGATGGTATTCGCCAGTACGACGTCGATGAGGTCTACGGCGGTAAGGGTTACCTGATTCTCCCGGGACTGGTCAACGCCCACACCCACGTGGCGATGGCGAAGTTCAGGGGTCTGGGCGAAGACGTTCCGATCGAAAGATGGCTGAGCGATGTCATCTGGCCCGCCGAGCTCGAATGGACGCGCGAGGAAATCCGCAGGTGGGCGCTCATCGGCATGGCCGAGGCGCTTTCAAACGGCTCAACGACGGTAAACGACCACTACTTTTTCGCCGATGAGATAGCCAAGACCGCCAGTGAACTCGGAATCAGGGCGTTTGTTGGTCAGACGGTGATGGACCTCGTTGACTTCCCGATAGCCGAGCCCGCAGAGGGGTTCCGCTTCTTCAAACGCTGGGAGGGAAGGGACGAGCTCGTAACGCCCATCCTAGCTCCCCACGCAACCAACACTGTGTCCCTTGAGCTGATGCGTGAAATCGGGGAGTTCGGCCGTGAGAGAAACGCACTCGTTCACGTCCACCTCTCCCAGAGCAGGAGCGAAGTGCGGGAGGTCAAACAACGCTACGGGCTTTCTCCCGTTGAGTACCTCCAGAGGGCAGGGGTGCTGCACGAAAACCTCATAGGCGTTCACGGGATTTACCTTGACGATTCTGAGGTTTCTACATACGCCAAGAGCGGCGCGACGCTCGTCCACTGCTCCATGAGCATGGCGAAACTTGAGGGAAGGATAGCGCCAATAATAGAACTCCTCGAGAACGGAACGAACATCGCCCTCGGCAACGATTCACCCAACCCCGTCGGACTGATGGACATGTTCACCGAGATGCGCTTTGCCGCGGTTCTCAACAAAGCCTGGAGGAAGAGGACGGATGTAGCTTCGGCAAGGGACGTTTTCCGCTGGGCGACCCTGGGCGGCGCGATGGCCCTCAAGCTGAAGGCCGGCCTCATAAAACCGGGCTATCTGGCTGACCTCGTTTTGCTCAACGCTCGGAAACCCCAGTTCCTGCCGGGTGAGAACCCCTACTCGCACATCGTCTACTCCGCCAGGGGAAGCGACGTCGAAATGGTCATGGTGAACGGAGAGGTCGTCTACAAAAACGGAATACTGCTGAAGCTGGGAAAAACGCTGGAGGAGCTGTGGGAGGAGGTCAGGCTTTCCTGACTATGAGCTTGACACCACTAAAGATGCCATCACGTTCATGTAGTTATACTCCAAACTTCTCTGCCTATTCCTCATACTTCTTGATTTCTTTACGTGTAAGGGGGCTTTTTATCTTCTTGAAAGCAGCTTCAAAGTCCTTCATCTCGAGAGGTCTGATTTTGAGCTCCAATTTCTTTAGATCAATTTCAGAGAGGACGTTAAGATCGGTGAGTTCCGGGTTTTTCTCCTCAAGCATGTGATGAATAGCCAAATTGCAGAGGTTGGCTATCTCCCTGCCCGAGTACAGTCGTCTGACGCTCTCCTCGGCTATTGTATCGATGTCAAGTTTGCTTGTGTCTAACTCCCTATGTAGGCATTTTCGGGCTTCTTCCGGTTTCGGGGCTTCGTGGTTATATCCTCCAAGTATTATACCCGTTAGGTATAAAATGAAAACACTCCCATCGCTTGCCGATCACCAACCGGCCAGTCTTTATAAACCCTTGTCGATTGCTATTCGGCAAGTGTTTATAAAGTCTTGCCGAACGACGTTCCGCAAGGTATATAAAGGAAGGCGCCCATCAAAATACCATGTTCGATCTTGAGGAGTATAACCTGTGGTGGGTTCACGAGGAAGACCCGGACGTCGAGGAGTGGAAGGACTTAGAGTACCGCTACGTCCCCTCGTGGATAAACGAGCTCTCGCTCGAACCCTTCTCGGTGAACTTCCTCGTCGGACCGAGGAGGGTCGGCAAAACCCTCGGAGTGAAGCTCCTCATAAACGAACTCCTCAGGGGAAGAGAGAACCCCTACGAGATCTTCTACTACGACTGCACGATGCTCGACGACCAGAACGACCTCTCCGCTGTTCTCAAGACTTATCTGAAGCTCAGGGAGACCAAAGGTATAAAAAGCTCCCTCATCTTCCTCGACGAAGTTACCTCCGTCAGGAACTGGTGGAAGGTCATCATCGACCTCATAAACCGGAAGAGGCTTAAGAACGACGTGGTCACGGTGATGGGCTCCGTCTCGGTCAACCTCGACAGGGCCGTTGGATACTTCTCCGGGAGGAAGGGCAACGGGAAAGTTCTTGAAATAATGCCCCTCGGCTTCAGGGACTACTACCGCCTTCTGACAGGCGTTGAGGACTACTTCGACGGAAAGGGCCAGGACGCATTCGAAAGCTACCTCAAAACCGGCGGCTACGCGGCTTACCTGAACAGAAGGATACGGAAGAGCGACATAGTGGGCGCACTGAAGGCCGACCTCAGGAGCCTAGAGAGAGAAAAGGATCCGGAAATCGCGAGGGAGATATTGGGTGCGATCATATCCAAGGCACCCAGTCCCCTCTCGTACCGCGAGCTCGGTGAGGAGGCCGGCGTCAACAGGGACACCGTGAGGAGCTACGTATCGGTTCTCTCCGAGCTTAAGGTACTCCTGGAAATACCCTTCTCCCGGTGGGGGAAGGAAGTCGTTCCAAAGAAAAACAGGAAGTTCGCCATCAGAGACCCGTTGATGGCGAGGGCGTTCGCCGAGTGGAGTCAGGTTAAGATTGAGGAGTCGGTTCTCTATGAGTGGGCCGTCCAGGAGCACCTTTACCGGAAGTTCAGGAAGGTGTATTACTTCCGGAGTGACAACTACGAGATAGATGCCGTTGTGCCGGGCATGAGAGTTGAGGTGAAGTCCGGAAAAGGTGGAGGCAGATATCCGAGAGATGTCATCCTGCTCGGTGGAAATGAAGTCCCACGGTTCCTCTATGGAATAGAGTACAGCCACGTCGTTGAGTACGGTGAGATCTAATCACGGAGTTTTCTCTTTGCCCAACTCAATCCCGACCAATCGCCTTTATAAACCCCCGCTCCCTTCTCGCTCCAGGTGAGAGAAAAATGGGAAGGCCGGTCTTCCTCGGTAAGGCTTACATAAACTGGTGCGAGAAGTGCAACGTCCCGCTCATCGGCGATAGCTGTGCCGTTCACGGAAAGGAGAGCGTATTCCGCCTCAACATCACTCCCCCCGGCGACTTGAGGTTCGCCTTTGGGAAGGACATCGAGTTCATACGCTCGGTGTTTAAGGAGCACTACGGTGTCGACCTCGGCGAACTCTTCGACGGAAAGGTGATTCTTCTAAACAAGACTCCCGGAGAGGATGATTCCTACGAGATAATACTCGACGGCTACGTCTTCGGCTGGATACGCTTCGACCCGCTGGAGCTTCGCTGGAAGCCCGGCCTGAAGGTCGAGGGTGCCATCGCCCTCTGGAAGCACTTTGGTAAGTCTATGAAGAAGTGGATAATCGTCGATGAAGGCGCAATAGAGCCCATCCTCAACGGCTCCAACCTCCTGCCCGTCGGCATACTCGAGGCCGAACCGAGCATAAGGCGGAACGACGACGTTATCCTCATCTCTGAGAGCGGCGAGGTCATCGCGACCGGCATAGCGAAGAAGGACTACGAGGGACTTGCCAACAAGGAGCGCGGAACCGGAGTCAAGGTCAGGCGGCAGAAGAGCGTGAACTACCGCGAGGGGAGAAAGGCCACGATGGAAGACGTGCTGAGGGCAAACTCCATCGAGCTTGAGAGGAAGGTTATGGAAGCGAGGCGCTTCATGAGGAAAATCGCCACCCGCTACTCCGACCTTCCGATAGCCGTTGCGTTCTCCGGTGGGAAGGACAGCCTGGCCGTCCTTGGTCTGGCCCTGGAGGAGTTCGGCGACGAGGGCTTCACAATCTTCTTCAACAACACCGGCATAGAGTTCCCGGAAACCCTCGAATACGTCGAGGAGCTGAGGAAGGAGCTCGAGCCGAAGGGCATTAGGTTCATCGTTGCCGATGCCGGCGACGCCTTCTGGCGCGCCCTTCACGTCTTCTCCCCGCCGGGCAGGGACTACCGCTGGTGCTGCAAGGTTACGAAGCTCGGCCCGATAACGATGGCGATAAAGGAGAACTACCCCACAGGAGTGCTCATGTTCGTCGGCCAGAGGAAGTACGAGAGCATAAAGAGGTTTAAACAACCCCGCGTTTGGAAGAACCCCTGGGTGCCGAACGAGACCGGCGCATCGCCCATATTCCACTGGCGCGCGCTGGAGGTTTGGCTCTACATCTTCAGCAGGAAGCTCAAGTACAACCCGCTCTACGAGGAGAGGCTCGACAGGATAGGCTGCTTCCTCTGTCCGAGCGCGTCCCTGGCGGAGATCTACACCCTGAAGGAGGAGAGGCCCGAGCTGTGGGCCAAGTGGGAGAACGAGCTCAAGCGCTGGGGAAAACGCTTCAACATGCCTGACGAGTGGATAACTTACGGCTTCTGGCGCTGGAAGAAGCTGAGTAAGGGAGAGAAGGCGATAGCGAGGGAGCTCGGCGTTGAAGTTCCGGAGGAGCGTTCCTGGGAACCGGTGAGGTACACGATAGAGGAGACCAAGGAGGGCTTCGTGACCCGCTTCAACACCGTTGTGAACCTGGAGAGGATTAAGGAAGTTGCTCCAATCCTCGGGGAGGTTGAGGAAGGCGAAAACTACATAAGGGCGGGCGATATTACATTTAGACCAGACGGTGCCTACACGGGCGAGTTCGACGAGGCCCTGCAAGCTTACTACCTCGTCAAGAGGGCCTACGAGTGTGTCGGCTGCGGTGTCTGCGTCGGAAAGTGTCCCGAGGAGGCGCTCAGCATAGATCCGAGGAGCAAGAAAATCGTCGTTAATTACGACCTGTGCACCCACTGCCGGGAGTGTATGGACGTATGCCCGCTGTTAAAAATCAAAAACCCCGAGGAAGGGAGCCAGCTCTAATTGGGTTATTCCTGATTCTGTCCCTCATTTTCCTCCCGCTGGTAGGTGCACAGGAGTATGACTACGAGATAAACGCCTACGCGGTCTACTTTGAGGTGATAGACCAGAACAACATCCGCGAGACCGTCGAGATAGACCTTACACCGCACACGAACCTCAGCCAGTACGTCATCTACACCGCCTACCCGGTTGAGAACGCGAGCGCCGTGCTCGACCTTGGGAACAGGGTGGAGAGGATAAACGTAACCGTGAGGGAAGTTCTTGGCGGAACCAACGCCATCTACATGACTTTTCCCACCCTTGAGGTGGGGCAGAGCGCCAGGATAGGGCTTACCTTCACGACGAGGGGCATGGTAAGCGAGAACGGCGGAAACGAGCAGTTCACGTACTACATCAAATTCAGTCAGCCGGTTGGCGTCTTCCACATGCAGCTCCTTGTCCCGAGGGGCTACGCAATCCTCTCGCCGATAATCCCCTCGCCGGACAGGGTCGAGAGTTCAACCGACCGGCTTCTTCTGGAATGGAAGCGCAGCAACGTCCGGCCCGGAGACGAGTTTTACTTCATAGTGGGCTTTTCGGGGGAGATAACCGTTCCAAAGCCGCCCTCGCCGTGGCTTTATCTCGGCGTCTTTATAATCGGCCTCCTACTCGGCGGCGGTTCGGTTTACGGCTACATTCTCTACCGGGAGAGGAAGCGCGAGGAGGAGCTCACCCACCTGAGGAGCGACGAGGAGAAGCTACTCGCCATGCTGAAGGAGGGTCCTGTTCTCCAGAGTGAACTCGCTGAAAAACTCGGTGTTTCGAAGGCCAAGGTCAGCATAATCCTCCGCGAGATGGAGGAGAAGGGATTGATAACCCGCACCAAGGAAGGGAGAACCTACCGGGTTTTTCTGAAGGAGTGAGTACCTTTATAAACGCCTCCCCTCTTCTTCTCACTGGTGAGAGACATGGAGGAGTATTTCATCTGTCCAGAGTGCGGTAGCGATGACGTTGAGGTCATCAAGGAGAGGGGAAGGGAGCTCACCCTCCGCTGCAACGAGTGCGGCAACGTGTGGCACGTCACGCTTCCAAAGCTCATCAAGGTTCCGCTCATAGTGAGCAAGCACGAGAGAAGTTTCAGAACCTTCGTCGAACTGCCCGAGGGTGAAGAAATCCGGGTGGGCGACATAGTCGAAACCGAAGATGACGAGGTAAGGATAACCGGCATAGAGCTTGAGGGAGACAGGCGCGTTGAGAGGGCCGAGATAGGCGAGATCAAGACCCTCTGGGGCGAGAGCCTAACCTACCCGAAGGTCATCAAGGTCTCCATATATCTGCCGAAGGGCCTTACCCAGGCCTTCAAGGTGAAGGTGCCGAGGAACGAGGAGTTCGTCGTCGGAGAGGTTCTCGAGGTCGGCGGCTACACCTTCCGGGTTGAGAAGATAAAGACCGAGACCAAGATGCTCCACCACGGGAAGGCAAAGGCCGATAAGATAGTCGCCCTCATGGGTCACAGCATTCCCCGCGCGAGGGCGAGGAGGAGCCTTGAGATATACAGGGGCTACGACAGGGAATCTTCGTGAAAGAGCCGGTCGTGATGAGCCTTTCTTTCTCCTTTCCGACCCCTTCGGGGAATGAGGAGCTTGGCCGCTGCTGACATCGAAATCCTTTTAAAGCCTCCTCCGGAATTGAGCACGCAAAACTCGATGAACGATGAGGTTTCGGAGGGATGAAAGATGGCGAAGCCAAGCTACGTCAAGTTTGAGGTTCCGGCAGAGCTTGCCGAGAAGGCCCTTGAGGCCGTCGAGCTCGCTCGCGACACCGGAAGGATAAGGAAGGGTACCAACGAGACCACCAAGGCCGTTGAGAGGGGCCAGGCCAAGCTCGTTGTCATCGCTGAGGACGTTGACCCTGAGGAGATAGTTGCCCACCTCCCGCCGCTGTGTGAGGAGAAGGAGATTCCGTACATTTACGTTCCGAGCAAGAAGGAGCTCGGTGCTGCCGCTGGTATTGAGGTTCCCTCTGCCAGCGTCGCCATCGTCGAGCCCGGCAAGGGCCGCGAGCTCGTTGAGGACATCGCAATGAAGGTTAGGGAGCTCATGAAGTGAGCTCCTTTTCCTTCCTTCACCGCAAGGAAAGGTTTAAGTTCATCCGTGCGAGGGATTTTTAGGTTAAGGGGTGTGAGAAATGAGCGACGAAGGATACCCGGCTGAGGTTATTGAGATCGTTGCCAGAACCGGCGTCACCGGTGGCGTTACTCAGGTCAAGGTTAGGGTTTTGGAAGGCCGCGACAAGGGCAGGGTCATCAGAAGGAACATCAAGGGGCCGGTTCGCGTCGGCGACATAGTCATCCTCAGGGAGACCGAGCGTGAAGCTAGGGAGATCAGGACCAGGAGGTAATCGCGATGGCCAGGTGGAACGTCTGCTCCTACTGCGGAAAGGAGTTCGAGCCGGGAACGGGCAAGATGTACGTCAGGAACGACGGCAGAGTCCTGTTCTTCTGCTCCAACAAGTGCGAGAAGTACTACTTCATGGGCAGGAACCCGAGGAAGCTCAAGTGGACCAAGGCCTTCCAGGAAGCGAGGCTTCAGAGGGCCAAGAGGAGGAAGTGATTTCTTTCTTTTCCTTCCCGTTTCTGACTTCGACGTTTCTTACGTGTTAACAGTTCCAAAAAACCTATTAACCACCCGGCCAATTAACTTCGGTGTTGCCAATGGCCGAGAGGAAGATAGAGAGGACGCTCGTTATACTCAAGCCCGACGCAGTCGTCCGCGGACTGATGGGCGAAATAATCTCCCGCTTTGAGAAGAGGGGTCTCAAAATCGTCGGGATGAAGATGATATGGATCGACCGCGAGCTGGCGGAGAAGCACTACGAGGAGCACAGGGGAAAGCCCTTCTTTGAGCCACTACTCGACTACATCACCAAGGCCCCGAGCGTTGTCATGGTGGTTGAGGGACGCTACGCCATAAGCGTCGTCAGGAAGATGTGCGGCGCCACCGACCCAAAGGACGCGGAGCCCGGAAGCATAAGGGGCGACTACGGCCTCGACATCGGAGACTCGATATACAACATAATCCACGCCTCGGACAGCCCTGAGAGCGCCGAGAGGGAGATAAACCTCTACTTCAAGCCGGAGGAGATATTCGAGTATTGTAAAGCAGCGGACTGGTTCTACCACACTCACGCGAGGGGAAAGAAGGAGTACCTCGACAGCATGAACTGCCTCGAGCGCTAGACCTTTTTCATTCTCTTCTCCACGTCTGTGAGCGTTGTGAACTCGTCCCGTTCCTTGTTCTTCTTCGCCAGCTCAGTCACCTTCTTCAGCGTCCTCTGGAGCGTTTCCTTTCCGAGCTCCCCGGCCACGAACTGATCCGTGGCCGTGCGTACCTGGATTATGTAAGCCAAATCAACCCCCCAGGAGAGGAGCGTTAGAAAGGCCGCGCCGGCAAGCTTGAGGTTCCAATCGTCGATGTCCGCGACCACCATTCCGGATATGAGGAACACTATCAGGCCGAGGATGAGCTGCCTGACAGCTATTCCCCTGCTCTCAACGTAGGCCGCCTCAAGTACCATCACCTTTGTCTCGTCGGGTTCAAAATCCAGGAGCCTCTCGCCGATGAAGAGCCGTCTTCCAGTCAGCAGAGCCGTGAAGCAGTCCTTTACGCCGCAGACCTCCTCAACCTCGATGCCGTACTTCCTCAGGAAACCCTTCACCCAGCCGAGGTCGAGCCTTTCAGCGTTTGTCACGTTTCTTATGTATTCCTCGCGGTTTTTGAGGAGCCAGACTCCGATCACCAGGTAGAGAATCGCGTAAACGCCGAGGAGCCTGGGATAGAGGCCCACGGAGACCAAGGAGAAGAACAGGGTAATCTTGCCGATGTTGTTCTCCCACGAGGCCGCCCTGGGCAGCGTCAGACCGGCGTTCCTCACGAGGAGGTAAGCGATGAGGTAATCGAGGTACACCGCGAACAGTAGGGCCAGGCCGATTTCCCTGCCGGGGGCGGTCTCACCGGCGATCATCTCCCCGCGGAGGGAATTGAGGGTCGCGAAGTAGAGCATCCAGACGGAGGCGAGTGACAGCGAGAACAGCATGCCGTAAACCGAGGCTCTGTATCTGTTTTTCCTCCAGAGCAGAAGAGCGATTCCAAACCCCACGACCGTTGAAATCAGCACGATGGCAAAGCCGGCCAGCATTTTACCACCCCTCCAAGATTACCACTCCAGCTTTTAATCCTTCCGGCCGGACGAACCTTTAAAAGGCCACGCCGGAGTTAGGCTTAGAGGTGAGGGAGATGAAAAAGATTAGACAGCCCATCATAGCGGTTCTCGGTCACGTTGACCATGGAAAAACAACCCTGCTCGACAGGATCAGGCGCACGAACGTCGCCGGCAAAGAGGCCGGCGGAATAACTCAGCACATAGGCGCTACGGAGGTGCCGATCGAGACCGTCAAGCAGCTGGCCGGTCCGCTCATCAAGCTCTGGAAGGGTGAGATAAAGCTCCCGGGACTGCTCTTCATAGACACTCCCGGTCACGAGGCCTTTACCAGCCTCCGCGCTAGGGGTGGGAGCCTGGCAGACCTCGCGGTTCTGATAGTTGACGTGAACGAGGGCTTCCAGCCCCAGACGATAGAGAGCATCGAGATACTCAGGAAGAACAGGACCCCCTTCATCGTGGCCGCCAACAAGATAGACAGGATTAAGGGCTGGAAGGTTGAGGAGGACGAGCCGTTCCTAGTCAACATCAAGAAGCAGGACCAGAGGGCCCAGCAGGAGCTTGAAACCAAGCTCTGGGAACTCATCGGAAAGTTCTACGAGATGGGCTTCAACGCCAACCGCTTCGACAGGGTTCAGGACTTCACGCGCGAGCTTGCCATAATCCCGATTTCAGCCAAGTACGGTATAGGCGTTCCGGAACTTCTCGTCCTTATCGCGGGTCTCAGCCAGAAGTACCTCGAGGAGAAGCTCAAGATCGAGGTCGAGGGCCCGGCGCGCGGCACGATCCTCGAAGTGCGCGAAGAGCTTGGCCTCGGAACCACCATAGACGTCATAATCTACGACGGAACTCTGAGGAAGGACGACACGATAGTCGTTGGAGGCAAAGACAAAGCGATAGTGACGAAAATCCGCGCCCTGCTCAAGCCGAAGCCCCTCGATGAGATACGTGACCCGAGGTTCCGCTTCGACCAGGTCGACGAGGTCGCCGCCGCCGCGGGTATAAAGATAGCCGCACCCGGTCTTGAGGAAGCCCTAGCCGGCTCGCCGGTCATAGCGGCCCGCTCGGAGGAAGAGGTCGAGAGGGCCAAGGCGGAGATACTCGGCCAGATACAGAGCGTCGTCATAAGCACCGGCAAGGTGGGGGTCATAGTCAAGGCCGACACCCTCGGAAGCCTCGAGGCCCTCAGCAAGGAGCTCCAGGAGAAGAGCATACCGATAAGGAAGGCCGACGTCGGGAACATCAGCAAGACCGACGTGATGGAGGCCCTGAGCGTCAAGGACGAGGAGCCCAAGTACGGCGTCGTCCTCGGCTTCAACGTCAAGGTGAACGAGGACGCTGCGGAGGTCGCCAAGGCCAAGGGGGTGCCGATATTCACCGGTAACATCATCTACAAGCTCATCGAGGACTACGAGGCCTGGGTCAAGGCGGAGGAGGAGAAGAAGAAGCGTGAGCTGCTCAGCAAGGTCACCTTCCCGGGCGTCATAAGGCTCTACCCGGACGAGCGCTACGTATTCAGGCGCAGCCACCCGGCCATAGTCGGCATCGAGGTGGTTGAGGGCAGGATAAAGCCTGGAGTGACGCTCATCAAACAGAACGGCCAGAAGGTCGGCGTCATCAAGTCGATCAAGAACAAGAACGACTTTGTCCAGGAGGCCAAGAAGGGCGACGCCGTTGCGATAGCCATCGAGGGCGCGATGGTCGGCAGGCACATCCACCCCGGCGAGACTCTCTACGTTGACCTGAGCAAGAACGACGTCATAATCCTTGCCAAGCAGCTCAAGAACGAGCTGGACGAGACCGACATAAGGGCCCTCAAGATGACGGCGAAGGTCAAGGTCCAGCAGGACCCGTTCTGGAAGGCGGTTTGAGTCCCGTTACCCTTCTTTTCTTTCAAGTTCTTTCCAGCCATATCACCGCCTCAACGTGCGGCGTGTGAGGGAACATGTCGATTAAAATGGCGTTCTCAACCCTGTAAGCCTCTCTCAAGTGGTTCTCGTAGTCGAGCCGAAACGCCTTTGGGTTGCAGGAGACGTAAAGGACTCTCTCAACGCCGCTTTTTACCAGAAGCTCGGTCGCCTCCCTCAGTCCCTTCCTCGGCGGGTCAAGTATCACCGTGTCGTAGTCACCGATTGGCGTTTCCTCTGCCCGGCCGACCCTGAATACGGCATGGGCCCCGTTCAGTTCAGCGTTTCTTCTGGCCATCTCCACCGCGAAGGGGTTCAGCTCCACTCCCTCGACGGAAAAGCCCCTCTTCGCCAGCCAGACGCCGAAGGTTCCGACGCCGGAGTAGAGGTCGAGGACTTTCCCGCCATCTGTAAAGCCCTCGACGGCCTTAAGGAGCAGTTCCAGGGCGTAGCTGTTGGTCTGGAAGAATGAATTGGGGTGGATGAGGTAAGTCACATCCCCGATCCTCTCGCGTATGAAAGGTTCGCCGTCCAGAAGCTCAGGCTCTCCCCTCGGGTCGTCCCTTCCGTCCGTCTTGCGGCTCCAGTAGAGGGAATCCGCGAAGGAGAAGTAGTCCTTGAAGACCTCAGCAACTTCCTCCGATGGTTTCGTATGGGCTACGAGGTTCACCATGACCTCACCCGTGAACTTGCCCTCCCTGACCTGGAGGTAGTGAACGTCGCCGGCTTTTCTCTTCAAGTTCCAAGGTTCAAGGCCAGTCTCGCTCAAAAAAGCCCGAAGGGCGCGCAGGTATTCGGACGTCCTCTTCGAGAAAACCGGACACTCGGAAAGATTAACCACGCCGAGGGGATTCTCGTATTCCTTGAATCCTATCCCTTCGGTGGTCACGATAAAGTTGCTGATGTTGCGAAACCCCCAGATTTTGGGCGAGCCTTTGATGGGGGCGCTTATTCCGGTTATCCGCTCAAAGAGTTCGGCTTTGAATCCCAACTGTTCTCCATATTTCAGACCCTGCCAGAGGCAGCCCCCGCAGGTTCCGAAGTGGGGACATCTCGGGGGCTGCCTGAGCGGTGAAGGTTTGAGGAGCTCGAAATCCGTGGCTATCCTCCTACCGAAGCGCCTCCGCGTTTTCTTCACACTCACCACGTCGCCGGGATAGACGAAGGGCACGTAAATGGCCTTATTATCCTTTTCCAGCACGCCGAGGCCCTCGTCGCTCAGGGCTTTTATCTCTCCCTTCAGGGGCATGCTTGGGAGTCACCCTCAGGGTTTTTATATCCCTCGCATACTCTCGGGCGGAGGTGGCGGCAATGCCGAAGGTATTCGTCACGCGCGCGATTCCCGAGAACGGTATCAAGATGCTGAGGGAGCACTTCGAGGTTGAGGTCTGGGAGGACGAGCACGAGATTCCGAGGGAAGTCTTGCTAGAAAAGGTTCGCGACGTTGATGCCCTCGTCACCATGCTCAGCGAGAGGATTAACGCGGAAATCTTCGATGCCGCTCCTAGGCTTAGAATCGTGGCTAACTACGCCGTCGGCTACGACAACATAGACGTTGAGGAAGCGACCAGGAGAGGAATCTACGTCACAAATACCCCCGACGTTCTCACCAACGCCACCGCTGACTTCGCCTGGACTCTCCTCCTTGCCACCGCGAGGAGGCTCGTTGAGGCCGATAAGTTCGTCCGCTCCGGTGAGTGGAAGAAGCGCGACGTTGCCTGGCACCCGCTGATGTTTCTCGGTTACGACGTCTACGGCAAGACCATAGGAATAGTCGGCTTCGGAAGGATTGGCCAGGCGATAGCGAGACGCGCCAAGGGCTTCGGAATGAAAATCCTCTATAACTCGCGCACGAGAAAGCCGGAAGCTGAGAAGGAGCTCGGCGCCGAGTTCAAGCCCCTCGAAGAGCTCCTGCGCGAGAGCGACTTCGTGGTCTTAGCCGTTCCGCTGACGAAGGAAACCCATCACTTGATAAACGAGGAGAGACTTAAGCTGATGAAGCCCACCGCGATACTCGTCAACATAGCTCGCGGAAAGGTCGTTGACACGGAGGCGCTCGTGAGGGCGCTCAAAGATGGCTGGATCGCCGGAGCCGGCCTGGATGTCTTCGAGGAGGAGCCTTACTATCACGAGGAGCTCTTCAGTCTGGACAACGTGGTTCTGGCCCCGCACATAGGTAGCGCAACCCATGGAGCAAGGGAGGGCATGGCCGAACTCGTTGCGAGGAACCTGATAGCCTTCAAGAACGGCGAAGTCCCGCCGACGCTGGTCAACAGGGAGGTCTTAAAGGTCAGGAAGCCGGGATTTGAGTGAACCATGTATAAGAGGAGCTAGAGAATTGCCTTGAACCTCTTCGCGTCCCTACACATGTCCGAGTTGTTGAAGAAGACGAAGCTTTCAGAGATGTTCCAGCCGAGAACCCTTTCCCTTATCTTTTTCAGCTCCTCGTCGCTGTAGGAATGCTTGTAGATTATCCGCCCGTTCTCGTAGCGGCCGTGAAGCCTGTAGTAGTTCGTCTCCCCCTTATGGAGTGGAATCCTCACGAGGGGATCGGTGACATCTATAACTCCGAACTCCCTCACGAAGCGTTTTACCCCCTCCTCGCTCCAGCCCCTCAGCTCGACCGCTATCTCGAAGTCCCCCCGCTCCGCCATCTCAAAGAAGCGCTCCGCGTTGGTGAAGCTCTCCTCGCTCTCCCTGAAGCTCCTCGGCAGCTGGATCAGAACGAAGCGCGCTCCCAGAATCTCCGCTTCCCTCAGCGTCAAACGCCAGAAGTGAAGCACCTCGCTGTTCGGCCTTAACAGGCCTACATCCTTCCCAGGCTTTACGTTGCTCCTGCGCCACGTCGGGCTGTTCGGCGGGTGCGTCACACCCTGAAAGGCCTTTATGGCGAAGGTGAAGTCCTGCGGAGCTTCCTTCCTCCAGCGTTCGAGGGTCTTTTCTTGCAGAATCCGGTAGAATGTCTGCTGCACCTCTATCGCATCGAAGTCGCGGTAGTACTTCGCGTGGCTCTCGCAGAAGCCACATGTCCCGACGTGAATCACTCCCACCACCACTGGTCATTTCTTCCAAAAGCCTAAATACTTTCGGGGTCAATTCCAACCCATGAAGCCATCTGGAAGAATCCTCCTCGTCACCGGAAAACTCGCGGAGCCCCTCGTGAGGAAGTACGGAGAAGGCTGCGACGTCTTCGTTACTCCGGTCAGCGTTGCCGCCTTCCTTACCCCGGAGATGATAGTCCGCTACCTAAAAAAGGCCGGCATAAAGAGTGAGGATTACGACCTGATCCTCATCCCCGGTCTTGTCCGCGGTTCTGCAGGGCTCATTGAGGATGAGATAGGGATTCCAACGTTCAAGGGGCCGAGGAACGCGATGGACATCCCCCAGACGCTTAAAGCCCTGAGTGAAGGCTTCAAGCTCAGCAAGGAGCTCCCTGCCGACGAGCTCTTCTCCTTCGATGCCCTCAAAAGGGTCGAGGACATCAGGAATAAGGCCAAAAACCGGCGCTACATCGAGAATGCCCTCAAAAAGCCGTGGAACGTCCTCATCGGCAACCTTCCCGCGGGAAGGGACTTCCCGGCGAGAATTCTGGGGGAAGTGGTTGATGCCCCGAGGCTAGGGGTTGAAAAGACCGTCGAGAAGGCCCTCTACTACCTCCGCGAGGGGGCTGATATAATTGACGTCGGCATGGTCGCCGGCGAGACTAACCTCGATTTCATCGAGCTGATTCCCGAAATCCGCGAGAGGCTCAGGGGAGAGGGCCTCGAAGTCCCGATAAGTTTTGATTCCCTCAACACGGCGGAAATTGAGAGGGCCCTCGACTACGCGGACCTCTTCCTGAGCGTTGACGAGGGCAACCTTGAGGAGCTCGTGACGGAAAAGCCCGTCGTTTTAATCCCGACGAACCAGAAGAAGGGCTTCTTCCCAATCAGCCCGGTGGAGAGGGTCGAGTTCCTTGAAAACCTCAAGGGAAGGGCCCGCGATTTGGGCTACAAAACTATAATCCCCGACCTAATCCTCGAACACGTACCGCATCTGGCGCGCTCAATAACTGCCTTCCAGCTCTACCGCGAGAGGAATCCTGACGACGTTCTTTTGGCCGGCGTTGGCAACGTGGTCGAACTCTACGACGCGGACAGCGTCGGGATGAACGCCCTCTTGGCTGGAATCGCAAAGGAGCTTTCAATAAACCTCCTCCTCACGACCGAGACGAGCGCCAAGGCGAGAGGTTCGGTGAGGGAGCTGAGAAGAGCAATAGACATAAACCTCTTCGAGATGCCAAAGGATCTGGGCTTCAATTTGCTCTTCCTGAAGGAGAAGAGGGCCGCGGACTGGCAGTTTGAACCGGCGAAAAAAATAATCAAGGCCGAAGAAAAACCGGTCAAGCTCGAACCAGTCTACTTCCGGGTCTGGGTTGAGGGAGGCAAAATCTGGGTCAACGCCCACCAGGGGGCCGAAGCGGTTCTAACAATCGTTGGCGACGAACCGAATGCGATAATCGACACAATCCTCGAGCGCTTTGAGATAAGCCCGAGACACGCCTTCTACCTCGGCAGGGAGCTTGAGAGGGCTAAAACGGCGCTGAAGCTGAGGAGGAGCTACGTCCAGGAGGTCGAGCTCTTCCCGGATTTTTACATAAAAGATTGAAAAGGGAATTAGCGTCTTCTAATTGCGGCGAGAATAACTAGGAGGGCCATTATGCCGGGCCCGCAGGTTTTTCCTGAGCTGGTGCTGGCGGTGGACGATGTCTTCTCTGGACTCGAAGTTTCGATTGGGGACTGGGTCTCGGTTTCCGTAGGGGTGAACTCGTAGGAGACCCCAACCTGGCTGAAGTACATGTGGGATTTCAACGGGCTGTCGTCCCATCCCCCTATGAGGAGCTGGAAATGGGTGGCGTCTCCAAACTCCCCTGTTGAGGCATTTTTGATCAGCTCCCCCGATTCCCAGAACTCTACGTGGTCCTTGTATAGGACGATTTTGAAGGATTTGTACTCCCTGGGAATCCTCCGGGCCTCACTGAGCGCTCCGCCGGGTAAATCGTAGGCTATCTTGTCCGAGGGCCAGCTTATGTAGCGCATCCCCAGGTACTTTCTGGAGTCAAGGTCATAGACCCGGAACCACATCTCGGCCGTTCCTGGGTCCGTGAACTTCCACACCCCGGAGAACGTTATGGAATCCCAGTTCTCGATCGTTATCACATTGCTTCTGAGGAAGACATGCTCCTTGCGATAGTCCTTGAGCCTGAGGCCGTAGGTTTCGAAAACCGCCGCACCGTCCTCCTCGCTGAACCTGTTACCGTTTCCCGCGATATCGAGGGTCCATTTTCCCTCTATGCTTCCCGAACTGAAGTCGTCGTAGAAGGCCACATTTCCTGTGGAGTTTCCCGCAGTCAGGCCCGAAAAGGCCAGAAGGCCTGAAAGAAACAGGAAAAAGAGCAAAAAAGGACCTTTTCTCACTTTCATCTCCTCCTGTATGTGTAAACCCCAATCAGCGCCAGGATCACAAGCGCCGCAAGGATGTAGTAGGCGGTGTTTCCTCCTTTCGGTGCCGGTGTTGACGTCGTTTCGGGCGTACTTTCGGCGTGGACCGGTGTTTCCGTGGGTGTCTCATGCTCTTCCGCCTTGGCCTTCCCTGCAACGGCGAAGACCGAGAGGGATGGAACACTGGCGTGATATTGGAGATATTCACCGTCCCTGTACTCCAGAACCGGCCGGTACTTCACCCAGTCACCCTCGCGGTGGAGGAGAACCAGTTCCTCCGGACTGATGTTATTCTCCTCAAACCACTTCCTCGGCACCCTGAAGTACAGGGTAACGTTCTCCACGCTCCAGTTCTTCGGATGGGTGACGTTGAAGGTCGAGTACACGAGATAGCCATCCACAGTCCCGCCTGGATTCTGTGACACAGCCACGACGCCCTTCAGCTCCCCCGGAGCGACGAGGGAGATCATCTGGAGGTCGGTTCCGAACTCAAGTACGATGAATCCCGAGCCTTCAACGAGGGCCCCCGAGGTTTTTCTCACGATGACCTGCGGTTGGGCTATTGCAACGGTGAAGTTCCTCGACGCACTGAGGTTTCCAATGAGGCAGGTAACCTCGAGCGTGTGGTTCCCGGGTTCGGCCCCGTCCGTTGGGACGAAGATGCCCTGCCCTACTTCCCCGTCGAACCTCCATTCAACGGCGCATTCTGCAGGGACAGTTATGGTTATCCGCTCCCCCTGTGGAAGGGTCAGCGGTGTCGCGTCGATTTCTGGAATCTCAACCCTGCCCCTGACGACGGTGATGACGTCCTCCGAAACCCCCACCGAAGCGTTTCCGGTTACGTTGACATCGGTTGAGTTCAGGGGGACAAAGGAGGGTCTTATCTCGATGACGTTTCCGTAGCGACCGATCCGGGTCACGTTGGCGAGGGTCACGCTTGTGTTCGTGAAGATGTCGATGCTCGTTTCCTCCTCGTACGGCTGGGCGTTCAGGATTCCAGAGGCTGTGATGATGACCGTGCCCCCGTCCATGGAAACGTCCCAGAGGGGTTTTTCGGCGAAGTATCCCCCGAGGAGTGTCTCCACCATATCGCCATCCCGAAACGCTGCCAGGAGGTGGTTTGCACTTTCGGCCGTTGGCCTCATGGTTATCGTCACGTTCCCGAGCATCTCCCCGTTTCTCCTGCCCTCCACGCTGGTCCTCATCCAGAGCAGGGTTCCGTTGAAGAGGGTAGCTATAGGCAGGCTCTCGGTCGAGGCGACGTAGGTGGCCCGGTAAACGTCCACATCTCCCAATGAGAGCGAAACGCTGCCCCTGCCAACTCCAACGGCCCCTCCACCCAGCACCGTCACGTTGGACTCTTCCGAGTGCACAGTGAAGTTGCTAGGGGGATCGAGAACGTATATCGTTCTGGTTCCGGGGACGGGGGCAAGGACCACGTAGGTGACGAACTGGGACATGTCAAAGGCGTAAGCCACCACCGCTCCAACGCCCTTACCGACCTTCTTCTTGTACACCTTCTGCTCCTCTGGGGTCAGTTCCTTGTAGTAGCTCGTCTTCTTCACTTCCTCAAGCACGGCCTCCTTGGCGGCCTCCTTCAAAGCCTTCTTCAGCGCGGCCGTGCCTATCGCGCCGCCGGCGCCGATTATCTCTCCCTGGTCCCCGCTGTACACGCCCTTCGCTATCTTGGCTAGGTTGTAGTAGAGGTTCATGTCGCTTACCTCTATTATCGTCTCCAGAAGGAGTATCTGAAGGTCCTCGTCCAGCACTATGGCCTTGGTAAATTTTCCAACCATCTCTGCCTGTTGCGCCGCGGGCAGTTCGTCCAGGTTCTTCAGGCTGTTGTAGTACCCCCGGTCCATGCCGTAGTTCTTCTCCAGCCTGGCGAAGGTGTCTATGCCCACTGGTGCTATCACAGTCTCGTTGCTGGCCATGATGGCGGCGTCCACGTCGCTGCTACGGGCACTGGAGTTTATCGACTCGAAGCTCTCTGATTCCGTCTGGAAGTCCACTGTTTCGGCCAGGTTCACGATCTTCACCGCGGTATGGGCGAGGGCCAGGGTTATTGTGTCCGCAGGGACGTCCACTCCAAGCACCCCAAGGAGGGCGTTCAGCGTGGATGCAAACCACTTAAGTATGTTCCCCGTCATCGAGGGCATGGCCCCGACTATGATCCTGTAGTGAGGTATTGTCCTGTTGGGCTCAAGGCTGTCCTCTGCTATCGCCTTCATCGTGAAGTCCGGCGGTATGAAGTGGTACCACCGGTAGCCCTCACCTGGTCCGTAGGTGCCCTGGACGAAGTAGTCGTAGTACACGTTCCCATTGGTGTTGTGAAGGGTGACGTAAGTCTTTCCATCCTTGACGGCCACCACCTTGACATCTATTGGGTTCATCCTCACGGTCTGGACAACGAACGTTTTGTTCAGAGCCTTCACTGGTCTCTTTTTGTAGTTCAGGCTTGGGGTGTAGTAGTTTCTCCCGTCCTCGGTGCTGTAGTAGAACATGGCATTGGTGAGATATTGTCCGCTGAAATTAACTGGGGGTATCATCACGGGCGGTACGTCGTTCCACCACTCGATGAAGAGGTCCTTCCCCTGCTTCTCCCCACCAACCGGGGCGCTTCCAAGGAGATCAAAGGAACCAGGGGTGGTGTCGATTAGCGCCGATGAGTCGGAGAATATATACGCGCTCTGCCCGCGGAGAATCTTTTCCCCCGGATACCTCTCTGGTATATGGTCAGTGAGGTCTATTATGCGCACTTCAGCGTCTTCGTCCCCGACGTTCTCATAGCTCAGGTCGAAGTGGTGACTCTCTGCCGCCTCAACCGTATCATCGCCGTCCCCGTCGTAAGGCGGGTTGTTGTGGCAGAAGTCTGGATAGCTCTCGCAGTACGCCCTGGAGTACGGGTACATGGTATAACCGGTTATCTTGAAAACCGGCCCGAGGGTGAAGCCAATCCTTACTGGTATCTCCTCCCTCAGTACGTTGTCCGTGTCGTAGAGCTTAACCCTCGCCGTAAACCTCCCCAAGCTAGGGAGTTCGTCGGGCAGGACATCCCAGGTCAGAGTCCCCCAGTCATACTCGACTACGGGTATCGAAAACTCCAGAACCAGCGAGCCGTTGGGCGGCAAATAGGCGAGACCCTCGACATTTCCTGTGTGCCTCTCAACGTACCCTGGTAGGTCAAGCACAACCCTTGCGGTTCCGTTTATCAGTCCGGTGTTCCTCAACATCACCGTGACGTTGGCGAACCTCCCGTAGTTTTGGGTGAAGTTCCAGGGTATCTCGTTGCCGGCATCGTCGGTTAGGTATTCGACGTTGTACAGACTGTAGATGTTGGTGGCGTTATCGACGCTTACATTTTCTATCACGATCTCTGCGTTGGCGAAATACACGCTTACTGCGCTCGTGAGGTTTTTGCCAGTGGAATCGACCGCTGTGAACCTCAGCATCCCTTGGCCGGTCAGGTTCATTCCGAGCGTGTCGAGGAGCACGTAGTCATCGTAGGTCTCGGAGCCAACGCTCACCTCTGCGAGGGTCTCCACGCTTCCGTTCCGCTCCAGGGAATAGACGACCTTCGAGAGGCCATCTCTCGATACGGCCCTCCCTGCGAGGGTTACAACGCCCTTGACTGAGCCGTTTTCGAGGGGGTACACCCTCAGGAACGCGGAGAGCAGGCTGGAGCCCCAGTCCTCCCCGGTTTCCGTGGAGTTGAGGAGGATGACGGGCTTCCAGTTCTTGGCGAGGATGTCGTAGTCATCCCTGACTTCACCGTCACACGTGTACATGAACCCCTCGGGGTAGCTGGGCACCATTACCGGTTCTGTCCCTCCCCAGTCTATGTCCCGGAGTGTCGGGGAGAAGCGACTCTCTATCAGCACGTCCCTGTAGTTCACCAGCGAGTCGAAGCGCACCTCCGGCGTCAGCGTGGAGTTGAGGAGCAGGCCGAGGTCGTTGTTCTGTATCAGACTCTCGGTGACGCTCACGTAGCCGGACCCGTAGCTTCCATCGAAGCGAATTCCAAGCGAGTTCCCTACTATAGTGTCGTGCGTTATGGAGAGCCCGTTTCCACTCGTGTAGATATCCTCGCCGGTGTTCAACGCTATCCCGACGGTGTTTCCGTAAATCACGTTGTTCTCTATATGCCCCGTGACGTTGTGGGTCTCTATGCCAACACCGTTGTCCCTGACGTACGAGTCCTTAACGAGAATCTTCGCGCTCCGCAGGTGGATTCCGACGTCGTTGTCGTAGATTTCGCTTTCCGTCACGTTTACCTCGCTCGCTCCCATTATCCCGTACCCGAAGCCGTGTATCATGGAGTTCTCGACTAGGATCACTCCGTAGTCGGTCCTCTTAAGTCCCGTTCCGCTTCCGTTGCCTATCAGCTCGCTGTTGACCAGCTCGATCCTGCCGACTACGTCCACCGTGCCATGAACCCTTGAGTCGGAGATGGTGACCCATGAAACGTAGCCGAAGCTCAGCTTGGCGTGAACCTCGTCCCTGGCGAGGACTGCCCTTGTGCCGTACCCGCTGACCTCTCCGCTCAAAACGCTGTCGGTTATCGCCGAGAGGCCGCTTTTGAGAGTTAGGGAGGCCCTGAAGGCCCCGAGATGCTGGTAGGGATAGGTTGATGGGAGCTCCACGCGAACCGCTATCAGGTTCCTGCCGGGCAGGAGGTACGGGGCAACGTCAGCGCTCCCGGAGTGCGGCACCCCGTGGAGCCTCATTCCGCTGAACGACATCCCGCCAACCTTATTGTCATCAACGACCTTCCGTCCGTTCACGTAGATTTCCACCCTCCCCACGGCGGAGTAGCTGAGAACCGCCTCGGTCGGAAGCTCCTCCACGGTGAAGGTTTTCTTCAGATAGAGGGTGGCAAACTCTCCGAGGGCCGTTCCCGAGCCCCACCCGCTTGGTGCCGTGTAGGCCTGGACGAAGAACGGGGCATCGCTTTCGGTCATGCCCGTCGTATCTTGGGAGTAGTACCAGTTTTCGGAAAGCGGTCCTGTGGTGTGGTACCAGTTTGTCATCGAGCTGAATGCCGGCGTTTCGCTGAGACCTCCGCTCAGGGATTCATCGCCCGTGTTGAGGCTAATCTTGCCGTTGACCACGCTCCCGCGTATCAGGAGCCATTTGGAATCCGTTACGATGGTTGTGTTCTCAAGCCTCGAGTTGAGGACGACGAGGTGGGCCTCCTCTTCCGTAGACATCTCCTGGATCCTCATGTTTCTTAGAACACTGGCGTCCCCGTCCGAGGGCTTGGTCGCGGGAATTCCGTCCGTGTCCTCCACCCGGAGCGTTCCGCCCGCGCCCACCGTCACATCTCCCCCATCGAGCGTGTAGTCAACAAGGGACAGAACACCTCTGACGTCGCCGTGGATGTTCTCCGCCGCGCCCCCTCTGAGGGACGCCCTTGTCTCTGGACTCACCAGAACCTCAAAGTAGCCTAGGTCTCCCGTGACGTCCCCAGTTAGGTTGCTGTCCATGAGCGAGAGGGTTGCGAGCTTTCTGACCAGGATTCCCTTTCCGCCCACGCTGGAGTTCTTAAACGTCAATACCCTTCCGGCCGCGTCCGCCAGCACGGCGTAGCCGTCCCCCTGCTCTATCCTTGAGCGGTTGAAGGTTGCACTCCCACCGTTTATTATCACCTCTCCCCCGATCACCGTCAGGTTTGTGAAAACCCCCTCTCCAAACCAGTAGCCTGGGAGGAGGTCCATGAAGAGGCCCGCCTCGCGCGGGTTCTCAACTAGGATGTTTCTGAAGGTCACGTCCTTTCCGTTGTCGTTTATGAGGTGAATGCCGTAGGCGCAGTCCCGAACAGTGACGTTCTCGATGGTGCCCTCGTTCGAGCCGGCGAGGGTGATTCCGCTTCCGCCAGTGACTACGTTGTTGGTGATACCAACGGTCCCGAGGACCGTGATGCCTCCGTTGATCCTGCTGGAATCAACCTCAAGCTCCGTGAATTCGAACGTGAACTCGCCGGAAAGCACGGCGTTTTTGACTATCGCTGTTCCCTCATCGAAGCTTCCAGCCCCCCTGTTCTCGACGGTCGAGTCCTTCACGTCCAGCTTTCCGAACTCCCCGGAGAACTCACTCGCGTTTCCTATCAGCGAGCCGTCGAGGACCCCCAGCGCACCGTTCAGCTGAACGCCGCCGTTGAGGTGGACTTTACAGCCCCGCAGTGTCAGGTTCCCGGTTTCCTGTATGACAAGCCCTCCGTTGACGCTGAACTCGTGCCCGAGGCATGCCTCGGTGTCGTTTACAATCCAGTCTCCCTCGCTCGGCGGTCCGAGGAAGACTTTTACGGTCTCTCCCGTCCACAGTCCGCATTCGCTTACCGCCCTGACAGATACGAAGTTCTCACCTGGCCTCAGCAGGCCCGTTAGGTTCGCGGTTCCGTTGAACTCCGCCCACGGACCACCGTTGATGGAGTAGTGGAATTCCCTGACCTGCACCCCGTTGGTTGCCTCTGCCGACATTACGACGTCTTCGTCCCGGTAATAGAAGTCTTCCATGTTTATCGAAAGGGCGGGTTTCTCCGGGTTTTTGCAGACTGTCACTTCTCCCTCTGCTGTAATTTGTTTTCCGCAGTCATCCGTGGCTGTTATCTCCAGGCTCACCGGCTTTCCTTCCTCAGCCCCCTTCAGAACCGCGTCCTGGATTCCCCAGAGGTCCGCGACGAAATGGCCCCTGACAACGTAGAGCCTTTTCACCTTCCCTTCGAAGGGTCCTTCGACGTCATTCTTAACATCCTTAAAGCCCACGACCTCGATGTCGGGCTCAAAGGCGCCCTCGATGCTCACCCCCAGGACAGAGGCGCGGTAGGTGTAGGCCTTTGCGAGGCTGTTTGTTACGAACGTGAAGTTCACCGGGAAGCTGAGGGAGTCCGCCTCGTCCGGCAGGTTCAGTTCGAGACTGCCGCCTTCAACAAAACACATCCTCCCTACCGAGAACGTTCTGACCTCCGTCCCGGTCCTGCGCCAGTAGACGTCCACCGCGGAAACCGAGAAGTTGTATTCCCCGCCGGGGATGACGTTGAGCCTTGCCCTGCAGGTATTTTGAGTTGCCCCCATCGCCAGCGGTACACCGTTCCACGTGATCCAGCACTCCATCAGGGACACGCTGGAAACCACCGTCACGGTAACCTCTTGGACTTCGCCCGGAAGGACCGTTCCGTTCTCAGGTGTTGGCTCGACGTAGTAGAGCACGAACCTAGGCAGGGGTACCGTGAAGCTGACACTCACGGGTTCCCCGCCGTTCCCGTATCTGTCGAAGGTTCTCGCGTACAGGACATGCGCCCCGTGGCTGAGGTTCATCGAGAATCTCATCTCCTCACCCGGTTCGCCGCTCAGGTTGGCGATGCGGGAGGAGTTCCAGTCGATTATCCTCTCTCCCTTTTCGTCTTCCCTCTCCTTGGGGTCGAGGTACAGTTCAACCCTCTCGAAGTCGTCGTTATCGGGATTCCTCCAGGTTGCCGTGAACCCGGAACTGTTCGTGCTGACTTCCAAGTTCTCAACTGGGCCCGGTGCCGCTGTGTCCACAACGCGGACGAGGAGGGTGAGCTCTGCATGGTTTAGAGCGGCATCGTAGATAACCACCCGATAAACGTCGGTTCTTACATCATCTGTTCTGACCGGGAATCCAAATGGGACACCGCTCCAGTAGCGCTCCCTCCGCGCAGGAAGCTCCAGATGGCCGGGCTCGGGATTGAGGTAGACCTCGTAGCTCAGCGGGTGCTCGTCGGTAACGTTTATCTCGAAGGACGCGTTTGAGAGCATCTCTGCGGTGAAGATTCCCATTTCGGAGCGGGTCATGTTGTTGGCGTGAACCCACAGGATGACCGGTGGCGTTGAGTCCACCTCGACGGTTCTGGTCTCGCTCACCCCGGTGTTGTTCCCGAGGTCGGTTCCGTAAACCCTGAAGGAGTGCTGGCCGTCGGAGGAGCAGAGTTCGCCGGTAAGGCTCCAGACACTGCCCGAGCCCTCCATCGTGAAGTTGGTTCCCTCGAACTCGAGAACCGCTTTGCTCAGCTCCTCGCTTGCGTTCACCGCGATGGTCAGGGTGCAGGAACCCAGGAGGGAACCGTTCTCCGGTGTCGGCGGGATGAACCAGATTTCGGGGGGCTCGTTTTCAGACGGATTCACACGCATCAGCCACCAGTGCCTTGCAACGCCGTTCCCGTTCTCGGCCCTCACGCTGACGTTCCAGAGGCCGATGACGAGGCTGGAGTTGGTGTATGTCGAGCTGTTTCCTTCTTCCTCCAGAACGACCGTCCCGTTGACGGCCCACGTAACGTTCGCCACTTGGTTGAGCGCTATGGAGAAAACCGCCGTTTCGTTTTCCCTGACGGTGACTTCCTCTCCCTCTGGCGAAAACGAGACTATCCTCAGCCCTTCCTCAACGCGGAAGCAGAGCTTCGGCGTTTCGTTCTCGTTCCCGAAGGTGTCGTTCGCCTTTATGTACCAGCAGAAAACCTTTCCGGCAAAGTTTTCGTCGGTGTTTATCGTCCCGTTGCTCCAGCCGTCGGTGATTTGGAGCGGCACCTCGCTCCATACGAAGGTCCCATCAACGAAGGTCGCGTTCGTGACCAGGACCGCCCCTTCTAGATGGGCATCGTCCCACCTCGCGAAGACCTCAACGTCGTCGCCAGCGGTCACTGCGTCCCTGCTCTGGCCGTACTCGAGAAACCCTGGGGCCGTCGCGTCTATCTCCGCCGTTCTCTCTTCCGTGGCGTTGTTCATTCCCTCGGCCGAGCCGTAAACACGGAAGGTGTAGGTTCCGTCCGCAAGGTTTTCCTTGATAACCCACCAGCTCCTTCCAGAACCGCTCATGCTCTCGTTGACGCCGTTCCACTCGAGGGTGGCGTTGTCGAGGTCGAGCGAGGAGCTGATGTTGATGATAATCTCCCTCACGTTGAGCATCGCCCCGTCTTCGGGCGTCGGATCGGTGAAGCTGATGCTAAACCCATGCTTTGGATAGACGTACCATGCCCAGAACTGGCTCGCCGAGCCGTTTGGGTTCTCGACGACGGCCCTGACGCTGTGCTCTCCCTCTCCCACATCAGAGTTCGTGTAGGTGGATGCTCCAACGTTCTCCTCCGTCTTCACGATGCTCCCGTCGAGGTACCAGGTGATGTTTACGGTCTGGTCAGCGGTTACCGAGAATTCGACGGTATCGCCGACGTAGCTCTCGACGGGGCTCTCCGGCGAGTACGAGACTATTTTCGGGGGTGCGTAAACGGTAAAGCACCCCATCGGCGTCGTGTTCACATGGTCGAGGCTGTCCGCTCCGGCTATCTGCCAGCAGTAGAGGCCCGGCTCGAGGCCGTCCGTTGAGATCGTGAAGTTGCTCCAGCCCTCGCTTCCCTCAAAGAAGGTCTGGTCTATCCATTCCCAGGCCGCACCCTCTGTGGCGTTGGTCCTGAGCCTCGCCGAGCTCAGATGGGGGTCGCTCCAGAAGGCGTGGACGTGAACCTCTCCGCCCGGCGGGATGCCTTCCGCATCCTGGCCGACGTTTGAATACTCCGGGGCCTTCGTGTCAACTTCAAATTCCCTCTCCTCGCTCGTCCCGTTGTTACCGGCTAAGTCCTGGCCGTAAACCCTGAAGGTATGGGTTCCATCAGCAACGTTCATTGCGTAGTGCCAGTTCTTCCCTGAGCCGAGCATCGTGTAGTTTGCCCCGTCGAACTCAAGGGTCGCCAGGTCGAGGTTCTCGTTCGAGGTGACGTTTATCACCACGCTTGAGTCGCCGATCAGGGAACCGTCCTTTGGCGTCGGCTCAACGAAGGTGAGGACAGGTGGGGTGATGTCGTTCTCCTCCTGGGCGAGCGGTGCGAAGATGCCCAATCCCGTCAGGTTGGCCTCGACGAGGTTCTTGTTCGTGTCCAGATGGTGCCCGCTCGTCCCATCGAGCGTCCAGCCCTCGGTGAAGTGCCATATCTGGAGGCTGTCCTCATTAAGGCCCTCAAGGGCAGAATCGTCGTAATAGAGGCCCAGATGGAGCCAGCTGTCCACGTCTATTTCGATATATTCCCCAACGTCGCCGTAGTCCTCCGGCGGTGCCGGCCGGTTCTTCGGAGAAACTCCCCTCACGAGACAGTTTCCGGGACAGGTTACCTCCGTTGGAATCCCGTTTATCGTATTCCCGCTCAGCGAGCCGTAGAACTCCGCGATGACGGTTATTGCCCAGGCTTTCGGCTCGGAGAGGTTAGTCGTCAGTTCGTTGTTGTCTATAAACGAATCCCCCGCGAGGTAGAGGTAGAGGGCATAGCCGGCGTTCTCGCTCACTCCCCCGATCGAGACAGTGTTATCGTAAACCCACGCCGAGGTGTAGAAGACCTCTATCCCGTCGGCGCTGTCTCCCCTAACCGTGACCGTGTTGTCGTGGACATCGCTGGCTCCTCCCTCTTCCTCGTAGACGTAAATTCCGACACCCTGAAAACCTGAAACGCTCACGTCGTTGTTACTAACAACGTTGTCCCCGCCGTAGCTGAGATAGATTCCGTAGCGCTCGCTATCCTCGGTTTCGGTTATCGTAATAGTGTTGTCCTCAATCGTACAGTTCTCGACGCCATCCACCCAAACCCCGATGTTCGAGACCGACGAGGCTATAACAAAGCCGTTCAGCGTAACATTGTCGGAGCTCACGTAGAAGACTGGCTTTCTTCCGTTCGCCCACTCGGAGCCGTCGCCGGTGATGCGGGCGTTCTCGCTCGTT
The DNA here is from genome assembly GCF_002214565.1 of Thermococcus radiotolerans. Classification (NCBI taxonomy): domain Archaea; kingdom Methanobacteriati; phylum Methanobacteriota; class Thermococci; order Thermococcales; family Thermococcaceae; genus Thermococcus; species Thermococcus radiotolerans. Next base: position 219,022 of record NZ_CP015106.1, read on the forward strand.
TCCACGGTGAGGGGTTTGTCTATCTCCACGCTCTCCGGATACGTTCCGGAGAGGACTACGACCGTCCCTCCATCGACGGAACCGTCTATTCCGTCCTGGAGCGGCGTCTCGCTGGGGTTGAGGCTCCTGCCCTCGTACCACCAGCCGCTCTCGTTTACATAAACCGTCTCTGCAGGGGTGAGCGTCGTTGCGGTGTCGTTCACCCACGTGGTGTTGATGTTCCCGGAGTAATCCCTCGTGAGGATTCCAATCGTATGCGTCTCGCCGGGTGAGAGCTCGTCGAGCCACCACTCACCCTCGTCCGTTTCGTCCTCGAATTTTCCGTCCACATAGATCAGCGCCGTTTCGAAGTCCTCATCCTCCGGGTTGTCCCATGTCCAGTGGATGTAGTCCGCCCCAACTTCGTGGGCCAGGTTTCTAACGGTCCCCGGCGGCGTCTCGTCTTCCTCACTCACGTCCACGTAGAAGTTTACCTGGGCCATCCCGGTCTCGTCGCCGGCGAGGGCGTACACCACGAGGAGGTTCTCGCCATCCTGGCCGGTTATCGTGGTGTTCGGCTCGAACGTGACGTTCTCCCCGCCGTTGAGGGAGTAGCGCCACTCGTCAACCGGCTTGTTGGCAGTGACGTTCAGGTCTATCGTTGCAGTGTTGTATATCTTCTCCTCCGGGGAGAGGATGGTTACCTGAAGCTCCTCGCCCACCTGCTCCTCCGTGTAGCTGACGGCAGCGTTGTCGAAGTCCATATGCGACTCGAGGGAGGAGGCGTCCCATCCCCCCATAACGAACTGGAACCTCGTGGTTCCCGCCATGCTGGTGGTGTAGATGGTCTTCACGAGAACGCCGCTTTCCCAGAACTCAAAGCGGTCCTTGTAGATCACGACCTTGAACGGGACGTAACTGGTCGGAATTTCGCGGTATTCCATCTGAGACGTGCCATCGTACCGGTACGATATTTTTGGGCCCTGCCAACTTATGTAGTGCACTCCAATGTATTTTCCAGTATCCAGATCAACGACGTGGACGAGCATCTCTGCCGTGTACGGGTCGAGGAACTCCCACTCGGCCTCGAAACTCACGGAACTCCAGTTGCTGACGTCAATTTCCCGGCTCTTCAATAGTGCGTGTCCGGAGTCCCATCCGCCGTGGCCGTAGGTAACCACCTGAATTTCCTCATTGGATTCAGTAACGCTGTTCCCGTCGCCCACTACCTCGGTGCTCCACTTCGTCACATCGAGGCTGTTGTCGTTGAAGTCGTCCTGAAAAACGTACGTCCCCTGGGCCTGGACAACGTGGGAAACACCGACAAAGCCCACGTTTAGGTATGAGCTAATTAAAAGGTAGACAAGAAAGAGTGTGCTTTTTTTCATACTTGGCACCTCCAACACAAGAAGAGCCGGGCTGCGTTGAGCTTGGACCAAGTGATTAAAACAACGGCGTTATTTGAGCCTGCAGTCCGAGGCTCTCCTTACATCATGGTATCATAGGCCCAACTACGCTTCCAAAGTATAATAAGCTTTTGGTAAATCTCCAAAATGTTGAAAAAGCTACAATAGGCGTTTCCTCCCCAGCACTGGCCAGTAATGTGTACTTTAATGTGTCACATTTCTTCGAAAATCGGCGGCCTCGGTTTTCTGAAGGCGGCATCAAGCTCCGCCCTTCTCCTGCTGACCTTTTCGAGGAGGTTCCTCACCCTCTCGTCATCGGGATACTTCCTCATCAGGCTCACGAGGATGCCCTCGGCGAAACCGAGGATGGAGACCTCTATGAACTCCTTCCCCTTCTTGCTCTCAAGCCCCTCGTTGAGAGCCACGAATGAGTCTATCCTCCCGACAAGGCGTGTTTCTCCGAGTTTCTCGCACAGCTCCCTCAGTTCTCCAATCTCAGGAACGTCCACATCAACACCCCCTAGAGCTTCAAACCGAAGAACCTCACGGCGTTTTTTTCGGTTGCCCTCTCAACTTCCTCGAACTTCAAGCCCTTAAGCTTTGCCACCTCAGCAATGGCAACGCGGACGTTGCATGGAGTGTTCCTCTGTCCCTTTACTGGACTCATGTAGGGCGCGTCCGTCTCCACCAGTATATTTTCAACCTCAAGTGCCTCCGCCGCGGCCTTCACCTCTGGGATGAACACTATCCCCGTGTTTATTCCGACGGGGTGTCCGTTCTCGGCTATTTCCCTCGCCAGCTCAACGCTTCCAGAGAACGAGTGGAAGTACGCCCTAACTCCAACTCTCTGGACGAGTTCGAAGGCCTCCCTTTCGGCCTCTCTAGCGTGGATGACGACGGGGAGGTTGAGTTCAGCGGCGAGCCCCAGGAAATTCAGGAAAATTTTCCTCTGGTTCTCCCTCTGAGTTTCGTTTTCCGCATAGTGGTAGTCCAGCCCTATCTCGCCTATCGCCACTATCTCGTCCCTGTGGGTCAGGATGAACTCCTCAACCTTCTTCACCTTCTCCCAGTTGCCCCTCCTCGCTTCGTTGGGGTGGTATCCGAGGGTGGGGAAGATGAATCCGAAGTAGGGTTTTAACATTTCCCAGCTCTTCCAGACGTGGGCTTTGCGGTACTCGGTTATGGAGTCCACAACGGCCTTCAGCTCCCCTCTGCACTCTTCTATCATACGCGGTGCGTCCTTTTTGTAGAACTCGAAATGGGCGTGGGCATCAAGCATGTTTCTCGCTTCATGGATGGATAGAAAAGCTTTTCCGTTGTTTGGGTGATTATTCACCGGAGGTCAAAGTACCATGGAAAACGAGGAGGGTTCCACAATCAGTATGGACGAGATAGTGGAGGCGCTTAGGGATAAGTCTCCGAAGGAGCTTTTAAGCTACGCCATCTTCAATGAGGAAGAGGAGGCGAAGTACTACGCCAAACTCGCCGACAAGGCCAAGAGGGCCAGCATCAAGGCGCTGTTCATCAAGATGAGCGAGGACAGCAAGGGTCATCACGACTGGCTGTACGGGCTCTTCAAGAAAATGTACCCCGACGAGGAGCCGGTGAAGGTTGAGGCTCCCCCCGTTGAGGTGGCCCCGTTCTATCCTGAGTTCGAGAGCGTCGAGGACTACATCTCGGCCCTCAAGTACTGCATGGAAAGCGAGCTGTTCGCTAAGAAGACCTACGAGCTTCTGGCCAGGGTTGCCAAGGACGAAGATACGAGGGCATTCGCGCTCAACCTGGCCGCGATGGAGGAGGATCACTACAATTCAATCAGGAAGATGTACGAGCTCATACTCTCCCTTGAGGAGAAGGAGATAACCCCCGAAAAGCTTGAGCCCGGGGGATACCTCTTCACCGATGAGCTGAAGGCAAAGTACTTCCTCATAGACCTTCTGGAAAGTGGCGTTGGGCTGTCGGTGGCCATACGGGAAAAGCCCGAGAAGTTCCTCGAAATGCTAGATAGCACTAAGGTCAGCGTGGTGTGGATAACCAAAACCGAGGTCGAGGATTCAATACGTCCCGACGAGATACCCCTGCTCAAGAGGAGGTTCTGCGAATTTCTGGGCAAGAGGTCCAAAGGTGACAAAAAGGGTGCGGTTTTCCTTCAGAACCTCAGCTACCTCGCGCTTGAGCTCGGCTTCAAGAGCATGATGGACGTCGTACTTTACCTGAAGGACTGCGCACTCCTCTACGACGGCTACATCCTGGCCACGGCAGTTAAGGACGCGTTCAGCCCCCGCGAGTGGGCGCTCCTCACCTCGGAGCTCAGGGAGGTCTCCTGATCAGAGCTTTCTGGTCTCCCATATTACCTTCCCATCCTTTCTGACGACCTTCAGGATGCGGTGATACGGTATCTGGGCGTCCCCGACGAAGAAGTAGCCGTGACCGAGCTCTATCATCTCGACGGGGATTTTCTTGACATCGCCGTAGGCACCGCGGTGCTCTATGATGACATAGTAATCACCCTCGTCCTCTCTGGGGTCGTACTTGAGCTTCGCCAGAACCTCCTTCACGGAGCCCTTCCGCATCAGAGCCACCCCAAGATTTCGTCGATGTTCTCTCTCCAGTCCTTTATGACCCAGCCATGCCCCGGAAGGCCGAAGTCAACGTCGTAATCCCTGAGCCTTTCGAGGCTCTCCTGGAGCTTCCATCCGTTTCCGGTCGGCAAATCCGTCCTGCCAACCGTGCCGTTAAAGACTGTATCCCCTGTGAACATGATCCGGGTTTCACCATCGTCGAGGTAGAGGCACGAACTCCCCGCCGTGTGGCCGGGCGTGTGGATCAGCTCAAGCTCCAGGGAGCCGACTTTGAGCGAATCGCCCTCCATCATGTGGAGATCAACCTTCTGTGGTTCGAACCTCCTTCCGTAAGAATAGGCCAGAATCACGTAGTCGTTTCCATTCTCCAGTATTTTCGCTGTGATTTCGTGGGCGGCGAAGAGAACCTCTATGCCCTTCCCCTTCAGCCAGTTCGCCAGGGCCATGTTCCCGCCCACGTGGTCGAAGTGCTCGTGGGTGTTGAATATCGTGACCCTCTCGACGCCGTTGAGGAGGCCTTCCCTCTCCCAGATCTCGGCGTAGACGTGCCAGTTAACGCCAGTGCCGGTGTCCACTACGAGGGCCTCCCTCCCGTCCCTCACAAGGTAGACGTTCGAGTCCCAGCCTATGCCCCTCAGCATCATGGTGTGGGGAGGAATCTCGACGGGCACCAGCTCCCTCGGGAACTCCTCGATGGAGCTTATCCTCACGCTTTCACCTCCAAAAGGGGCTCGAGGGGGGACCGCCTCCTCATACGGGGAGCAAACCCCGTCGGGAGGGGTTAAACTCTTCATCGCCCTATCTGTTTACGCGGGGATGTTTATAAACTCAACCGCGAAGGTTGAATTAGGTGACCCAAATGAAAACCGAGCGCGCGAAGGAGATACTCCTTCAGCTTTTGAAGATACCCTCCCCATCGGGAGAGGAAGACAGGATAATGCTCCACATCATGGAGTTTCTGCACAAACTGGACTACGACGTCCACATCGAGAGCGACGGGCAGATAATAGACCTCGTCGTTAACCCCGAGGCCGAGCTCTTCTACGAGGTTCACATCGACACGATACCGATCCGCGCGAAGCCCTTCGTGAGGGGCAACATAGTCTATGGAACCGGCTCGAGCGACATAAAGGGCGGTGCCGCTGCCATACTCCTCATGCTCGAGAATCTCCGCAAGGAAGGGAAGGAACTCAACGTCGGCATCGTCTTCGTCAGCGATGAGGAGCTTGGGGGCAGGGGGAGCGCCCTCTTCATGGAGAGGTATAAGCCGAAGATGGCCGTCGTCTTAGAGCCGACCGATTTGGAAGTCCACATCGCCCACGCCGGCAACATCGAGGCCTACTTTGAAGTTGACGGCAAAGAAGCCCACGGTGCCTGTCCAGAGAGCGGCATCAACGCTATAGAGGAGACCTACAAGATGCTCGAGGAGATGAAGAAGCTCGAGCCCTTCAAGGCCAAGGGCAAGTACTTCGACCCGCACATAGGCATCCAGGAGCTCGTCTGCGAGAACCCCGTCTACCTCATCCCCGCCCTCTGCCGCGGCCGGCTTGAGGCGAGGCTCCTGCCCGATCAGGAAGTCGAGGACATACTCGACCTGCTCGACCCCATATTCGACGAGTACACGCTGAAGTACGAGTACACCGAGATATGGGACGGCTACGAGCTTGAGCCAGATGAGGAAATCGTCCAGCTTGCCAAAAAGGCCATGAAAGTCACGGACATAGACGAGTTCGGCGGAATGAGAAGTTGGACAGACGCCATAAACTTCATGTACAACGGCACCAAGACGATAGTCTTCGGGCCCGGCAACCTCGACATCTCACACACAAAGAACGAGCACATCGACGTCAGGGACGTGGTAACTGCCAGCGAGTTTTTGAAGGCTCTCAACGAGATTTACGGGAAGGGCGAGTGAGCATTTCTTTTTCCCTTTTTGACCCAACCTTTTTAAGCAGGACCCCCCACCAGTAACTGGTGGGGGTTACTCCTCTCCTTCCTTCTCCTCCTTCCTATCCACCCAGAAGCGCCTCGTCCTTATGAACTGCCGCTCCCTCTCCATGAGGGCGACGAGCAGGGCGTCCCCTTTGTACTGGGCCAGAATCCTCGCCGCCGTGTCAGGACCGGTGCCGTAGCTGGCCAGAGCCAAAACCGCCTCGAACCCGTAGGAATCTACGAGGTCTGCAGCCTTCAGCAGCTTTCTGTAGGTTCTCTCCTCCTTCCGCTCCAGCGGCTTCCCGTGGCGAACCTTCTCCAGAACGGGAAGAAACTCTTCCGCGTCAATCGGATGGGCAACGGCAAGCATCTTCGAGCCGCAGCGCGGACACTGCCTCAGCTTTACGTTTTGGAGCCTTGCGACCTTTGTTTTCGAGTGCCAGCCGCAGTTGGTGCAGACCAAGACGACTTCGTGGTCGAGCAGTCTCTTCCTGAACAGCTCCAGTATCTCGTCCCTCTCCAGGACGCCGGAGAGCAGGAACTCACCGCCAACGGTCATGTTGAGCCTGGCCAGCGTTGACGGCTCCCTCCTAAGCTCGGTTTTCACCCTCATCGTGCCCCTCTTGAGCATCTCAAGAACCAGCCCCCCCTTCCTAACGTCCACCTTGTCGTGGTACAGCTCGCTGAGGGTTTCCCTCTCCACCACGGTGCCCTCGAAGAGCCTCTCGATTCTCCTTATCCTGGCGTCCCTCCTCAAAGCCCCGAACCGTTTCGCCACGTTCAGCATTCTCCACCGGTAGGCGTGTGAATCCCTCATGGCGCGGGAAACGATGAACTCCAGGCTCTCTGGTTCTTGGTAGAGGTAGCCCTTTACCTCCTCCGGGTTCAGCTGGAACGGCGTCTTGAATACTATCGCGTGGGCCTGGGAACGGACGGAGAAAACCCTCCCGTAGCGCAGGATCAGGAACGAGTGAACCAGCCGTCCGAGGGCCTCGTTGGCCCTGTTCCCAAAATCGGCGTGTATGACGAGCGCCTTGGGCGTGCTCTCGACGACGATATCGCGGTCGGTTGAGAAGGGTTCGTCCTTGATTTCCTCGAAGGCCCTCCCCAGTTCCTCCTCGCTGAACTCGATCCCCTCCAAAAGCCCTTTTGCCTTCTCGAAGTCGAAACTTAGCTCCCTCTTCAGCCTGCCGACGTCGAGGGCAACGCTGAACGGAACGGGGATCATCTCACCCCCCCAGCTCGGTATCGCGCTCTCAAGGCTCTTGCTCTCCCTGACCTTCAAGAGTCTCGCCTCGTCATCTATTTTGAGCACAATCCAGCTCCGTCCGTTCATTACGAAGTCCATGCCTTCCTCCAAATCCATGACGAAGCTCTCGTCGAGCCTGCCTATGACGTGGCCGCTCCCCGCGTCGAAGACCCGCCAGGAGACCTCGTCCGGAATCGTTGAGAGGTTCTCGTAGTAGTACTGGAATGCCCCGCGCCTCAGGTAGAGAAGGCCGCTCTCCTCGTCGTAGCCTATCAGCCTGGCATCCTCCAAAACGCGGAGAACGTCGAGGTAATCGCTCCAGCTCAAATCACGGTAAATGTAGGCCCTCTTTGCTATCTCGTAGGGCCTCTCGCGAGACAGTCTTTTATACTCGATGAGAAGGCCGACGACGAAATGGGCTAAAACGTCCAGCCCTCCCATCGGCTCGACCGCCTCAAAGCGGCCTTCGAGGGCGTGCTTCGCTATGACGAGGCTCTGAAGGTAATCCTCGACGTTGGAGGTTATGACGTAGCCCTCGCTCACCTCGCCTATCCTGTGCCTTGCCCTTCCAACGCGCTGGACGAGCCTGTTCACCTGCCTCGGGCTCATGTACTGAATCACAACATCAACGTCGCCTATGTCTATGCCCAGCTCCATTGAGGAAGTACATATCAGGGCCTTGATTTTACCTTCCTTCAGCGCCCTCTCCGCTTTAACGCGCGCCTCCCTCGAAAGCGAGCCGTGGTGAACCTCGACCGGCTTCCCCCAGGCCTTGAGGCGATGTGCCAAAATCTCCGCGAACTGGCGCGTATTGGTGAATATGAGGGCCTTTCCGTGCTTCTCAACTATCTCCCAGAGGAGCCTAAGCCTCGCCGCTATCTCGGGTGAGAGGCTCAGCTCTTTAGCTAACTCCATGTCCCTCTCACCGGGCTTCGGATAGAGGACGTGGAAGTGGTAGTTCTTCCTCCAGCTCGGCTTCACTATGACGTCCGCCTTCAGCCACTCCCTCACCTCTTCCTCGTTGCCCACCGTCGCCGTCATGCCTATTCTCTTGAAGTCCGCAATCTCGGCCAGGCGCTCAAGGCCGAGGAGGAGCTGCGCACCGCGCTTGTTGTCCACCAGCTCGGCTATCTCATCGACGATGACGAACCTCACGTTCTCAAGGTGTTCCCTGAGGGACTTGACAGTCAGAATCACCCCGAGGGTTTCGGGGGTTATGATGAGCATCTGCGGAGGGTTCTTCGTCTGCTTCGCCTTCCTGTAGGCCGAGGTGTCGCCGTGTCTGACCTCAACGGTTATTCCGAGCTTCTGACCCCACCATTCGAGTCTCTCAAGCAGGTCTCTGTTGAGGGCCTTGAGAGGTGCGATGTAGAGTGCAGAAATAGGTTTAAGTCCATCCTCAAGGATTTCGTTGAAGACGGGCAGAACGGCCGCTTCGGTTTTCCCCGAGCCGGTGGGGGCGATGATCAGGACGCTCCTCCCCGAACTAACCTCGCGGAATGCCCCCATCTGAACCTCGTTGAGCCTTCCGAAGCGCTCCCTGATGGCCTTTCTCAGGAGGAGATGCATGATGGAAAATGAGCAGGGTGGTTTATAAGCCCAACCACCGTTAGATTTATAAACGATATATCGTTCGATACATCGGTGATAGAAGATGGAGGTCACGAAGAACAACGGAACCTACGACATGGCCTACGCCAAGCGGGCGATGCTGGTGGTGGTCATTCTCCCACTGCTTGTCATGTACACCGAGGCGATGCTCACTCCAGCACTGCCGACGATACAGAAGGAGTTCGGAATAAACCCCAACGACGTCAGCTGGGTGCTGACCATCTACCTCCTCGTCGGAACGGTAAGTGCCGCCATACTCGGCAAGCTCGGCGACATGTACGGCAAGAAGAGGATGTTTCTGGTCGCCCTGGGCTTCTACACGCTCGGAGTTATCCTCAACGGCTTCGCACCGAGCTTTCAGTGGCTCCTCGTGTCGCGCGGAATTCAGGGCCTTGGGATGGCCATATTCCCGTTAGCGTTCAGCCTCGTCCGTGAGGAATTCCCGCCCGAGATGGTGCCGCAGGTTCAGGGGATGATAAGCGCCATGTTTGGAGTTGGTATGGTTATCGCGCTTCCCCTTGGAGCTTACGTAACCCAGAACTTCGGATGGCGCTGGACGTACCACTCGGCGGCACCTTTCGCGGTTCTCATGTTCATCCTCGCATGGAGGGTTCTCCGCGAGAGCCGCTACGTGAACCCCGGAAAGCTCGACTGGCCCGGGGCGCTCTTCCTGGTCTGGGCCGTCGTGCCGGCCCTGGTAGCGGTGACTAGGGCACCCACCGTCGGCTGGAGGGCGGAGCAGACGCTCGTGCTCTTCGGAGTGTCCATCGTTGGAGTCATCGCGCTCTACCTCTGGGAGAAGAGAGCCGACAACCCGCTGATCCCGCTCGACATAATATCCTCCAGAAACCCTGCCATAGTGAACCTCGGCATAATGTTCGCGGCCTTCGGAATATCCATGATGAGCCAAGCGAACACCTACATCTTCCAGATGAAGCCGCCCTACGGCTTTGGCAAGACGATACTCGAAAGCGGCCTGCTCATGACCCCGATGGCCGGCGTCATGCTGGTCGTGGCTCCCCTGGCAGGCAAACTGATGCCCAAGATAGGTGCGAAGCCCCTGGCCATAACCGGTGCCCTAACGGCGAGTGCCGGCCTGGCCCTGCTCTCCCAGTACGCCACCCAGCTCTCCCTCACCCAGTTCGTGGCCCTCATAACGGTCGTCGGGGCCGGAATAACCCTCATGAACGTCTCCTTCATCAACGTGCTGGTGTTCTCGGTTCCGCCGAGGGTCATGGGAGTTGCCACCGGAGCGAACGGCCTGTTCAGAAACTTCGGCTCGACCTGGGGACCGGCCATAGCGGGAACAGTCATGAGCACCTACTACATACTCGTTCACATCCCCCAGATTCCGGTGCCCATCAAGATACCGACGGAGAAGGCCTACGAGGTGCTCTTCGGCACTTCGGCCCTCGTCTACCTATTCCTCGCCCTGCTCAGCCTGGCCATCGTGGAGGTCATGAAGGGTGGAAAGATACACGAGGTCGAGAACGAGGGAGAAAAGGAAATAACTGTCGGCTGATTTCTCTTTTATCCCCTTTTATTCTCCCCTGTATGCCCTCAGATACAGCTCCCTTATTTCCTCGGGCTTCGGTTCGACGGGATTGAAAGCCACAAGCCCGTCGCGGTAGGCTTTTTCGGCCATCTCTTCGACCCTCTCGACGAAGATCTCCTCGTCGACCAGCTCCCTCAGCCCTGGAACACCAAGCATCTCGTTGAGCTCCCTCACGACTTCAATAAGGTCCTTCGCCGTCTGGAAGCCAAGTTCCCTCGCTATCTCAGCGTAGCGCCTCCTCGCGTAGTCGCTCCTCTCAGCGTTGAACTCCATCACGTAGGGCAGGAATATCGCGTTGAGGAGCCCATGCGGGCCAATCCACGCCGCCTTATGGCTCATCGCGTGGCATAGGCCGAGGCGCGCGTTGAGGAAGGCTATTCCCGCCATCGTCGCCGCGTAGTGAACCCTCTCCCTGGCATCCTCGTCGCCCCTAACGGAGAGCGGAAGCCACTTGTAAACGGTCTTTATCGCCTTAATCGCCATGGCATCGCTGAAGGGGTTGGCAACCTTGGTTGTGTAGGCCTCTATCCCGTGGACGAGGACGTCAAGGCCAGAGTTCCGGGCCACCTCGGCTGGCATCGTCCTCGGCAGCCGGGGGTCGAGGATGGCCACGTCGGGCGCTATCTCAGGCGTAACGATATTGTATTTGACGCCGCCCTTCTTCAGCACGCTCGCTCCCGAAACCTCGCTTCCCGCTCCGCTCGTCGAGGGTATCGCTATTAACCTCGTCCTCAGCTTAGGAACCGGCTTCGGCTTTGAAAACCTGTCTATGAAGGCTATCTCCTCAAAGTTCAGCTCGGGGGCATCGTAGAAGACCTTCAACGCCTTGGTCGTATCGATGACGCTTCCTCCACCAAGAGCAACCAGAATGTCGGGCTCGAACTCCCTCACCTTGGGCAGGAACTCCTCTATGACCTCGACGCTTGGCTCAGCCGGAAGACCCGCTATCGAGAAGACCTCCGCACCGGCCTCCTTCACGTAGTCCTCGGCCTCGCTCAGGAAACCGTGCCTCTTCATCGAACGGGAAGCCAAGATAAGAACACGCTCGTAGCCCCTGGCTTCATTTGAGAGCTTTTCTAGGGAGCCCTCACCCTCAATGAGTTTCGTCTTCAGCCAGAACATCTCCACCACCGGTGAAGATTGGGTGGATGGGCTTTTAACGTTCTCGGCCGGATTAACTTCAAGTTCGAAACCTTTCGGTAGAGAAACTCTTTAATCCTTGCCTTTTTAGCCTATATTCGATGCTTGTGAGGGGCAAGGTTATCGGCGAGAAGGTTACTGCACCCTTTGAGATTCTGAAGACTAAGGAAGGCATCTTCCTCAGGGTCGAACTTCCGGGCGAACCCTTTGAGTACTCGACGGACTGCTCCTGCCTGGAACCCCTTGAGCTCCTCGGCCTTCTCCTGCCGGCCATAGAAGAGGAAATCGGGGAGATAAAGGGAGTCTTCGTGGAAGAGACGGTTGAGGAAAAGAGCTCCCCCTTGGGACGGCTCAGGAGAATACTCCGAGGAAAATGAGGAAAACGTTTTATTGGTTGATATCCAAATTTAAACGGTGATGCTATGCCCCTCTCAGCGAGACGCGTTCAGCTCATGATAACATATCCTCATCTCAAAAGATTCCTCAAAAAAGCCCCCCCTATTGAGGAGGTCAGACGTATCTTGAAGGACATTGACGGCGAGCTTAGCGATGACATCCTTAAGGAGAGGGATGAGGAGTGGAGGTAGCGTTTTTTGATACCAGTGCACTTGTGAAACATTATCACATTGAAAGGGGCAGTTCTATCGTCAACGAGCTCATGGAAAATTACGTCGTTGCGATCTCTGAGCTGGCCATACTTGAGATGACATCTGCACTGAATAGGCGATTTCTCAGTGGAGAACTCACAAAACGCAAGCTCGAATGGGTTCTTGAGAGGTTCTACTCTGATCTTGAAAACTACGTAGTCGTCACCATCTCAAGCGAAACCGTTAGCCTTGCAACGTCCCTTGTTCTCAAACACGGGCTTAAAACTCTGGATTCCCTACAACTCGCCTCTGCCCTGAGAATTAAAGACGAGGCCTCGATTTTTGTCACCTTTGATGAAAGATTGAAAAACGCCGCAGAAAAAGAAGGCTTCACAGTTCTTCCTTGAACAACCTCTTCAAATTCCTCTCGAAGGGCGGGTAAACGACGCCCTTGTCGGTTATTATGCCGGTTAGATACTTGTGCGGTGTGACGTCGAAGGCCGGATTGTAGACATCCACATCTGGAGCGATTCTGCAACCGCCACAGGTGAGGACTTCCTCCGGCTTCCTCTCCTCTATGGGTATCTCCTTTCCGCTCTTCAGGTTCATGTCTATCGTCGAGAGCGGCGCGACGGTGAAGAACGGTATCCCGTGCTCCTTGGCGAGAACAGCCAAAGTATAGGTGCCTATCTTGTTGGCGAAGTCGCCGTTAGCCACTATCCTGTCGGCACCAACTATAATCGCGTCAACCTTCCCCTGCTGCATCACAAAGCCGGCCATGTTGTCGGTTATTAACTTGAGCGGAATGCCGTCGTAGTGGTACTCCCACGCGCTAAGGCGGGCACCCTGAAGAACTGGTCTCGTCTCGTCCACCCAGAGGAGCTTGAGGCTGCCGTCACGGTGCATGACCCTCAGAACCGCCCCAACGGTTCCGAGCTGGACGGTGGCAAGGCTCCCCGCGTTGCAGTGGGTAAGAACGTTTCCCTCCGGCAGGGCTTCGGCTCCGTAGTGTCCCATCCTGAGGTTGGCCTCGACGTCTTCGTCCGCTATCCTCTGCGCCTCAGCGACGATGAGCTTTTTAATCTCCTCAAGGGGACTCTCAAGGTTCTCCTCAACGAGCCTCTTAATCCTGTTGAGAGCCCAGAAGAGGTTTACAGCGGTTGGCCTCGTGTTCTTCAGCCTGTCGTATGCGCTGTAAAAGCCGTCCATGAACTCGTCCCTAGTTTTGGCCTTCGTCGTGTCCGCGTAGAGGGCCAGGCCAAACGCGGCGGCGGCACCTATCGCCGGAGCACCGCGAACCTTCATCGTCACTATCGCCTCTGCGACCTCATCAACGGTCGGCAGCTCTATCGTCTTGAACTCCCCGGGCAGGAGTCTCTGGTCGATCATGATGACCTTTCCGGTTTCATAGGTCACGCTTCTCGGAAGCCTCGTGAGTTCCTCCGGTCTGTACCTTATCTCCATAACCACCACCCCAAAGGGTTTAAGGAAGGAACTTAAATCTCCTTCGGTGGTTGAAATGACGCTGAGAATATTCGTTACTGGTCCGGCGGGAGTAGGGAAGACAACGCTCGTGGAGAGGGTCGCTAAAGAAGCCGACCGCTGGGGTTATCTCGTCGGAGGAATGATCACGAGGGAAGTGCGGAGAGGAGGAAGGCGCGTGGGATTCAGGATTACTGCCCTCGACACTGGGGAGGAGGGAACCCTGGCCAGCGTTAGGGGCACCTCGCACCTCCCGGGCGTTCCCTTTGGGAAGTACGTTGTCCACGTCGATGAAATAAACCGCGTCGGCGTTTCAGCGATAAAACGGGCTCTGATTGAGGCCGACCTGATAGTTATAGACGAAATCGGCCCGATGGAATACAAGAGCGACGAGTTCATCCGCGTTGTGGGGGAAGTCCTGAAATCGGAAAAGCCCCTCTTAGCGGTTGTCCACAGAAGGATGGCCGATAAGTTCCGTCCCCTTGGGAAACTCTACACGCTGAGCGTCGAGAACAGAAACAGAGCCTTCGCTGAGGTAATGGACGAAGTTATGAAAGAACTGAAGGGAGTCAGAGATTGAGGCTGTCCTTGCAGCTCTCACATATCCACTTCTCGCCGCCCTCGATGTAGACCTTGTATAGTGGGCCGTACTGTCCGCAGAGCTCGCAGATGCCGTAGACCTCGGTCTCTTCACTTACCTCCTCCGCCTCACTGCTGTACGTGTTAAGCGCAGCGAGAAGGTCCGCCGCGGTGACGAAGCCTATTGGCCTTCCGAGCCTGGTAACTAGGAGTCTCCTAATGCCCTTGTCCATCATCTTGTCGATCGCGTCCTGGACCTCGTAGTCGTCCTCGATGGTTATCGGATTCTCAGTCATGACCTCCTTGACCTTGACGGTCTTGGGGTCCCTTCCCTTCGCGACGACCTTGTCCAGTATATCGCGGTCGGTTATTATTCCAACGATCTCGTCGTCTTTAACCACGACGGCACTCCCTACCTTGTTCTTCGAGAGAATCTTGGCGACCCTGTGGACGGTGTCGTCCGGCTTGACGATGACTGCCTTCCTTTTAACCACTTGTCCCACGGCTATCCTAGGTGCCATTTTATCACCTCGCCAACCGGGGGTTGGGAGAGAAACTTAAAAAGCTTTCTTCAAGCACGGCGCCTCAGGAGATACGAGACGAGGAGAAACGTTAAGATGAACGCCGCAACGGCAAGAATTACCGGAAGGCTCGAACTTCCCGTGGCCGGAGCCGTGGGCGACGTTACGGATGTTGTCGTCTGAAGTGCCGCCCTGGTACTCGTGTTAGTCGCCATAGGCACCAGGGCCTTCTCCGGTGTCGACATCGCCGTGACGTTGTTGACCTCGTAGGCAACGCTTGGCCCGGCACCGCCCGTTGGAGTCAACAGGCTGTGGGATACTGCATACACCCCCGCCGAGATCAACCCGGCTATGCCGAGGCTGATAACGTGAAGCCTCTCAAAGCCGAGCACTGCCTTCTTCTTGACCTTGGCGACGCTCTTCCTCGGGACGAGGAGAATGGGCCTGTTGGAGGCTCGGTAGAGCTTAACCTCCTGGAGCCTCTTCCCGTACTTCTTCCCGGCCACCTCGATGAGGCCGACCTTGAGCATCTTGTCTATGTGGTACGAGACGGTAGAAATTGGAAGGTCAAGCTCGCGCGATATCTCACTTATCGAGAGCGCCCGATCTTCCACGAGATGAAGGATGGCTATCGCTTTTTCGTTCATCAGAATCTGAGCAAGCTCCTTCGCCCTCTCATCGTGGATGTCTATGGTCTCATAGTCCAAGCGGCGCCACCTGGGAAGAATAGGGCACGGACGTATTAAAGCTTTTCACAGCTTCAAGCTGGCTTGAAGTCATCAGAAGGGCACGAGAGTAAAAGGAAAGGAAGCTCAAATTCACGGCTTCTCCATGACGATCTCAATGGTCGAGGTGTTGGCGGTCCTGCCGTCGGCAGTCGGGAGCTCCTCGGTGCCGATCTTGATCTCCTTGACCCTGACCTCTGGGAGGAACCTGTTCCTGACGATCTCAGCGACGTCGACAGCCCTGCTGATGGCCCTACCGCGAGCCTTGACGCTGACCTCCTTAGCGCCCTCGTTGAACTGGGTTATCACGGCGAGGACGTAGTTCATAACCGGCTTCTTTCCGATGTAGACGACATGCTCCTCTGCCATCTTTGGCACCTCCGGGAATTTTGTCGTTAACCAGTCGTGGGATTTTGGTTAAATACTTTTCGGTATTTTCCCAGCTTTATTGGACAATCCTGTGGCTTTAACGGATTAATCGAATGTTCACCCATGCTCCTGCAAATTCGTGTCAAGCGAAAGGTTTTAAGGCTTAAAAATTGCCATAGATTTGGTGATAATATGGCCGTTCATCCGATTGATTACCGCTACGGGAGCGAGGAAATGAGGCGCATCTGGGATGAAGAGAATAAACTCCAAAAACTTCTCGATGTTGAGGCTGCGCTCGCGAGGGCCCACGCAAAGGTAGGCAACATCCCCGAGGAGAGCGCCCGTGTTATCTCTGAGCGGGCCAACACGAAGTGGGTGAAACTCGAGCGCGTCAAGGAGATAGAGGCAGAGATACACCATGACATAATGGCCGTCGTCAAGGCCCTGAGCGAGGTGTGCGGCGAGCACGGCAAGTACGTCCACCTTGGCGCTACCTCCAACGATATAATAGACACTGCCAACGCCCTCCTCATAAAGGAGAGCCTGGAGATAGTGGAGAACGACCTCAGGGAGATACGCTCGATTCTCAAGAACCTCGCCAGAGAGCACAAGTACACGGTCTGCATAGGAAGAACCCACGGCCAGCACGCGGTTCCAACGACCTACGGTATGAAGTTCGCGATATGGCTCGACGAGATACAGAGGCACTTGGACAGGATAGAAGAGCTGAAGGAAAGGGTTTTAATCGGCCAGATGAGCGGCGCCGTTGGGACGATGGCAAGCTTCGGAGACAAGGGGCTCGAGATACAGCGCTTGGTTATGGAGGATCTCGGGCTAAAACCTGCCAGGATAAGCAACCAGATAATCCAGCGCGACGTCTATGCGGAGCTCATGGCGGTTCTCGCTCTCATCGCCTCGACCCTTGACAAGATTGCCCTGGAGATAAGGAACCTTCAGAGGACGGAGATACTTGAGATCAGCGAGCCCTTTGGGAAAAAGCAGGTGGGCTCTTCGACCATGCCCCACAAGAGGAACCCCATCAGGAGCGAGAAGGTAAGCGGCCTGGCGAGGGTCTTGTACTCGAACGTCTTCCCGGCCCTGCTCAACAATCCCCTTTGGCACGAGAGAGACCTCACAAACTCCTCCGTTGAGAGGGTTATCCTTCCCGAGAGCTTTGTCCTGCTTGACGAGATGCTCAAGAGCATTAAGAAAGTCCTCTCGGGACTGGAGTTCTTCCCCGAGAATATCAAGAGGAACCTGTACCTGACGCACAACCTCATCATGGCCGAGCCGCTGATGCTGAAGCTAACTGAGAAGGGCATGGGGAGGCAGGAGGCGCATGAACTCATCAGGGGGCTAGCCATGAAGGTGTTTAGGGAAAACAGAGACCTGATTGAGGTTGCCACGGAAAACGAAGATGTGAGAAAGTTCTTAACTGAGGACGATTTTGAGAGCCTGAAGCCGGAGAACTACGTAGGAATGGCACCTCAGATAGTCGACAATGTAATCGCGTGGATAGAGGAGAAAGAGCGAAAAGAAGGGCTTTAATCCCTTTTTCCTTGATTTAACGCCATAACCATCTTTTTTGGATTTTTGGTCTGGTGATATCAAATGACTCTCAAATTTTTTGATAAGTTTCTACTTTTTAATTTAGTTGTAATTTTAAAATTTTAATCTATAATTTTTGTTCTTAATTCTAAAATCATTTTTCTTTTTAATTTATTTGTTCTAAAATTACTACTTAAAAAATTAAATCTTGACGATTTTTAACTACAATTAAACGTAAAATCTGACCAAATGTGCGGTATTGTTCATGGCAATTCCGAGACTGGCGGGGTAAAGGGGAGGCCGGTTATAGCATCGCTTGTTGTTGGCTCCTTATCCCTTGCCGCTTCGGTGATTCTGGAGCTGATGATCCAAGATACCTTCTCGAGGAGCACATTATGTCAATGTTCTCAGATTCTCAAAAGTTAACTTCTAAGATCGGGCTTTCATGGGGCAAAATTTGGTTACAATTAAAGGTGGTATAAATTTGGGGCACGGGGTCTCTGTGATAGAGGTGTCTTCTATTGCAGTGGATGGCTAAAAAGTCGATGATCGCTTCGGAAGCGTTGTTGGACATGGAGATTTTTGACTGGCTACTCCCCCTAATGCCATGGAAACGCACATTACTCGGGCTGATGTGCATGCCGAAACGGCAATATTCGGGTGTATTGGCTCCGATCACTGGGAACGCGCGAAATCTCAAGCGATATGCGACTCCATTGTATGAACAACATTGTGCCTTAGTTTTAGATATAAGGTACATTATATCTAAAATTTACGTACATTAACATACATTATCAAGCGCGTGCGAGCTTCGATTTACAGGTGATGCCTCGCTGTGTAATAGCGTTTTCTGTTAGACCTTGCGTGATATTTAACTCGCTTATACCTGATAGCGCCGCGTTTGCTCCAATCTCACACTTCCATATCTGCTCAAACAAAAGATTCGTTAGATGAATCGTTGCAGGCGTTAGGGCCTTAAAGAAAGGGGGTGCCTACCCTGATGAAGTATAATTGCCTTAAACGAATGAGCGGCTAAGAGAAAATACAGCTACAATGACGTAGCAGCGAGAGAGTTCTAGGAGCCTGGTGGGGAATGATGCCCCTCGCAGACCCGTCTCTCGAGCTTGTTTAATAACAGCAATAACGCTCGAGGCTGATGAGAAAATAGCACCCCTTGCAGGTGTTCATAGCCTAACTGCAGCAGAACTTCCTCATGTGCTTATTATAGACTTCCCTTTCGTTTTTAATGGGTTCACTGCACTTGTCATGTCCAGATATGTCCATTTTATTAATCTTTCCGAATAGATATCGTAAATTTTTTGGATTTTTTACTATGACAAGTTTATTTTTAAACCTTTTATTTAATGTTATTTATTAATACATTTATTTCTATGCTCTCTAATCTTTTGATTTTAGTAATACTAATGAAACATCCAAAACTTCTAGTATTGACTTTTTATTAAAGTAAAAATTCACCAGAAATTTTGAGAGATAAAATGATGCCATAGATTAGGTTAACCTAAAACCCTAAATCGGCAGGAGAACAGCCGGATTGGTAAATATTCGGCAATAAGAAGTGTTTTTAAGGAGATAACCGATTATAGCTCTTCCTCACCAGGAGTTTTTGGGACCTCGTTCCCCTGGGGTAAAATTATGAGTTCTCTTCCCTCCACCAGCATCTGGGCAACTTTTTTCCGGGCCGAGCTCAGGGCCCTCCACACGGTGCCGCGGGAGACTCCCATTCTCTTTCCGGCTTCTTCCTGCGTCAGCCCTTCGTGATCCACCAGCCTGAGAGCTTCGAATTCTTCGTATGTCATGAAAATTGGGGGCTTGGGCTGGCCCATAGGGGGTAATGCGGGATAGAAATGTCTAACCTCCGGAACGAATCCTATCATCCTCAGCTTCCTTCTCCTCCCCCTTCCGCGGCCCCAGCCGGGTCCCATTCCCATCGGCATGGCTATCAAAGACCTTTGAGCTTTGGGGTTTATAGGCTTTCCCCCGCCCAGTAAGGGTTATAACTCCCTCCCGCGAACCCCTTGGTGGTGAGAGATATGGGATTCCACGTGACCGAGAGGAAGATAGGATGGCACAAGGACTTTGACAGCTCACATTTTCTTGCC
Organism: Thermococcus radiotolerans; assembly: GCF_002214565.1. Lineage (NCBI taxonomy): Archaea > Methanobacteriati > Methanobacteriota > Thermococci > Thermococcales > Thermococcaceae > Thermococcus > Thermococcus radiotolerans. Next base: position 238,407 of record NZ_CP015106.1, read on the forward strand.
CTGCCCTACGAGAGCAAGTGCCTCAGAATACACGGGCACACTTACAACGTGGACGTCGAGATATGGGGTGACCTCAACGAGAATGGTATGATATTCGACTTCAACCACCTCAGCAGGCTTATCAAGCTCCTCGACCACAGGATCATCGTGAGCGAGAGCTGGGTTGTGGAGAGGAAAGGGGATGGTATCATTATTGAGAAGAATGGAAAACGCCTGGAGCTGCCCCCGGATGAGGCTGTAATCCTCAACAAACCGAACGTTACCGCCGAGTACATAGCGGAGTGGTTCGCGGAGAGAATAGCAGAGAAAGCAGGAGACAACGTAAAGAAGATTCGTGTGAAAATCTGGGAGGATCCGCGGAGCTACGCGGAGGTAACCCTTGAGAGATGACTCTTAACGTCCTTTTTGTCGTTTTGTCTCTATTTTGAACCGGGCAGAGAGGAAACCCGTAAATAGAAAGACGTCAATTTTTCTTCGAGGCGATTTTATGAAGTGGGTGACCCGTGAACACGTCCATGTTGATCGCGTGGCGTGCCCCTGGCTTATAAAGCGTTTTATCGACCCTGATGCGGAGTTTATCTTCGTGCCCCGCGATACTGACCCCGCAACAATCACCGAGGGAATACCCTTTGATTTTAAGGGGGTTGAGCTTGGTCATCACGATGGGAAATGCTCCTTCGACGCTTTCGTTGAGAAGTACAACATAACCGACCCCGCCGTTCTGAAGATTGCCGGGATAGTTCGGGAGGCCGATACTCACGTCGAGAACCCCCAGCCTCTGGCGGTTGCCCTCGATATACTCGCGAGGGGGTACAGGATGATATGCAAGGATGACTATGAAACCCTCGAGAAGGAGTTCTACCTCTACGATGCCATGTACGCCTACTTTAAGAAGCAGATTGAGGAAGGAAAGGCCTAACAGCCCCTCTCCCTTTTTTCAGGAGGAGCCTCATCGATTCCACAGTTCTTGTAGACCTTTGCAAGCATTTCTCTAGCCTTCTTTTTGAGCTCGCTGAAATACTCCTCTCCGAAGGTTTCCTCTGCTTCGATCGTTAGCAGGTAGGCGGTTTTCATGTATGCTGGACCCAGCTCGCAGTCGGATTTTTCCGCAATTTTCTCCGCTATATCCACGAGGTAGCCGACGAACGAATGCATGAGCCGCCTGTAATCGTTTTCGAAGCCGTTTTCGTTGAGCCAGCCCTTGAGGGTCAGAAAAACCTTAAACGCCGGCACTTCGACCTTTTCGTCCCCGTAGCGCCGGTATCTGATGAGGAGGTACTGGAATATTGAGATGAGGAACTTTCCAACATCGGCCTTCGTTCCGCCGTTTTCCTCAACGAACTCCTCGAATTCCCTTAAACCGGTTTTCCCGCTCTCGAGGAAGGCCATCAGCACCGCCACGTAGGGTGTTGAGTACTGGGAGAAGTCAACCTCACCAAATTCCGGAATCTCTGGAAAGATACGCATTATCGCCCCTTTGACGTTCATTCCTTTCACCCAAAACCGTTAAATCCGGGGAGGCTTATTAGCTTTGAGGTGAGTACCGTGAGGTTCTCGAGGGGCAGGAATTTCCTGTTCAGGGTTCCCGAGGGGGAGGAGCTCCTGAAGTTCATAAACGAATTTGCAAAGAAGAACAACGTCTTGATTGGGACGGTCAGCGCCATCGGGAGTTTGAAGAATCCAAAGATAGGTTACTTCGATGAGGATGCGGGGGAGTACAAGGTCATCGAGCTGACCGGTACCTATGAGCTGGTCTCCCTCGCGGGCAACATAAGTGTCAAGGACGGTGAGCCGTTCGCCCACATCCACGTTGCCCTGGGCGACTCCGACGGCATGCTCTACGGCGGTCATCTTGTTGAGGGCGAGGTCTTCGTGGCCGAGGTTTTCATGCAGGAACTCCTCGGCGAGCTGCTTGAAAGAAAGCCGCAGGAGAATGGATTGGCGCTGTGGGACGAGATCAGCCTTTAGGCTCTCTAACTCTTTTCGGCGAAGAATTTCTCCCACAGCAGCGCGTAGTGCCAGATTATCATGGCGAAAACTCCGGTGAATTCGGCGATGGCAACGCCATTGAAGGTCTTAAACGCCCACCTAGCGAGGAGCACCTCTGCGATGAAGAGCAGAACGGTGAAGGCTCCGAATTTTCTCTGACCTTCGAGCCAGAGGCCGGTTCCGGCTATCAGATATCCAACGCCCCCGGCCAGAAAGAAGCCCCAGCTGACGTGGTAGTGCGGTTCAGTTCCTTCCGGAAAGACCGCTATTCCCGCCAGGAAAGCCAGCCCAAGGATAAAAACTCCGATTCCGAGCTTGGAAATGGGGTTCTTAAGTTCTCTAAAGAGACCTTCCGCGTAGTAGATGGCAAGAACCGCAGATATGAACAGGGGGACGTTCATCACCCAGTTGTAAGGCAACCCAACCTTTCCAAGGTCGCTTATCGCGTTGTCCGTGAGCCGCCACCAGGAGCGGTTTATGATGATTGCTGCACCTATCCCACCGAGGGCGATTGGGGGAGAAAGGATGCCAGCCCATAGCGGGCTCTTTTTCATTCACAGTCACCCCTCGTAGAAGATCTGGTAGTGCTAGACGTACTTCTCCTTCTCCACCAGGAAGACTGCCACTAAAACCACCTCGGCATTATTCTCGATGGCATCCTATAAAAACCTCCCGCGGTATTACTGGGTAAACGTCCATCTAACGCTCATCACAAGACTCACGACCGCGATAACGCTCGCAAAGGCCCAGAGAACCAGGATGATGGCAACGCCGAGCTCTGGAAGCACGAACGTCTTGATTGAGGTAAATATTGTTGCAGAGATTACGAAAACCCCCGCAAGTCCGGCGAGCCTTCTAAGCCCGGGCCTGCATTCCGTGATTTCAACCTCTCCATGCTCTCGGGACTTCTTCAGGGCACGGTACAGAAGGAAAAACGTGAGGGCGTAGAGAAGCCAGATTGGAATCTGGGCAGAGAAGCCGGGGAGTGCTTCTCTCCTGAGTAGGGAGCCGAAGATTATGTAGTACGCAATGAGCGCCAGAATCAGAGGCTTGAGCTCCCTCCTGTTTGGCAGGAGCTCCATCATGTCGTGGTTCCTGCCGTTGAAACGCTCCAGCCAGAGATATATCATGAGAATTAGAAACGCCGAGGAGGAGAACGTCGATAGAAATGAGTGGAGGGGAGACGGAGCATTCGAGGATTCGACTATGCCAAGAAGCAGGACAGTGAGGTAGGGGTGTTTGAGAACGAAACCCGGGAGCACCCTTCTTCCCGAAGTCAGGAGCTCCGCGACTCCAACTGGGATTATGAGCGACATGAACGGGTGCCAGAAGAGCACCACGACGAGAACCTCGAAGATTCCGACGCCGCCGATCTTGAGGAAGGAGTCCCACTCCGGATTCCACACCACTTTGGTTATGTACGCCTCGTAGAGGCCGAAGAGTATCCCCGCGGGGTAAAGGGTCTCGAACCTGGGCTTCCCAAAGCGGTAGACGATTCCCGCGAGAACCAGTGTGTGGAGGCCGTAGAGCGGGAGAAGGGAGATTATTCCCCAGGGTGTGAAGTACGGATAGAGGTATGAAGCCACCGTCACCTCGGCAAAGAAGACTGACAGCGAGGCGAGGAGAAACCAGAAGAAGTACCCCTGCATCCCCCGCTCGCCCGTTGTGTGTTTCATACGGGTGTTTACCGGGCGCATGGTCTACGAACTACGCTTACAGATAGTTTTTCAGGATGAAAACTGCAAACCCCAGGGCCAATACTGCGAGTATTATGACCACGGCGGTTTCCATGGCCGAGTACTCTCGGAGTTCTCCCCTCTCGCGTTGGAACCTTTCGGTTCTTTCGCGGGCAAGGGGGTCGGACCTCTTGATGGTGACTTGGTCTGGGAACGGACCGCGCATAGACTCACCGTTGTTTTCTTCGCTCTAGAATATTTTAACATTTCGTCGGCCGTATGTTAGAACTTTAACTTTTGATGGGAGTGTGCTCACAAAAAATGTTGGAAGAAGGGACTCAGGTTCACCAACCGCCACCGCGGCCGTATCCACCGCCTCTGCCGCGGCCGCCGCCCATTCCACGGCCCATGCCTCTGCCTCTTCCCATGCCGCGTCCCATTCCTCCTCCGTAGCCCCCGCCGGGTCCGACTCCACCGCCCTCGGGGCCGAAAACGGCCTGGGTGAGCTCGCCCCTCAGGAAGGCTTCGACCGCTTCTCTGACGGTCATCGTGGCCGGGGCCGAGACCATCCTTATGCCGGCGGCCTGGAGTACTCCGGAGGAGTTGGGTCCGAAGCTTCCCGCAATGACAACGTTGGCCCCCTGGTCTATGCAGAACTGCGCCGCTGTAACTCCGGCTCCCCTCGGCTGGCTGTAGCCAGGGTTCTGAACGACCTGGGCGTTGGTTATTTCCCCGTTTTCGACGTCAACTATCGTGAAAGTGGGAGTTCTTCCAAATGCCGGGTTCACCCTGTCATCGAGCCCACCGGTTACAGTTGAGACTATGATCCTCATTCACATCACCTCCGGGAGAATTAGGAAAACCGAACTTAAAAAAGTTTGCATACGCTCAAAACGGCCTCCCCCATCCCCAGAAACGGGGCCTCAGAAACGACCTGAGGATCAGGAGTACCACTAGGCCCAGAGCGTATGGAAACGCCACAACGAAGAGCTTGAACAGGAAATACAGGATCCCTATGAGGAATAGCAGGTCGATTAGGCCGTACGCTCCGCCGAATGGATAAAATCCGTACCCTGACCTGCCGTATCCCCTTCCCATTCCCCTTGGCATTCTCCTTCCTCCGATACGTTCTCAAAGCTTGTGCTCATAATGTAAAAAGAGAGGGTTCACCACCAGCCGTAGAGCCAGCGGAGGGTTCTCCTGCTGGGTTGGCCGGTCCAGGGGCAGTAGCCAAGCCTTGCTCCCCAGCCTCTTCCTCCTCTGCCCCATCCACGGCCGAAGCCTCTGCCTCTTCCCCAGCCGCCACCGCGGCCCCAGCCTCTGCCCGGGCCAAAGCCGTAGCCGTAAGCGGGGTAGGCCGGGTAGGCAGGATAGGTGGGAGTCGCCGGGTACGGGCCGTAGGCGGGGGCCGGCGTTGTTGGGGTTGCTGGGACTGGGGGCACTGGGGCCGTGAACTGGCCAACGCTTCCGCTGACGACGGCCTTTATGGCCTCCTCAACCGGGGTTCCAGGTGCGACCTGGTAGAGCCTTATTCCTGCGGCTTGTATGGCTCCAAGGGCGTTGGGGCCGACCTGTGGTGCTATTACAGCTTCAACGCCCTCGTTGATGAGGGTCTGGACTGCCATCGGCCCGGCTCCACCGCCGGCCATGGCGGCACCGTTCTGGATGACCTTGCTGTTGGTGATGTTGCCGTTTTCGTCAACGTCCGCTATGAGGAATGCGGGTGCCCTGGCAAAGACCGGGGCAACTGTGTCTTCAAGCCCCCCTCCATTGGTGGGTATCGCGATTCTCATCTCAACCACCTCACTTTCATTCTATTATTTTGTGCATATGCACAGCATTTAAAGTTTTCGGTTACCCTAATCCTCCTGAGTCCTGCAATTCGCACAACGTTCATATATTGGCTTGTGTAGAGACTTGAACGGTGACCCATGAGGATAGCCATTGTTGAGGGATTCCCTCTCGATGTGCCGGAGAATGCGTGGTGGAGCTTCTACAATAGCCCCTATCCAGCCCACAGGCTCGGGACTGCCGTTGATGTGTATTTTCCCGACGAGGCGCTCTTTCCCTTTGAAGAGGGCAGGGTGGTGGCTATCAGGAGGGTGATGACGCCGAGGCATGTGCCCGTGCGGGAGGATTACCTCACGATCGTGAAGGTTGGCGGTTTCTGTCTCAAGGTGCTCCATGTGAAACCCGCTGTGGGGGAGGGTGAACACCTTACTCTCGGTGACCCCCTGGGAGAAATGGTGGTCTCGGGCTTCTTCAGTCCTTGGAGCGACAGGCACGCACACTTTGAGCTCAGGCCGTGCCACGACGCCTACCGGGCGCGGGGGGCGTTTCTAATGAGTCCCATTCTCCTTGAGCTGGTGCCCTCTTTGAGGGGGGATGAGCTTGAGGTCGTGGAATGCATGGAAAACTATTGCTGGGCACGACCGTTGAAAACCGAAGGACGTTCCCTCACACCCCTAACATCTGAGGGCTTTCCCATCGAGGGTGGTCTCCCGCACTACCGCTACGGGGCGCTCTTTGGTGGGGTAGACAACGTAAAGCTCTTTGGCCTGGAGCTTTCGGTTGGGGAGAGATTATCAAACGGCGTCTCGATTTTTGACGCGAACTTTAGGGTGCTGGCCAATGGAAAGGAAATAAGAGGGGTTGGGGTTTACTGCAACAATTCCCTTTTCAAGCTCGTGGGCAGGTTTGAGGAGGGTGAAGCTGTGAAGCTGACCTTTGTGCGGCCGTGAGGTCTTAGCGTTGGCTTTGGGAGTTGATTCAACCATTAGTCGTATTTCTTTCTCGTTTCTTCATCGCAGATGACGTACTTCAGTTTTTCCTCCCACTCTGGCGAGTCCCACGTGCCCAAAGCTTTGTGGGTCGTGTAGTATTTCTGCGGAATGGGATGGGTTCCAAGGACAACCTTGAGGCCGTATTTCTCCTCTATGAACCGCTTGAAGTAGTCTATCCAGGGACAGGGAGGATAGCCCACCAGAAAGCCCGTTGCGAGGTGTATCACCTCGGCGCCGTTCTTTTTCATTTCCGCTGGGGCGTATTCAATGTTCCCTCCGGGGCAGCCTCCGCAGGTGGTGTATCCGACAACCTCGACTTCTTGGTTTTTGTATATGCTGAAGGCTCCCTCGCGTTCCCTCAGCGCCCTGAAGCACTTACCGCCCGCGCAGGTGCGGTAGCGGTCGCAAATTATAATTCCAATCTTTACCATTTTCGGCATCTCCCTAAATGTTCAGACAGATATCTTAACAAAAAAGTTGGCTTAAAGCTTTTGTATGATGTCCTCTGTTCAGCTGTGAATCCAGGGGATAGCGTACTATTCCTTCGCAAACCTGCCGTCGTCCCTGGCCTCTGGGAGCTTGTGAACGTTTCGCTCCAGCCAGCCCGTTCTCTCGACGGTTCTGATGTCAAACTCCGGCACGTATGGCTTTATGTCGAGCAGAGGTGTTCCGTCAACTATGTCAACGTCTTCGATGTGGAGCACGTTTCCCTCAATGCCGATGAGTCTCACTATCGAGAGGCCTATCGGGTTCGGCCTGCCCGGTGCACGGGTGGCGAAGACTCCGTGCTCCTCGTTGTCCATGTAGGGCTTAACGAGGAGCTTTCCTGGCTCTGCACGGTGGAAGTGGTAGATTAGTATGATATGTGAGAACCCTTCGATGTCCTTCAGTCCTGGCGAGTATTCCTGGAAGACCTCGACGGTCCCCCTAACCCCTTTAGCCGCAGAGGGCTGTATCGGAACGCCCTTCGGCTCCTTGAATGGGCTGTGGATGACTCCGATGAAGCGGTAGGTTACTTCCATCACTTTCTCCCTCCACGTGTGTTTGGCGGGAGAAGTTTAAAACCCTTCCAGCGATACGTTGCATTGAGGGTGTCAAGGGGGGAAGAGTATGCGCCTCCTCGTCCTTAACGACAACGCCCCTTCGAAGGGCTTCCTCAACGACTGGGGGTGGAGCCTTCTCGTTGAGGGAAGAACCCGCTTCCTCTTCGATGCCGACACGAGGGGAGAAATACTGCTCCACAACTCTGAAGTTCTCGGCGTTTCCTTAAAGAGCCTTGGCTTTGCCGTTCTCAGCCACTGGCACTACGACCACTACGGGGGCCTCTCCCTCGTCGGTGAGCTGAATCCGGGAATTCCTCTCTATGCCCCGCCGGGAAACAGAATGCGGGGAATGCATTGGGGATTTCAGGTTAGGGAGGTCACAAGGGCAGGTGAGATTGAAGCCGGAGTTTGGACTTCGGGACCATTAAGTGGATTCGAGCAGGCGGTTGGAGTGGAAACGCCCTCTGGCCTCGTCGTCATCGTTGGTTGTTCTCATCCGGGCGTTGATAGGCTCACCAGGGCAGTCCTTGAGGCTTCTGGGTATGAGAAAGCCCATCTCGTAATCGGTGGTTTTCATTATCCTTCGGCTAGGACTCTTGATAGGTTGTCGGAGTTGACTGAGTTCATAGCACCGGCGCACTGTTCTGGAGATGAGGCGAAGGCGTACGTGCGGAAGAAATATCCCGAGAAGTTCGTGGGAGTGAGAACGGGGAGCGTCATCGAGCTTTAAACCCCGAGGAATTCCCACAGTCTCTTGAAGAACTCCGTCTTTCTGCCCTTCTCAGTTACGAGGCGGAGAACTCTGAGTTCATCAAGGGTCTCACCGTCAATGCTTACCTTTCTGCCCGCTTCATTTAGGTCCCTGCTTTCAGCGAGTGCCCTGGCGACCTTCCACCCGTTTGGGAGGAGCGCGTTAAAATACTCTTCCACCCACTTCTTATCAATCGAACGGACGAAGAGCTCGCCCTCTCTGGAGAGGCGGTAGTAGGTGTGGTGCTTGTGAACCTCAAAGGCCTTCTTGAAGCGTGCTTTGCTTCGCTTTACCGCGCTCCCCGGGTCGCGTTCTATCAGGCCGATTTCAAGGAGGTCGTCAATTGCATCCGTTATGAGCTCAAGCGGAAGGCCGCCCATCTTCCCCATCATCTTCGCGTAATCAACGCCCGCCCTTTTCAGGTGGATCAGGACGTAGAGATGAACAGGGAGGAGCTCAAATCCCCGGTAGGAACCCCTCCGTTCTTTTCGTGTATTCTCGCCATTCATCGCCGAACCTCTCCGCTAAGGCCTTCTCTTCTTCCCCTATAAATTTCACTAATGCGAGCCAGTAAACCAAAGGCAGGCCGAGCATGAAGCCTCCGATGGCGAGTGAGAAGCCTGGCACTATAAGAAAGCCCCAGATTGAATAGATTGGGTGTCTGACTCTGGAGTAGCAGCCCGTTGTGAGCAGCTCGCCCCTTCGGTAGGCCTTCGAAATCTGCCGGTAGCAGAGAAGCCAGAAGACTACGCCGGCTGTGAGAAGGGCAAACCCCAAGGCCGGAAACCTGGGAAAAGAGATGTTGAGCCTCGAATTTAAGTAGAATGCCAAAACCGCGTAGGGAACCGTGAAAAGGGAAACCTTGGGAACTATCCCAAGGAACCCCATCGCTCACTCCTCTATCGGGGGTTTTTCGGCCTTCTTCGCCTGAACCTGGCTGTAGAGGTCGTCGAAGTTCTCGATGAACCTCTGCAGGGCGAGGTTTAAGTCCCTCGTTCTCGTGAAGAAGGCCACCTTGTTGGTCTTGTCGCGGATTCTCAGGAAGTTCGGCCCCATTCTGAACGCTGCCAGAACATCAACGTCGAGGAGCTGGCTCACGACGGCCTTGAACTTCCTTGGATCGCCGTGTCCCTCGTCCTCTTCCTCGAAGTCTTTGGCTTTGTTGTGTCTTTTTTCGAGGAGCTTAACGCTCCCGTCCTCGCAGATCTCGTATATCGCGAAGAACTCTGAATCCCCGTAGTGGGCATCTATGAGCGTCTCGTCGTTCTCCATTCCAAACGCGACCTTCAGGCACCTCATGAGCATCACCGTTTTGAGCGTATGCACAAAGCTTAAAAGCTTTTAGGTTAGCCTAATTCCTGGAGGTGAGAGCTTGCAGATAGCGGTGAGTGGTGGAAAAGGTGGCACCGGGAAGTCCACGATCGCGATTAACCTGGCGATAGCGCTCAGGGAGCACTACGACCTCGTCCTAGCGGATCTCGACGTTGAAGCTCCCAACGACCACCTGCTCCTCGGCGTGGAGCTGGCCAACGAGGAGCCAGTTGAACTGTTCATGCCGCGCTTCGACTATCAGAAGTGCACCCGCTGCAGGAAGTGCGCCGAAGTCTGTGAGGAGCACGCGATAATAACCATGCGCGACGGGACGCCCTTCCTGATGCCGAACCTCTGCTCCGGCTGCGCCGCCTGTGAGATAGTCTGCCCGGTTCCGGGGGCGATTCTGCCGGGCAAGAAGCTGATGGGGCACACCTACCTTACTGAAACTCCCTATGGCTTCCCGCTTGTCACGGGAAGGCTCCTTGAGGGTGAGGAGAGGGCGATGCCGATAGTTTCCAGGGCCAAGAAGCGCGCCCAGGGGCTTGAGAAGGAGCTTTTGATGGTTGACACCGCCGCGGGAACGAGCAACACCGTCTCGAAGGCCCTTGAGGACTCGAGGCTCATCATAGCCGTCACCGAGCCAACTCCCCTCGGAATTCACGACGGCGAGTTGATTCTCAGGCTGGCGAAGCTGATGGAGGTTCCCGCGATGGTCGTTGTGAACCGCTCGGACCTCGGCGACGTGGCCAAGGTGCGCGAGATTGCCGAGAAGTACGGTGCGGAGGTAATCGCAGAGATTCCCTACAGCGAGAACATCATAAGGAGCTACGTTGAGGGGAAGCCCATAGTCCTGACGGATTATCCCGAGGCGGGGCTCTTCAGGGAGATTGCTTCCAGGGTCGTTGAGTTCCTCGGAGGTGGTGAGTGATGCAGCTGGTCATAGCGAGCGGCAAGGGAGGCGTTGGAAAGAGCACGGTTACTGCCTCGCTCCTCTACCTGCTGAAGGACGAGTACCGGTTCGTTGCCGTTGATGCTGACGCTGACGCGCCGAACCTCGATCTGCTCCTCGGTGTGGAGCGCTGGGAGGAGGAGAGGGAGCTGGTAGGGGCGAAGGTGGCGAGGATAAACACGGAGAGCTGCATAAGGTGCGGCATCTGCCAGGAGCGCTGCCCCTACGACTGTATCAAGGTCATAGACGGCGACTACGTTGTCAGCGAGCTGACCTGTGAGGGCTGCAACGTCTGCGGCCTCGTTTGTCCGGTTCCGGGGACGATAAGTCTCGACGAGGTTCGCTCTGGAGTCGTCAGGAAGACCACTACCCGCTACGGCTTCCCGCTGATTTCGGCCCAGCTCGACGTTGGCAGGCCCAACAGCGGAAAGCTCGTCACCGAGGAGAAGGAGTGGGCGAAGAAGCTCATGGGCGAGCTCGGCCTGAAGCACATGGTGGTTGACAGCGCCGCAGGAATCGGCTGTCAGGTTATAGCGAGCATAGGCGGGGCTGATCTGACGATACTCGTGGCGGAGCCTACGCCTGCTTCCCTCAGCGACGTGCAGAGGGCATACAAGGTCGTCCAGCACTTCAGGCAGCCGGCTTACCTCATCATCAACAAGGCCGACTTCAACCCGGGCTTCACGGCTCTGAGGGAGTGGGCCGAGGCCGAGGGAATCCCGATACTCGGCGAGATACCCTACGACAGGGCCATTCCGAGGAGCATGAGCATGCTCAAACCCTTTGTCGAGGCCTTCCCCGACTCGAAGGCGGCCGATGCGATGAGGGAGATAGCGGAGCGGATAAGAGAGGAAATCCTGAAATGATTACTACGGATTTCCGAGGGGAAGGTTTATCCCTTCCCCGTTCACCACCACTGCAATCCTCATGGAGATGGGGAGGTTTTCTTCGTCCTTCACTGTTTCGTTGAGGATTATCACAAAGGAACCGTAGTGTCCTTTTGCCCAGATTCCAACCGAGTTTTTGTCGTCGATTACCATAGGTATGAACGTCTCCGTTCCGTCTCCCTCGCAGGAGCCTACCTCTGCCCCATTCTCGGTGTAGTGCCAGCATCTCCAGGCTATCTCGCCGGTAGTCTCGACTATGCTGAGGTTCTTTGGATAGAAGAGCGAGATGCCCTCGACTCTTTCAACCGTCGCGGGATTTGACAGATAATACAGGAACACAACTCCTTTTCCGTCCATCTCGGTGTATATCATGCCGTAGAGGATGTCAAACTCCTTGGTGTCGGGGGTTATCTCTCTGATCGGAGGCACGGCCAGATAACGTTCTTCCATATCCCAACCCGAGGAGGCGCTGACGATCTTGGAACAGTTGGCGAAGGAATAGGCGTACCTCTGATAGACCCTTTCTACCTTTCCCTCCTCGACCAGTTTTTTCACAAGGGTAATGGGGTAATTAGGGTCGAGCGAAGCGTTGAATGACTTCATCAGAACAGCCACGAGGCTTTCAGGGCCGCTCACTTCCTTGGCCCATTCTTTAACGTACGCTGGATTCACGAAGGGGCATACCGTGTACGAGACGTGATTCGGTGGCTGGACGTTTTCACGGGGATTCCGGAGGTCTGAGAAGGATACGATGAGCCCGGCTGCGATGACAATGATCATTCCAACAACCAGCAACTTCCCGAAGCTCATGGCGATCACATAATTTCGTCTTGCACACGGTAAATAACTTTTTCGCCTGCTTGGTAACCCGGACCCAAACCTTAAAAGCCTCCCCGCGTAGTCTCCCCGGTGGTGTGAAATGGCCGAGATGAACGAGCAGCTTGAAAGGCTCGCTTACGAGTACCAGCTCCTTCAGGCGCAGGCGCAGCTCCTGGCCCAGAACCTCGAACTGCTCACCCTTGGAAGGAACGAGTTCCAAGCTGTGAAGGAGACGCTGGAGGAACTCAAGAAGGTCGAGGAGGAGAAGCCGGAGATACTGGTGCCGATTGGAGCCGGCTCCTTCCTGAAGGCGCACATAGACGACAAGGAGAACGCGATAGTCAGCATCGGCGCCGGCTACGCCATAGAGAAGAACCTCGACGACGCAATAACTTATCTGGACGCGCGCATAAAGGAGTACGATGAGGCGATAGCCAAGACCCAGGAGGCGCTCAGAAAGCTGGAGGGGCAGCTGGGAGAGCTCGCCCAGAAGGCGCAGGAGCTCCAGCAGAGGCAGGCCATGGGTTTCAGCGTGAAGAAGTGACGGCGATTCTTTCTTCCTCCTTTTCGGGGCGGAAAGCGAAGCCGAGGGGATAAGATTTTAAACTTTTCTCGCGAATCAATTGTTTAATATGAGGCGGCTGAGAATAACCCTCCTCTCACTTGCGCTCTTGCTGCTGGTGTTGACCGTTGGGTTAGCCGTTCCCAGCATCAATGTCAACGTCCAGGAACTCGGTGCTGGAAGCCAGAGGGTTGTGAGTCCCACCGGGGAGGGAGGGTTTTACGTTACAACGTATTTATTTGGCCTCCTGGTGTACGATGTCCATGTGATATTCCCCACCAAACTTGAAGCGGGTACAGTAGTCAACGTTTCCCTCTACAGTTCGAATGGCCGTCTTTTGGGCTCCAGGGGTGTCAGGCTCACGGACGACCAGCCCGCCAACACGCCGCTCGTCTTTGATTTTTCCTCGGATCTCATATGGAGCAGTAGTGTCGATCTTAGTAAGACCACCGTAAACATTGTCGATGGCTATTACAGCGAGGCCGGTACTGGGAGCATTGAGGTGATAACGCAGAAGATTGGGGTAGGTAAACCGGAGGATTATCCTGAATACGTGAATCCCATCAATATCACGTATTCCGGCTCGACGACGCTCACCGACTGGCCCGTGAAGGTCGTTCTCTCTGGCAGTGATGTTGCATGGAGCGTTCTGGATAGCAATCCCGAGAGCCTCTACTTCATGGACCCGGATGGAAACCCGCTCCACTACTGGGTAGAGATCCTCGACACCACCAACGACTACGCAGTCGTGTGGGTGAACGTCCCCAGGATTTCTCCCGGAGGCACCGTGGTCTGGATGTACTACGGTAACGGCGACTACTCCTCATACAACGACGGAAGCAGGGTTTTCCCGTTCTTTGACGACTTTGAGGGCTACGGCAGCATAACGGACGGTGGGTGGGAGTGGTACAATCCCAACAATCCGGGTGTGCGGATGGGTTCCGATAATTTTGAATACGGCGGCTCCCAGTCTGCGGAGAAGTACCAGTACTTTGACAGGCAGGATGGGGTTCTGAAGGCTCTGGGCTTCACGGTGGACAGGGCCTCCCAGAGTGTTGTCCTTGAATACTGGGACAAGAGAGTGAACGTCACGAGGGGGTCGCTGGATAGGGTTGGGCTGGTGGACGCATCGGGCAACGGATTTGGGGCCGTTCTCGATGTTCCGGGCGATGATATCCGCATCGACACCAGGACCAGCTATCTTGGGACAACCCACGCTAGGGTGAACAACCTGGGCCTTAGCACAGGCACGTGGTATCTGGTGCACCTTGAAATCCTGAGCAATGGAACCGTTAGGCTGCTCGTCTACGATGAGTCGGGATACCTTACGGACAGCCCCCTGGGGAGCACTGAATACGATGATGATGCAAACTTTCTGTTCAATCGCGTGTACATCAAGGGAGGGAGCACCTACCGTGTGGATGCCCTCAGGGTAAGGCCGTACACCCCGAATGAACCCCAGGCTCAGGTGGATGAGTGGTACTATCATCTCGTGTTTCATCCGCGGCCGTGATCTCTAGGCGGGACTGATTCTCGTTACCACGTTTCTGTGATCCCGCGGGAGTAAGGTTTTAATCCCTACTCGTCCTAGTATGCAGTAATGAAATCCAGAATGCGAATGCTGGCGGTCTCGGTTATCGGCGTCATGCTCTTCGCGGCCATAGGGTTAGCGGTGCCTAGTATCAACGTCAACGTTCAGGGAGTCGGTGGCGGACTGGGTGGCATCTTCAGTCCAGTCGCCAGCGGTTCCGTGTGCATACCCTACGCCATATACGTGCTCACGTTTCCTTTTCCGCAGATTGTACCCCTCAACGTGACCTGGGTTTATCCTGGAAACTTCACCGATGACCTTTACGCCGGTACTAATCTCTCCGTTTCTGTTTACTACTCCTCCTCGCAGATTTCCTCAGGGGGGATAACGCTCAACAGCACCCTTCCGGCGGGAGGATGGACGTCCGTTGAGATATCACCTTCGATAACTGCCTCGCAGGTCCTTGGGGGCGAGTTCCATGTGGTTGTTCAGGCTCCAGAATACGTGCAGTCCTCATCGGGTCTTATTTCCGTTTTGACCCAGGAGCTGGGCGTAGGACTCCCGAACGGTAACTACAACGATTATGCTTTCTTGGTCAGCACGTCCCCTCTGGCGTTCCTGCTGGTTAGGTGTTACGACGTGACGTTTACACCCCCTGTATTCTCCGGAAACGGTGTGGCGATCGTTGCTCCGCTCATCGCGGAGAACGTTCTCTGGGCAGAGAGTTCCATCCCCGTTGGGCATCGGGGGGTTAGAGTTATCCGGCCAGAAAGATGTCACCGTTTGAGGGGCCTGTACGTTCTCTTGATGAATTCACCGTACGTTAAGGAGATCCTCCCGAAGATACTGGAAGAATTGGGAAATGAAAGCGTTAGCTCTCTGTTTGGGACGAATACCACTCCACCGTTTTCTTCAGCCCTTCCTCCAGGCTCCACTCCGGCTCGAAGCCAAGCCCCTTGATCTCGCTTATATCCGCGAGGCTGTGCCTTATGTCTCCCGGTCTGGGCTTGTCGAAGAGTACCGAACTGTTGGCGCCGGTTATCTCGATTACCTTCATCGCCAGCTCCAGGATGGTCGTCTGCCTTCCGGTTGCGACGTTGAAAACCTTTCCGTTGCTCCTACGGCTCTCTGCGGCCAGTATGTTCGCCTTAACGACATCCTTCACGTAGATGAAGTCCCTCGTCTGCTTGCCGTCCCCGTAGATGACGAGCGGCTCGTTCTTCAGGGCGCGGTTGATGAATATGCTTATGACCCCCGCGTACTGATTGGCGCTCTGCCTCGGGCCAAAGACGTTGAAGTAGCGCAGCGCGACGGTTGGAACCCCGTAGAGCTCGTTGAAGACCCGCAGATACTCTTCGGCGGTTGCTTTGGTCACACCGTACGGTGAGAGCGGTCTCGGCCTCTCAGTCTCCCTCAGGGGCAGGTTTGGGTTGTCTCCGTAGACCGCCGCGGAGGATGCAAAAATCAGCTTTCCCTGGCCTTCCAGAAGGGCTTTCAGAATGTTGAGCGTGCCGATGACGTTGACTTCCTCGGTGAAAATCGGGTCCCTGACGCTCTCGACGACGCTGACTTGAGCAGCTTCGTGGAAAACGTAATCCGCGTGACTTATCAGCTCGGCTATTGATTCGTAGTCCCTTATATCCGCCCTCACGAGCTTCGCTCCCGGTGGAACGTTCTCCTCCTTTCCGGTGTAGAAGTTGTCTATTATCACAACATCGTTGTCCTTGACAAGCTCCCAGGCGATGTGGGAGCCTATGAATCCCGCTCCCCCGGTGACGACTATCAGCTTGTTCCTCATCGCTACCCCCACAGGTAGTGTTTGCCACGGGTTTTAACCTTTTGCCGGCCCGCGGCCCAATCTTTTAACAAATTCATGTTGAATTCGAAACCGTTATAAGTCCCCTATTGACTTAAACCTGGGTAAGGAGCCATGCCGAGCTATATCGTTGTTGGTGGTCAGTGGGGAGACGAGGGCAAGGGCTCTGTTATCGCCTACCTTGCCCTGAAGGACGAGCCTGAAATCATAGCTCGCGGTGGAGTTGGAACGAACGCGGGCCACAGCGTTTTTATCAACGGTAAGAAGTACGCGGTCAGGCAGCTTCCGACGGCGTTCATCCAGAGAAAGGCCAGGCTTCTCGTGGGTGCAGGCGTTCTCGTTGACCCGGAGGTATTCTTCCACGAGCTTGAGCACCTCAAGGACTTCAACGTCGCCGAGAGGGTTGGCATCGACTACCGCTGTTCCATAATTGAGGAGGAGCACAAGAAGCTCGACAGGAGCAACAGCCACCTTCACGACAAGATAGGAACCACCGGAAGCGGCTGTGGGCCGGCAAACGCCGACAGGGTTATGAGACGGGCGAGGCTGGCGAGGGATATTCCCGAGCTTGAGCCCTACCTGACGGATGTGGCCGCAGAAGTGAACGACGCCTTGGACGAAGGGAAGCTCGTACTCGTCGAGGGGACGCAGGGCTTCGGCCTGAGCCTCTATTATGGAACCTACCCCTACGTGACCTCGAAGGACACGACCGCTTCGGCCATAGCGAGCGACGTTGGAATAGGCCCGACGAGGGTTGATGACGTCATAGTCGTCTTCAAGAGCTTCCCGACGAGGGTCGGGGCCGGACCGTTCCCGACGGAGATGAGCCAGGAGGAGGCTGAGAAGCTCGGCCTCGTTGAGTACGGGACCGTCACGGGAAGGCGGAGGAGGGTCGGCTGGTTCGACTTCGAGTTCGCCCGCTACTCTGCAAAGCTCAACGGCGCGACGATGATAGCCCTTACGATGCTGGACAAGTACGACAAGGATGCCTTCGGCGTCACGGACTACGACAGGCTTCCGAGGAAGGCCAGGGAGTTCGTTGAGGAAATCGAGGAGCGCGTCGGCGTTCCCGTTGGGCTCATCAAGACAGGGCCCGAGCTGGAGCACATAATCGACAGAAGAGACGTGGTATAAGTTCTTCAAAACTCCCAGTTTTCTTCTTCCTTCAGGCTGACTTCGATGGGATACTCGAGTATTTCCCTAGCCATGGGTTTCGGCGACCGCAGCCTTATCAGAAACTGCCCGTGTCCCATGACCGCACCCGTGCGACCGAGGCTTCTGAGGATGTTGTCCACGTCGAGATTGCCGTAGGGACAGAACATGACGGTGCTCTCTTCCGGGAGTAGGGGATATTCAAACTCCTGCATCGAAGAATCGGCTATCCTGACGTTGACTTCGGGGCTTTCGGGGGCGCTCATGGTCACTTCAAATCTGCCCCTCCCTCCTGGTGGTGTGTAGAACCTGCCGATCAGCCTCCCGCCGCGTCCCTCAATCTCTACGTCAACGTGCCCCTCCGTAAGGGTGGCCGTGAGGAGCTTTTTACCGCTGACCACCCCCCTGCTGGTCATGAAGAGTATCACTGTCCTCTCGTAAGGTTTGCTGAGCACCCTTACCGCCGGAAAGCTGGCGAATCCTCTGCCGATGACGGCTGAGAGCTTGAATTCCTCCGGGGGAAATTCTATGGAGGAGGACTTCTCTCTTTTCAGAACCTGGAAATTCCTCGCCGAACGCCTTTTTTCCGGATGGCTGAGAAGGGTTACCCTTCCGTACTCGAACTCAAGCTCGAGGGGGAACGTTAGGCGGTTTTCTTCGGGGGTGCAGTTCCTCGCAAGCGTGGCGGCCTTCCTGGGTCCCTCTTTCATCTTTTTCAGGCAGAACAGCATGAGGCCTATCACGATCAGGGCAAAGGTTAGGTACATGGAGATTCCTATGAACGCCTCCCTGGAGGCGCCACCACCCACGAGGGTCAGAAGGATGAGGATAATGACTGAAACGAAGAGAACCACAAAGGCCGTGATCAGCTGAGTGAGGAATCTGGTCTCATATGCCTCCATCACCACAATCCTCATCGCCATCATCTTCATTCGCTTTGGTGGAATGTTCCACAAACCACCTCACTATCACCTCGTGGAGTTCATCCGCCCACTCCGGGTCCTCGAATATTTCGTGGTAGGCCCCTTCGAACTCTTTAATCGCCTTGTCCTCAACTGCCAGCTCTTCCAGGAGCCTTCTTGAGCCCTCTGGAGGGGTTATTATGTCCCCCGTACCGACGATGAGAAGCGTTGGAACCCTTATCCTTCCAGCCTCTTCGTGCGCCAGTTCCATGTTCTCGAAGATGCTCCTTCCGAGCTTTGCGGAAATCCTGTCGTGAACGAGTGGGTCTTCGACGTAGCGCTTCACTGCCTCGGGGTTCCTAGACAGCAGTTCAGGCTTCAGTCCGTTGGAGAGCGTTACGCTTGGGGCGATCCTTCCGAGGAACTTTGCCAGGGCCACCATGAAGTCCGGCGTTTCCGGGCTCTTGGCGAGAGCGGGTGAGGACGCTACCACTCCCCTTATTCTATCTGGCCGGGTTTCGGCGTAGCGGATTACTGTCAGACCGCCGAGGCTGTGGCCGAAGAGGAAGGGTTTTTCGCCGATTTCATCTATAATGCCGTCTATTATCTCCATCGCCTCTTCAACGCTCGTATGCCCCCTCTTGCCCGGGCTCTTTCCGTGGCCAGGCCAGTCGAAGGTATAGACGGCGAAGCCGGCATCGTTGAGCTCTCTTATTAATCTCTCGTACCTTCCGCTGTGTTCCCCTAGGCCGTGGACGAGAACCACCCAGCCGAGCCTCGGTTCACCGAAGCTGACTTTGTAGACATCCATAACATCCACCGCCCTAGAAAATGAATGGAAGGGGCATTTAACGTTTTCCCTGGAGGTAAAAAGGGTTCATGAGGAGAATGGGCTCTCCTTAAGCTTCTCGTTGACGAAGCGCACTATCCTCTCGATGTCATCTTCGATAGTGTCCGGTTCGGGTTTCATAAGGACATAGAATACGTTGGTCTTTGGAGTCAGCGAAACGTGCTTTACGTTGTGGGGTTTGGAGAGGCCCCCAACGAGCTCCCTAAGCTTTTCGACGTCCCTTTTCTTCTCGTAGAGGGCCTCATATTTCTTTCCCGCTATCTCGATCGTCTCTTTCTGGAGGAGGGGCTCGTTCTCGATGTCCGGCTTGAGCCGGTAGTAGCCCTTCTGGATGAGGTGTGCCTCACGCTTTATCTGGGCAAAGGGCTTCACCACGAAGTAGAGCTTGTCATGCCTGCTTGTAAGCAACGCTATTGGGAAGTACAGAAGGCTGTGCCTCGGAAGGAGGGTCAGGGTGTACTCAAACTTCCTGATGTTGTCGCGGTTGATCTTGTAGCTGGCTCTGAACCCTATGTAGCCACCGAGCCACACGTAGTCCTTATCCTCAGGTTTAACGACTTCCTCGATCTTCCGCAGGTAGAAGTCCATGAGTTGAAGGTTCAGCTTTCTCCCTTTGTAAAACTGAATCGATGTCAAAGCAGCTAACACCATTATGGCGAGCAGGATTCCAGACGTAAGTTCCATCCCTTATACCTCCAGATCATCTTCCAAAGGATAATATCGTTGCAGAGTGGTGTCATCGACTATCTCAAGGTATCCCACCTTATCCTCTAAAACCTTTACCATTTCCCTCACGATCTTTGCCTGGAGGGGCCAGTTCACGGCCATGGTGAAGGGATGTGCCGGGGTGTTCCTCGCGAAGGCAACGTATACCCTAACCCTGTTCTCCACCTCGTCTATTTCGACCTTCGTTACCAATCCTTCCGTCACGATATCCATGTTGGTGAAGGGATTCTCCACCTTTCGTAGCTCCTTAAGTATGTCCTCACTCTTCAAGGACCATACCTCCGAGCTTCTCCAGCCATTCGAGACCCCGCGGTTCTTCGGCGAACATGGGTATTTTCACTATCTCAACTCCTGAGAAGGTCTTGCCGATCTCCTCCAGCACCTTTCTCTGGGCCTCCAGCTTTACTTTTATCTCGGGAATCTCCCGTCCCACGGTTATAACCTTGTTGATGAGAATCATATTGAAGGGGACTTTGAACTTCTTCAGGCTCTCGTAGGCCCTCTTTGTTTCATATAGCGGGAGCATCTCGGGGTTCATAACCGTGACGACGCTCGTTTTCTTGGGGTCGGTTATAACATCTTCGACGAATTTTACCTCGGAGCGGTAGGCCTTCAGCTCCTTCATAACCGGATCCTCTTCTTCCTCCTTCGGGAGAACGAATTCCTGTCCATCAACTTGGAACTTCTGGTCTCCGTGGATCTTCACTATCATCCTCCGTCTCTCCAGTATCTTCCTGCGGATTTCGATCAGCTTGTCTGCCCATATGAGGGAAATCCTCGGTAAGGCTAAAACGCGTAGCGTAAGTCCCGTGGGTGGGGTATCAAACACTATCACGTCCCACTCCTCACCCTGAAGGAGGATGTTTCTAATCGCTTCGAGGGTGGCGTACTCCTCTATTCCGGGGGAGAAGCTTAGAACCTC
The DNA here is from genome assembly GCF_002214565.1 of Thermococcus radiotolerans. Classification (NCBI taxonomy): domain Archaea; kingdom Methanobacteriati; phylum Methanobacteriota; class Thermococci; order Thermococcales; family Thermococcaceae; genus Thermococcus; species Thermococcus radiotolerans. The sequence continues at coordinate 259,079 of NZ_CP015106.1, forward strand.
GAAGTACTTCTCTAAGTTGATCACCGTGAGGTAGCGGTACATATGCTTCAGGTTTTCCTCCAAGTGCTTGAGGTACGACTTTATCAGCTTCTCCATGTCGAGCTCACTTGCGTAGAGGTTATCGGCCAGTTCTTTGGGCTTATCCTCCAGCTTAACCATGAAGACGTCCCCGAGGTTATGGGCCGGATCGAGCGATACTATGAGCGTTTTGTATCCCTTCTTTGAGAGGGCCGTCGCAAGGGCGGCGCTGGTGGTAGTTTTTCCAACGCCCCCTTTGCCTATCACGAACACAACCCTAAAATCCTCCTTGGGAATGAGGAATTCCCTCATCTCTACCACCTCAGTCAATATCGAACATTCCGGCTATCTCCCCAAAGATGTCGTCCATGTCTATTGCCCTCCTCTGCATGACGTGCATCTCCCTTACCATGTGGGGCATGAGCCTTATGACGAGGGTCGTTGGGGGAGAGGGTATTCCCACGAAGGAGCCCATCAGTATTAGGGCGAAAACGTTCTCCAGCTCCCTCTCCTCGAACTCTATATACTCCGTTGATTGATGTTTGAAAGCCCCCCCAAATCCTCTCAGGAAAGCCCTTATGTCCTCAATTACTTTCTTCACCATTTTCTCACCTCAGACTCCTATCCAGCCGGTTTTGAGGGAAACCTCCTTCAGGCTCTTTTCCTGCATCACGTAAAGCTCCCTGAGGACGTGGGGCAGCAGGCGGTAGGTTAGCTCCGTTGGGGGGTGGGGAAGGCCTATGTAATCTCCAAACAGTATGAGCGCGAAGATGTTTTCGAGCTCCTCTTCCTCCCATTTAACCCCCTGGAGGTAATACAGCTGAAACCCCTTGTGGAACTCCCACAGGATTCTGATGGGTATTGAAATCCAGTAGAGAAGTTTTCTTATGCTCATCAGTCTTCCTCCAAAAAGAAATAAAAGGGAAGGCTCCTCAGGCCTTTGCCGCTTCGTATTCCTCTGCCGGCTTCTTCCACGCTGCCCAGAAGTCTATGGCCAGTAGGAAGTTCAGGAGCAGACCGACGAGGGTTATCAGTCCGACCGAGTACTTGGTGAAGGCATCGCCTATTCCTGGAACCACTACCACAAGGAACCAAGCAAGGGCGAGGGTCACGGTGATCCATAGGAACAGTGCGGGTATGAGAACGGCCCAGCTCCACTTTCCGGCCTGCTGGATCTTTGTAACCCACAGTGCGCCGGTCATCATTGCAATGCTTGCGAGCATCTGGTTCATACCGCTGAAGGCCGGCCAGAGGATGAGCCACTGGTTGCCCCAAGCAAGGAGAACGCCGAGGGCAGCGATTATCGCTGACGCCACCCACCTGTTGGTGACCGCCTTCCAGATTCCCTCGCTGGTGTCAACCACCATTCCAAAGACTTCCTGCCAGGCAAAGCGGCCGAGCCTCGTGGCGGTGTCGAGGGACGTGAGGGCAAATGCTGAAACCCACAGGCTCGCGAAGACGACGCCAAACTTGTAGTCAATTCCAAAGGCGTTTGTGAGGCCGTAGGCGTAGCTCTTGGAGAAGATTCCTACCTTGCCTATCTCATTGGCAACCTTGGGAGCATAGATTGCGGCCCAGTTGGAGGCGTTTATGTCGATTCCAGCATCGGCGAAGACCTTGATTCCGTAGACGGCTATTGAGGCTATGACTATGGTTGAGAGGAAGCCCTCGGTGAACATTCCACCGTAGCCGACGAGTAAGCCGTGTATCTCGTTGTCAAGCTGTTTTGACGACGTTCCCGAACCGACGATGGAGTGGAATCCGCTCAACGCTCCACACGCGATGACCAGCGGTATTGTGGGCCAGAAGGGAGAGGGCTTTCCGCCGACGACGTTGGCCGACCAGGTGGTGTAAGCTGGAGCCGTGAACGTTCCCTTGCTCCCTATTAAGATGAACGCAAGGCCACCGAGGATGAGACCGAACCACAGGACGTATGCGTTGAGGTAGTCCCTGGGCTGCAGTAGTACCCATACTGGAAGTGATGCGGCTATGATAATGTAGACGAGGAGGAAAAGGGCCCACTGGTGGTAGGTGGCGTGAATCGGGAACTTGAAGCCGAGCCATACGGAAAGGGCGACGAGTATCAGGCCCACCACAGTTGCTCCCGCGAAGTGCAGGCTGGTCTTGTACATCAGGTACCCCACGATAACGGCCGAGACCAGGAAGAGGATTGATGCAGTGGCTGCCTCGGGAGTGCCGGTGTAAATGCCCGCTATAACGGACGTAAAGGCCGCCACAACGAGCAGCAGGGCAAACCATATGTACAGCTCGAAGGCGATTCCCGTCCTCTTGCTCATCAGCTTTCCTGCAATCCACTGGACGGATTTACCATCGTAGCGAACTGATGACATCAATGCCAGGTAGTCATGGACGGCACCAATGAAGACGTTTCCGAACCAGACCCAGATGAGTCCCGGAAGCCATCCCCAGGCCATTGCAACGGCCGGACCAACTATTGGTCCCGCGCCGGCAATACTCGCGAAGTGGTGGCCGTAGAGCACCAGCGGGTGTGCTGGAACGTAGTCAACGCCGTCGTAGAGCTTGTGCGCTGGAGTTGGCCTGTTGGGGTCGGCCCTCACGACCTTGTTCTGGAGGCTCTTTCCGTATGTGAAGTACATGGCCACGTATATAACGGCGGCCACCAAAATTACCACAGCGGAGTTCATTTCCACACCCCCATGAACGTTTTCGTACTAATGTAACAGTATGTCCATATAAATGCCTTTCGGCAAAAAACCGAAACTTTTTCGTTTTTAAACTGAATGTTTGAAACTCCGTTGCGCTCCAGTGAGAAGACTTTTTGTGCAGGGAGTTAAAAGAAAGAAGGGCGGAGAAGGCGGTTTTACTCCAGCTCCATCAGTGTTTGTCCGGTGTCGACGGTGTCGCCTTCTTTTACGAGGATTTTCTTCACTACTCCGTCTTTTGGTGCTGGGATTTCGTTCTCCATTTTCATTGCTTCGAGGATTAGGAGTCCTTGGCCGGTTTTGACTTCATCGCCCTCCTTGACTAGTATTCTCAGAATCTTGCCCGGCATTGGGGCTGTAACTGCACCCTCCCCAGCTGGAGCTGGAGTTGGCGCTGCTGGCGCAACCGGGGCCGGAGCTGGGGCAGCAACGGGCGCAGGCGAAGGAACAGGGGCAGTGCCAGTTTTTGGAGCACTGGGCGGGGCCAAAGTCCCGACTATCTGGGGCAGGTACCTGAGGGCGCTCAGGTCGACGCCCTCAACGCCGACCTCGAACTCGACGCCGTTAACGTAGAGCTTGAACCTCTGAACCGCCGGCGGTACCTCGGGCTTTCTCCTGCCCTCCTTCCTTGCCCTGAAGAACTCCAGCGCCACCTGTGGGAAGAGGCAGTAGGTCAGAACGTCCTCCTCCTTCTCCAGATAGCCCAGTTCCTCGAGCTCCTTTCTGCATTTCTCCAGCGCGGGTTCGAGCAGTTCTCCTGGCCTTACGGTTATGGGTTCCTCATCCCCAAGGACCTTTGCACGCAGCTGGGGGTTTATCTCCCCCGGCGGCCTTCCGTAGAGTCCCTTGATGTAGTTCTTAACCTCCTCGGTTATCCTCTCGTACCTCCCGAAGAGGACGTTGAGAACCGCCTGCGTCCCGACTATCTGGCTGGTCGGCGTCACCAGCGGCGGCCATCCAAGGTCTTCCCTGACGCGCGGAATCTCCTCCAGAACCTCCTGGAGCCGGTCGAGGGCTTTCATCTCCTTCAACTGGCTTATGAGGTTGGAGTACATCCCGCCTGGAACCTGGTACTTCAGAACGTAGGGGTTCACCATGAGGGCCTCCTTGTGCAGCATCCCCGAGTACTTCTCGTCGAGGAGCCGCTTGAGGTAGCGTGAGACCTCGTGGATGAGCTCCCTGTCGAGGTGGCTCCCGACGGCTTCAGGTAGGGCGTGCCAGATGGTCTGTATTCCCGGCTGGGCGGTTCCAAAGGCGAGCGGGCTTATGGCAGTGTCTATGTAGTCCGCCCCGGCCTCGACGGCCTTGAGGTACGTTGCGACGGCCATTCCCGTTGTGGAGTGTGTGTGAACGTTGACTGGGACGCCGTAGCTCTCCTTTATCTCGCTCACCAGCTCGTAGGCCTTCCAGGGCGTCAGCAGGGCCGCCATGTCCTTGATCGTGATGACATCAACGTCCAGCGCGAGCAGCTCTTCCACTTTCTTCATGTAGTACTCGAGCGTGAACACCTTGCCCGTCGTGTAGGCTATCGCACCCTGAACCTCGGCACCGATTTCCTTCGCCTTCCTTATCGCCACCTCCATGTTCCTGACGTCGTTGAGGGCGTCGAAGACGCGGAAGATGTCTATTCCGTTCCTGTGGGCCAGCTCGACGAAGCTTTCAACCACGTCGTCGGGGTAGTGGCGGTAGCCGACAACGTTCTGCCCGCGCAGGAGCATCTGGAGTTTGGTTTTGGTGATGTTCTCCCTCAGGAGCCTCAGTCTCTCCCAGGGGTCCTCGCGGAGGTAGCGGATGCAGACGTCGAACGTTGCTCCTCCCCAGACCTCCATTGAGTAGAAGCCGATTCTATCCATCTTCTCAGCTATTGCCAGCATGTCTTCCGTTGTGAGTCGCGTCGCTATGAGGGACTGGTGAGCGTCGCGGAAGGTCGTGTCAATTATCTCAACGCGCGCCATTCTCTCACCTCCATTTCGGGGCTAATTCATGTACATTTAAAAGTCTAACGACGTTCGATGGATAAGAATTCGACAATCGCCTAAGGAAAGCGGTAAAGGGGTAAAGAAACGCAGGGGTCAGAGAAGTCCCTCTGCCTTTGCCGCCTCCTCTGGCTCCTCGTTGCGGTGTATGATCCTTATGAGTGCCTTTATGAGGGGCTCCGGGTTCTCGCGCTGGAAGATGTTCCTTCCCACGACGGCTCCGGCTCCGCCAGCCTCAACGACATCGTAGACCACTTTCAGGAAGTCAACCGGGTTTTCGGTCTTTGCCCCACCGCTCAGGAGAACCGGAACGCCGGCGGCGGCATCAACGACCTTGGCGAAGGTCTCCCTCGAGCCGGTCCAGTAGGTCTTTATCATGTCCGCGCCGCTCTCGACCGCGGCCCTGGCACCGTACATGACGACGCGGTAGTCCTCCTTTTTCCCGTACTTCTCGTTTATGTACGGCCCGCGCGGGTAGGCGAACTGGACGACAGGGAAGCCAAGGTCGTGGGCGTAGCTCGCTATTTCAGCGAACTGGCGCATCATAACGTCTTCCTGCGGGCTGCCCCAGTAGACGGTCGCGGCTATGGCATCGGCGCCGAGCTTTATCGCGTCCTCGACGTAGCCGAGCTGGCTCTGGAGGAGCTGGTCGTCCTTCGGGCGGAGGTTGGTCTTGCTGGTGAGCTTTATCATCAAACCCCTGTCGGGCTTCACGTCGTTCCCGGCTATTCTTGCTAAACCGGGGAGCATCATAACGCCGTCAATTCCGGCCCTCATAACTTTCTTTATGATTATCCTGGGGTTAACGTGCTTCCAGTGCTCCTCGAAGTCCGTCGGCCCGTGCTCGAAGCCGTGATCCATGGCGAAGATGAGCGCCCTTCCGTCCCTTCGGAAAAACCTTCTGAGGCGCCTCTTAATGCCAACGTTCTGGTATGCATCCATACTAATCACCGGGAGTGATATATGACTTGGAGGATTTAAGGTTTTCCTTGACGGAAAGGTGTTTAAGGCTGAGGTCGAGTTTTTGGTGGTGGTTCGATGGATGAGGGCAGGGAAACCATGATAGGCATCAGGGTCATCAAGCTTGACGAGACGGATTCCACGAACGAGTACGCGAAGAGAATAGCCCCGGAGGTTCCGGAGGGCACGGTCGTCATCGCGAAGAGGCAAACTGCTGGGAAAGGTAGAAAGGGCCGCTCCTGGGCGTCCCCGGAGGGCGGTCTCTGGATGAGCGTCATTCTGAAGCCCCAGAAGGTGGACCCCAGGCTCGTCTTCGTCGGAGCTCTGGCCGTCGCGGATACGCTCTCTGATTTTGGCCTCGCCCCGGGGATAAAGTGGCCGAACGACATCTGGGTTGCGGGCAAGAAAATAGCCGGCATTCTGGCGGAGGGAAAGGCGGACGAATACACGGTTCTGGGAATCGGGCTGAACGTTAACAACCCCATTCCCCCCGAGCTTCAGAGGGATGCGATTTCCATGATGGAACTGATCGGAACCCCGTTGCCCATGGACAGGGTTCTTGAGAGGCTGCTGTTCCATCTAAACGCCTGGTACCGGATTTTCAAGGAGCGTCCGGATATCATGATGGCCAAAGTTCGCGAGAGGACCTTCATCCTCGGGAGAACCGTGAGGATTGTTGAGGATGATAATGTCCTAATAGGTCGTGCAGTGGACGTTTTAGATGACGGATCTCTTCTGCTCGACATTGACGGACAGTTAAGGAGAATTTTATACGGAGATGTTTCGTTAAGGATTCCCTAATTTTTCTGACGTTTTGACACACATTCGCCCGGAAAGTTAATATACTTACAGCCTGTAGCCTTATACTGCTGTCGTTCGAAATCCGGAGGAGGTGCTCCAGATGGGGCTCCTGAGAAAGTACTTGGACTACCCGGTTCTGTGGAAGATACTGTGGGGTTTAATTCTCGGTGCAGTTTTTGGTTTGATAATGGGTTATCTAGGCTACGCAGAGTTCGTCAAGACCTACATCAAGCCACTCGGTGACCTCTTTGTCCGCCTGTTGAAGATGTTAGTGATGCCGATAGTTCTGGCATCGCTTGTCGTCGGTGCCGCCAGTATCAGTCCAGCAAGGCTCGGAAGGGTCGGTGTGAAGATAGTGGTCTATTACCTCCTCACGTCGGCCTTCGCAGTGTTCTTCGGCCTGCTGATGGGCAACCTCTTCAGGGTCGGAACGGGCATAAGCCTTGGGACCGGCGAAGGAAAGGCAATCGAGGCGCAGCCACCCTCCCTCGTAAAGACCCTCCTCAACATAGTGCCCACGAACCCGTTCGCCTCCCTGTCCAACGGTGAGGTGCTGCCGGTGATATTCTTCGCCATAATCCTGGGCATAGCCCTGACGTACCTCATAAACAAGGAGGACGAGAGGCTCAAGAATGCGGGAACGACCCTCCTCAGGGCATTCGACGGCCTGGCCGAGGCGATGTATCTCATAGTCGCGGGTGTCATGCAGTACGCTCCGATAGGTGTCTTCGCCCTCATAGCCTACGTCATGGCCTCACAGGGAGTCAAAGTCGTCGGTCCGCTCGCCAAGGTCGTCGTCGCGGTTTACGTCGGCCTCACGGTGCAGATACTGCTGGTGTACTTCGTCCTGCTCAAGGTCTTCGGCATCGACCCGGTCAAGTTCATCAAGAAGGCCAAGGACGCCATGCTCACGGCATTCGTCACGAGGAGTTCAAGCGGAACCCTGCCGGTTACGATGCGCGTCGCCGAGGAGGCAATGGGAATTGACAGGGGAATATTCTCCTTCACCCTCCCGCTGGGGGCAACGATAAACATGGATGGAACGGCGCTCTACCAGGGTGTCACGGTTCTCTTCGTCGCCAACGCCATCGGCCATCCGCTCACGCCTAGCCAGCAGCTCATCGTAGTTCTAACCGCCGTCCTGGCCTCGATTGGAACCGCAGGTGTTCCGGGGGCGGGAGCGATAATGCTCGCCATGGTCCTCCAGAGCGTTGGCCTCGACCTCACCGCGGGAAGCCCTGTTGCCTTGGCCTACGCCATGATATTGGGCATTGACGCCATCCTCGACATGGGCAGGACTATGGTCAACGTCACCGGCGACCTTGCGGGAACGACCATAGTGGCCAAGACGGAGGGAGAGATAGACTTCTCCAAGTGGGAGCAGTAATTTTTGATTCTTTCTGCTCTTTTCTTGCCTTTTGCCAGGTTTTTCTTTCCCTACTTCTGGGATAAAGTTAAATACTCCGATGCGGCGCTAGTTACCAGTACAGATGGAATGGAGGTAGTGTGTAATGAAGAGATTGCTTGCGGTGCTTTTCGCCGCGATTCTCCTGACACCTCTCATCGGCTCGAGCCTGGGCCTTGCGGAGGATTTTCAACCGAAAACGTACAAACAGGACTTCGTTTTTACAATAGTGATTATGCCCAACGGGAACGCCAATATAACCATGAAGACCGTCTGGCTTGAACCGAAGGACGAGATTCAGAAGCAGATAGAGCAGATCCTCAACGAGACCCAGAACGGCAACATGACCCTTGAGGAGGCCATAGCGAAGTTCGAGGAGGAGCAGCTCCAGCGTTACATCCAGAGCCTGAGCCAGTCCGGCATGAACCTCACCAACGAGAGCATAAAATCCTACGGCATCGAGGAGGGCAACAACATAACCCTCGTCTTCAACGCCATAGCCCTCAACTTCTCCAAGTACTACTCCTACGGTGATTACTGGGAGGTTCACCTCGACCCGACCAGGGGGTACGCGACGATAAACGTCCCCGACACGGGCCTCCCGTTCGCGGTTGACATAAACAACACTTTCATCATAAAGCTCCCCGAGAACGCAACCCTGATTGAGTACCCGAAGGCATTCGCCCAGCAGTACAACACGAGCAAGTTCTTCGTAACCTCGCAGGTCGAGGGCGACACCGTGATAGTGAAGTCGTACATTTACCTCGAGCCCTTCCTGCCCCCCGACGGGTACAACGCGCTCTTCGGCAGCTACAAGGACTACTACATCCGCTACAAGGCGCCCTACAAGGGTGAGGAGCACTACCAGAGCAGCGTCATGAACGAGTACGTCACCCTGGACATATACAACAACGGAAGCGTCAGGCTCCACATGAGGGACGAGTACGTGGAGCCCAAGTCGGAGGTCGAGGCCAGGAAGGCCGAGATAATCTCCTACGGTGTCGAAAATGTTACGGAGTACATCCTTAGAACCTACTCGATAGCGCTCGGCTACAGGGGCGCCATCGTTGACGACGGTAAGGTCAGGATACTCGGTCTCAACGAGACCGACTCGCCGCTGATAATAGATGCCGAGTACATGCTCAGAAACTTCACGACCTTCGAGAACGGCTCCTACGTCTACCAGTTCGACCCGACGCTCGGTCTCAGCAACGGGCTCACCGACAGGCTGGAGTACGCGGTTAACCACACGCTGTACATAACGATAAACCTCCCAGATGGTGGAGAGTTCCTCGAGGTGCCGGACAACATAAGCGAGACCCTTAACGGCAACGAGTTCAAAATGACCGTCGTGAAGGAAGGCAACAGCCTGAAGATAACATCCCACGTCTTCATACGCTACGGTGCCACGGCGGAGGACGTCACCAAGATGCTCTCCAACCACACGACGGCGACGATAAGGTACACGATTCCGGGCGAGAAGAGCGGGGGCCTGACTGGAACACAGCAGATGGCGGCTGTGGTAATTGCGGTCCTCATCATAGCCTTCGCGGTGTTCTTCTGGAAGAGGCGCTGAGCCCTTCCTCTTTTTCGATATTCATTTAAATGTCAAAGCCCAACACTTCTGAGGTGGTAAATGTGACGCGCAAGCTCTACTACGAGGATGCATACCTCAGGGAGGCGAAGGCTAAGGTTCTTGAAGTCAAGGAAAACGCCCTCCTCCTCGACCAGACTGTATTCTACCCTACCGGTGGGGGCCAGCCCCACGACAAAGGCTGGATAAACGGCGTCGAGGTTCTGGACGTCTACAAGGACGAGGAAGGAAACATCTGGCACGTGGTTGCCGAGCCAGAGAAGTTCAAGCCCGGCGACGAGGTCGAGCTTAAACTCGACTGGGACTACCGCTACAAGCTCATGAGGATTCACAGTGCGATGCACCTCCTAGAGCACGTGCTGAACGAGGTTCTCCCCGGTGAGTGGGAGCTCTACGGCAGCGGCATGAGCGTCCAGAAGGGCCGCTACGACATAACCTACCCTGAGAACGTGAACCAGTGGAAGGGGCAGATAATCGAGCTCTTCAACAGGCTCGTTGATGAGGGCGGCGAGATGAAGATATGGTGGGAGGGAGAGACCCGCTACACCCAGATAAGGGACTTCGAGGTAATTCCATGCGGCGGAACCCACGTGAGGGACATAAAGGAGATAGGCCACCTGAAGAAGTTCAAGCGCTCCAGCCTCGGAAAAGGAAAGCAGAGGCTTGAGATTTGGCTGGAGGACTGAGGGTTAAACGCAGTCTTCTATCTTGGTCTCCATTTCTTTCCCGTACTCGGCAACGTTCGGGGACTTGATGACTTTAAGAACAACGGCGTTCTCCTCGAACCTGACTCTGAAGACTCTGCTGGCGTGCTCCCTGAGCTCCTTTAGGGTTCTCTCGGTGAAGAGCTCGGTATTTATGAAGTAGACCGTCGTCCTCCTCTCGTCACCCAGGTACGGCCTGATCATGTAACCAAACAGGGATTCCAAATCTTTTCTGTCCACCTCGTGCATCGCCAGGACCTTGTCGAAGCCGAGAACGATTCTGACCGTGTAGTCCGCGTCCACTTTCTTCAGCGCTTCCTCGTAGTGCTTCTTCCTTATCGGGAACTCCTTGCTGAGGTCAACCCTGCCGAGGACTTTTCCGGTCTTGAGCAGTCCGCCTATTTTTATGACGTTGGCGGTGTCTATGAGTTCGGTGTCAACGCCGGCCAGCTTGAGCTGCGTCCTGAAGACGTGGAGCTGGTCCAGTTGATCCACTATTATAACGGGAACCCCGTTCTCCCGCAGGCACCTCAGGAGGAGGTGAAAGAACATATGAACAGGTTCCCCGGAGGTGTATTCGATTAGAACGTCCTCCCCCGGCTTGATACTCCGGAAGTATTCAACCAGCGGCTCATCACCAGCGCTCGTCATGGCCATCCCCGTTTTAAAAAGAAAGATTCAATGTAAAAAGGTTTTGTTAACCAGCACTGCAAAAACCATTCCAAAAATGAAAGTTCTGACGCTCATGTTCTAACGCCGGATGTGGGAGTCTCGTTGGGCGAGAATCTTTCATTTCTGGAAAGATACTCTTGAAAATTGGTGCAGGGAGGCGTCATCCCTCCTGCTCTGCTCAAGTTCACTCCTCCAAGCTTCCGAGCTTACTTGCAAGCCCGCCGATGAAACCCGCCACCAGAATTATCACTAAGAAAATTCCCACAATTATGAAAAAATCCAGTATCAACAGCAGACCCACGTACAGTGCAGGGTGCATAGACCCCTCCCACCCTATGCGTTTGAAGGCCATGCCCATAAACCTTTCTAACGGGGAAGGTTTTGAGTGTTCTTACCTTCCTCCCCCGAAGAGAGCGAGGTCGGCGGAGAGTGCAAACTCTCGCCGATTTAACTTAAACTTTTGCCTGATTGTGCTCTGTGTGTTCTGTGTGCTCGTGCGTACTCACACTATTTTGAGGCTATGAATATATAGCCCTATCAAGCCGCATGAAAGTTTCACGCGGCTTGACGGGTTGACACCGAATGCAGTGCTCATAGTGGGCGGGTACACACCGAGAGAGTGTCACCAGCACGTATTTTCGCTATGCTGGTGCATACCAGATGTGGGCGCATCATGCTGAAAGGGCGTTAGTGCTAGAGAAAGTACGAACAAAGAGGGAAAACGGGGTGAAAGTTTTGACAATGCGCCCGGTATAACCATGTTATAAGTGGAACCCTTTGACAAGCTCTTCGTGCAAAATCTTTCCGTTTATGCCAGTTCTTACACAACTATGTTCTACTGAAACAGGTCTTGTGACATTTCGACAAGTGCTTTTGTAGTGTCCATGACCATGTTTCCACACAACTATGTTCTACTGAAACATTCTTAGGGCTGTGATTGAGGAGAACGGGCTGGACATCGAGTTTCCACACAACTATGTTCTGCTGAAACGTGACGATATGATAAACATTGACAAGGTATTGTTCATAGAGTACAGGCCGTTTCCACACAACTATGTTCTACTGAAACTCGCGTGCCGCGGAACAGGGTTCTGCGCTTGGTGAAGTGGTACGCGTTTCCACACAATTATGTTCTACCGAAACTTTCCGGTTTCTTGTCCTGTTTCGTTATATCTCTTCTTTCCTTGCTCTATTTAAGCATTTCTTCATGAAACCCGTGTTACTGGCTTTTCTTTATAAATACGTGCTGGAGTTGAACTCCGTTTTAGGATCTCTTTTGGCTAGAATTTCATTACATCATCTCTCAACTAGTCTTTTAGAGTGAACATAGTTTTGTTGTAGTTAAAAGGGGCTGTGGTGTGAGTAATGGTCTCTCATCATGAAAGAAGCTTTGAGTGAGGGATCACGTTGTCACTCATTTTTGGACAACAAATCGGAATCCCCCCAAACTGTACGTTAGTTCCTCCAAAACGGCCTGTATCATCATTTTGGCCTTGAACAGTCTTTTGTTCTTTCTGGAGTTTTCTCTCAAGGCATTTTGGTTTGCTGGTGTTACAGGTTATATTATGTTCTCCTGAGGGTTTCTTTCGTGGCCTATGACGTGAACTTTGAATTTTCCGGAGAGTTCATATATTAAAACTGAGTCGTCACTGTCTATCAGTTTTGAGAGGCCCTTTTTAACCTCCTCCAGTTGTCTATAATCTATTTCTCCTTCAAAGACACTATTCTGTCGCCAGCACAGGTATCTTGCTAGAAAGTCGTGAACTTTGACAACCCTCTTCTTGTCCACGTCGTAAACGACGATGACGTGCATTACCACCACGCTCTGAGGGACTTGTACTTTCTTTTCCCCGTTATATGGTTTCTAAAGGAGTATAGCTCTAACCTCATTATGTACCTCACGGAGGTGTACCTTTTGAGTTGGGGATGTCGAACTTTTCTCTCTAACTCCCTGTTGAACCCTTCGACGAGGAGTCTCTTGCCCTCATCAGTCAGATAAACGCCGTTCCCCCTTTTGAAATGTTCCTCCTGTATTTCCCGCCTGTTCGTCATCCGGGATGTCACTCGAAACACGGTGATTGGTTTGAAGATGTCAGCTATGTCGAAGACGAGGGAGTTCCTCCCGTCTCTTGGCTCGTGAAGGTAGCTCACAGTGGGGTTTAAACAGGTTTTGTGAATCTCTGAGAGAATCACGCCGTAAAGAACTGCGTTCCCGTAACTTATCATCGCGTTCACTTCGTCGCCTGGTGGCCGCCTCTTCCTACCATCAAACCTGAAGTGCTTGAGGGATAGGCCAAAGAGCCGGTAGAACTCTCTCCACAATTGGCTCTCTAAGCCCAAAAGCTCATTCGGCGTTTCGGCTTTTATCTCCACCACTTCAATCTCTCTGGTGTCTATCCCTAGAGAACGGAGGAGGGATAACATCGAAGCCTTTATTCCCTCGATGAACTGGGTCGCTATGTAGCACCGCTTCTCCGCATCAAGATAGTGATCAACTTGGGCGATGAGTGTTGAACCGCAAGGATTCGAGTCGGCTGGAATGAAAGATCCCCGGTAGTTTCCCCTTGTGCTGTAGCAGTGAACGGGAATTCCTTCTCGGGACAACAGCCTCAATGCCCCGCTCGTTAGTGTCACAGGAGCAAGACAAAAGACCTCACTCGTGGCCTTTACGGGAATAGTCCTCTTAATACCCTCCCCCTCGAACCTGAGCGTACCCTTAAAGCACCTGAGGATCCCTGGTTTAGTTATGTACAGGGGCCTTTTCACCTTAATCTCCCCGTGAGGTCGTTGATCAACCGGTCTAGCCCCTCCATCATGCCCCTAAAAATCGCCCAGATAACCCAGAGGATAATCAACCAGACGATAAGTCCGATGAGTAAGTCCAGCATTTCCATCAGGCCTTCTGTGGTTCCCACTAAGCGATACAACAGTGTTCTGCGGAAACCGGGAATTGACTACGGGAAGGACAGCCCAGTCAGAGTGCTCATGTTTCCACACAATTCTGTTCTACGGAAACAAGCGGAGGACGAGGATCCAGGTTCCCCTCACATGCAGGCGGTAGTTTCCACACAATACTGTTCTACGGAAACTCAAGGAAATGTATGAACATTTAGCAGAGAAGATTTGGCAGGATACTTTCTACACAATACTGTTCTACGGAAACCGTGTTCCAAGTCGAAAATTACCCGCTCGCAAGCCTAGAAAAGTTTCCACACAATACTGTTCTACGGAAACATTAGTGAAGACCTACCGGAAAGTAACCGGTAGGCGTGAAGTTTCCACACAATACTGTTCTACGGAAACTTCATTCCCGCCGGCAAATACCGGTACCCGAGGAATCTCCTCAAGTTTCCACACAATACTGTTCTACGGAAACCATCTCCAAACCTCCTTTTCGTTTTATAAAAGGAAAGAAACAAGTTTCCACACAATACTGTTCTACGGAAACCACGCCCCGATACCGAGCCGGAATACCGAGGAGAACCCGGAGTTTCCACACAATACTGTTCTACGGAAACTTAAGGGTTTGGTCAGAATGGATAATTTGGCCGAAGTTGTTATTCAAGTTTCCACACAATACTGTTCTACGGAAACAGGGCTCTGAGGAGGCTGGTTTCTTGTGGCGTGCGGTGTTTGTTTCCACACAATACTGTTCTACGGAAACTTTGGGAGGAGATACAAGAAAGGAGGTACATGTGATGAGGAGGTTTCCACACAATACTGTTCTACGGAAACTTTCAGGATTTTCAGTTCTTTTGGTGTGTAATATTATTTTCTTCCTTCTATTTAATTGTTTCTTGGGAAATCGGTAGCACCGGCACTCATTTATAAAGGGGTGCCAGGATAACGGAGATTGCTCTTCACTGGGATTTCGTAGCTGCCCTGTTATAATCCTTTGTGGGGAAATTCCAACTCGAACAGTGACATCACGGCTGATTAAGCGTGCTATCGTGATTTTTAATCTCTAAAACCTGTGTTCTCCATCCGGGTAGGCTTTTCTGGGATGGGAGATTTTCTATTCCACATAAGGGCGTTTTTCCGGGCTTTAATTTTCTTGGAACTCACCCCCTCTTCGGTTCCGAAGGACTCATCCCTGAGAATCTAGCTCCCTTTTCAGCATTTTTAGAAGAAAGAAACACCTGAATAGTACTCCTTAAGGAGAAATAGGGAAGAACGGTCTTAATTTGTCCCGGACAGGCTCGTTCTCCCTTTTCCTTTCTTACCGGTGCTACCCTTCGAGGGTTCTCGTCAGGATTGTTTCAATGACCTTCCACGGCTCTTTCATCGCCCCGCCGTATTTCACGTTCTCTTTTGTGTATCTAACGTACAGCTCGCCCTCGCGCTTCACCTCTATTAGGTTGGCCTCAAGGCCGGCGTGGGCCAGGAAGTTCCTGTCATCGACCTGCGAGTTTGGGTTCTTGCCCAGCAACCTCAGGAGTTCGGAATACCTGATCCATCCGTTGGTGTCCAGCTTTACGGACTTCGCGAGCCTGTCAAGTTCAGTCTTTGTTGATGCCAGGACCCTTCCCCGGAAGATGCGCTCCGATATCTCCACCAGCTCCTCCATGGAAAGCTCTTCCTTTGGAAGTCTATCCATTTCAAGAACCTTTGCCTGGAATGAGAGCTTCACTAGGGCCCCGAAGCCCCTCCCGAGGGAGAGCTTCCGCTCGACACTCCCCGGCGAAACCTCCACCGCGCGGGTATAGACGTCGGCCAGCTCTTCAACTGCCCCGGAAACTATCTCCATCTCCGGAAATGCAGAGGTGAAGACGAGGGGGAGACCGTTTACGACCGATGAAATCCAGGCGTTGAGCCTGCCGCGCTGGTCTCGTATCTCCCGAAGCTTCTTGAGTGACTGGAGCACGTTTCCGTAATCCTCCCCTTGAAGGGAGAAGTTGCCGAGGTAATCCTTCGTGTTCGGTGGTAGCGGTTCGAAGAGAGGGAGGGGTTTCACCTCTCCAGCCTCGATAACGTTTATCGTCAGCTCCTTCGTGATGTCCGGTACGAGAGGGTCCGAATTGTACGCCGTGAAGGTTACTTTGTTAGTTATTGCCGCTATTCCAAGGAGCTCCTTCAGCGCCCTGTACGCTAGGAGTGTGATGTAGTTGAGCCCGTGGGTCGAGTCGAAGTGAACGTCGAGGTCTCCCTTAGGGGGGAGTATCTGGCTTATCCCGTGGAGCAGATAGTAGTATGTGTCCATGGCACCCCCTTTGAACGTGCCGTGTGCAAAGTGGCCTATCCCTGGGACGATCAGGACGTCAACTTCCCTCCCCGCACCGATCCTTTCGAGGAAGTCCATTACCCTGCTCTTCACGTCTTCCCTAAGGGCTTCAATGGAGGAGAAGTCCCTCCCGAGGGTGTCTGAGAGCACTATAACCGTCCAGTCCGGCTTTATTGCCTTTTGGAGTATGGGGAGCGTTGATGGGCCGACGGAGCTTTCTTCACCGAAGCGGTACTTGGTCTCCCGCCACCTCTCGAAGTCCCCCCATGAAATGACGAGGAGCTTCATTCGAGCACCACCCAGCCCATCGGCATTCCTTTGGCGAGCCTTCTCGTCTTGGGGAAGTCCCTTGAGAGCCCCCTCCCTCCGGGCTTCTGGCCGAGGCCCAGCTGCCTTCTAACGCCCTCCCACCGTCGGTTTTCCTTGAGGAGGACACCGATTGTCATGGCCAGCCAGCCACTCCCCCAGCCGATGCGTAGAACGTGTCCTCCGTGGCCCTCCAGTGAGGAGTAGAACCTCTTAACCTCCGCTGCCTTAGTTCCGAACTTCCTGGCTTCGGCCGTCTCGGCTTTCCTGACGGCCGTATAGAACTCTTCCACAGCCTCCCAGAGGAAGGTCTCAAAGGCTTCCCAGGGCCGTCCCCAGTCCCTCAGGCACTCCCACAGGACCCCGTTGAAGTAATCCGAGTTCAGCCGGAGGAGTTCGGTATCGACCTTCACCTCTATCTCGGCGGTGGTTCCGGGTTCCAGGGCCTCGACCCAGATGGGTATCGGCTGAACGTTTCCGATGACGTCAACGTGATAGACGGCGAGGCGCTTCTTCCCTATCGCCCCGCTGTCCCTCACGATCAACGCCCTCATGGGGTCGCGCTTCGGTTCGTACTTAACCCCGGAGCGCCTGTCCGATTCCATCCCGAACACGATGGCCTCAAGCAGGTCGTCGGCGTGCTTTCCATCCGTTCTCTCCTGCGGGAGCTTTGCCAGATAAAAGTCCACGAGGCTCTCGCTCCAGCCTATTTCTCTGGCCAGTTCCGCGGTTTTTCTCTCTACCTGTCCCCTTTTGTTTTTTATCCCTGAAACAACGTTCATAGCCGTGCCAGAGTCGCCGCACTCCTTCAGAGCCTTGTAGAGAACCGCCGTTCTCAGCGCTCCTTTAACGCTTGAACCTGGGATGTAAGGCCTCCCGTTCAGCTTTATGAACTCCTTTATCTGCATGCTCCTCCGTCCGGGCTCTCCGTGGATCCTTAGGGCGTAGAGTGCATAATCCGAGGGGTTCAGGTGGAGTTCATCTATGTACCCCTTCCAGACGTAGGCGTCGCCAGGCGGGTTCTTGAGCAGGTGTAGTATCTCTTCGAGGCTTATTCCCATATTAATAAGATCTGCGGTGAGCTTTCCGGTATCGAGGACGTAAACGACGCCATCGCCGGGATATATGTCGAGGGGAGTTAACTCTCTGCCGTTGCCGATGTGGAGGGGGGAGAGCACCTTCAGAGTCATCCCTGTCATTCCAGACCCTCCGGGAGAAGCGTTGGAATTTGGAATGTTAAGCCGTAGACCTGAACCTTGAAGAGAAGGCCGAGGTCGAGGCTCTCAAACCTTCCTGGGTCTCCCTTCACAACCGAACCCTCCGCTATGAACGTCATCTTGGGCTTCCTTCGTCCGAAGCTCCAGCCGCCCTTTCTCAGGATTTTCCAGAGAACGGGTGTTTTTGTCGGCAGGGCATTGGAGATGGTGACGGAGTACTGGCTCTCGGGGGCTTTTATCTCGATTGAGTCAAAGGAGGGATTGAACAATCCTGAGCCCCAGGTGGACTTTCCGCCGATTCCGGTATCCGCAAGGAACCTCACCGCAGGCTCTATAAAATCCCTGAAGGTGTCTTCAGGCCCTGAGTAGAGGAAGTAGAATCCCGCATTCTCCTTGAACCGCACTTCCTCCCAGAAGTATATCGCCGAATCTTGGGTCACCCTGTCAAGGACGACCTTGGGAACGTCTACGATGGCGTGGGTATCCCTCTCTGGAACCTCGAACGGTTCCAGCTTCAGGGCTCTCTCAAAGTTTTCAAGGTCAAGATATGCCGCCCGTTTTATCCTCTTGGCCTTGGCCGTGTCGTTTCCGAAATCCATCAGTTCAACGGTCAAGGGTTTTGGGAGGTAGTAAGTGTTCCCAAGATACGGAAAGGCCGAGCTTATCCTCGCTCCCCCCTTGAATGCCTCCAGCAGTTCCTCAACTGCCATCTGTCCATAGAGGAGAGAGACGGCATTGGCTATGGCCCCGAAGAGCGTGTCGGAATGTGGAATTTCCCGTAAAGCCCCCTTGGGCTTCAGCCGCACCACTCTGAACTTCGCCATCACCCGGCCTCCAGCCTGCTCTTCACCCCCGAGAAGAGCTCCTCAAAGTTCTTCAGAATTTCTGAAACTGGCTTTCCTTTGGCCCCATCTATCTTCACCTTCTGCCCCTCGTCCCCGGTTCTGTAGTACTCCGGGGTCTTGAACTCGACGGATTCAAACTCGAACTTCACCTTTCCATAGCCTCTAGAACCCGAACCGCCGAGGTAGCTGTCCTCGAGCAGGGCCATGGCCGTGAGGATGTTTCTCACATCGTCTTCCCACTGGTCGAGCCTCTCGACGTTGTAGATTATCTCGAACTCAAACTCTGTTCCGGCAACAACACGTTCAAACTGTCTTAGATTTGTTTTGGAAGTAATTCTGTCTATTGAAACCTCGGGCTTCACCTCAGTTAACTCATCCAGGGGCCTGCCTTTCCACTCTGGTGTGAGATGGAGGTCTCGCACTATCACTCTGGATGGAAAATTGCTCTTATCACCGCTGGCTCCAAAGAGCCTGCACACTGGACAGTTGAGGGCAGACTCATAATCGGGGCAGACATGGATGTTAATGGGGTTTTCCTTAGTTCCGATATTCTTGTTGAAAAAGTTCTCTGTGGTGTTGATGTTGTATTTTTCTCTGTTTGAGTTAACATAGATTTCAAATAGGCTCCTGAGACGTCCCTTGAGAGAGGAACCTGGAATGTAGGGGTAGTGCGTTAGAGGGTCTCTTATTACTGGAGAGTCAACACCCCCAATCTCTGCAACGTTTCTACCGGCCCCTATTTTGAGGCCAGTCTCTGCTTTGAGTTTTCCCGTAAATATGATCTTTCCATAAAATCCGCGGTCTCTACCCTCCATCATTCTCTACCTCCAAAGTAGCGGTGATAAGCAACAATGGCTTCAAAGAACATGTACACCTTCTCAAAATTCTCAGGGCTTGCATTTTGATCTAAGGACAGCCAGTTCAAAATTGGCTCTAATACCTCCTGGATGGGAAGGACACTTTTGTTTTTTCCTGCATAGTATGCCATTAACATGTTCATTCTTACGGCTTCTTTTTTGATTTTCTGAGTAACGGCTGTCATGTCCTTTTTAGTAGTTACCTCAGTATGAAGACTCTTTGCCATTTCAATTATTTTGCGTATCTGAGTTGTCCTTAAATCGTTAACAACGGCATATGCGGCCACTATAGCGGCGTTTTTGAGGACTTCAATCTCGTCCCAATTTTTAAAGCCTTTCCCGTTTTCTTCTCTTGCCTTGCTTTTCACTTCTTGATACAGACTTTTGAGTGCATCACGCACCTCAGACTTCCGAAGGCTAGTCCGAACTTCCGAAAAATTGCCCTCCTCAAAAGCCTTCTTAATGCCTCTTATGGTCTCAGGGTCTTGCCTCGGATGTTGGTGCCTACGCTCCTGTCTTTGGGGGGAATGCCTCCCCTTACCATATCCACCTTGGTAACCCACAACCTTCACCTCCTAACCGCCATAAGCAGGATTTTCAAAACACCATCAATCCAGTAAATTGGCTGGGGCTCGTTCTTTTCGACTGCAGTCGCGTCAATCCCGACGAGCTTCGGGAAGAAACCCGAAAGCCCGTGCCTACCGAGAAGGTAAGCCGTTAGGTACGCCCAGCGGACGTCGTTGGGATCCCTCACGTACAGCTCCCTCAGCTCAAGAAGTCGCATCAGCAGGCTCTTCTTTGAGTCGAAGGGTTTTCTGAGCCTCCCGTTCCCGGCGTATATTTTTGAGGTGTACTCCCTCCAAAGCTCCTTATATTCGTCCCAAGTGTACGCTGCCGGGTGTCTCCCATCCTCTGGGTGGCTTCTTTCAATTACCACTATCCTGTCCCGCCCCTCGTCCTTGGCAGTTTCAAGTCTCCCGCTGACAACCTCCGCCATCCTGTATATAGGGGTCTTCGTGTCGAAGTACCCAAGGCCCGCGGAGAGGGTAAGTCCCTCACCAGTGTACGCCCTGAACGTTTCCCTTATCCTGAAGGCCAGCTCGAACGTCTGATCCCACGCCCCAACGATGAAGAAGTCATCGCCACCGGCGTAGACCACGACGATGTCCGGGACCTTGGGCCATTCCCTCAATGAGGGAACCGTTCCTATTACGTATCCGGATTTCCCCTCGATAACGGCCCTCATGTATCCCTTGAAGAAGTAGTCCATGAAGCGTGAAGCCGTCGCAAGCTTCGATGGACTGTCCATTGAACCGAAGAACTCCCCGAGCCTGTCAACGTCCCCCTTGAGAACCCCTATCCTTCTCGCGCCCGTTGAAGCCTCCGCGAGCTCCTCGAAGTCCGCCATGTGGCCTTTTTCAGACTCCCTGAAGTAGTCGGCCACGAAGTATGGGACGAACTCCATTGACTCCGGAATCTCGGGCGGGTTCAGCGTATTCTTGAGCAGGAAGAACTCTCCCCTCGGAATCGGCCCTCCCGCGTAGGGGATTAGATTCCTGAATGGTCCCCGTGTCACGCCCTCCTCTTCCCATGCTTTCCTGTCTAAAATGAAGCCCTTAACCTTTGGAAGCCTCGCCCCAAGTTTGGCGAGCTCGTTGCACGTCCTGCAGACCTTGACCTCTTGGTCGAGAATGAAGGGTTCAAGATTCCTCTCTGGGACTTCCTTCCCACAGACTGGACACTCCACCAGCCTTTCCGCCTTTGGTGCCGTGAACAAGCCCTCAACTTCACCGAAGCGCCTGAGCTTCCTTACGTTCAGCTTCCTCCTAAGCCGCTTTCTTGCCTCTTCAAAGAGGTTTCTGTCCCCCTTCCGTCCGAACTCCTCGCCGCTTATCGGCTCCCATTCAATGGCCAGATACAGGCTTCCCTCAAACTCCCTGTAAAGCCACTCGGAGATGACTTTTCTAATGCTCACGAGCTCCTCAACGGCCCTATCCGTGTTGGGGGCTATCACTAGGAAGTGACCGCCGGCGTTGAAAACCACGTTGGCCCTCGTTAGGCCAAGCCTCCCGAGGATTTCAAGTACAACGTCCCAGTTCATCAGCTCTAGGTAGGCACTCCTGGCGCGCAGGTATTTGAGCGTTCCTTTTCCCCTCACGCTATAGATGAAATCCTGTATGCCCGAGAAATCGCCCTCAACCAGCAGGAAACGCTTCTCCCTCCTGCATGCGCCGGACTTAACATCCTCCGCCTTGCACCCAGAGAGAAGCATTGTGAGGGCGATTGCGGAAGTCATCCTCATGTGGTCGTAGAGTGAGATGGTGTTCCCTGAGAGCGTTACCGAGCTTACAAAGGTTAAGTACTTTTCAAGAACCGGCATCACTCTGTCGATTTTCAGAGGGGTCTCCAAGAGCTCCGTGGCCATGGCTTTCACGAGGTTTCTGTAGTGCTCTCCCGATACACGAACGTCCTTGACGGGCATTGGAAGGTCCGGAGACCCATCGAATTTTAATGTCCCCAGAGGATACTCCAAGTCTCTCCCGAAAACCGAGGTTAATGGCCTGAAAACGTAGAACTCCCCACCGCTTCCTTCCCGTTCAGCGGAGGAGAGATTGTCTGCCTCATAGACTATCCACAGCGCTTTTAGAACGTCTTCCTCGGTCAGTCCAAACCTCTCAGGGGAAACCTCTCGAATCTTGGCTCTCATGTTCTCCTCGTTTTTCATGTGCTCGTAGTGGTGGAACTCTGAGAAGAGCGCCAGAAGCTCGTACTCCGCCCTCCCAGTGCTCCTTGCTAACTCCCTGAGAAAGAGGGCACCCTGTGCAGAATGGTCGCCGGAGTAAAGGCCCGCCCTCTGAACGGGCTTCCCTATGTCGTGCAAAAGCCCGCCGAGAGCCACCAGTTCATGAATTTCCACTTCCTCACCTCCTAACAGGGTTTAAGAATCCAAACCCAAGACTGTTCTTCTCCCCGAGACCCGCTTCCATGATAAATGCGTAGAACCTCTTCTCCTCGGCTCCAATTCTGTCCTTTTCCAGAAGCTCCCAGTTGGAGCCTATGACCGGGAAGGGTTGCCCAGCCTTCACGACCTTCACGTAAACGTCGAGCTTTCCGTTCTTCCTGAACTTGGGCACCATACGGTCAAATATCGGCCCATCGAGATGGAAATCGTCGTCGTAGAACGCGTTGTACTTCTTCTCCGCGTTCTCCTTGAGCCTGTTCAGGAAAAAGTTCAAGTCCCTGTGGGCATGGAGTTTGAAGTACTCGTTCTCCCGCGAGTTCCTGTAGATGACAATGGGAGAGCCCGTTTGGAAGCGCTTTCTTAGGGGCAACTTGAACTTCTTTACCTCTGCAATCACGAGCTCCTCGGTGCCAAGATAGACCCTGACTCTATCCTTCAGGTTAGAGTGGAGGGCGTTGATGAAACCCTCGTCCGGGGAGGATATTATGAACGTCGGCCTGCCGTCGCGATCGAGGAAGAAGTCTGAAAACGTGAAAAACTTGAACTTGGCCTCATCGTGCCTATCACCGTAATTGGTACCCTTCAGCATGTTGTAGATGAAACCCTGGACAGCGTGTTTGTTCGGTCTGAAGTTGCCGTTCCCATTTGGATAAAAAGACAGTTTGAGTCTCATCCGGGTCACCGGAAGATTTGAACGGTATAACTTTTTGGGTTATGAAGTTTATAACCCTTTCGAGGTAATCAGTGTTCACAATGCAGGGGGTGCCCAGAAACTGCCGATTGAAGCTGTTATCTCTCCGGAACGTGCCGTCTTGTTGGGATACAATCCTGTGACTGCAGAAACTTCTCGATTAACTTGATTAAGCAGGCGAGGAATTCAAACCAACTCCCATACAATCGTGTTCTACGGAAAACCCATGTTTGCGGCGTTGATAATCCTGAAGGGCGCCGTCCCGGTTGAGTTTTCACACAATCATGTTCTACCGAAACTGGGAGGAGCTTAAGGGGAGAGAAGGCAAGAAAGACCCGTTTCCACACAATATTGTTCTGCGGAAATCTGGTGGCTGTATGAAGGGCCTTGTTTCATACCATGAAGCGTTTTCACACAATATCGTTCTACGGAAACCCTGACATAGTAATAGGCTGGCGTTACGGCTGGGGGGAACTTTAGTTTCCACACAACACTGTTCTACGAGAACTAGCTTTTCAGAGCGGGACCCTCAGCGGCGGCTACATCGCAATCGAGTTTCCATACAACTATGTTCTGCGGAAACTGGGTGGTATCCGAGATGGATAAAGTCCAACCTTTGGGTGTTTCCACACAACTATGTTCTACTGAAACAGGTTGCGCACTTGGCAAAACTCATCAATAGTTACATGGGGTTTCCACACAATACTGTTCTACGGAAACGCTACAAGGTCGAGGTAGAAACTGCAAGCAACATTTTAGAGGCTGAGCGCCTGGCGTTTCCACACAATTCTGTTCTACGGAAACCTCGGAGAAATGGTCGTAATCCACACGACCACCGGAGACTTCTAGTTTCCACACAATACTGTTCTACGGAAACCTTGAGGAGTGCCTTGGAACCTCAACCAAATAGACATAAGGAGGAGGAAGGAAGGATACACCGTCTTTTAGTTTCCACACAATCCTGTACCCCGGAAACAATCAGCCTTCTTGGTGCTGTCCAGAAGGAGGTAACACGCCTGAAATATTTAAATTTTCTGAAAGTCTTGTTTGAGTGTTAAGGCTTCTCAAACACGTAGAAGTACCTCTCCAGGCTCTTGTGCACGCGCTGATAGTACTTTCCTACCAGTTTGAAGCCCACCTTTTCAGCCTCCGCCTCTCCATCAAAGCTCGCCGGAAAGGCTATCGCCAGCCTGCTGCCCTCCTCAAGAACCCCGTAGATGCTCTCCAGCACCTTCTCGTACAGCTCGTCCCTCTTTCTTCCCGCGAGCGTCGCTGAGGTTCCATAGGGCGGGTCTGTGGCCACGGCCTCGAACTTCTTCCCCGGAAACAGCTCCTCCAGCTTTGTCGCATCGCCAAGTTTGAGCTCGTAATCCCTTATCCCGTAGTGCCTGAGGTTCATCTCGGCCCCCTCAACCATCTCCGGCCGTATGTCCACCCCGTAGACCTTCAGGCCGAGAAGGCCCGCCTCCATAAGGATTCCACCGGCACCCATCATGGGATCGAGAATTTCTCTCTTGGCTTTCGTGAGGTTCACGAGCGCGCGTGAAACTCTCGGGTGGAGGGAAATCGGCCTGAAAAACGGTCTGTGGTGGGCTTTTCTGCTCTCGAAGTCCTTGGGGTCGAAGAAGCGGAGCCTTATCCCGGCGTAGAGCTTCTCGCCGCAGTAAACCCTGACGAGGGTGTCCGGCTTCGAGAGGTTCACCCTGAAACCCTTGGCGTGAATAACCGCGCCGAGCTTCCTGGGGAGGTCGAGAACGTCGTGTCTGCAGTTGGCCATGGTTTCGGTGTCGACCTTAAAGGTCCCTTTAATCGGCCAGTCCACATCTCTCGCCTTCTGGAGGAGCTCCTCGATGGAGTTCGCCTCCACTAGCAGCATCCCGTACTCGTGGGCTAGGCCGAGGCGGTTTAAGTATGGGAATGCCCCCTCATCGGCGTCTATCTTGAGGAAGAGGTAATCCTGGCCGGCTATCCTTCCACCGGCCAGCTCCAGCATGGCCTTTGCCTCATCCCTCGCCATCTCAGGCAGGTTTCCGAGTATCTCAATGTAGAGCATGGTTGGAGCTTTTCGGGGAGGTTTTTAAGTTTGTTCCCCGACCAGCAGTTCCACCAGGAACTCGTTAACGTCCCTCACATCGCGCCCCACCATGACGAAGTCGAACTCTTTTCCGTATCTCCTCCGGTAATTCTCGATGAAAATGCCGTCGTTGATTGTATCGCCGACGTAGATTCCAGGTTCGCCCCTTACGAGCTCCCATAACGCCCTGGGGTCCGGCTTGAGGTAGGCCTCCCTCGTGACGGCGTTTTCGAATTTGAACCCGATTATCCTCTCCGCGAGCTCCATCTCGAGGACGCTCCTCCCGGTAACGACCCCAATCCTGAAGCGCTCGGACGCTTCCTCCAGCAGTTTTCTCCTGACGATGGGCGTCTCCCTTTTCCACAGCCCAGGGAAGTCAAAGAGCCTCTCCGGGTACTCCCTTCCCAGGTAGAACGTGTTGAAGACCCTCTCTATGCTCCCTCCGTAGACCTGAAAGCCAAACTTCTCGCGAACCCACTCTATGGTTTCCCCCTCCGGAAACTCCTCGATGAGGCCGTCAACGTTTCCCGCGAGGGTGAAGAGTATCAGCGCCTCGCTGACCTTGAAATCATCGCCGAAGGAGCCCTTTCTCCTGAGCTCCCTGGCCCACTCGGGCTTTATCTCCCTCTCGATTCCAAAGAGTCTGAGGAAGTACTCCGCGGTGAGCTTCGTGGCGGTGTCGTAGCTCTCCCGCACGTCTATGAGCACGCCGTCAACGTCGAATACTATCCACATCCCCTTACCTCCAAGAATTCTCTGAGGGCCTCTATCAGCTCCCTGTTCTCCCACTTCCTCCCCACGGTCACCCTGATGTGGCCATCGAGCCTTCCCGAGAGCTTTCTTACGACTATGCCCTTCTCTAAGAGGAACTCATAGGCGTTCAGCCGCATCAGGAGGAAGTTCGCGTCGCTCGGATAGGTGAACTCCCGGAAGGCCTTCCTTATCCGTTCCCTCTCCTCGATTATCTTCGCCACGCGCCTCTCCACAAGCTCGTGATGCCTGAGCACGACCTTCACCGCCGCCATCGTCATGACTCCAACGCTGAACGGGGACTTCACCCGGTAGAGCGCATCGACAACCTCCTCATTCGCCAGGAGGTAGCCCGTTCTGACGCCTGCCAGGCTGAACGCCTTGGAAAAAGTCCTCAGCACGATGAGGTTGGGGTACTCCTCTATGAGCCTCCAGAGGCTCTTCCCCGCGAATTCGGCGTAGGCCTCGTCGAGAACGACGGGCCTTCCGGTTTCTAGGACTTTGATTATTTCCTCCTCTGGCTGAAGGTTGCCGGTCGGGTTGTTGGGCGAGGCTATGAAGATCACCCTCGCGTTTTTGGACCTCTCCGCTATGGCGTGGCCGTCTATCGTGAAATCCTCCAGCAGGGGCACTTCAACCACTGGAATTCCGTTCAGCTTCGCGTAGAAGTTGTACATGCCGAAGGAAGGTGGTGTCGTGACTACTTGCTCCCCCTCGAAGAGCCAGACCAGGTAGCTTATCAGCTCGTCCCCCCCGTTTCCAACGGCAACGTTCTCCGGGGACAGGCCGTAGAAGTCGGCTATGGCCTCCCTGACCGGCATCGAAGTTATGTGCGGATAGCGGTTGAAGCTCAGGTCCTTGAGCTCCTCAAATATCTCCTCCTTCACCCACCCGGGCAGGTCGTAGGGATTCTCGTTCTTATCGAGCCATATCCGATAGTTCCCCTCCACAACTTTATACGGCTGGAACGACTTCACAAACTCCCTGATCATCCCCTCCGCCTCCTCAGCTCAGCCATAACTTCGCCGAGGGTAACGTCGTTGTAGACCAACAAAACGAGCAGATGGTAGAGCATGTCGGCCGTTTCGTAGATTAAACCTTCTCTAGTTTCAGCAACGAGAACTTCTATCGCTTCCTCGCCGAACTTCTTGTATATCCTTTCCCGGCCTTCACGGAACAGCCTTGAGGTGTACGAGCCCTCGACGGGCTTCTCCTTCCTCGTCCTTATCAGCTCCTCAAGCTCCCGAAGGATGGTCAGCGAGTAGTCCATCGGCAGAACCCTCTCCGGCTCGCCCAGCTTCCTGTAGAAACAGGAGTAGTTTCCCGTGTGGCAGGCTGGGCCCTTCTGCTCGACGATGAAGAGCAGCGCATCGCTGTCGCAGTCTATCCTAACCTCCCTAACGCGCTGAACGTTTCCACTCACCTCTCCCTTCATCCTCACCCTTCTCCCGGAGCGGGAGTAGTAGTGGGCGTAGCCGGTTTGGAGGGTCCTCTTCAGGGCTTCCCTGTCAATGTAGGCGAGCGTCAGCACCTCACCCTTCGTGTCCTGGACGATAACGGGAACGATTCCGCCGTTCTTTTCCCAGCCAACCTTCTCGATGAGTTCCTCCATGCTATCACCTCAGTAGTCCAGCCTGACGGGGATTCCTCTCTCGGCCAGGAATCCCTTCAGCTCGCCGACGGTGTATTCGCCATAGTGGAAGATTGAAGCCGCCAGTGCTGCCTCCGCCCCAGCTTTGAAGGCCTCGTAGAAGTGTTCCGGCTCCCCCGCTCCCCCCGAGGCTATGACCGGTATATCCACAGCCTCCGCAACGGTCCTCGTCAAAGGTATGTCGAAGCCCTCCTTCGTTCCGTCCGTGTCCATGCTCGTGAGCAGTATCTCGCCGGCGCCGAGTTCTTCCACTCTCTTCGCCCACTCAACTGCATCAATCCCCCTCGCCTTCCTTCCCCCGTGGGTGTAGACCTCCCAGAAGGAGCCGTTCCACTTGGCGTCTATCGCCACCACGAGGTTTGCACTGCCTACGAGTTCAGCTATCTCCCTCACCAGCTCCGGCCTCTCAACGGCGGCGGTGTTGATGAAAACCTTATCGGCACCGCGCTTGATTATCTCTCTAGCCTCTTCAACCGTCCTTATGCCGCCCCCGACGGTAAAGGGGACGTATATCCCCCCGGCTATTCTCTCGACGAGTTCCAGCAGGATTCCCCTCTTCTCATAGGACGCCGTTATGTCGAGGAAGACTATCTCGTCTATCCCCTCACTCTCATAGCGCTTTGCCAGCTCAACCGGGTCGCCCGCATCGCGAATGTTCCTGAACCTAATTCCCTTGACGACCCTCCCGTCCTTTATATCCAGCGCCGCGATTATTCTTTTGGCAAGCATTCCGCCACCTCCAGCAGTTCCTCAAGGGCCACGCGGCCTTCATACAGGGCCTTCCCGACTATGGTCCCAGAAAAGCCCGCTTTCGCGAGCTTTCTAAGGTCGGCAACGCTCGAAACTCCCCCCGCGTAGATGAACTCCTCGCTTTCCCAAAACCTCTCTATCTCCTCTATCCCAGTCAGCGTCCCGTCTCTCTCGACTGAGGTGTAAACGAACCTGTCCACGTAGTTCCTCAGCAGTTCGTAGGCCTCTTTGACTTCCATCCCGCTCTCAAGCCAGCCCCTCAGGGCCACCCTTCCATCCTTCGCGTCGAGGCTCGCTGTTATGCCCTCAAACTCGGAGGTAACTTTTTCAAGAAACTCCAGGTCAAAGGCCTTGGTTCCGATTATCACGTTTTCCACACCGATTTCGTACGCCCTCGCAACGGCCCCGTAGCTTCTGAAGCCGCCCCCGAGCTGGACCCTTAGACCGGTCTTCTTGATGATCCTTGCGACCACGCCGAGGTTCCTTGGGAAACCCTCGAAGGCACCGTCGAGGTCAACGATGTGGATTTTGTCAACCAGCTCTGCAAAACGCTCCGCTATCTTCACCGGATCGCCGTAGACCTTAACATCCTCTCTCCTCCCCTTGTAGAGCCTCACCGCCTTCCCGCCCATGAGGTCTATGGCCGGATAAACCTCCATCTCAGAGCCCCCTGAAGTTTCTCATAACGGCCAGCCCGTTCCTCCCGCTCTTCTCCGGGTGGAACTGCACAGCGTAGACGTTATCCCTGCAGACCGCTGACGTGAAGACTATCTCCTTCCCCTTCGACCCGTAGTCGGTAACGCCCGCGATTATCTCCTCCTCGCTCGGCCGGGCATAATAGGAGTGGACGAAGTAGAAGTACGCCCCATTCCTGATTCCCTCGAAGAGCGGGCAGTCCTTCTTCTTCCACAACTGGTTCCAGCCGATGTGCGGAGTCCTAACTCCCTGGAACCTGACCACATCTCCTCTGAAAACCCCAAGGCCGGGCTTTCCGGGGCTCTCCTCGCTTCCCTCGAAGAGGAGCTGGAGGCCCAGGCATATCCCGAGGAAGGGCTTTCCGTCGTTTATCGCGTCGAGTATGACTCCCCTCAGCGGTTCGAGCCTCTCCATGACCGCCCCGAAGTTACCAACGCCTGGAAGAACGAGTTTCTCTGCTTTTTCAATCTCGTAGGGGTCGCTCGTGATGACTCCCCCCAAAGCCTTCCTCACGTTGGCGAGGTTTCCTATTCCGAGGTCGACTATCGCTATCACCCTCACACCTCCAGCAGGCCCTTCGTGCTCTCCAGCTTCCCACTCTCCCCGATGGCCTTGCCGAGGGCGGCGCCGAGTCCCTTGAATGCTGCCTCGATAACGTGGTGCGCGTTAACCCCGCTCAGCGTTTTCACGTGGATCGTTGCCTTCAGAGAACGCGCCAGCCCCCAGAGGAACTCCCTCACTAAGGCCTTCTCGAAGCCTTCTTCACCCTCCTCAAAGGAGAGCTCAACGCTCGCGTAGGGCCTTCCTGAAATATCAACCGCCACCAGCACGAACGCATCGTCCATCGGCATTATTGCGCTTCCGAAGCGGGCGAACCTCTCCGGGAGCTTGGAGCGCAGCTCCTCGCCGAGGGTTATTCCGACGTCCTCCCACAGGTGGTGCCTGAGGTCGTAGCTGGCCCTAACCTTCGCCTCCCGACCCATGTAGAAAAAGAGGGCCGTGAGGAGGTGGTCGAGGACTTTGTCGCCAGTCAATATCCCTCCGGCCGCGTCGAGCTCCACGGTTACGTCCGTCTCCCTCGTTTTCCTGTTCATTTCCTCACCTCCATGCTCCTCCCGTGGAAGGCCATTCCCTCTATCTCTGCCAGCCTCAGTCCAAGCTCCCTCTCGGCGAGGAACTCCTCCCTGCTCACCTGGGCGATGCTTATCGGCTTGAGAAAGTCCCTAACCGTCAGAACACCGCTGAATCTCGCCGCTCCCCCCGTCGGCAGGACGTGGTTGACGCCGAGGAAGTAATCTGCTGCCGGAACGGGCGTGTACGGGCCGAGATAGATTGCACCGGCGTTCTCGATTAAGTCAACGAGCTCCATCAGCCGAGCGGTGATTATCTCGAGGTGCTCCGGCGCTATCTCGTTGGCCTTCTCGGTGCACTCCTCAAGGCTCCCGCAGAGTACGACTTCTATTCCCTCGCGCGAGCAGTATTCGGCAAGTTCCTTTGAAGTGGTCAAGAGCCACGCCCTGCTGTCTTTTCCGTGCTCAAGCTGGCTGAGGAGGTCGGCCAGAACGTAGTCTTTCTCCGCCGTCCCGTCCGCTATCACCGCTATCTCCGACGGCCCGGCGAGGCTGTCTATGCCGACAACTCCAAAGACCTGCCTCTTGGCCTCATTGACGAACTTGTTTCCGGGGCCGAATATCTTGTCCACCTTCTTCATGCCGATGCCGTACGCCATCGCTCCTATCGCCTGAACGCCGCCCAGCTTGTAGACCTCATCGATGCCGAGCAGCTTGGCCACGTAGAGCACATAGGGGTTCACTCTGCCCTCCTTCGGCGGAATCGCCACCGCTATCTCCTTAACTCCCGCTATCTTCGCCGGTACCGCCACCATCATCAGCGTTGATGGCAGCGGCTTCCCGCCAGGAACGTAGATTCCTATCCTCCTTATCGGGCGGTATATCAGTCCGTATAGGGAGCCTTTTTTGAGGAACAGCCTCTCCTTCTCCATCTGCCTCTCGTGATACTCCCACAGGCGCTCGATAGTGCGGAGGATTATCTCGCGGTCTCTCTCGGGAATCGCTTCCAGCGCCTCGTTGAACTCCTCATCGGTTACACGGAAAGGACCATCATACCCATCGAACTTGAGGGAATACTCCCTGACGGCCTCGATTCCCCTCTCCTTGATGTCCCTCAGCATTCCGGCAACGTAGCCCTCAAGCTCAAAATCCATCCCTAATCACCTCCTTTATCGCAAAGACGAGACCGTTTATCTCCTCGAACTTCGTTTTCTGGGCTATCCTGTTCACGAGGAGCAGGGCGGAGACGTCCATCACCTTCTCCACTTCAACGAGCCCGTTGGCGCGGAGTGTGTTCCCGGTCTCTACGATATCCACTATCGCGTCGGCTATCCCTATCTTCGGCGCCAGCTCAATGCTCCCGTGGAGCTTCAGGATTTCCACTTCAACGTCAAGCCCCGCAAAGAAGCGCCTCGTTATCCTCGGGTACTTGGTAGCTATTCTGTAGCCGTCCATATCCTCGGGCTCGACTGTGTCCTCAGCGGGCATGGCCAGACTCAGCCGGCACTTTCCAAATGGAAGCTCAAGGGGTATGAGAACGTCGCTCCCGCGCTCCTCAACCACATCGCTCCCGGAGATTCCGACATCGATTCCATACTCGACGTAAACCGGAACGTCAAACGCCCTCGCCAGGAGGACCTCGTAGTTACCCACACTCTCGATGAGCCTCCGCTCGGCCGGAACCCTCAGCTCGATTCCAGCTTTTTTCAGGACTTCCAGAGAACCCTGGAGAAGCCGCCCCTTGGGGAGAACGAACCTTACCGGAGAGCCGTTGGAACGCTTCATTCACTCCACCTCCACAGGGATGCCCATCCTCACGAGCCTCTTGGCCTCAGCAAAGACCTCCCCCGGCTTCCCGCTCAGCTTCTTCCGGTTCCTGTCTCCTTTTTTCTTGAAGAGCTTCGAGAGTGCCCCCATATCGAAGGCAAAGCCGAAAGCTGGTTTCCCCTTGAACGTGTACTCCCCGCCACCGCCGAGGGGCTTCCCGAGTTCTGGCGAGTAAACCTCGAAGAGTACGTCGCGGTAGTAGGGTAGTGGCCTAACGGTGCCGAAGTCAATGAACAGCCTTTCGTCGTTAACCGCCTCGACTATTCTGTCCAGCTTCCGGTAGCCGCTCTCCTTCCCCCAGAAGTTGAAGAGCTCCCAGAGCTCCTCCTTCTTCTCCCCGCTTATCGGGAGGCGCTCGATTATCTCAAAGTTCCTCCTCACGAGTGCCCTGTAGACCTCCCCTCTGAACTCTGCTATTTCTTCAGTGGCCTCCTCCCAGACCCTCAGACTTCCGACGTCTACGTAGAACTCCTCTATCCCAAGGGCTTCGAGGGCGGTTACGGCGGTTAGGATGACCTCGGCGGCCATCTTCGTAACGTCCCCTCCAATGTACTCCACCCCTGCCTGCCATTGCCCCCTAACTCCCCCGTCAAGAACCTCGCTGATGTAGTAGAGCTTGAGCCTCTCAGGGGGCTCCTTGATGTTCTCCAATATCTGAGACGTTATGTCGGGTTTTATAACGTAGAATCCGTTGTTGTAGGCGAATCTCGTGCCCTTCCTCAGATTCTCGCTGTACTCCTCAATGGCGGGCAGGAAAATCTCGCGATAGCCCCACAGCTCGAAGGTTCTCCGCAGGTACCTGCCCACCTCAGACAGGTTCTCTGACTCCACTAGCAATCCCTTCCTCATACTAACCCCTCCAGATTCGCTATCAAAACAGCCCTCACAGGGGTTCTAACAAAGGCATCAGAACAGACGATGATGACAGTAATCCACCGGAAGGGGCACTACATCGGTGCTCGACAGGACAATCTTTCGAATTTCTTTCGGATTCTCTGCGGTCATTCTTGCCACCTCCACCGATGCCCGCTTCTGGTTGAACGTTTAAAACGTTATTCGAAAATTTTCTGTCTAAATTCATCGTGATTGGTATTTATTTGACGTATGTTCAAAGGGTATGGTTGGATATGGCCGATATATGCCGAAATGATAACGTTGACCTTCCGCAACGTTAATATCCCCTTCCGTCGATGTTCTATCGGGTGATTCTTTATGGAGATAACTGACAAGGAAGTTTTTGAGATTGCCATAAACGCCGAGATTAGGGCCAAGGAGGCCTATGAGAAGCTGGCCTCGCTCGTCAAGAGCGACATCATACGCGACGAACTCATCTTCCTGGCGAGAGAGGAGGACAAGCACCGCGAGATAATATCGAAGATGGCCGAGAAGTTCGAGGGTGAAAGAACGGAGGCGAAGACGATAGACATCGACTTCATGGGCGAGTTCAAGGTCATCGCCGAGAAGATGGGAGAGGTCATCAAGAAGCCAGACGTCAACATAGACGAGATCTACGAGATATCCATGCAGGCAGAGCTCGTCAGTGAGAAGCTTTACAAGGAGCTCGCCGGCTACGCGGCGACCGACACTACGAGGCTGATCCTAGAGATGCTCGCCGACATGGAGAGGAACCACTACAACATCCTCCGCAAGCAGTACGACTACATAACCCGCTATCCAGACATATACAAGGAGGAGTTCTACGACCAGCTGATGAAGGACATAAACTTCAACTTCTGACCTCTTTCCATTTCAGGACCACGAACTCCTTATAGTCCATCACCTTGACGAAGCCCTTTCCCATATAATATGAATAAGCCTCAAGCTCGGGGAAGGTTATCACGTAGGGCACCTTGCCGAGTTCACGAAGTCTCTCAATCGCAAACTCCAGCAGCCGGGAGCCGTACCCCCTGCCCTTGTACGAGGGGTCAACCATGAGGAACTCTATGAGTCCCGTCTTCGCGTCATTGATTTCATCCGGCACCCACCAAACGTCCTTGCCTTCAAGGTTGTAAACCAGCGCCACGGTGCCGATTATCCTCCCGTCACTATCGCGCAGGACGTAGAGCTCGTCGAACTCCTTCCCCAGGCGGAACTCGAGGAACGGCTCGTAGACCTCCCTGAATCCATCAAAGTCATCCGTGCCCGGCTTGTTCTCCACCCACTCCAGCGCGGGATACGCTCCGTTCGTGCCCTGATAAACCCTGAAAACGAAGAGAACCAGCTCATCCTTCAGTGAGAGCGGCTCCTCGACCCTTTCAATACTCATCTCTGTCCACCAAAGGTTATTAGGACCCGAAACCTAAAACGTTTTGGTGATAACATGAACGAACTCCAAGCTTTGGCCCTGGCCCTCGAAGTCGAGAAGGCTGAGTTGAAGTTCTACATAAGGCTGGCGAAAAAGGCCAGCGACGAACGGGCTAGGAGAATGTTTCTGTTTCTGGCAAACGAAGAGGCAGGCCACTGGGAGCTGTTCGAGGAAAAGTTCGTCGAAAAGCTCATAGAGAAATGCGAACTCCCCGCGGTCGACAGGGCTGCCCTTGAGAGCCTCTTGGTGGAGGCCGACGAAAAGAAGCTGAGCGAGGTGGACGCCGTAAAGATAGGAATGGATCAGGAAAAGAAGACTTGGGAGTTCTACGAGATGGCCGCGAGGGAAGCTGAACACGAGGACGTCAAGCGCGTGTTTGAGGAGCTGGCAAAGGTTGAGAAAGGTCACTACGAGCTTCTGAAGGCTCAGTACGATTCGGTGATGAAGACCGGCATTTGGATGGACTACCAGGACTTCAGCCTCGAGGTGGACTGAATTCCACCGTGATAAAGAATCACAGGAGGAATTGAGAGCGCTGGGACTCTCGGTTCCTGCTTTTTAACCCTTCATTGCTGGGGGTGTGGGGCGTCAGGATCATATGATATCGGGCAAAACTTCGGGTGCTTCCAATAATTGAACATCATACCTTTTACGAAGCTCCTTACGCAACCAGTACGAATGCTCCGCTCCAACCAAGACCAGCATTTTGCCGTCCCTCTTTCCTTCATTCGCCTTGAGGATCTGTTCCAGAAAATGCTGGTTCCATTTTTCCCATGCTATACTCTCCTTGTCCCCGAATAACGAGTTCTGGTATTTGCGCTTGATCTCAAAATGGTGGTCCGTCTCGTAGGAATTGACGTCAAGAACTGAACTCCACCACTGGAAAAGCACCTCGTACAAAGCCTCCACGTAGAGCTTGAAATGCTCCAGAGCCTCTGGATTGTTTTTCTGGAGGTTCTCCATTGATTCCCTCGCTATCTGCAGCAGTTCAGAATACTTCGGTTCGGGCGGTTCGAGTGGGATGACTTCGCACTTCAGTTTGTCAATCAGGGGATAAACGCTTTTCTGGTACTCCTGCTTTATCTTCTGTGGCACCCTGCCTTCAACGTCGGAAGGCCTCAGTTCAACGGCAAGAACGTCCGGTGAAAAACTCAAAATTATATGCGCGAGGTCTTCATAGGTGTAGTAATCCACGTGGCCGTGGAACTGGTGCAAGGTGGAGAGAACCAGAACTTTCATAATATCACGTCCTTTATAGTGTTAGAGAAACGGTACTATAAAAGACTTTTCTAGAGAACTATCTCTACCGCCTCTAAGAAAGGGAAAGATGACTAATGTGGCCCTTTGTATTTGTCTTCATTCCACCAAAACGTTGACGAGCTTAACGTTCCGACCGGTTTTCTCCCTTATCCTTTCGATTATCTCCGGGTCGTTGAAGTCGATAACCTTGCCACCGCTTATCAGGTTGATGTGCGGCTCCGTGTTGAGCTCCACCCTTGTTTCCCCGTCCAGGGAGAAGAGTTCGAGCAGGCCAAGCTCTCTCAGCGTTAGGACGTTGGAGTAGAGTGTGGAAAAGCTCATGGTCGGGAATTCCGCTTTGATTTCATTGAGGATATCCTTGAGCGAGGGATGTTCGTCCCCGATTCTATCGAGTATCTCCACCAGTTTGAGCCTCTGGGGCGTGAGCTTGTATCCGCTCTCCTTGAGCCGTTCGATGGCTTTTTCCTTCCACATGGTTTAACCTACACAGCCAGGCTTATAAGTCTTTCTAATTAGAAATTACTTCTAAATAGAAAGTTTTATTAAGTAGGAACGCTAACAGTCTATGGTGAAAACTATGTCTGAACACAACCGAAGACTTGTTGAGAAAGCAGGAATAGACGTGGAAAAACTCCTGGACATGCTCCTTAGGGCCGCGGCCGCGGAGTTTACGACCTATTACTACTACACGGTTCTGAGGAACCATGCGGCAGGTATGGAAGGCGAAACGATAAAGGAGATAGTCGAGGACGCCCGTCTCGAGGACAGGAACCACTTCGAGGCCCTCGTTCCGAGGATATACGAGCTGGGGGGTGAGCTCCCCAGGGACATCGTTGACTTCTCCAAGATGGCCTGGTGCCGCGACGCATACCTGCCGGAGGAGCCGACCGTTGAGAACATCCTCAAGGTTCTCCTGGAGGCGGAGCGCTGTGCGGTCGGTGTTTACACCGAGATATGCAAATACACCTTCGGAAAAGACCCGAGGACTTACGACTTGGCTTTAGCCATACTCCACGAGGAGATCGAGCACGAGGCCTGGTTCGAGGAGCTTCTCACGGGCAAGCCGAGCGGCCACTTCAGGAGAACCAAACCCGGAGAGAGCCCCTTCGTTTCGAAATTCCTGAGGTGAAAAGGGTTATTAACGTCGGGACGTATTATGCCGTGG
Organism: Thermococcus radiotolerans; assembly: GCF_002214565.1. NCBI lineage: Archaea > Methanobacteriati > Methanobacteriota > Thermococci > Thermococcales > Thermococcaceae > Thermococcus > Thermococcus radiotolerans. The sequence goes on from NZ_CP015106.1 coordinate 295,540, forward strand.
TGATACCATGCTAGCCGAAAAACCCTACCTTCTCGGGAGGGAGAAGCCCCTCTCAAAGAAGGAAATAGCCCAGGCCCTACGCTGGGCCATCGAGGCCGAGCTCGATGCCATAAGCTTCTACGAGCAGTTGGCCGAGCTTATAGAAGACGAGAGGATAAAGCACATCTTCTACGACGTTGCCAACGAGGAGAAGGAGCACGTTGGGGAGTTTTTGGCGGCCCTCCTCGAAGTTGACCCTGAGCTCCTCAGGTACATGAGGGAGGGCTTCGACGAGGTTGAGGAAGAGACCGGCATAAAGGTCGAACTGTGACCTTTTCCTTCCCCTTTTCCATTCCTTTCCTTCGATTCTCGTGCACTAGGCAGTGGGTTAATGTACCGTTGCACTCAATGAAAAACGTTATTAAGGTTCGATGTTCATATAGTTCTGGTGATGTGCATGGTTGAACCCCTTGTTAAGAGGGCGTACGAAACTGAAAAGAAGGCTGCCGCGAGCTATACCGATGGTCTTGCCCTCGTGAGAGGCCAGGGACTCAGGTACACGAAGGTTGAGGAACTCGTTGGAAGGATAGCCGTTGACACGATAATCCACAAACACCTGATGAAGGCCATCCTCGATGCCCAGAAGGAGCTGGAGAAGCTCGCCGGCGAGGGACCGGTATCCGAAGTCAAGGATGTCGAACTCGCACCGGAGCAGAAGGCCTTGGTTAAGCGCTTCGCGGAGATGCACCTCGACATCGAGAAGGACATGATCGAGACCTACCAGAAGATGGCCGAGAAGATGACGCACCCGCTGTTCAAGGGCCTCGCGGAGGCGCTGGTTGAGAACGAGAAGGAGCACCACAGGATTCTGGCGGAGCTCATAGCGAAATATAAAGAGTGAGCCTGTTACCGGAGTGTCCTGATTAATAGGGTCCACTCCTCTTTTTTCCAGACGTCTTTCTCCGTGACGATGATCAGCGTGCCATTGAACAGGACCGCCATGTCCCTGAGTGCTGAGAGCATCTTCAGAACGCCCCTGAAATCATTGTACAGCCTGAGAAATTCTGGGGCCTCAACTATTACGATTCCCTGCTTCTCCACTGTCTTCATCTCATGGAAATACTGGGAGACGAGTTGGGTTATTTTGTAGAGAGACGTTGGGGGGACGGTGTTATGTCCTTCGATGGTCCTTATCCAGTAGGTTATCCACCCATTCTTTGGCTCGATACTCCTTAGAAATGCTAGTGCAGGGAACCCCTCGAGTCTGGGACTAATCTCTTGGAGATCCTTAGATGATAATATATGTACTCCCGCGGGGATATCAACACTCGATAAGCTATCCTCTGACCGGATTTTTTCCACAGCTAAGAACCGTTTGCTGTATATAACCTCGTAGTATGCGTAGGCTGTCAGGAGAGCCAAGGAAGCTGCCAAGTACACGACTACATCGTCCGAAATAAAGCCGTTGAAATAGGCCAACGGATACATCATGCTTGCTATCCCCGACAGAAGAATGGCCATACCAAAAAGCTTGGCCTTTCCGTGGTAGTATCTAGAGAGGAACTCTATGAGAACCCCTCCCCCTATCAGGAGCAGGACTCCGGAGACTACATAGGTGCCGGAGCAGCTTCGAGTCATTAGGGCTTCAAGGACGCCGTATGCGGAAGGGATTACGGGAAGGGTCACATGCATAGCGAGGGGAGATTTCCTTCCAGTTTCCTCTTCCACCAAGAATAGTATGCCCAAAAGGGTGAAGGATGTGGATATGCCAATCAAAACTGACTCCATGTGTATTCCATGAAAGCCCGGAACCCCCGCAGGTAGTGTGGCGCTTGCCATCCATCCAAGGGAGAGAAGAAGGGCGGATTTTCGTTGGCTCTTAATAAACGCTCTCAGAAATATAAGGGTCATGGCGAGTTTAATAGAAACTATGAAGAGTTCGAGGTTCACTGTCATTTAAATCCCTCGCTTTTTACTGCCATTGTGTGGCGCGTTTATAAGCTTTCCGTCCGGAGTATTTCATTCCATCCGTGTAGTGGAAACATGAAGGCATTCAAAATCAAGACAAAAAAGAGGGGAAGAACACTCACGGTCCAACGTGCATCATCTGGCTGTACATCTCCCAGTCGAGGAGAAGCTCGTACTCGGCCCTTAGGGTGTAGTAGTGGCCCTTCTCCATGTCGCTGAGGTAGCGCATGAGCCTCTTTCTGTCCTCGCTGTCAACCATTTTCTCGATCTCCTCGTAGAAGTGGGCGGCGATTTCCTCCGCTCTCATGGCCCAGCGTATGAGGTCCACGATGTCCTGAACGCCCTGAAGTTCGCGGGCAACGGGCTTGAGCTCCGGCCCTATGTGCTCCGCGGGATATACGATCTCCTTTCCGGGAAACATTGACGCGTACATCTTCCTGAGCAGGGCCTCGTGCCTCGACTCCTCGCCGGCGAGCCACTCTATCTTCTCTTTCAGGGTTTCAATCTCTATCCTCTCGGCAAGGCTTTCGTAGAACTTCCTCGCCCCTATCTCGGACTTTATGGCCATGCCAAGAAGCTCCTCAAGGGAGAAGTCCTTGACCCTCTCGATGGAGAGTCCCTCATCAAGTTCAGGTGGAACCATAAATCATCCCTCCGCTAGTAACAGTCCAATTTCATTGTAAACCTTTATCTTATTAAACCCTTCCTGCTTCAGAACGGAAACTATGTCGTTCAAAATCTTGCTTTGAACGTTCACGGCAAGCATCTGACAGGCGTGACACTCCGGCGTTGAGCGGGCCATTAGGAGAAAAACCTCAACGTTCCCTTCCTTTACAGTCAAGCCGTAGAGCAGGCCCTCCTCCACGATGTTCAGCTCGGTTTCGGGGTCCTTTACCCTCTCCAGGTTTTTGACGACCTCGGAGACTTCCGGGGGAAGATCCTCCCTGGGGCGTCGTTTTGGCGTTTTTCGATGTTTGAGAAAGTTAAGGAGGTCCAAATCTTAGACCCTCTCGGTGCTGATGTCCTCTATGGTGTAGCCCCTCTTGTTCTCGAAAACTCCCACGGGATTGTTTTTGAGGTCGTAGACGTAGACGTTCTGGAACTTTACGAGGGCGAAGCGCTCGATTATGTCCCCGATTATCTTTGAATAGGCTATGGCACTCGCACCTGTTATGTTGTACTCCGCGTGACTCTCGAAGTTGAGCCAGACCTTGAGTGTGTCCTCACCAACCTCCAGGCCTGCAACGACTCCAGAGTCCAGGATGTCCCCTCCGGTGACTGGGTCAGTTATGTTCGCCAGTTCCTCAAGTACCGCCCTGTAGTGCTCCGGCCATTCCCTGCCCGGCATGTAAACCTTCATTTTTCTCACCAAGTGGCCTTTTTCATGTCCGGTTATAAGCCTTCCTGGCCACTTCTGGGTAGGGGAAGGTAGTCCGGGGAGACCGAGAGGTACATTGAGATCAGCACCATCACCCACACGATGACTGAGATGGAGTACGGGGCAACGATGAGCGCCTTGAGCACTCCCGAGGTTTCGTCCAGCAAGTAGCGTGTCCACGAGAACAGCACCATCATCCAGGAGGCCAGCACCAAGAGCCGCCTTCTGTTCCCCTCTGTCACTATTATCTGGGCGTTCATCAGAAGCAGAACCGCCAGGAACGGCCCCACGTACGCTATGTCAACAGTCACAGTGGAGTAATGCCCCGCGCCCAGAAGGCTGAGCAGCAGAACCGCACTCTGGAGGAGCAGCCTCACGCTCACACCCTGGAATCCCATGTCGTAGAGGGCGTAGCCTATCATGGCGGGACCAACGAGTATCAGCGTGAGCATGGTCTGGCTCATGTTCCGTCCGTTTAGCACACTGAGGGAGAACCCCAGCGACGTGAGTAGCCCTCCGATAAGCAGTAGGGCGGACGACGTCCGCGATTCACCAGTAACGCGCTCTATCTTCCTGCGTATCATCCATGTAAGGACAATGCCAACGAGAATCAGAGCACCACTAATGCTCATTATTAAATCGTACCAAAGTTCCCTCATCTTTCCGGCATCCAACCATTGATACATCTAAAGTCATCTTCAACCTAGATAAACCTTCCGGATGTTACTCAGGCGGGATATCAAAAAAGAGGGGGTTGGGGCAGAGAAATCACTCAAGCGTGACCTCGTTCTCCCAGAGGCCGTGGATGTTGCAGTAGCTGAGGGCGTATAGCTTGCCCTTCTTTTCGGTCCTGAAGAAGAACACAGCCCTCGGCTCGGTCAGCGGGTCGCTGTGGTTTGTGAAGGCAACCCTGCCGACGAGGATCGGGAAGTTCTCCCCCTCGGGGTGGAAGTAGAGCTCAATCCAGGCTATGTGGTGCTCAGGCGTGTTCGGGTGCGGTATCTCCTTGCCGACGCTGACCTCGACCTTGACGAGGTCGCCCTCCTTCTCGTACTCTATAACGGGGACGTGCTTCTCCCCCTTCCAGTCTCCACTCTTTACCGTTCCGCTCAACATCTCAACCACCTCACTCTATCTTTTCAAACATGTCCTTGGGCGCACCGCAGAGCGGGCAGACCCAGTCCTCGGGGAGGTCTTCAAACTTGGTTCCCGAGGCTATCCCGGCGTCCTCGTCACCCTCATCCTCATCGTAGATGTAGCCACAGACTATACACTTCCATTTCGCCATTTCTTTCACCACCCTAATGTTATTAGTCCGTCCTTATAAGGTTTGCGCCTCAAACTTGAGAAACGGAAAAGCGAAAGGTTCACTCAAAGACCACGAACTTGTCCCTGGGGGCACCGCATACTGGACAGTACTCGGGCGCCTCGTCAACTGTGGTATAGCCGCAGACCGGGCAGATGTAGACCTTCTTCACCTCGATATCCGTTCCGCTCTCGGCCTTCTCCTTGGCGGCTTTGTAGAGCTCCGCGTGTATCTTCTCGGCCTCGAGGGCGTAGTGCGTCGTTCTCACGGCGTCCTTCTCGCCCTGGAACTCGGCGGTGTTCTTGAAGACGGGGTACATCTCCCCGACCTCGTAGGTCTCTCCGTCTATGCCCGCCTGCAGGTTCTCGGGAGTCTTCCCGAGGTGCCCGAGCGCTATGAAGTGGTTCTTCGCGTGAATGAACTCCGCGTGGGCGATAGCCCTGAAGAGCTTGGCTATGTTCGGGAAACCCTCCTTCTCGGCCTGTTCGGCAAAAATCAGGTACTTCATGTGGGCCATGCTCTCGCCGGCGAAGGCATCCTCCAGAAACTTCCGGGTCATTGCTCTCTTAACTGGCATGGGATACACCATAAAAAGGAGGAAACGAAACTATATAACGGTTTTCTGAACCTTTGGTTTGCCCTTCCGCTTACTTCCATTGGAAGACAGTTCGCGGCTGGTTCTATGAGATCCAGCTAATGAGTTTCCTGACTGCCTCCCTCAACCGCTCCTCGTCCTCCTTTCTGAGCATTCCCCTGCCCTCAACGGTGTCGACGTGATCAAACTTGCTCCTCGCTATGAGTGTCTCGATCTTCCTTCCAGCAACGCCGCCCCAGCCGTAGGCACCGACGATGAGGACGGGCTTCTCGTAGTTGGCCTTGTCGAGGAGCTCAAAGAGTGTGTATCTTATTCTGGGATGGATATCGGCCTCAAAGGTCGAGGCGCCGATGATTATCGCCTCGCTGTCCGGGACCTCACCCAGTATATCGCTCACCGCGGGGGCCTCCTTGTCCGTGAACCGGTAAACGACCGGGTTCAGTCCGTTCTTCCTCAGCTCGTCGAGGACTATCTCCATCCTCCTCTCAACGAAGCCGTACATGGAGTCGTAGAGCACCAGAACCTTGCCCTTCGTGGCCTTTCCAGCTCCGACTGCCTCGTAGTGCTCGAATATCCTGGCCGGGTTCTTCCTCCATATGAGTCCGTGGCCGGGAAGTATCATTCTGGCATCATCAATTATTCCTAGGTTTCTCAGCTTCTTGATGTTCTGGACGATGTACTTGTGGTAGTGGCCTATGATGGTCACTATGTACTTGGTCACGTGGGGCAGGTAGCGCTGAACGACCTCCTCGTCGCTGTCGTCTATCCTTTCCGGAATCCCGTAGCCTCCCCCGGCGTCGCAGCTGAATATGAGCCCCTCCTCAACTACGTAGGTTATCATAGTGTCCGGCCAGTGGAGCCAGGGAACGGTTATGAAGCGGAACGTCTTGCCCCCTATGCTCATCTCCTCGCCGTCTTTGATCGTGTGGAAGTTTTCAACGACTTTCTCGCCGTAGAAGCCCTCCAGGAAGCGCTTCGCGAAGCTCGTGCCTATGAGTTTAGCTTTGTAGCCGTTGGCCTCAAGGAAGGCCGGCAGGGCCCCGGTGTGGTCGGGCTCGGTGTGGTGGATTACGACATGGGTTATCTCCTTTGGATCAACCAGCTTTCCAAGGGCTTCCATGAAGAGGTCTGTGTATTCCCGCTTGCTCAGGTCGAAGAGAACCGTCGCACCATCGAGCTTCATCAGGTAAGCGTTGTAGGTTATCCCCTCGGGAATGCTCCAGGTGGCCTCGAAGTACCTTATCCTATCATCATCGACCCGGATTATGTAGAGCTCCGGATCGTCGCGAATCTTTTCAACTTTCACATCGGGCATTTCTATCACCGAACCTATTTGGTGCGGAAGAATAAAAAGCCTTTCTTGATCAAAAAGTTAGGAAATGAATTGGTAGCGTCAAAAGTTGAAAGGGACCCTACCTCGCGAGAGTTGGGCATGTGCCCATATCGCCTACGAGCGGCTCTTCGAACAAACCCCGTAACCAGAAAATTTATCGCACCAACCGCAAATTATGAACCATGCTACGGTATCTGAGGTATTCCGGAATAGCCGGCGGGGTGGTCTACTGGCTCTTCGTTGCCTGGAGCATAAGCCGAAATCCCTGGTTCTCGTTCTTTGAAAACGCCCTCAGCGACCTCGGGGCCGAAGGGGCAACCTCTCCGTGGATATACAACTACGGGCTGATAATCACCGCGGTGTTTGTGTTCGCGTTCTCGCTCTGCCTGATCTTCGCTGCCGGGAACAAGCTCGGGACGGTGGGTGGGGCATACGTCAGCATCTCCGCGATATTCCTTGCACTCATCGGTGTTTTCCCCGGCGGAACGAGGCCGCACGGATTCGTCTCAACGTACTTCTTCGTCCAGTTCTTTCTGGGAGTGCTGGTCTACGGGGCGGGTTCAAAGGATAGGGTTATCCGCTACGGTTCCGGGCTTCTCTTCGCCCTGGCTGTGGTTGGAACGTTTCTCCACTGGCCGTCCGTGGCCCTGATAGAGACCTATGAGATAGCGCTGATAATGGCCTTCACCGTCATCGTCTCGGTTAGGAAGCGGGATTGCGCACCCGGGCTTGGCCAGTGATCCGATGGGAAAAGAAAAGCCTCATATATCCCGAGGTTCAACGTTTAGTGATGAGCCGTATGCTGAATCACAGGAGGAGCGTTCTGGTCATTGCGGTGGGCCTTCTTCTGCTGATTGGAGTTGCCGGATACCTCTCTTTTCTTGAGAGTCACAGGCCGTACCCCAGCGATGTGAGGGGCTCCATCCGAGTTGGCGGGCTGGAGAGGACGTACATAGTACACTTTCCTCCGAATTTTTCTAAGGATGAGCATCCACCCCTTCTGATAGCCCTCCATGGAGGCGGTGGGGCCGGTTTCGACATGGAGCGCCTCACACGGGGCGGCCTTAACACCCTGGCCGACCGGGAGCGCTTTGTCGTGGTCTACCCGGACGGCATAGAGAGGCACTGGAACGATGGCCGGAACCTATCGCGCTATCGCGCGCAGAGGGAGAACATAGACGACGTTGCGTTCATATCGGCGCTCATCGACCTGTTCGTGACGAAATACGGTGTGAACGGGAGCAGGATTTACGTTACCGGGATGTCGAACGGCGGGCTGATGACCTACCGGCTCGCCTGCGAGATTCCCGAGAGGCTGGCGGCGGTGGCTATCGTTGGCGTCTCCATGTCCGAGAACCTCTACAACGACTGCCCCTCCGATAGCCCCCTCCCGATTCTGATGATACTTGGGACTGACGACCCCCTAGTCCCCTGGAACGGCGGTGAGCTCCACTTCGGGCCGATTGAGCTTGGGCGGGTCGTTTCCATCGAGAAAACCGTTGGGTACTGGGCGGTCAGAAACGGCTGCACCGTGAGGCACGAGAGAGAATACCTTCCGGACATCGACCCCGAAGACGGAACGCGCGTCTGGGTCGAGAGGTACTCGAACTGCACCGATGAGGCTGAGCTCGTTCTATACGGTATCGAGGGCGGAGGTCACACGTGGCCGGGTGGCTACCAGTACCTCCCCCAGAGCATCATCGGGAGGACGAGCAGGGACATGGACGCCAACGAAATCATCTGGGAGTTCCTCAGTGGCCACCGGAGGAACGGCTGAGCTCCCAAAAAGTTATACGGCCTTTTTCCACACCCGGTATGTAGGCAGGTGTTCATTGAGGAGGTCTCGCCATGTCTCCTGTGCCGCCACCGATAAGAGGAAGACCCGACCGCTGGAGGGAGCTCACGCCGGAGCTTGCCGAGAGGGCGATAGAGACCGTGAAAAACGCCCTTCCCTTTTTCACCGCTGGAACGCCGATCGTCCATCACGCACCCCATGGCATTCACGTGGATGTCCCGGTCATGTACCTGAGCTTTGCCGTGGACAGGATTCACTACAACCCTGAGACGAAAACCCCGGCTCCAAAGGGCCTGCCGCCGGAGTCTATGGTAGCCGAAGTCAATCCGGAAGAGGTTAGGGAGCGGGTTCAGGCGCTATTGAGCGAACTCAGCGTTCTCAGTGGGGCCGAGTTCCGTGCAGAGGATTGTTGGGTCGTGCCGGTTGCGTGGAAAAGCTTTATAATCCTGCACGTCCGCGTCTCGGCTGATGGCAAGGAGCTCATCCCGGATTACGGCCTTACAGAGGAGGTTAGGAGACACGGCGTTTGAGAGGCTGAAGGGCTTCGTAAGACGTGAGTGGTTCCTCACGGTGCTCCTGGTGCTTTACCTAGTCCTGGTTCTCAACGACCCCTCCCTCCCAGATAGAACGCCCAACCTGGTGGACTGGAGGAGCCTGGCCCTGATAACGTCGCTCATACTCGTCTCAAAGGGTCTTGAGCTGTCGGGAATCTTCACTCGCCTTTCCATTGGGCTCATATCGCTCTCCGGCGGCTCCGAGCGGAAACTGATGCTTCTCCTAATTCCCATCATAGCCCTCTCCTCAGCGGTGATAATGAACGACACCGCGATGCTCGTCTTCATCCCTCTGGTCGTCATCACCGCTCGGCTCGCCGGGATAAACACCGCCCGCGCCGTCACGCTCTCGGCAATAGCGGCGAACGTCGGCTCGGCGCTGACTCCGATCGGAAACCCCCAGAATATCATAATCTGGAACACGTACGGCCTTTCCTTTCTGGGGTTCGTGGGGGCGATGCTGCTCCCCGTGACCCTGTGGCTCGTCCTCATCGTCCTTTTCACGCTCACGATACGGGAAAGGCCAATATCCATCGAGAGGCTGCCCCCAGTGGCGATTAAAACGAGGCTCTTTGCCGCATCGCTCTTCCTTCTGATCGGGGACATACTCCTCACCGAAACCGGGAGGCCGCTCTGGACCCTTCCGCTGACCCTGCTGGTTCTGCTCATCCTCGGCAGGGAGGCTTTGCTGGGCTTCGACTGGGCGCTGGTTTTGACCTTTGCCTTCATCTTCGTGGACTTCGGTGAGGTTGCCCGCCTGATTTCCGGCTCTTCCTGGCTTCCCTCGGGGGGACTAGTTCTCCTCCTCGCCTCTGCCGGTCTGAGCCAGCTCATCAGCAACGTTCCCGCGACGGTGGTCTTCATAGGCTCGCGGCCGGAGTGGTTTCCCCTCGCCCTCGGCGTGAACCTGGGCGGAACGGGGATAATAATCGGCTCCCTCGCGAACCTCATAGCCCTCCGCATCTCTGGAATCGGCATTAGGGACTTCCACAGGTTTTCGATTCCGTACTTTCTGGTGGCCTTGGTGGTTTCGATTCTGATATTCCTGCTCTGACCCTCTGAGGGTTTCGAAATGGGAAGGTTTATAAGAACATTTGCACAACTGCTCAAATGTAGTGGTGAAGAAAATGACCGAGGTCTGCAAGGTGTACGAAGAGCATCTGGACAGAATCCTGGAGGCCCAGGCGAAGCTGCCCGAGGAGGAGAGTATACTCGAGGCGGCGGACTTCTTCGACGCCCTTGGGAACCCCACCAGGCTTAAAATCCTGCTCGCGCTCATGGAGGCCGGGGAACTCTGCACCTGCGACCTCTCTGCGATAACCAAGCTTTCCGTCTCGGCCATCTCTCACCAGCTCCGCATCCTCAAGGACAGGAAGATAGTCGCCTACCGCAAGGATGGCAAGAACGTCTTCTACCGCCTGGACGACGAGCACATCAGGAAACTCCTGAGGACCGCCCTCGAGCATCTCTCGGAGGCAAAGTGATGCCGCAGAAGCTCGTCCTTGAGGGACTCGACTGCGCGAGCTGTGCATATGAGATAGAGGAGGCCCTCAAAAAGGAGGGCTTTGAGTTCGCGCTCGTGAACTTCACAACTAAGGAGCTGGTTATAGAGGGCAACGTCGAGAAGGCCAAGGAGATAGTGAAGAGGGTCGAGCCCGACGTTGAGGTTCTCGAAAAGGATGAGCATGACCACGTCCACAATCACGGTGAGACTGACTGGGGGACGGTTTACTCCATAGGCCTCTCGCTGGTTCTCTTTGCCGTTGGAATCGTGATGCGCTACCACTACGGCATTGACGACTGGGTGGTCTTTGGCATCTTCCTCGCGAGCTACCTGATGGCCGGCTGGCGTGTGCTGAGGAGTGCGGTGATCAACTCCCTCCACGGCAACGTCTTCGACGAGAACTTCCTCATAGCGGTCGCCACGCTGGGAGCCTTCGCCATTCGGGAGTATCCTGAAGGGGTCGCCGTCATGCTGTTCTACGTTGTCGGCGAGTTCTTCCAGGACCTAGCGGTGAACAGGTCGCGGCGCTCCATAAAGGCACTGCTTGCACTCAAGGCCGAGTATGCGAACCTGCTCGGGGACGGCGAGGTCATCAGGGTGAAGCCGGAGGAGCTGAAGGCCGGCGACGTGATCCTCGTGAAGCCCGGCGAGAAGGTTTCCGTTGATGGCGTCGTTATGGAGGGCGAATCCACCGTGGATGCGTCCGCACTGACTGGCGAGAGCGTTCCAAGGGCCGTGCGGGAAGGAGAGGAAATCCTCTCGGGCATGGTCAACCTCTCCGGCCTCCTCAAGGTTCGCGTGACCAGAGAGCTTAGCGAGTCCACCATATCCAAAATCCTTGAGCTGGTGGAGAACGCTAGTGCCAGAAAGGCCAAGACCGAGAAGTTCATAACTCGCTTTGCCCACTACTACACGCCCGCCGTTGTGGGGATAGCCGCCCTAATAGCAACTGTTCCTCCGCTGATAACCGGAGACCCCTTCACTCCCTGGATTTACAGGGCTTTAGTCATACTAGTGATCTCATGCCCCTGTGCCCTGGTTCTCTCCATACCCCTCGGCTACTTCGGCGGCATCGGAAGGGCGGCCAGGGAGGGAATACTCGTCAAGGGTTCCAACTACCTCGACACCCTCAAGGAAGCTAGCATCGTGGCCTTCGATAAGACCGGTACGCTGACAAAGGGCGTTTTCAAGGTCACGAAGGTTAAAACGAGGAACGGATTCAGCGAGGAAGAGATCATCGGGTTCGCAGCTTTGGCAGAGGCCCACTCGAACCACCCGATAGCGAAGGCCATACGCGAGGCTTACGGCGAGGACATCAACGAGGCAGAGATAGTCGAGTACGAGGAGATAGCCGGCCACGGTGTCAGGGCTAGGATAGACGGCGTCGAGGTCATGGTCGGAAACGACAGGCTCCTCCACAGGTTCAAGGTCGAGCACGACACCTGCCACGTTAGGGGAACCGTTGCACACGTCGTCATCAACGGAAAATATGCGGGCTACATAATTATCTCCGACGAGATAAAGGACGACGCCCCGCTCGCTGTGAAGGAGCTCAAGCGCCTCGGGGTCAAAAAGGTCGTGATGGTGACCGGTGACAGCAGGGACGTTGCCGAGGAGATAGCGGAGCAGCTTGGCCTCGACGGGTTCTACGCTGAGCTCTTGCCGGGGGACAAGGTGAGGGTCATAGAGGAGCTTGAAGCGGAAGCCGAGGGGAAGGTTGTCTTCGTTGGTGACGGCATAAACGACGCACCGGTGCTGGCCAGGGCCGATGTGGGCGTTGCGATGGGGGCCCTTGGAAGCGACGCGGCAATAGAAACGGCCGACGTCGTCATAATGGACGACAAACCGTCCAAGCTGCCCACGGGAATCAGGATAGCGAGGACAACCCAGAGGATAGTGTGGCAGAACATAATCTTCGCCCTCGGCGTTAAGCTCGCCTTCATAAGCCTTGGAATCCTCGGGGAGGCGACCATGTGGGAGGCGGTCTTTGCCGATGTAGGGGTTGCCCTCATAGCGGTCTTCAACGCGATGAGGATTCTGAGGTGAGGCTGCCTTTGCTTTCCCCTTTCAGCTCCTTCACCATTCTATAGAACTCGTAAGTCTTCCCTTCAAGCTCTAAGGAGTGCTCCCTCTCAACGGAGTAGCCGAGCTTTTTGTATATGGCTATCGCCCTCTCATTGTCCCTCTCAACGTCTAGGACTATTCTCTCTGCCCCGCTCTCCTTGGCGAGCCTTTCCGCTTCCAGCATGAGGGCCTTTCCGATTCCCTTTCCGCGGAATTCCGGGTAAACGGCGACGTTGCTGACGTAGTAGTCTCCCTTTTCCAGTCTCCCAGAACCCGATGTGGAGCTTATGAACCCTGGAAGCTTCCTCAGAAAATCAAAGCCGAGGCTCTTCATCATCAACCAGCCCGTTCTCTTCTCTTCCCTCTCCTTGACCTTCCAGTCGTAGCTCAGGAGCATTCCGGCTATCTGTCCTCTGTAAATCGCAAAGACGACGTGCTCGTGGCTGAAAAGGTTTTGCTTTTCGAGGAAGAGCCTTCTGAAAAGCTCGGAGAACCTCGGCCCGAGCAGGGCTGGGAAGTACTCGGGCGCGGAAATTTCCATGAGCCTAGCGAAGTGCTCGGCCTCGGTTTTCTTCCCCTCTCCAGCCTTTAGAACTACCCCTACCATGATTACGTTTTGTGGGTCAATGTTTATAACCCTGCTCCAGCCCTTCTGGTTTCCCGGATCTATCTGCTTGGTGGGTCAGGACTCCTATTTTAAAAGTTCAGACGGCTTTGGTTTACATTCTGGTAATAATAAGCCTATTAGGGTCTTAGATCAAATGTTGTGATAGGTGAGTAGGGTGAAGAAAGAAGCCGGCGGCCATGATGGTCATGATATGGGTGCAAATGAACATGAGGGTCACAAAGGCATGAAACACGAGAAACACGAACATGAAGGTCATTCTCATGCAAAGCACCACGAGATGATGATGGAGGACTTCAAGAAGCGCTTTATGGTCTCAGTGATACTGACGGTTCCGATTCTGATTCTGTCCCCGCTGATACAGGACTTCTTCGGCTTCGAGCTGGCCTTCCCGGGAGACCGCTACGTTCTCTTTGGACTTTCCGCGGTGGTGTACTTCTACGGCGGCTGGCCGTTCCTGAAGGGCATGAGGGACGAGCTGAAGAAAAAGTTGCCAGGAATGATGACGCTGATAGCGCTGGCAATCACGGTTGCCTTCTTCTACAGCGCCGCGGTAACCTTCGGCCTGTCTGGAAAAACCTTCTACTGGGAACTGGCAACGCTTATTGACATCATGCTTATCGGACATTACATAGAGATGCGCTCCGTCCTCGGAGCTTCAAGGGCACTTGAGGAGCTTATAAAGCTCATGCCAACCGAGGCTCACCTCGTAACGCCCGAAGGGGTGAAGGATGTCCCCGTCAGTGAGCTGAAGAAGGGTGACGTGGTTCTGGTCAAGCCCGGCGAGAAGATACCCTCCGACGGCATCGTTGTCGGGGGGGAAACGAGCGTCAACGAGGCGATGCTCACCGGCGAATCGAAGCCCGTCTACAGAAAGCCTGGGGACGGTGTCATAGGCGGTTCCATAAACCTCGAGGGCGCGATAAAGGTCAGGATAGAGAAGACTGGAAAGGACACCTACCTGATGCAGGTCGTTGAGCTCGTCAGGCAGGCGCAGGAGACGAGGTCAAAAACGCAGGATCTGGCGAACAGGGCGGCTTTCTACCTCACGCTCATAGCCATAACAGCTGGAACTGTGACCCTCGGGACGTGGCTCTACATCGGCAAGCCCTTCGTCTTCGCCCTTGAGAGGATGGTCACAGTAATGGTCATAACCTGCCCCCACGCCCTCGGCCTGGCCGTCCCGCTGGTCGTCTCTGTCTCGACCTCGCTGTCGGCGAAGAAGGGAATCCTCATCAGGAACAGAGAGGCCTTTGAGAGGGCGAAGGATGTGAAGGTGGTTGTCTTTGACAAGACCGGAACGCTGACAGAAGGGAAGTTTGAGGTGACCGAGGTAATAGCGCTGGACGAGCTCGGCGAGGAGGAGATCCTGAAGTACGCTGCTGCCCTCGAGTCCCACTCAAGCCACCCGATAGCCCAGGGAATAGTCGAAAAGGCCAAGGAGCTCGGCCTTGAGCCCTACGAGGTCAGTGAGTCGAAGGTTCTTCCGGGCAAAGGTGTCCAGGGCGTTATCAACGGCAAAGAAGTCCTCGTTGTGAGCCCCGGCTTCCTGAAGGAGAACGACCTGTGGAGGGAGGACGAGCGCGTTAAGGAGGTCCTAGAGCAGGGTAAGACGGTGGTCTTCCTTGTAATCGACGGCAAGCTCGTTGGCGCTTTGGCACTGGCGGATAGGATAAGGCCCGAATCGAGGGAGGCCGTGAAGAGGCTCCACGAGATGGGTATAAAGGCCTACATGCTCACCGGCGACAACGCCAAGGTTGCAAAGTGGGTTGCTGAGGAGCTCGGCCTTGACGGCTTCTTCGCCGAAGTCCTGCCCCATCAGAAGTCAGAAAAGATAGTGGAGCTTCAGAAGCAGGGATTGGTCGTTGCGATGGTCGGTGACGGAATAAACGACGCCCCAGCCTTGATTCAGGCAGATGTCGGGATAGCCATTGGAGCGGGAACCGACGTGGCGATAGAGAGCGCTGATATAATCCTCGTCAAGAACGACCCGAGGGACGTCATAACCGGGGTACACCTCGCCAAGGCAACCTACAGGAAGATGGTGCAGAACCTTGCCTGGGCGACGGGATACAACACCTTTGCGATTCCCCTGGCGGCAGGTGTGCTATACAGCTACGGAATCCTTCTCAGCCCCGCCCTCGGTGCCCTGCTGATGAGCATGAGCACCGTGATAGTGGCAATAAACGCGAGGTTCCTGAAGGTTTGAGGCCCTTTTACTTTATTTTTTGTGAAAATTTTTGTTCGTTTCTTTTCGTTTTGCTAATGATAAGCCCTATAGGCTTTACCACTGAGTAGTGTTCGAGGAGATCAAAATGATGCTTGAAAACGTTAATCCGGACTTTCTGGTCCACATGGAAGAGGGAGAATGGGGGTGGCACGAGATGATGGGATTCGGCTGGTTTGGAATCTTTGGGGCGATATTCATGTTCCTGTTCTGGATTTTGATAATCGTTGGAGTGGTCTGGTTCATCAAATGGCTGGTGGAACAGGGCTCGGGCGGAAGCACCGGGGCTTCAAAGAAGAGCGCCATTGAGATACTCGATGAGAAGTACGCGCGGGGCGAAATAGACGACGAGGAGTACGAGAAGAGAAGGAGAAAGCTGCTTGAGGCATGACGGACCGTCAGCCACTTTTCTGTTTTTTGGAGGCCCTTTCCAGGTTCTCCCGCGTTTTCTTAAACTCCCTGAGGCAGGTGGGACAGCAGAAGAAGTAGACCCTGTTGTGGTACTTGTACACTATCGGCTCGTCCACAATCTCCTTGCCGCAGTAGTCGCATTTGAAGGGGACCTTTACCTTCGGCGGGTTCGCTCGCTCAAAGCTCTCCAGGATTGGCATTATCTCGATGACCTCAAAGCCGGCCCCCTCGATGACCCTTTTCAGTTCCCCCATGCTCTCGATGGCGATTTTTATGAGGTACTTTCTGCTCGTGAAGCGGTTTATCTCGATTATCTCCTGGAACTCCTCCATTCTCTCGGGCTCGTCCGTTTTGACGATGAGCGCAACGATGTTGTGGCCCCTTATCAGCTGGGGGTTGAGCTTGATGGTGTATCCCTGTATAACCCCCTCTTTCTCAAGCTTTTCAAGCCTAGATTTGACTGTCGGCCTGCTGACGCCGAGCCTCTCGGCAAGCTCCGAGACACTCAACCTGGAGTTGTCCATTAGGAGGTAGATGAGCTTCAGGTCGAGGGCATCGAGTTTCATGTATTTCACCAACCTAACTAAGCTTCCAAACTATAAAAATCCTCTGTTTTGGCCGGATGTCTATAACAACTTGCTAGTATACAACAGGGTATTGAAACTATTCGCAACCAACGATTTGTGATGGACATGACCTTTGCTCCTCCGATAAATCAATAAGGGGAGAAGTCGTTCTAGTGTTATGAAGCGCCTGAAAATCGCAATACCCTACGAAGGGGAGCTCTTCGCTGGCCTTGAATGGTTCCTCGAAGCGATAGAATGGGCCTATGGGGACACGTACTTCACCATAGACACCGACGTCGTTAAGTTGGTGGAGATCAAGTTCAAAGATGGCGTGAACCCGGAGGAGATACTTGAAAGGCTGAGGGTTCTTCCCCATGTGAAGGACGTTAGGGCCTTTCCCCGGAATGGGGGGTATCTGCTCTACATTCGCGCTTCCTTTGAAGCCCAAAGAGAGCAGGCCGGTAGGCTCTTCGAACTCCAGAAGAAGGGCCTCGTTATTTTTGAGGGTGGAACTTTCGTCGGGAGCGAGAGCGTCCTCTCGGTCCTCTGCGAGGAGGGACTCGTTGGGAAAGTGACAAGGACATTCCGGGAAACCTACGGCGCAAGAGTTATCAGCGTTGAGGAAGCGGAAGCGGAGAAAAACCCCCTCTCAAAGCTTACGAAGAGACAGGCCGAGGTTCTTCTTCTCGCCTACAAGAGCGGCTACTTTGACGAGCCTCGGAAGGTCACCCTGCGCGAGCTGGCGGAGATGATGAACCTAAGTCCCTCGACCGTGAGGGAGCACCTGAGAAAGGGGTTGAAGGCAATGCTCGGTGAATTGCTGGAGTAATGGGGTGAAAGCATGAAAAAGAACGTCATGGAAGAATTTTTCAACGTGGAGGCTCCGCACTACCTGAACGAGCCGTTTACGAAGAACACAGAGGAGGAAGTGAACTTCATACTGAGCGAGCTCAAACTTCCGAAGGGCTCGAGGATTCTGGACATTGGGTGCGGTGTCGGCAGGCACTCCATAGAGCTCGCGAAGAGGGGATACCGGGTCACGGGAATAGACATTTCGGAGGGAATGCTCGCGGAGGGCCGAAAGAGGGCCGAGAAGGAGGGGGTAAACGTCGAGTTCATCAGGGCGGACGCCACGAAATTCCAGCGTAGAAGGGAGTTCGACGCGGCCATCTGCCTCTGTGAAGGTGCTTTTTCAATTCTCAGCCACGGGGATAACCCGATAGAGCACGACCTCGCCATACTGAGGAACGTCTACGAGTCCCTGAAGCCGGGTGGAAGATTCATATTAACGGCCCTCAGCGCCCTCAGGAGGCTCAAGAACGCCACGGACAAGGACATAGAGAGCGGGCTCTTCGATCCGGACTCGATGACGTTCCTTGAGGAACTAACCGCACCGAACGGGGAGCGGTTCACAATACGAGAGCGCGTCTACACCCCAACCGAGCTCAAACTGATGCTCATGATGCTCGGCTTTGAAGTCGAGGCAGTCTGGGGAGGCACGGCCGGAAGGTGGGGCAAGAGGAAGGTGGACTTTGAGGATATCGAGATAATGGTCATCACAAGAAAGCCGGGATGACTGACCCGCACATGTGCGGGGTTACCTATAACTATTCCGAATGCCTATCTTTAGCCGGTGAAAACATGCCCGTCATAGAGGTTGCGAACGTTAAGAAGTATTATGGCGATGTTAGGGGCGTGGAGAATTTAACCTTCGAAGTCAAGGAAGGAGAAATCTACGGCTTCCTCGGGCCGAACGGGGCTGGCAAGACCACGACGGTCAAAATCCTGGTGAAAATCCTGAGGGACTACGAAGGGACCGTAAAAATCCTAGGAAAAGACCTCAGGGAATGGGGGAAGGATTATTACAACAAAATCGGCGTCTCCTTCGAGTTTCCGGCCGTTTATTCAAGGCTCACCGCCTTAGAAAACCTCCAGTTCTTCGCGAGCTTCTACAAAAAGCACCTCGACCCCACCGAGGTGCTCAAGATGGTCGGCCTGGAGGAGAAGGCGGACGAACTCGTTAGTGGCTTTTCGAAGGGCATGAAGAAGAAGCTCGACCTCGCGAGGGCTCTGCTCCCTGACCCGGAAATACTCTTCCTTGACGAGCCGCTCGAAGGCCTCGACCCGGCGAGCGCGAGGAGGATAAAGGACCTGCTCCTGGAGATGCGCGAGAGTGGAAAGACGGTCTTCCTGACCACCCACAACATGTACGTGGCCGACGAGCTCTGCGACAGAGTAGCTTTCATCGTGGACGGCTCCATAAGGCTGGTGGACAATCCCGGCGAGCTGAAGGTGAAGATGGGCAAGCGGCTCGTTAAGGTGGAATACGTCGCCAACGGCAGTGTTGCCGTGAAGGAGTTCCCGCTCGAAGGAATAGGCCAGAACGAGGAGTTCCTCAGAATCATCAGGGAGCACGAGGTGAGGAGGATAAACACAGAGGAGCCCACCCTGGAGGAGATATTCCTAAAGGTGACGGGGAGGAGGCTCGTATGAGGAATATCGTCAGAACGAACATTGTTCTCGGGGTGAGGAGCTACGTCTACCCTATATACCTGCTCGTGGCCTTAGCTTATGGCCTCATGCTCCTTGCCTTCCCGAAGCGCTACCTCCCGACGATGGTGCCGCTCTTCCTCCTCTTCGAGCCGGGGCTCGTTGGCTTCATGTTCGTCGGCACGGAGATATTCGCCGAAAAGAAGGACGGCGCGATAGGCGCTTTGGCGGTCACGCCGATAGACTGGAGGAGCTACATCCTGGCCAAAACACTCCTCCTGAGCCTGCTCTCAGTCATCGGGGCAGTGCTCATAATGGCAATGGGCACCCGCTCCCTCAACGGGCTTCCGTATGTGGTTGTTGGGACCTTTCTCGTCTCCATAGTTTACACGCTCCTTGGAATAGCGGTCTCGGCCAAATACCGCGACCTCGACGACTACTTTATCCCGATACTGGGGGTTATGGTGGTCTCGCTCCTGCCCTTCGCGCACTACCATGGCTATCTGACGGGTGAAGTCTGGAAGGTCCTCTATGCAGTCCCAAGCTATCCGGTGATATACTTCTTTAAGGCCCCCTTCGAGGAGATAGCGGCGGGAACGCTGGTCTATTCAGCGGCAGCCCTGCTCGCCTGGTCTGGAATAGCCTATCAGCTCGCTAAAATCCGCTTTTACAGGTATGCTGTGGAGGGATTGAGATGAGCTTTGTGAGGAAGTTCCTTTCAATCTACGAGACCGACCTTAAGCTCCTCCGTAGGGACCCCATGCTTGTCTATTCCGTGGCAATGACCCTCGTGCTCCTCCTTATCGTCCGGTACTTCAAAGACCGTATTGGAGTTTACTACCCGCTGCTCGCCCTGCTGATGATGCTGTTCATCCCCATGATATTCGGCATGGTGCCCGGTTTCATGATGGCGGACGAGAAGGAGGACAAGACCATACAGGCCCTTCAGGTGATTCCTATCTCAAGCGAGGCCTTCCTCGCCTACAGGCTTACGTGGGCCTCTGTGGTTACGGTGGTAATGACCGGCCTCGCACCCACAATCCTCGACATTGAAATCTCGCGGAACGGCCTGCTGGCGCTCATGGCGCTCTTCGTGCTCGAGGTCTGGATTTACGGACTGCTCATCACGGTGTTCTCGGAGTCGAGGATGCAGGCGCTGACGGTATCAAAAGTCCTCGGATGGCTCCTCTTCCTGCCGCCGCTGATAAAGCTGATCGTGGAGTGGAGGGACCTCTCAACCGACTGGAGCAAGTTCACAGCTTTCCTCCCCACCTACTGGCTCTACAGGGTCTTCGAGGGGATAACCCTCAACGATTACGGCGACTTTCCGACCGCTGTGGTTGTGCATCTGGCCTGGCTCGTTCCGCTGGTGGTGCTGTTTAGAAGGAGGGTGCTTTAGTCTGTTTTACTTTTGAGAACATGAAAAGAATGGCTAAGAAAGGAAAGAAGCTCACTCAAGCTTCTTGTGGCAGAACCACCAGTCGTAGCACTCAATCTCTCCGCGGGCCTTGGCCTCCTCGCGCTCCTTGATGGCGTCGACGGTGCCGGCCGGCGGAACGATGGCGCGGTCGCCGATGAGCTCGTTGTTGGGCCACTTGTGCGGCAGGGCAACGCCCTTCTCGGTGCTGGTCTTGAGGGCCTTGACGAGCCTGAGTATCTCGTCCCAGTCCCTGCCGACCTCGGCTGGGTAGTAGACTATCGCGCGAATGACGCCCTTGTCGTCGACGATGAAGACCGCCCTGGCGGTTATCGTGGCACCGCTCGGGATCATGCCGAGGGTCTCGGCGAGGTCACCGCGGTCGTCGGCGATGACCGGGAAGGTTATCTCCTCACCGAGGTTCTCCTTTATCCACTCCATCCACTTCAGGTGGCTGAAGACCTGGTCAACGCTCAGCCCGATCGGCTCAACGCCGAGCTTCCTGAACTCCTCGGCGCGCTTCTGCATCGCGTAGAACTCGGTCGTACAGACCGGGGTGAAGTCGGCCGGGTGGCTGAAGAGAACGAACCACTTGCCCTTCTCAGTGAAGTAGTCGGGCAGCTTTATCCTGCCGTGGGTGGTGTTGACCTCAACTTCCGGGAACTTTTCTCCTATCACTACCATTTTCCATCACCTCATTTTTCTATGTTTTCTTCACTATAAACCTCATTGGTTCGGATATATAAACCTTTCGGTTCGTCTAACGGTATTAACTTTGTCGAATATCCAAGAATTTTAAGAGGTTTAAGGATAGGCGTGCAAAGAATGCCCATCATTGGTTGTCACAGTGAGAGATTGAAGGGGAAGGCATTGTCGAAAAGCTTGAAGAAAAAGCCCATTTTTGCCTCAAACTTTCTTAACTTCGACCCATGTTGAATGGTATGCAGAGCCGTTCCCATACTTTTCGGCGGTTTCATCTCCCGTCAGAAAGTTCGCGTTCCAGCCGAGGAGTCTAGCCCAGAATGCCTTGTAAAGCACCACGATCCCCCGCGGAACGTCCTCCGTGAGCCTGGCCTCCGTTCTGATGCTCCCGTTGTCGTTGAAGACCTTGACGGTATCTCCGTCTTCAATGTCTCTCTCTTTGGCATCAGAGGGGTTGATGTAGAGGTTCGGGTCGATCATTCCATGTGTGTTATGGTACTGGCTCGTTATCGTCATCCGGTAGGTCGGCGTGAGGAGCCGGAGTGGATACTTCCCCTCGAACTTTCTGTACTCGGGAACCGGGCTTAGGCCCCTTCCAACAGCCCGCTGGGAGTAGAACTCGATCTTTCCGCTCGGCGTTTCCCACGTTCTCGGCTTTTTCGGGGCTTTGATGAAGCCTCTGGCCTTTAACTCTTCCCAGCTCAACCCGTTGAGTTCGAGGATTTTCCTTATCACTTCCTCGTCGCTCTCGTAGAGGTAGGGGTTGTCAATCCCGAGTGCCCTCGCGAGGAGCCGCGTAACTTCGCTGTTGCTCTTTCCGTGAAGCCTCGCGACCGGCTTGTTTAGAGCTATGTAACGGTGGTAATAGCTGTCTGCTATGTCAAGGCGCTCGAAAAAGGTGTTCGCCGGGAGGACAACGTCCGAGTACAGAGCCGTGTCGGTGAGGAAGATATCATGTGTGACCACGAAAACGTCGCTCTCCCTCAAAGCCTTCCTCAACCGGTTCTGGTTCGGCAGGCTCGCGAGGGGATTGGAGTTGTAGACGTAGAGGAACTTTATCTCGCCCCGCTCGATGTATTCGGCAAGCTTTATCTGGGGGATTCTTCTGGCCGGCCTGGTCCGTAGGAAGGCTCCCTCGGCGTAGCTTTTGTCTATGGTTTTCATGTCGTAGATGAAGCCGAAGCGGTGACCTATTAGGGCCGGAAGGATGGCTATTGCCCTCACGGCCTCACCGCCCGCCAGGGAGCGCTGAAAGCCGTAGCCTATGTGGATTACTCCCCCCTTCTCGGCGAACTTCCTCGCGAACTCCTCAATCGTCTCGCGCTTCACTCCGGTCTCGCGCTCCACGAGGTCGAAGTCCAGTTTAATTACATAATTCTTGAATTCTTCAAAACCATAAACGTTCTCGCGGACGAAAGCTTCCTCATAGAGCCCTTCCTCGATTATAACCTTCGCAACTCCAAGGGCAAAGAGAACGTCGGTGTCGGACCTTATCTGGAAGAACCTGTCGGAGCGCTTGGCCGTTTCGGTTCTGACGACGTCAACCGTCCAGATTTCAAGACCGTATTTCCTCGCCAGCATGAAACCGTGCAGGTTCGTCCAGAAGGCGTTTATTCCCCAGTAAACTATCAACTGCTGGTTTTTGAGCTCCTCGGGATTCATTCCGACTGCCGTTCCGTAGACGTCCCTCAAAGCCTCCTGGCCGGCCCTGTCGCAGATGCCATGGTCGAGCATCGATGTGTTCAGGTAGTGAAAGAGCCTCAGCGGAAAGGCGTAATTCACAACGCCCCTGTCACCGGCGTATTGATAGACCAGGACGCTTTCGCTTCCGTGTTCTTCAATCGTCTTCCTCAGTTTCCTGGCAACGAGTTCAATGGCTTCCTCCCAGTTTGTCTCCCTGAAGCTCCCGCTTCCCCTCTCCCCCGTCCTAACGAGCGGCCTTTTGAGCCTATCCTCAGCGTGGAACCATCGGGGGAGAAGTGCGCCCTTCGGGCAGAGAAAGCCGGCCGTTACGGGGTGCTCCGGATTGCCGCGAACGCTTAGTTTCCCGTTTTTAAGCTCGCTCACCATCGAGCATGTGTCGTAGCAGTCGCGGGTGCAGACTGAGAAAGGCATGGGCATCACGGGGCGATCCTTATCCTCTCGGCCGCGTCCCTCTCGACGAGAACCTTCCCGAGGCTCCGGGGGATGACGACGAGGTCGCCCGCCCTGAACGGCCCGTATTCCCTCAGCTCGGGGTCGAGTATCTTCGGCAGGTCAACCTTGATTATGTAGGCCTCCCGCGGAACCCTCTTTTTTGGGGCCTCCCTCTCTGGAACCTCCTCACTCACCTCGACGGTCTCCTCGGGAACCTCGACTGGAATCTCCTCACGCTCTATGAACGCCCTGAGTATCGTGAAAATCCGCCTCTCCTCTGAGGTCAGGCCGTAGGGGACGCCCTCAACGGCGAGGTCAACGATTTTATGGAGCCTGATTTTGATTATCTCACGCATGAGCTTTTCCGCTATGCCCAGCTGGGCGAGGTAAAGGCGCTCCTCAACGTCCTCGCCCCTCTCACGAGAGCTCTCTGCACTGAGCTTAAGTGCTTTAATGAGGCTGTCGAACTCCTCGTAGAATTCTTCATCTAGTTCCGTCAGTTCCGGCGAGGAAAGCTCCGCCTCAAGCAGTTCCCTGAGCTTGACGATGTCCACGCTCCCACCAGCCTAGATGAAATCGAGAGAAAAAGAAATCAGTCCTCGACGCGCGGAGCGAGGAGGAATATCAGCTTGCCCTCGTCCCTTATCGGGTACTCCATCTGGAGGGGCATCTCGTTGCCGAAGCGGATTATCACTTCGTCGGCCTTGCCGATGCCCTTTATCATGTCCGCGAGGTAGCTGATTCCGTAGGCGCTCTTGGTGTCCTCCTCAACCTCGAGGTCGAGAAGTCCCTCATCCTCAAGGGTGAGCTTTATCTCGACCTCGTTCGTTTCGCCCTCGGCGCGCATTATGAACTCGTTCTCGCTGGCTATGAACTTGAGGGCGTCGCTGACGAGGGAAGCATCTTTAACGGCCTCCTTGAGGACCTCGCCGAGGACGACGACCTTGGCAGTGAACGGGAGCTCCGGAAGGTCGAGCTCGAGCTCCTCCACCTCGATGAGCGGGAGCTTGAAGGTTCTCTTGGCGGTGCCCTCGAAGATGACCTCAAGGAAGTTCTCGTCACCCTTCTTGAGGATGAGCGTGTCCTTGTTCTTGCCACGCTTGAGTATCTTCTTGAAGTGGTCCATGTTGATTCCGATGGTTTCCTCTTCCTCCACCTCGTACTTGGAGAAGATGCTCTCCGGGAGATTGAGGTCGATGAGAACGACCCTGCTCGGGTCCATAGCACGCATCCCAATTCCTTCCTCGGTTATCTTGAAGGCGGCCTCGTCTATGAGGTTGCTTGCGGTGGCTATAAGATCGGCGAAATCCTTGGCACCATCAAAAACTATCTCGAACGGCATCTTTACCCCTCCTTTAATATATCGAGCATCAGCCTAACCCTTTCTTTGCCGCGGAATAAATAAGCTTTTCCGTTGTCGGTGTCGGGTATCCTCCTGTAGGCTTCCTCAAGCTCCTTCAGGGCCTTCTCCGCGAGCTTTCTGAGGGTTTCACGTTCCAGTTCGTTCACTCGTACGACCTCCAGACATAGCCGCACTTGGTGCACTTGTAGAATATCGTGCTCGGCTCATCGCCGGCCCTCGTCTGGAGCTCCCACCAGTAGGCCGTGTCGTTGCCGCACTTCGGACAGGTGATCTTCGTCGTCGGCAGGGTCTTGACGTCCTGCTCAACGACGATGATTCCCTCGTCCGGCTTGTGTTCGACCTTCTGCTTTATGACTGTCTTCTCCCTGTCCTTCTGCTCGTCGAAGGGCTCCTCGTAACCACATGAGCGGCAGACCCAGACCTTCCGTTTCCTGTCCGGAAGCATGAGGTTACCGCACTTTGGACAGAACTTCATCTTTCTCACCCCTTTAGCCGAGGGTTCGGTATGTGGGAGGAGAATAAAAAGTTTTGCCAAGCTCAGCCGGTTATCTCAAACTCTACGCTCGCGTTCCTGCAGCCGAGGGGCAGGCCGCAGATTCTCTTTACGAGCCTGTATCTCCCTGGAGGAAGGTCCGGATAGGGGTAGGGAATGGGCTCTCCAGGGGATTCGTTTTCCGGCAGGTATTTCAGGGCAACACTCTGCCTCCAGGAATGGAATGGCGGCAGGTCGTAGAGTATGTCAAAAAAGATAAACGGGGTTCTTACTCCAACCCAGCTCCCGTTCTCCCACCGGTAGAGGAGGTAGCCCTGGCCGAAGTAGATGGGCGTTAAACCGACGTTACTTATCGTCAGTTCCGGCTCTTCCCCGGCTGAATACGTGCGCTTATCGAGGCTTATCATGAAGTGCGGCCCGGTCAGGTTCCAGAGGAGGAGTATCAGGAGGACGATTCCGGCGTTCCTCTTCCACCTCATCCAACCACCTCAAACTCGGCTGAGAGCCTTATCTCGTCACTCCTGCCCCCGCAGCGCCCTCTGTCGATGATGACGGTTTTCTCTATCCGGTACTTCCCTGGAGGGATGGGCTCGAGGGTTCCAAAGGCACTCTTTCCCTTCACGAGGATAACCAGCGGTATCCTCTGAGTCCAGTTGCCGCCGGGCGGTATAGTGTAACCGATCATCGTGAACGTGAAGCCCGGAGAGATTTCCTCCCACTTGTCATCCTCGAGCCGGTAGAGCCTGTACGAGGCACCCACGAGTAAGGTCTCGCTCCCGGTGTTGATTATCGTGAGGGTGAGGTCCTCACCCACGCGATATGTACCTTTGTCGAGCCTCATGAGGGCGGTTCCGGCATCGGAATGTGTGTTTTTGGCTGTCTCACGTGTTCCAACATAAAGAATTCCAAGAAGGAGAACGAAGACGGCGAAAACGACCAGGGTCCGATTCACCGGCCCACCCCCATCAGCCCCTCACGTCGAACTCGGTCCACGCTTCAATCCCCATGCTCATCTTGTTCACCGGGTCGGTAACCACTACGGTTTTCTCTATCCTGTAGTGGCCCGGCTTGAGGTTGAGGTGGGCCAGGTTCACCCGTTGCTCCCAGCTCTTCCCGGGCTCGATTACGACCGCAACCTCAATGAAAGCCAGATTAACGGGAACCTCCTTCCACGTCCCGTTCTCCAGCCTGTAGAGCTTGAAATGGTAGCCCGTCGTGAAGTTGGCGTTTCCGTTGTTGGTTATCGAAATGACCATTGTGTCGGTTGGGGAGTAGACGGTCTTGTCGAGCTTCATGAAGTCGTTCATCGGCCGGCATTCCGGTGTGGAGTTCTCGATTATCGGGCAGCCTCCGGTAGGAGCGTGAGTGATGTTCTTCCCGTCGGAGGAGCCGTTGGATGAGCCGCCCCAGTATGAAGTGATGTAATAGCCGGCAGGGATCAGCAGGATTAGCAGCAGAACGGGAATACTCTTCCTCATCCCACACCCCTAACTGGGAGTGTGCAAAAATCCTTTTAATCCTTCCCAACGCTTCAAAAGGGGTTGAAATGAAGAAAAGAAATCACTCCCTGAGCGGGAGTCCGTAGTCGAAGGAGTAGTAGACCTTCTGGAAGTTCTGCCTGAAGTAGAAGACGTCGCGCTCGACCTTCTTCGGGTCCTCCTTGTCTATGAGGACGCGCCTGATGAAGTGGGCGATCTCCTTCATGTCGTCCTCCATCATTCCAACGCGGGTCATCTCCTGGACGCCTATGCGAAGGCCGCTCGGCTCGTTGACCTTCTCAAGCGGGTCCCAGGGCAGGAGGTTCTTGTTGAGGATTATGCCGGCCTCCTCGAGGAGGGGAGCCGCCCAACCGCCGGCCGCTGGATGAAGGTCGCTGACGTCGACGATGACCTGGTGGCTCTCGGTGTAGCCCTTGTCCTCACCGATGACCTTGAAGCCCTCCTCGGCCATAGCCTCGGCCAGGGCCTTGGCGTTCTTGACGATCTGGGCAGCGTACTTCTCACCGTACTCAAGCATCTCCGCGGCGGTGACCACCTTTCCTGCCATGTGGTGGAGGTGGTGGTTGCTCAGAACACCCGGGAAGATGGCCCACTGGAGCCTGGCTATCTCCTCGGTCTCTCCGAACCTCTTGTAGATTATGACACCACCCTGGGGTCCGGGGAAGGTCTTGTGGGTCGAGGAGGTGATTATGTCTGCCCCCTCGCGGAGCGGGTCCTGGAACTGCTTTCCGGCGATGAGGCCGAGAACGTGTGCTGCATCGTACATTACGTAGGCGCCAACTTCCTTGGCGACCGGGGCGAGCTCCTTGACCGGGTGCGGGAACGGGAAGAGCGAGCCGCCGAAGACGACTATCTTGGGCTCGAGCTCGCGGATGAGCTGGGCGGCCTTGTCAACGTCGATGTTGAACTCTTCGTTGTCGAAGGGCCAGGTGTGGACGTCAAGGCCCCTCATTCCGGCGGCACCGAAGGACATGTGGCTTATGTGGCCGCCGTGGCTGGTGTGGAGAACGATGGCCTTGTCGCCAGCGTTGGTGAGTCCGAAGAAAGCGGCCTGGTTGGCGTTGGTTCCGGAAATCGGTCTGAGGTCAGCAAAATCACTCTGGAAGAGCTTGGTGAACAGCTCGACACCGATGAGCTCAACCTCGTCAACGTACTTGCAGCCCTGGTAGTAGCGCTGCCTCGGCCAGCCCTCGGCGTACTTATGCATGAACCCGCTCGCAACGGCGCGGGTGACACTTGGGGAAGTTATGTTCTCACTTGCGATGAGGTTTATGGTGTGGCTCCTCCACTTTTCGTGCTCCTCAACAAAATTCAGAACCCTGTCGCGATAGTCTTTGTATCCATCAGCCATGGGAAACACCTCGATGGGGATTTGAACGCGGGGAATATAAACCTTACCGAAGGAGGGGAAAATCGGAGGGTCAGCGGCGGAGCTTCGCCGCTAGCCACATCAGGATTGGGAGCACTATGAAGGCCAGCATGTCTCCAGTGTCGCCCGCGAACGCCAGCACATCGGCGAAGTTCCTGATGCCCGCGAAGTATAGAGCCGCCGGTGGAACCACTGTGAGCGCCCAGGCGACCTTCCTGTCAAGCCTCACGAACTCCTCGCTGTTGCTCTGCTGTGCAAGCGCGATGCCTATGTAGCTCGTGGTTATTGCCAGGAGCGGGATGAGGTTGCCGACGATTCTGCCGAGGTGGCCGTAGAGCAGTTCGAGCCCCTGCGTGGCTATCTCAGGCGTTCCCCTTCCGAAGACGAGCAGGAACGCCGCCATGAAGACCGCGTAGATGACCGTCGGGATGAGGAAGGCAAGCACGATGACCTTCTTGGTCTCCTCGTAGCTTCCAAGCCCCTTGTAGACGTCGGGGATTATGGTGTGGCAGCCGAGAGCGAAGATGGCGACGCCGGTTATGCTCAGTATTCCGCCCAGCTCCGTGTAGAGGCCGTTGCTGAGTTTCGCGTGGGGAACGAGCATCAGGGTGACACCGATGAAGAGGGCCAGCATGACGTAGCTCATTATCAGTTCGGTCTTTCCGCTCGCCTCAAGCCCACGGTAGACGACGAAGGAAGCCAGTACCCAGAATATCGCCGCCCCCACTGTATCGCTGACGCCGAAGAGGCTCGCGAAGACGCTTCCCATTCCGGCTATGTACGCTAGAAGCGCCCCAAAGCTCATTATGAATATGCTCAGGTACATCAGCCAGCCGCCGGCCTTTCCGAGGGTCCTGTTGGCGATGGTGCTCATCTGCGCCCCGCCCATCTCCGCGGAGAACTTCAGCACTATGAACGCCGTCGTGAGCATGAGGAGCATGACCCCGAAGAGAACCGCCATTGCCGGAACCAGGCCAACTTTGCTAGCCGCGTACGGCAGGCCCAGTACTCCGGCGCCGATCTGGGTTCCCACCAGTATTGCCAGCGCCTCGTTCTTCGAGATGTGGGCCTTTTCAACCCGTATCATGCTCGTCCTTATCGCCGCGACGCCCTTTCGCTTCCTCATGAGCTGAATCAGCGCGGCTTTCCTTCTGAGCTTCTTCCTCCTCGCGAGTGCCACCCTCTCGGCGTAATAACGCCCGTGTGAAGTGGTGACCTTTCTCCTCGGTGTTCCATCGGTCACTGGCATTCTCTCACCCCCTGTTTCCGCGGATGTGTTCATGGATACAATTTAAACCCTCGCACGGAAACATGAAGGGTATTTCAAAGATTATTCGGACGGCGGCGGGAGGGCCCTAAACGGTGGGGAGAATTTTTAAGGATACCCGAGTAGGTTGGAACATGATAGAGGAGGCAGCCAAACTGCTGGCCCGGTCAAGGTTTGCGATTGCTTTTACGGGTGCTGGAATAAGCGCCGAGAGCGGCGTTCCTACGTTCAGAGGATTTAACGGGCTGTGGAAGAAGCACCGACCCGAGGAGCTTGCGACGCCCGAAGCCTTCCGGAGGGACCCCCGCCTCGTCTGGGAGTTCTACAAGTGGCGCATGGACCTGATATGGAAGGCTAGGCCAAACAGGGCGCATTACGCGCTGGCAGAGCTTGAGGAGATGGGTATCTTGAAGGCCGTCATCACCCAGAACGTTGACGACCTCCACCGGGAGGCTGGAACGAGGAACCTCGTCGAGCTTCACGGCAACATCTTCAGGGTCAGGTGCACCTCGTGCGGTTACGGTGAGTACCTCAAGGAGAGCGGAAGGCTGGAGGAGTTTCTCCGGGAGAAGGACCTCCCCAAGTGTCCGGACTGCGGCTCCCTCCTGCGGCCGGACGTCGTGTGGTTTGGGGAACCCCTTCCGAGGAGCGCCCTCGACGAGGCCTTCAGGCTCGCCGAGAGGGCCGACCTCGTTCTGGTCATAGGTACCAGCGGCGTCGTCTATCCGGCCGCGTACGTTCCGCAGATAGTCAAGGAAACTGGCGGAAAGGTTATTGAAATCAACCCGGAGGAGAGCGGGATAACACCCATAGCCGACGTTTTCCTGCGCTGTCCTGCAGGAGAGGCCATGGGGAAGCTGATGACTAGGGTTAAGGGGCTGATAGGATGAGCAGAAAGGTTCTGCTGGTGGGATTCCTGCCCGATGAAGTCGAGAGACTGCGGGAGGTACTTTCGGTTCCGGTTTTTGAGGTTCCCGGGTACTGCAGGGACTGGGTCGTGAGCGAGGTGGTTGATAAGGCGGAGGGGCTGAGCGGCTCGAGCTACTGGCACCTCAGGAAGTTCGTGATAATGCACGACGTTGGCAACGAGACGCTGAAGGAGGTAATCCGCTCCGTCAAATCCCTCAACCTGGGCAGGGTTATCTTCGCCACGACCACCGAGACCTCGCTGACCTGGAAGCTTGAGGACCTGCTCAACGAGCTGATGGCCGAGGACGAGTACTTCAAGGCCGCGCGCTGGGCTCGTGAGGAGGCGGAAAAGAGGAAGGGCCCTTTCCTCGACATCGGGAAGGGTTAAATATCTTGAACGAGTAGACTGCGGTGGGTGAAGGGATGATAAAGGTCGTGTTCTTTGACCTGGACGACACGCTCGTGGACACGAGCAGGCTGGCGGAGATGGCGAGAAAGAACGCGATAGAGAACATGATACGGCACGGTCTCCCCGTTGACTTTGATACCGCCTACCACGAGCTCCTTGAGCTGATAAACGAGTACGGGAGCAACTTCGGCAGGCACTTCGACTACCTGCTCAGGCGCCTCGACCTGCCCAGCAACCCCAAATGGATAGCCGCCGGCGTCATAGCGTACCACAACACGAAGTTCGCCTACCTGAAGAGCGTCCGCGGTGCCAGGCGGCTCCTGCTTGAGCTGAAGAAGTCGGGCTATAAGCTCGGCATAATCACCGACGGCGACCCGATAAAGCAGTGGGAGAAGATAATCCGCCTTGAACTGGACGACTACTTCGACGGCGTCTTCATCTCCGACTACCTCGGCGTCAAGAAGCCCCACCCGAAGATATTCGAAAAAGCACTGCGCAAGATGGGGGTCGAGCCTGGAGAGGCGCTGATGGTGGGCGACAGGCTGTACTCCGACATCTACGGTGCCAAGCAGGTTGGCATGAAGACCGCCTGGTTCAAATACGGCAAGTACGCCAACAGGGAGCTCGAGTACCTCGAGTACGCTGACTTCACTGTGGGCTCTCTGGAGGAGATTCTGGATATAGTCAGGGGGTTGAACCTTGAGGAGAGGGAAGAGCGTCCAGATAAGGAAGTTCATGCTGATTGACTCCTCATACAAGTCAAGGATTCTCAGGGGCGACAAGGTCACCACGATACGCTACGGCGACTACGAGGCCAAGCCGGGGAGCGAGGTTTACCTCGTCATAACGCCGAGTGACACGGCCATAGCGAAGGTCAGGATAACCCGCGTTGAGAAGAAGAAGGTAAGGGCGCTTACCAACCAGGATGCAAAACTCGACGGCTTCTCCGACGTCAGAGAGCTTCTCAGAGAGCTGAATAAAATCTACGGCGAGCTCTACGGTGATGACGAGGTCACGATAATCGGCTTCGAGGTTCTCAAGAGATTCGACGACGGGATTCCGCTCAAGTGGCTTAAAGGCCTGAATTACCGCGAGCCGACGGAGATAGCGCGCCTCTACCTCGAGAACCAGGAAAAACTGAACCTCAACCGCGAGACGGACTTTATAATGCGGCGCATCTACAACGAGGGGCTCGGAAGGGCCGTGAGAACCTTCGGGCCGAAGAAGGTTCAGGGAGCTCTCCTCAAGACCTACCACGCCCTCTACGCGGCGGGGGTAATCTGAGTCCGGGAGAGAAAAGCTTTTTTACGGCTTCGTCTTTCTTTAAACGCCATGGATGAGGTTAAGTTCGACGCCAAATTCACCGCGCTCACGGCCGGAGTTTTCATCGTTCTGATTCTCCAGGCTACAGGTTTAATCTACGGAATAAACGAGTGGGTTAATTCGCAGCTTCCCCTCGTGGATACACCCCTGATGAACCTTCTCACGCGGCTTGGTGGCGACATATTTCTCGCGCTGTTTGGGGCATTTGCCGTAATAGCCGACTGGAGGGAGAAGGGTAGGGTCTCCCGGAACACGCTGCTTTTCATTCTCGCCGTCGCGATTGGTCTCGCTGCCGTTGGGGCACTCAAGCTCATCTTTGCAGAACCTAGGCCGAGGCCGGGCTACGGAACCTACGCCTTCCCCTCGGGCCACACCTTCCGTGCTGCGGTGATAGCGG
This sequence comes from Thermococcus radiotolerans, assembly GCF_002214565.1. Classification (NCBI taxonomy): domain Archaea; kingdom Methanobacteriati; phylum Methanobacteriota; class Thermococci; order Thermococcales; family Thermococcaceae; genus Thermococcus; species Thermococcus radiotolerans. Next base: position 327,619 of record NZ_CP015106.1, read on the forward strand.
CCTACGGCGCGGACAGGTGGGAAAAGTATGCCCCAGCCTTCTGGGCGTACGCCGTTGGAATAGCCCTCACGAGGCTCCTCCTCCACGTTCACTGGTTCGGCGACGTGCTCTTCAGCCTTTTCTTTGCCCCCTGGCTCTACTTACTGCTCAAATCACTCCTCGGAGGGAAGTTTGAATGAACGGCTTCCTTGAGGTGTTCCTCCTCTCGCTGATTCCAACCTTTGAGGGGCGCTATGCGATAGTTTATGGCATCGGCATGGGCTACCCCCTGTGGGAGACGCTTTTGGCCGCTTCCCTTGGTGTCCTGCTCCTCTCGCTGGTTCTTCCGGCGGCCCTTCCCTACATAGACAGGCTGATGCTCTGGCTTGAGGGGACCTTTTTGAGAAAGGTGGCCCACCTCTACCTCTACTACGTCGAGCGCGTGAGGAAGAAGGCCCACCCCTACGTGGAGAAGTGGGGCTTCATCGGGCTGACGATATTCGTGGCGATACCGCTCCCCGGGACGGGCGTCTGGACCGGAGCTCTGGCGGCATACCTGCTCGCCATCGAGAAGAGGCAGACGGTCCCGGCTTTAATCCTCGGCGGGCTTTTGAGCATGGCGATAACGCTGCTGCCGGCTCTGGGGCTGTTTGGATAAAAAGGAGAAGCTCAGGTAAGGCTTTTCCCCATCGTTTCTTCTCCCAGCGCCAGGACGTCCAGCGCACCGATTATCGCCACCACCGCAATCACAAGTACCGCCAAGGCGCCCCCGCTCAGCTCCATTATCCTGCCGGCCAGGATCGGTGCGATTCCCCCACCTATCCTCGCCATGGCTCCGGCCCAGCCGGTCCCCGTGCCCCTGACGGCCGTCGGGTAGAGCTCCGGCGTGTAGGCATATATCGCTCCCCAGGCACCGAGGTTGAAGAAGCTGAAGGCTATCGCACTCGCGATGATCGCCGCCTCGTTCCCCGAGCTGGCCGCGAAGTAGAAGCCGACTCCGGCTATTCCAGAAAGCAGGAGGTAGTAGGAGAGGGTCTTCTTTCGACCGATTCTCTCAAGCAGATAGGCGGCGCTCCAGTAGCCGGGCAGCTGGGCTATGGCGGTGATGATGAAGTACTGGAAGCTCCTGAAGACGGTGATTCCCAGCGTTGCCGAGAGGAACTTCGGAAGCCAGATGAAGAAGCCGTAGTAGGCAAAGGCTATGCTGAACCAGGCTATCGTGAGCATAAGTGTAACCCTTCCGTACTTTCTCCAGAGGTCCATGACAGAGGCTTTCTTCGTCTCCTTTGGAATCTCAAGCTTAACACTTACTCCGAGGGCCCTCCTTATGGTCTCCTCGGCCTCCTTAACGCGCCCCCTGATGAGCAGGTAGCGGGGTGATTCGGGGAGCGTGAGGAGTAGCGGGAGGATGAGTATTATCGCGCCGCCGAAGAGCAGTATGCTCCTCCAGTCGGCCTTCACGAGGATAGCGACCACTCCTATGATTATCGTTCCTATCGCCCAGAAGCTCTCGAGGATTGAAATCATCGCACCCCTTATCGAGCGGGGCATGAACTCGGCGAAGTAGGAGCTTGCGACGGGCAATGAGCCGCCGAGGCCGAGGCCGACGATGAAGCGCAGGGCTATGAGGGTGTCGAGATTTCCGGCGAAGGAGCTGACTATCGAACCGATGGAAAAGGTGGCAACCGCGAGGGTGAGTGTTTTCTTCCGTCCAATCCTGTCGGCTAGATAGCCAAAGAGCCACGCGCCGAAGAGCATACCGAAGAGCGCCGCCGAGCCGAGAGAGCCGAGCTTTGTCAGGCTCCCCTGGAAGGCCGGGTCGTTCTTGAGCAGGGCTATGACGAATCCGGCCGAGATGGTGTTCACGGCTATGAACGCCCATACGGTTCCAAGGATGGCTAAAAGCGTGTAGTGGAACTTATTCAACCGGGAGTTTTCGATGGCCTCCACCTTTCACCACCCGATTTCATTTGCATGAAGAAGTTTTAAGTGTTTTTCACGTATTGCGCGGCTTGATTCGGCCCGCTCTCTTTGTTCCGTTCCAAATTCAAGGTTCACGGATTGAGATATTGCGGAGGTGCCCCTAATGGCTTGTGGGGGTTGACGTTAGAATTCCAACTTATTCAGTTCCCTCTTCATGATTTTCCACTGCTTTTCTGAGTACGCGGAGGGATCCGTGGCCACTATGAGGGTGCCCCCAAACTTAATAACGTGGTCTTTCAGTGAGAGTAGGAATTTGAAGGCTTTTTCGAAGCCGTTTTCCAAGGCAAGGTATTCAAAGCAATCGAGAACAACGATGGAGTGCCCCTTCTCAAGATGCTTTTTCACCAGATCTACAAGAATCCCTATGTCAGTCGGCCGTATCGTTAAGACGTCTTTCCAAGACGAAGTTGGGGAGAGTGTAGTAATCCAGAAGACTGGAAATGCAGGCACTTTCCTGTCAGGAAGGCTCCTTGTTATGAGGATACCGTTTCCTGCGGAGTTCATCTTCTGGAGAATCACCTCGAGATTCCTTTTCTCCTCCACGTAAAACGCGCCGTGAGGTATGTCCACACTCGGGGCTTTGGGGTGTGTGATCTGGAAAAGTGCATATTTTGCCATCCCTACGAACATCATGACCCTAAACACTGCCCCTGCACCGTAGAGATACGAGGCAAGTTCGGTTGTTATGGTCACGGGGTAGGTAAGGTTAATGACTCCAAGGAGAAATGCACCAATGGGGAAGAGTGTGGCGGTACTTTTTACTCCCACTTCCCTTTTGATAAGGGTGTATCCTGTAACCATGAGGGACAGCCCTAAGAAAGGCAGAGGGAACGCCATGAGGAGCAGAAGGGACGTGTTGAAGAGTGTTGCGAGCAGAACGTACGCCGAGCCCCCAACTGCCGTGAGGATGATTAAAAGCTGACCTCTCATTGTCTTGAGGCGTCCATGAAGGTAAAGGGACGTGGCCAGTAGGAGTATCCCTTCAATCACTGCGAACAGGGCGAGAAGGGGCGTCAGGACCTTCGGCTCTGGATGAACTCCGAGGTCTTCAAGTATCGGCTTTTGGGTGAGGGCTGCGAGGGAATCTATCCACAGTGCCAGACTCAGAAAGAGAAGGAATTCCTCGCATTTTCGTGTCCACCTGTAGAGGGCGAATCCCCACGTGGAGAACCTCATAATTACATTCAGGATTTCCAACACGCACCTCACCCATCGCTTTAGAATTCTGTGCAATAACTATTAAAACTTTAGTTCATTTAACGTTGTTCCACAGGACACTTCGATAGAATTTGAAAAATTATTGAAAAGATAAGAGAAGGGGCTACTTCGTCGCCCTCGTTATTCCAACGTCCTCCACGAGAACGTAGGGCGTTGAAACCGGCGTGCTGACCTCCCACCAGTGGATGTGGTAGCTCTCCTTTCCGAGCGCCTTGATTCCCTCGAGGATCCTCTGGAAGTTGTCGCTGACGCGGATGTTCCTTATCTGCCTCAGCTCGCCGTTCTCGACGAGGAATATTCCGTCCCTCGGGATGGTCGAGAAGTCCCCTGCAACGTAGTTCTGGAAGCGGGTGTACCAGACGTTGGTGATGTAGATTCCCCTCTTGACCTCGCTGAACAGCTCCTCCCTGGAGTAGTCGCCCGGTTCGAGGACGATGTTCCACGCGTGGGGCATTATGAGGCCCGCGTTGGCCGTTGTCTCGGTTCCATATTTCTTCGCCATGCTCGTGTTGAGCAGGAACGTCTTGAAGGTTCCATTCTCGATTATCGTTGTTTCCCTCGTGGGCACCCCTTCGTCGTCGAACTTCCTCGTTCCGTAGCCGTTGGGCATGTTGCCGACGTCCTTTATCGTGACGATTTCGTTGGCAACCTTCTGGCCGAGCTTGTTCACCAGGAAGGAGAAGCCCGCCTCTGCCGCGTAAGCCGAGGTCATGAAGCTCATGTAGCTCAGCAGGTTCGCAAACGCTAACGGGTCGAAGATTACGTCGAACTTCCCCTCTGGCCCCTGCTCAGGGTTCTGCGCCATCTTAGCTATCTCACCGGCCTTCCTTCCGGCGCTTTCGGGGTCGAACTTCTTGAGAACCCTCACGGAGTTCGTTCCGTGGCCGCTCTCAAGGTCTCCGATGAAGGCCCTAACGCTTATCTCTATCCCACTGCCCTCGTCAAAGGCCTCAACGCCGTTGCTCGTGGTCAGGTAAAGCCTATTGTGGTCGGTGTAGAGAACACCTGCTACCCTCTTAGCTCCCTCTTCAAGGGCGGCGTTGATGGCCCTTTCCACGTACTCGTTCGGCTCGTCGAGTTCGACTATGGCTTTATCGAAGGTTTCCGGAATATCCCTGTACTGGAACGGGCCTTCAGCGATTCCGTAGTAGTCCTCCTTCGGCGCCATGCCCTTCATGTTGCTCAGGAGGGTTTTCAGAGTCCTCTCGATGTTCTCCTCGCTCAGCTCGGTGATGCTCGTTCCGGCAACGCGTTTCTCAAGCTCGACGAACAGCTCCACCTTCCTCTCGTGCCAGTTCTTGGCGACGGTTATCTCGTTGTTGGCGAAGCGAACCTGGCGCCTGTCCATCTCGTAGCCCAGAACGACGACGTCGCCAAATCCAAGCTCCTTGGCCTTCTTCAGGATGAACTCGTTAACGTCGAACATCTCCACCACCTCACGGCCTCCTCAGCGGTATATCCCTGAGCCTCGCGTGGGCTCCGCCCATCCAGACGGGGACGCCCTGTCCAGGTTCGCCCTTCCCGCAGGTTCCAGGGAACATCTCGACATCCGTTCCAACGGCATCGACGCTGCTCCACAACGCTCTGGTGGTTATCTCAAGGATAGGCCTCTTGACTGGGTGCTTTATCTCACCGTTCTCGATGAGGTAGGCCTCCCTGCCGATGTATCTCTGCTGATAGCGCCTGTCGTCGATGTTCCACTCGTTGAACGAGACCATGTAAACACCGAGCTTGATGTCCTCAATCAGCTCCTCGAATGAGTAATCCCCGGGTGCTAGGTAGGTGTTGGCCATCCTGACTATCGGTTCGCGGTTGTAGTTTATCGCCCTCGCGGCCGCGTTGGAGCGCTGGCCGAGCTTATAGGCATACTCCCTGTTGGTGAGGAACTCGGTGATTATTCCGTCCTTGATAAGGTAGCGCGGCCTCGCTTTGACGCCCTCGTCGTCGTAGAGGTAGAAGCCCCAGCTGTTCGGCAGGGTCGGGTCCTCTATGACGGTGACGGCTTCACTTCCGATTCTCTCGCCGAGCATGTCTGGCTTGACGAAGCTCTCTCCGGCCTGCGCCGCTTCCCTGCCGAAAATCCTGTCCGACTCGTAGGGGTGCCCGACGCTCTCGTGAACGGCTATGCCTGCCACCTCAGGGCTTATGACCAAGTCAACCTTGCCTTCGGGAGCCTTCTGACCTTCATAAATCAGCTTCTTGAGGGCCTGGACGTCCTTAACCGCCCAATTCCACGGCTCGTCCTTTTCGATGAGCTCCAATCCGCCGGAGAACGCCCTCTGGACGAAGGGAGCCTGCTCCATCTGGCCGTTCTCAAAAACGACGAGGTTGTACATCACCGAGACCCTCGGTATGACGCTCTCGATGAAGGCCCCGTCGCTGTTGGATATTATCTTGTGCCACACCTGATCGGAGTAGCCGAGGTAGCGCATGGGCACGTTTACCCCGGTTGCATTTACCTCCTCCTCGACCTTCCTGAGGAGCTCCATCTTCTCCTCCGGGGAGACGTCCCTGAAGTCCTTGCGCATCTTGACCTCGTAATAAACCTCGTGGAAGTCCTCATCGCTGAACCTTATGGGCTCGTTTCTCACCTTGGAGGCCGCTCTGGCTAGTTTGACGGCCTTCTTGACGGCCTCGCTCACGCTCTCCTTCGTGAGGACGTTGGTGCTTGCGAAGCCCATTCCTCCATCGACCAGAACCCTTATCCCCATTCCCCTGTCGGCGAGTATCTCAAGGCCTTCGGGATTGCCGTTCTTCATAGCCAGAGAAGTGCCGTTCTTCTCCTCAAAGCGGGCCTCGGCATAGCTTGCCCCCAGTTCGAGGGCCTTCTCAACCGCGAACTCTACGAGTTCATGCATGCACATCACCTCGGTTTACTGCATAGAATAGTGCGTCCGGAAGTATAAAAGTCTTTCCGTTAAGATGGCGGTCGAAAAGAGGGCACCTAAACTTTTAGACAAGTTGAAATCAACGGACAAGAGGCTCAAAATTAAACCCTATTGGAAGAAGAGGAGAACTGGAACCTCCAGAAGTTTTAAAACTTCTCCTCGCATTCACACGGCTTCTTTCCGCAGTAGGGGCAGACGCCGGGATATTTCTTCTTCGCCGCTTCCTCAATATCGATATCGAGTAGGTTGGCCAAGCTGGCGAGCCACGCTAAAACGTCGGCGAACTCCTCCTCCATGGCCTCGCGGTCGTTTTTCCTTATCGCCTCGCTCAGCTCGCCAACTTCCTCTACGAACCAGAGAAAGGTTCTCTCCACTCCCCTCTTCGAGTCCTTGTGGAAGTAGATCTCCCTAATCATCTCCTGAAACTCACGTATCTCCATGTTCTCACCTGAGGAAAGGGGAAGAAAAGGGCTTAAAAATCACTCGCTAGCTACCTCGATGAGCTTCCTCATGTGGATCTCAACGGTGTCAAAGACCTCGGCCTCAACGTCCCCCTGCTTCACTATCAGCGGGAGCTCGGTGCAACCGAGGATGACGCCTTCGATTCCTTCCTTCTCTATGTAGCGGTTGATGAGGTCGATCACCCAGTCCCTGCTGGCGAAGTTCTCGAACATAAGCTCCTCGGTGATGATTCTGTTCAACTCGTCCATCTCCCCCTCGTTCGGCGTGATGACATCGAAACCGGCCTCGCGGAGGGCGTTCTTGTAGAAGTCGGCGGTCATGGTTGTCTTCGTCCCAAGGAGGAGAACCCGCCTAACGCCTCTCCTCTTCATTTCCTCGATGAGCGCGTCGATTATGCTCACCATCGGGACGCTCACGGCTTCCTGAACGTCCGGGAAGACGATGTGCGGCGTGTTGGCCGAGAGCGATATTATCTCCGCTCCAGCATTCTCAAGGGCCTTGGCGGCCTTTATGAGTATCTCCTTCCTCCCCTCCCAGCCGTTCGGGTTGTGGATGAACTCCTTGAAGTTTATCGAGTAGATTATCAGCTCGGGAAAGACGTAGGGCTCGAACTTTTCGCGGCTTATCTCCAGGTATTTCTTGTAGTAATAACACGTCGCCTCAGGGCTGGTTCCGCCTATTATTCCTATCTTCCTCATGAGAATCACCAAGAAACGGGACATCCCAGGGTTTATGAGCCTTTTGGAGCATTAGAAGAAAATTTCTTCAAACGTGTAAGAAAGCTTGGTTATCACACCCAGCTCGTCATTCCACGCGCAAAGCGGTGTGCCGTTGTAGGTTCCCTCCAGTATCAGCGGGTCGTACGGTACCGTGCCGAGAAGGGGAACCTCCAGTTCCTCGGAGACGAACTTTTCAAGGGCCTCCAGATTCTTTTCTGGTATGAGCGGCTTGTTGAGAATCACCCAGAAGTCCTCGATTCCCAGGTGGAGGAACTTCCTGATCGCCGAGTCCACCCAGTCGTGAAGGTTCCTCAGGGGCACGGTGCTGGGGTCTATGACGAGCACCTGATAATCGAGCTCCGGGATGAGTGGATGGGCGTCTATCGGAAGGCCCGAGGGAAAATCTATGAGAACGGCGCCGTATGCAGGTTTGAAGTACTCGATAAGAGTCGTGAGGTTTTTGAAGGATAGTCTGTGCCGTATTGGGGCGTTGGGGTCACCCAGGAGGAGGTGCAGGTTCTTTATCTCCATGTACGGATACGTTAACCACTCCAGGTCCATCCTTGGGTTCTCTAGGTAGGCGTGAATCGTGTATTTGGGTGCAATCCCGAACTGGAACGCCAGGTTGGGGAAGTACAGGTCGGCGTCGACGAGAAGGGTTCTGATGCCTCTCATGGCTAGGCAGGCCCCTATGTTCGCAGTTAGGGCGGTCTTACCGCTGCCTTCAAAGCCGGTTATTCCTATGACCACCATCCCTGCTCACTTTGTAATGGCTTCTGACAATAATAAAACTGGGCGGCAAGGTTCAAAAATCTTTTCTTGAAAGTTAAAAAGAGGGAAGAGGCATCACTTGGGCATCTCCCTGACGTGAACATCGAGCTGCGGGAACGGTATCTCTATGCCCTCCTTTGTGTAGAGCTCGTAGATGCCCTTCGTCAGGTCCCCCTTGACTGCCCAGTAGTCCTCGGTCTTGGTCCAAGCGCGAAGTTGTAGGTTGATGGAGGAATCCGCGAGTGCCGTTATAGCAACGGCCGGCTCTGGGTCGCTCAAAACCTTTGGATGGCTCTGGATCAGATCCATGGCAAGCTTTATGGCCCTGTCGAGGTCCGTGCCGTAGGCGACGCCTATGTCAACATTAACCCTTCTCGTTGGCATGCGGGTGTAGTTCACGATTATGCTTCCCCACACGAGCTTGTTGGGTATCGTGATTACCTTGTTGTCGGGGGTTTTGAGCTCGGTGCTCATAAGTCCGATGCCGCTGACGCTTCCTGTCTGACCCGAGACCTCAACGACCTCCCCTAGGTCTATGGGCCTAAGGGCGGTGATCCAGACGCCCGCGGCGAGGTTGGTGAGCGTATCCTGCAGACCAAAGCCCAAGATCAAGCCTATGACGGCCGATAGGCCGAGGATGAGCGGGGACACGGAGATACCGACTGCCCCCAACGCCACTATTATGATGACGACGTAGAGCAGTACCGCCAGAAACCTCCCCAGGAACTCAACGACCAGAGGGGGGAGCTTCGTCTTCCTCATACTCTTCTTGAAGAGCGCGACCAGAATCTTTGCCACAATGTAGCCCACTATCAGGATTATCAGTGCCGATACTAGCTGGAACGGCGTAGCCCCTATGTAGGGCAGGGGCTCATCGAAGGCTACCATACTATCACCTCGAATGGTTTTAGAAGAATTGGTTAAGAAGGTAAAAAAGTTTTCCCTTCATCGACCGAGAATCGAAGTTATTTCGTCCCAGAGCCTTTCGGCGAGTTCTCTTTTACTCATCCTCGGAATCTTTCGTACCGACTTCTCCGTCACTAGCAGAACCTCGTTCTCCTCACTACCGAAGGCCTTTAGCGTGTTTGCCACGACGAGATCGCTCCCTGCCCTTTTGATCTGCTTTCTCGCCGCTTCGATGAGCTCCTCCTCGCTGAGGCCGGTTTCGGCTTTGAAACCGACGAGGAAGGTATCGGGCTGAAGTTCCTTAACCCTGTCTATTATCTTCGGCGTTGGCTCAAGCTCAAGCGTTAAGGCCTTTCCGCTCTTTATCTTTACGCTGGCCTTCTCCTTAACGCGGAAGTCGCTCACCGCGGCGGCGAGGATGACAATGTCATATTTCTTGGCCTTTAACTCGTTCTCTATCGCCCGGAGCATTTCTTCAACGGTTTCGACCTCAACCTGGTTCTCTACGAAGCTGGGAACGCTCCCCCTCGTCCTGATGAGCGTGACCTCCGCTCCCCTGAATTCCGCCTCCTCCGCTATGGCGATCCCCATCCTGCCGCTGCTCGCGTTGGTTATGTACCTTATCGGGTCGATGTACTCCCTCGTGGCACCGGCCGTTACGAGAACGCGCTTTCCTTCGAGGGTCTTTGGATGGAGCTTTTTAATGACGCGGTAGACTATCTCGTCTATCGAGGCGACCTTCGCCTTGCCCTCCTCGAATCTTGGGCCTATGAACTCGACGCCGAGCCTCTTGAGTTTCTCGATGTTCTCGACGACTATCGGATGCTCGTACATGGTGGAGTGCATCGCAGGGGCAATCATTATCGGTGTGTGGGCGAAGGCCGTCGTCACAACGGTTGTAACGGGTGTGTCGTCTATACCGCAGGCGATTTTCCCTATCGTGTTTGCAGTTGCCGGGCAGACGAGGATCAGGTCGGCCTTGTTCTCGTGCTCTCCAGCTAACTCGACGTGCTCTATGAAGCCGGTGATTTCCGTCACGACCGGATTTCCGGTGGCGAACTCCATCGCGTAGGGATGGATGATCTTTTGAGCATTCTCGCTCATGACGGCGTGGACTTCCGCGCCGTGTCGAATAAGCTCCCTGGCAAGTTTTACACACTCAACCGCCGCTATGCTGCCGGGGATTGCAAGAACGATTTTCTTCCCTAGAAGCTTCCGGCTCTTGGTGGCGTGAATAAGCTTAACGTGGTGAAGCATGATGACACCTCCAGAAGGGGTTGCACTAACTCATATATAATACTTAGGAGGGACTCAGAGTTCCCTCACGGCGTCGTCTTCGAACTTGCTAACCTCTTCCTTGGTGCCCACCCATACGACTATGGTCGGCTCCACGGTTATCATCCCGTCCTGTATCATGGGCTTGATTTCGCATATCGCTTTTTCTATCTTAAAGCCCCTGTCCACGACCTCTATCACGATGGGTAGGTCCGTTGAGAGCCTCATAACGTCGGCGGAGTGAACGCGGCTCTTCTTCCCAAAGCCGTAGATGCCGCGGTACACCGTTGCCCCGGCGATGCCCATCTCGCGGAGTCTCTCCACTATCGCCTTGTAGAGGGGCTTTCCATCAAAGCGGTCGTTCTCGCCTATGTAGATGCGAAGGCGAAGCGTGTTCCAGTGTTCCACCTCAACCACAAAATCACCTCCTTGCAAGGACGAACCCGAGGAATACTAGGCCTAGTGTGATTATAACGTTTGCCGAGACGTTCAGGATAGCCACGAGGTACTCCCTCTCGCGCAGGAGCGAAAAAGTCTCGTAGGAGAACGTTGAGAACGTGCTCAACGCCCCGCAGAAGCCCGTTCCGAAGAAGAGCCTCCACTCGGTTGAGACCCCGATGCCCCAGAAGAGCAGGCCGTAGAGGTAGCCGAGGATCAAGCTGGCTATGCTGTTCACGAGGAGCGTTCCAACCGGAAAGTCCCTGTAAACCGGCAGTATTCCCGAGATGTAGAACCTCGCAAGCGCACCGAGGGCGCCGCCGAGCATTATTGCGGTCATTATTCTGAAGTTCATCTTCCCACCCCTGGATTCGCGGCCTTCTGCCTTCTCCCAGCATGCATCCCGAGATCCCTACTTAAGATTTTGGGAGGCTTCTCATCGGAGGATTCCCCTGGATGGTGACAATACCCTTAAATAATTCCCCGCCGCCCTATGTGATGTGGCTACTATGCCTGGCATCCCGAGCTTTGAGTTTGGAATAGAGACAATCGCCCTCGCCTCGCTGATGGTTCTCCTCTCGGGCATACTGGCGATGCTCATCAGCCGGAAGACGAAGTTTCCATACACACCTCTCCTCGTTCTCCTCGGTGTTCTCGTGGGCCCTGTTCTGACCCTGATACTTCCCCAGACCGCCAGGATGCTCTTCTACTACGTCCGCGCCTTTGGACTCTTCTTGGTTCTCTTCGCGGCGGGGTTCAGCCTCAGACTCGCTGTTCTCAAGGAGCACAAGCTCGTCATAACTCTGCTCGACACGATTGGCCTTCTGGGAACTGCCATCTTAGCCGGCTGGTTCTTCTCGTGGGCCTTCGGCGTTCCCTTCCCTGTTGGCTTCCTCTTCGGGGCGGTGGTTTCTGGCACCGACCCCGCGACGCTGATACCGCTCTTTCAGGAGCACAAGGTCCCGGAGGACGTCGAGACGGTAATCATCACCGAAGCCATATTCAACGGTCCCCTCGCGATAATTCTCACGATGGTGGCCCTGTTCCTCATAATCCCGGAGATTCCCGGCTACGCCCCGGTCGAACCGGTCTTGGAGGGTGCCGGCCTCTACGTTGCAGCTATCGTCTACTTCCTCTACCAGATATTCGTCTCTGCCATCATTGGGGCAGTTATAGCCTACATAGCATACCAGGCCATAGTGCGGCTCGGCCTCTACAGAAGCCCTTACACACAGATACTCGGCCTGGCGATGGCCTTCGGGGGCTACGTTGTTGGAGAGTTCGTCGGTGCCTCGGGATTCCTCGTCGTTACAATAATCGGCCTCATCCTCGGAAACCACCGCGATTTCTTCAAGAGGAAAAGCAGTAAGGTGGACGATGCCGTGGAGAGAAACATGGAGTTCAACGACGTCCTCTCGACCTTCTCGGTTATATTCATCTTCGTGCTCCTCGGCGCGAGCCTTGATCTCACGGACCTGCAGTGGGGGACGATAGCCACATCGCTCATGGTGGCGCTGTTCGTGATATTCGTCGCCAGACCGCTGGCCTCCCTCGTTGTCCTGCCCTTCACTGGCTTCAAGCGGTTCCTCTTCATCTCCCTTGAGGGGCCGAAGGGTGCCGTTGCCGCGAGCATGGCGATACTGCCTGTCGTCCTTGGCAGGGCCTACAACAGTCCCGAGATGATCGCGTGGGGAGAGCTGATACTGAGCGCCGGGCTTATGACGGTTCTGCTCTCGATGCTGCTGGAGTCGGCGTGGGTTTCGCTTCTCAGGGAGAGGCTCCTGGATTAGTCTGTCCCGAAGTTCAGGTAGTAGTGTATCTTCTCCTCAACTTCACCGTAGTCCCTCTTCGGAAGTCCCAGCCGCTCTCGGAGCCTCTTGTTCTCGGCTATCATTGCCGAAAGCTGTATGGCGAGGTTCTGGTTGTCCATGGCGATGTAGTAGGAGCGGAACTTCAGGGGAGACCACTTGCCCTCCAGCTCGTAGAGTTCCTTTTCAAGCCGGGATATCTCTTCCTTGAGTCTTTCGAACGTTTCCTCGTTGGCTTCTGGGTCGTCGTCGAGGTAGCCGTGAAGAAAGATTATCCTGATTGCCTCCTCCACCCGGAAGTCGTAGCGTTCGCAGAGCTCCCTAATTCTCTCCATAGTTTCGTCCGGAATCTTGAATGTTACCCTCCGCCAGCCCCTCTTTGGTCTCACGGTAAGCTTCATCTCCTCCTGGCCTCCAGCTCCGCCCTAAGCTTCTTGTTTTCCTCGCTGAGCTCTTTTCGAAACGCCATCAGGAACTCCTTGTCGCGCTTTGCAGTCTCCTCGAATTCGGTTAGTTCTATATAACTCGCCTTCATCTCGATGAACCTCTTCTCGACCCTCTCCCTCTGCTCGATGAGGAAACGCAGCTTTAGAACCCTCAAAGTCCTCTCAAGCCCCTCCAAATCCCGAAATCTCTCCGTTATCTCGCGTTTGTTCTTCCTTATCCTGGCCAGTTCGTCGTTCGTGACCTCTATCTCCACGGGAAGCCCCTCCGAACTTCAGAGGAACCGCTCCATGAAATCCAGCACTGCCAGGGCCCTGTACGTGTTCTGGAAGTTCGAGATGCCCAGCTCCAGAGAGCGTCTGAAGCCGCCGTTGGGATTCTGTAGCTGGCGTATGAACCAGACGTGCCGCCTTGGGCAGCTTGGGGCCTCGCCCTGAAGTTCCAGCCCCCTGGCCGCGTAGAAGGTCGGCTCAAGGTACGGGGGTAGGCTGTAGGGAACCTCGGTGAAGCCGCCCCAGTCGCCGCAGAGCTCGCAGTTCTCGAAGTGCGGACTCCTTGGTGGCCTGTAGCCCAGGGTGCGGAGCGTGTAGAGTGCTTGGTAGGTCATCGTCGTCGTGGGGCTCTTGACGCCGTAACCGTTGCCGTTTCTGAACTTCATAACGAAGGCCCTTATAGATTCCTTTTCGTCGGTGCTGAACTCATAGCCTATGGCTTTGAACGCCTTGACCACCCAGTAGGTTGCCTCCAGTGGCGTCGCCGTTCCAAACTCCTCGCTCCCACCTAGGCCGACGGCGAATTTGTCCTCCAGCGGATTGTACTTGGTGAAAACGATGTCGCTTTTCTCCCTCGCAAGGTCCCTGGCCTCAAGCAGGGCAAGGCCCTCGAGGACCATCGCTATCGCCACCACCGCCGTCTGGGGCTGTACTGCCTTCTCCAGGAATTCGATGGTCTTTTCCCTCTCCGGAATCTCGAGCCCGAGGAGGTCGTGAATCTTGACCGCGTAGTAAGTATCGTTGACGTTGGTATCGTTGAGGACGCTGACGAAGCAGTAGCCACCGTCCTCGTGGCGTCTCTCCTCGATGTACCTGATGAGCGAATCAGCGTTAATGAATCGTCCAATTTCATAAAGCTTCGAGCCCATTCTACCGCCTCCTTAAGGTTTTGACGGAGAACAGGCGTCATCAGCCCTCGACGGGCGGTTCGGCTCGAAGCCCGGGCGGACGCCATCGCCCGAAAGACCATCTGAACGGCGTTTAAAAACGTTTGTGGTGCAATTACCTAATAACCTAAAAATTTAATAAGCATAAAACGGCCTTTCATTTGTGATGAAATCATGGAATTCATAGCCTTCACATACGTCGGGAACTTCGTGAAGGAGGAGGTCATAAGGGAGGTCGTGTTCAACGTATTTGACGAGGCCAATCATTTCTTCGAGGAGAGCGATATCCCCCTGCGGTTTCTGTACATCGGGAAGCTTAAGCTTGAGCCCGGGTACCTGATAAGCCTGAACACCCCCGAAGGCAAGGTCAGGGTTTATCCCCTCGAGGCTCTGGTCGACGTCCTCCACGCCAAGCTTCTCAACGAGATAGAGGAGCGGCCAGACATCAAGATGAACAAGATATTCGCCCTGACGACCTTCCCGCTAGTCTCTCGCAATCCCTACTTCGATTTCTTCGAAAAGTTTCTTGGGATACACGAAACGCGGATCGGCCTCAGGATTATGGTGCTCTCGATGAGGCCATTTGAACCCCCTGAGCTCTCAGAACTCCTGAAGAAGCCCGGAGAGAATGGAGATAGAGAGCTTCTGAGGTCCAAGCTTGAGCTCTTCAAGAACCGCCTCCTCAAGGGGGTTCTCCACGAGGTCGGCCACAGCTTTGGCCTCGACCACTGCACCAACAACTGCGTCATGAACTCGCCATCGAGCATGGAGGAATGGGACTCCAGGATGCTCGGCTACTGCGATTCCTGCTTCATCAGCCTCAAGAGGGCCGTTGAATGGTCCGACCTCAACCTCAGGGATTGAGCGATGAGGCAAACGTTTTAGGGGTTTGAACGTACAGCATCGTGATGTGGCGCAGGAGATTTTACAGGTACGGACCCGAGGGCGCGAGGAGGGCCCTACCCCGCTACTTCTCGATCCTCGATGGGGAGGCCGAGCCGGTATTTTTCAATGCAAGAAAGGTTGCGGTGAGCTTTAGCGAGGATGTCCCTCTCGACGAGCTCTGGAACGAGCACGCCGATGGTATGGACAGACTGAGGGACAACGACCTCACCGAGGCCCCGGGGAAGAGCCTTCTCGACCTCAAGGCGCTCATCGCCAACAGGATTCTGGAATCGTGCACCCTCTGCGAGATAAAGTGTCGCGTTGACAGGAGGAAGAGCATCGGATACTGCCGCGTTCGAGAGAGTCTCGTTGCGAGCGACTTCCTCCACTATGGGGAGGAACCCGAGCTGGTGCCGTCTTACACCGTCTTCTTCTCCGGCTGCAACTTCCGGTGCGTTTTCTGCCAGAACTGGGACATCAGCCAGTATCGCGTTGGGGTGGAACACGTTCCCGAGTTCATGGCACTGAAAATTGGGGAGGCGTTCAAACGGGGCGCCAGGAACGTTAACTTCGTCGGCGGCGAGCCGACGCCCAACCTGCCATTCATTCTGGAAACCCTGAGGCACGTGACCGTTCCGATTCCCATCGTCTGGAACTCCAACATGTACATGAGCGAGGAGGCCATGAGACTCCTCGATGGCGTGGTTGACGTTTATCTCGCAGATTTTAAGTGGGGAAACAACGTCTGCGCCAGGAAGTACTCGAGGGTTCCGAGGTACTGGGAGATCGTGACGAGGAATTTCCTCCTCGCTAGGAAGCACCTTGGGGCGGAGTTCCTCATACGGCATCTGGTCGTTCCGGGACACCTCGAATGCTGCACGAGACCTGTGCTCGAGTGGATATCCAAGAACCTCGGGCGTGACGTGCGCCTCAATGTGATGTTTCAGTACCGGCCGGAATACAGGGCGGATGAGCATCCTGAGATCAACAGGGGGCTTAACGCGGATGAAATGCAGAAAGCCGCCGAGATGGTTGAGAAGTTCGGCTTCAGAAACGCCCTAGTGGGCTAACCCCCTGCCCTAGCGAGTCTGAGAGTCTCCATGAAGCGCTCCACTTCGTCCTCGGTTCCCTCAACGGTCACGTTCCATCGGGGCATACCGTGGAATGGCTCTGCGTCTTTTACCGTGATGGAAACCCCCGCCCCGGATTTTTTGAGTATCTCCTCCAGCTCGTGAGGTGGTATCGCGGTCGTTATCTGCAGTCTCATGGTGGTCATGCTCGACGCGGAGGGTTTTATCGTTTCCGGAACCGTAAAGTTTATAAAGAATCTCACATATGCAATATTACAATTACACATGGAGAGGTGAAGTGACATGAAGAAGTTGCTGGCTGGATTTATGGCTTTGGCCGTCTTCGGCCTCGTGTTTGGGGCCGTTGCGGCCTATCAGGGCACTCCAGGACCGAACCCGGAAGTTGAGAGAAGCACGGCTATGGCCTACGCCAAGGGCATGGGACACGGAAACGGCGGCATGATGGCCGGAGAGGGGACTCCCTACATGGGCCTCGGTGTGAAGTCGGCCAACCTAACCGAGGTGAGCGTTGACCCTGCCGAGGTAACCGACTATCTTGCCCAGGTCTCGGTTGAGGAGTTCACGAACAACCGCGGCATAACCGTCCAGAAACTCGTCTACGAGGGCGATCACGTCGGGAAGGTCGTTGGCGATTACGACCTCACCCAGCTGAGCGTTTACGCCGCCTACGAAACCTCCAACGGCGTTAAGGTTTTCCTAGCCTACGACGGGGACATAGTGGGCTTCGTTTTCATGAGGTGAGCCCACTGCCTCCTTCACTTTTTTTGATTTTTAAGCCAGAGAACGTCCGTTCTATGGGCTTTCCACAAGCTTTCTCGCTTCCTCGAGAACCTTCGCCGCGTGGCCCTTCGCCCGGACGTTGAGTTTCTTCCAGACGATTTCGCCGTTCGGGTCGAATATGAACGTGCTCCTTATCACTCCCTCGTACTCTTTCCCGTAGCGCTTCTTCTTGCCCCACGCTCCGAGGGCCTTTATCAGCTTTACCTCTGGGTCGCTGAGTAGCCTGACTTTCAGCCCGTGCTTCTCCTTGAATTTCATGTGGCTCTTCACGGAGTCCTTTGAGACGCCTATAACCTGAAAGCCGAGCCGTTCAAATTCGGGGAGAAGCTCCGTGAACTCCTTCGCCTCGGTGGTGCAGCCCGGTGTGTTGTCCTTGGGATAGACGTAGAGAACGGTCCATTTGCCACCCAGAACTTCGAGGAGTGAAACTTCCTTCCCCTCTTCATCAAAAACCATGACTTCCAGTGGGTTCATTCCATCACCCTCCCCAATTAGGAGATCCTAACTCATAAACGTTTTGCGTGGGATAAGATTATTTAGGAATGGATTGAATTGTTCCATTAGGTGGGAACATGAAGCTTCCGTCTCACAAAACTAAGATAGTTGCCACGATAGGCCCTGCCTCGATGAACAGGAAGACCATCGAGGCCATGATAAGGGCCGGGTTGAGCGTCGCGAGGATAAACTTCGCCCACGGTGACCTTGAGCAGCATGCTAAGACGATCGAGACCGTGAGGGAAGCCTCTGAGAGGCTCAACCGTCCGGTGGCGATCCTCGGAGACCTCCCCGGGGTCAAAATCCGAGTTGGGGAGATACTCAACGGTTCCGTAACGCTGAGACGATGGCAGACGGTGGTTCTGACGACGAGGGACGTCGCCGGAACCGAGGGCGAGATACCAGTGGAGTTCAAGGAGTTTCCAAAAATGGTGTCCAAGGGGGACGTCATATACCTGAGTGACGGATTCATAGCTTTGCGCGTTGAGGACGTTCGCGGTCCGGATGTTGTCTGCAAGGTTCTCGTGGGAGGGACCCTCTTCTCCCACAAGGGCATCAACGTGCCGAAGGCGAGGATGGCGATAGATGCCGTGACCGACAGGGATTTGGAGTTCATAGAATTCGCGATTGAACACGGCATTGACGCCGTAGGTATAAGCTTCGTCGGCTCGGCCTACGATGTTCTCAAGGTCCGGAGATTCGTGGAGGAGCGGAAGGGGAGTCTCTTCATAATCGCGAAGATAGAAAGGCCGGACGCCGTGAAGAACTTCGACGACATACTCTGCGCCGCCGATGGAATAATGATAGCCAGGGGCGACCTCGGTGTTGAAATGCCCATCGAGAAGCTCCCCGTCCTTCAGAAGAAGCTCATACACAAGGCCAACGTTGCCGGAAAACCCGTGATAACCGCCACGCAGATGCTGGAGAGCATGACCGAGGAGAAGTTGCCCACTAGGGCGGAGGTCACGGATGTGGCGAACGCTATCTTGGACGGCACCGACGCGGTTATGCTCTCTGAAGAAACTGCCGTTGGGAAGTATCCCGTCGATGCGGTTAGAATGATGGCGAGGATAGCCAAGACGATAGAGGCATACAGGGACTCCCAGTGGTCCGCGCGCATCATCGAATGGAAGATGACCCGCTGGAGTGAGAAGGGCCCGAAGAAGGGCACGATAAAGGACACGATAGCCAGGAGCATCATAGAGGCGCTTAACTCGATGGACATCAAGTACATACTCACCCCAACGAGAACTGGAGAGACGGCAAGGCTCATATCGCGCTTCAAGCCGAAGCAGTGGGTTCTGGCATTCGCCACCGACGAGCACGTTGCCAGGAGTCTGATGTTCTCGTACGGTGTCTACCCATTCGTCGTCACCGAGACCAGCGAGGAGGAGATACTGCGTCTCATACGGGGGCTGGGACTGGTCAAAGAGAACGACCCGGTTCTCCTGACCAAGGGGACGCCGATAGGAAAGACGGTCGGCACGAACACCATCCGGATATTCACGGTTTGATGTTTTTTATTTTCAGGTGATTGGAGTGAGGACGTTCATAGTCAAGGCCAACAAAGCTCACACCGCCCCGGATTTCAAACTCAAGGACCTCCCGGGCACAAGCGGCAGAATAGACCTTCTGTGTAGGTTCTTAAACTCCGCTTTTCTCCTGTCCCACGGCTTCAGAAAAAACGTCAGGGTGTGGCTGAGTCTCTACGGTCCGCCAAACCCGCCGAAGGCGATAAGGTTCGAGGGCCAGGAGATGAAGCCAAAGACCCTCAACCCAGATGAGCTCAGCACCGCTAAGCTTATAATCCGCGCCCTTAAGGCCGCCGAAGGCTTGAAGGGACCGAGCAAAGAGGTCGAGGTTCTACCGGGCATCTACGTGAGCAACATGACCTTTGAGGATATCGTTAGGAGAGCCCTCAGGGGCTCCACCCTCTACTACCTCCACGAGGAGGGGAGGCCGATAACCGACGTGAGTTTCCCCCAGAACGTGGCCTTCGTTCTCGGCGACCATGAAGGGTTAAGAAAAGAAGACGAGGCCTTTCTAGCGGGAATAGCGCAAAAAATAAGCGTTGGGAGGAAGAGTTACCTTGCATCCCACGTGGTCGCCTACGTGAACATATTCCTTGACTCCCTCACTCCTCCGCCCTGAGCTTCAGCGAGGTGTGCTCCTGCTTGAGCTCCTCCAGCTTCTCCAGTATCTTTTCGCTGGTCTCCCTGAGCTGCAGTGCCAGCTCCTCGAGCTCCTTTATCTGCTCCTCGAGGGCCTTCTCGCGCTCCTCGATTTCCTCCATGGCCATCGCGAGCTTCTCTTCCTCGTTCTTTCTGTAAACCTCGATGTTCAGTCCCTCGTAGTCCCATTTGATGGTCCCATCTTCAATACTGAACGGCACTGTTATCCTGACGACGTCGCTCTTCTCAACGCCGAGCTCCTGGAGCTTCTCGAAGATTTTCTGGTTCAGCTCTCCCGCCGCCCTGACGACCTCTCTTGGATCGACTTTCTTCCGCGTCAGTGCGAAGAGAACGCGTCTCACCTTGTAGGCGTAGCCAGAGGCACGAACGAATCCCGTACTCAGCCTCATGGTCACCACCATAAGTGTTTTATCCCTTGGGAAATAAATAACTAACGGTGAGAAAAATGAACATCCTCATATTCGGCCCTCCGGGAAGCGGCAAGTCCACCCACTCAAGGACCATAACCGAGCGCTATGACCTGACGTACGTCTCCTCCGGCGATATGATACGTGCCGAGATAGAGCGCGGAAGCTCCCTCGGCAGGGAGCTACAGAAGTACCTTGCGCGCGGGGAGCTGATACCGGACACCGTTGTGAACACACTGATAATCTCTCGGCTGAGGCGCGACAGGAGGAACTTCATCATAGACGGCTACCCAAGAACCGCGGAGCAGGTTCTGGCCCTGGAGAACTACCTCTACGACCACGGCATGAGCATAGACGTCGCCATAGAGATATCCATATCCAGGGAGGAAAGCATCGAGAGAATCTCCGGAAGGAGGATATGCTCGAAGTGCGGTGCCGTGTACCACCTGAGGTATAGGCCCCCTAAAATTCCCGGAAAATGCGACATCTGCGGTGGAAAACTGGTGCAGAGGGAGGACGACCGGCCGGAGATAGTTGGAAGGCGCTACGACCTCTACGTGCGGAACATGGAGCCGATCATCAAGTTCTACAAAAAGCAGGGCGTGTACGTTAGAATAGACGGGCACGGTGGAATAAACGAGGTCTGGGAGAGGATAAGACCCCTCCTGGACTACATCAGGAACCGGGAGTCTCCTTCCCCAGGAGGCTCATCAGCTCCCTGACCTCATCGCTTTCTGCCAGCTCCTCGGCTTCCTTCTCGATCTCGACCTTTCTCTTTAGGATCGACGCGAGGGTTTTATCCTCCGGGTCGAGTATCTTGACCTCAACGGGGATGACCCTCTTTGTCAGGGTTTTGAGGTAGGTCCTCGTCTTGTGCCTCAGCTTCTTTTCCAGCCCTCCCTTCTCCTCAGGAGGAACGGGGTGTTCCATCTTAAGGACTATCGTGAGGATGTGGGGCTCCTCAATGGGCACAGTCACCGCGAGGGCAGAGAAGCGCACGTTCCACTCACGCAGGGTTATCATGAGGCCCTTTCCGAGGCGTTCTAGAACGTCCCTCATCTCATCCGGGCCGTTGACTACGAGCTTGGCGGCCCTCTCCGGGTGCTCCTCCCTGGGATGTTCGTCCACTACCTTGAAGCCAGATATCGCAAACCTGACCCCGTAGACCTTCCCGAAGGTTTCCGTGGCGTCGGAGGCAAGTTTCTCAAGGAGGCCGTAGACGAAGGGGTCCACCTCCATGGAGAGGAACCTCTGGAGCCCCCGGACCTTCAGGAAGAATATGAGGTTCAGAATCCTATCCTCCGGCTGGACGAAGACGGTGAGCTCCTCCAGCGATGCCCCAAAGGCCTCAACTGCTTCCCTAATCCTTCCCGCGAATAGTTTGTCAATGATTGGGTAGTACTCTGGTGGTTTAACGGTCAGCAATTCCAACACTCCGTTACTAAATACGACGAAATCACTTTAAGGGTTTTCCATACAGAGATACTTGGTGGTTCCATGCGGATTAAATTCTACGCCACGTTTAGAGAGCTGGTCGGGAGGAAGGAGGTGGAGGTTCACGGTGTAAAAACCGTGCGCGAGCTCATTGAGTATCTCTCGGAACACTACAGCCCTGAGATTAAAAAACAGCTCATTGAAACGGAGCGCATTAACGAGGACAAGCCGGTTGATGGGATGATACTCGTCAACGGTCACAACGTTCTTCACCTGAACGGGCTCGACACCGAACTTAAAGAAGATGATGAGGTTCACATATTCCCGCCGGCGGGGGGAGGATGATGGCGGTTGCCGAGCTGTGCCTGTTCCCACTGGGGACGGAAACGCCGAGCGTGGGAAAGTACCTGGAGCCCGTACTGGAGGTCATCAGGGCGAGCGGCCTCAAGTACAAGCTCTGTCCGATGGGTACGGTCGTTGAAGGCTCGGTGGAGGAAATCCTCGACCTTGTGAAGGCCTGCCATGAGGCCATCTTCAGGGCAGGGGCCGAGAGGGTCGTCATAAGCCTGAGGATAGACGACAGGATTGATAAACCCCTGACGATAGAGGGCAAGATGAGGGTGTGATATGGCCGAGTACTTCGACAGGATAGCGGACAGGTACGACGAATGGTATCGGACGAAGACGGGCAGCTACGTTGACAGAATCGAGAAGTGGCTCGTCTTCTCAATGCTGCGGTCGAAGTCCGGAAAGGCGCTTGATCTCGGCTGTGGGACGGGCAACTATACCCTTGAGCTGAAGAAGAGGGGCTTCGACGTGGTTGGGCTGGACGCCAGCGAAGGTATGCTAGAGGTGGCGCGGAAGAAAGGTCTGGAATGCATAAAAGGAGACGCCTACAGCCTGCCGTTTCCAGAGGGGAGCTTTGATTTGGTTTTGAGCGTCACGATGTTCGAGTTCCTCCATGAGCCTGAGAAAGTAGTGGCCGAGATAAACCGCGTCCTGAAGCCCGGCGGCGAGGTTCTCATAGCCACGATGAACGGACGGAGCGCGTGGTTCTTCTTCAAAATGCTGAAGAGCCTGTTCGTGGAGACCGCTTACAGATACGCCCGCTTTTACACTCCTGCCGAGCTTGAGGGCCTGCTCAGGGACGCGGGATTCGTTGAGGTGGAGAGCGCTGGGGTGATATACTTCCCTTCATTCTGGCCCTTCCTCGGCCTGGCCGAGGGGGTTGACAGGAAGTTTCACAGGCGCTGCAAGGGCTTGGCCGCCTTCATAGCCGTCCGGGGAGTGAAGCCTTGAGAAGGATAAGGCTGATAACCCGTGAGGAGGCATGGAAACGGGCCGAGAGGATAAAACGGGAGTACGAGGCTATGCACGGCATTGAATTCGAACTTGAGTCGGCGTTTATCCCCCTGGATGACGTCGTACCGACCCAGGCGGCACTGAGCGAGGTCAAGCTCTTGGTCGTTCTCCAGGAGATAAAGCACGGCTACGACGCGCCGATCATAGTCATACCTCATAAGGACAAGTACTACCTCCTAGATGGCCATCACAGGGCCTTTGCCCTGAAGAAGCTGGGATTTGAGAGCGTTGAGGCGATTATAATCCGACCCAGGGGCAGTTTTGTGCCGGGCGTTATCAAAACGACGGAAAAAGAGGGGCTAAAAAGGCTCGAAGATGTGAAAATAGTGAGGGATTAACCCTCCCACACCACGTACTCCTTCTTCGTGATGAAGATTGGCTCCACCCTCTTCCTGACCACGACGACTTTGTCCTCACCGTACTTCTGGTAGAGCTTCTGGATGTAGCCCTCAAAGACGCCGTCGGGCATTGATGCCTGGGCAGGTATATCATTGTCCCCCGCGGTGACGCTTATTCCTTCTTTGACCGGCACATAGGTTATGATGTCCTGGTGGGGTTCGAGGTAGAACTTCTCCTGGTAGATGTCCTTGCCGTTGGGTGCAACGTAATAGACGATGCTCGCCCTGAGGTACAGGTCAACCGTACGCTCCTCCCTGAACGCGGCGGTGAGTTTAAGCTCTCCGCTCTGTCCTTCACCGAGAACGTAGCTCGGGTTGACCTCCTTTCCATTGACGTAAACCGGTCCGTCGAGGACTCCGACCGGACCGTCCTGAACCAGAACGAAGCGGTACTTGGTGGCGTTGGGTATCGTCAGGTTCACCTCGAGCGGGGTCTCGTTGAGGTGGTCCATGTTGATGTTCTCTGCCAATACCTCCCTCTTCACGAGCACGCTGCCGTTGTAGGCCTCGAAGATGAGAGTGGCGTCCTTGGCGTCCCTTCCGAAGGCAGATATCCAGAGCCGCAGCTTCTGATCCCCGAGCGGGAGCTTTCCACCACCGAGCGTGCTGTAGAAGGCCTTCCACGTACCGTTCTCGAATTTGTCGATCCTGTAAACCGCGAAGGGCCTGAACTCATAGGTCGAAACGCCACCGTCCCTGTGAACGGGCTTGAAGTTGGCGAAGAGCATCTGGGCGTCCCACGGTTCGAAGGAGAAGGGTATCTGGAACGCCAGCCTCACGAAGTTGCTGAAGGCTATCTTCTGGTACGCCAGAAGTCCGTAGCCCTGGAAGACGTAGAGGACGTAGGGTATGTCACCCCTTCCCTGTATGACCATTCCCTTGGTGAGGTCTATGGTGAAAACCGGCTGGTAGGAGTACTTTCCAGTGTTGATGTACACCACGGTCTTTCCGCTCTCGTTGACGTACTGTATGTACTGCATTGGAATGACCTGGAACATCGGGCTCTTCCTGTATTCACCGTAGGTTATCGCACCACCGAGGTAGCTTATGGCGTTGAACTTATAGATGTCCTGCTGCCAGACGATGAGGTAGTTCAGCTCCCAGGCTTCGAAATCTTGCTCGCTCTCGTTTCCGTAGTGGGAGAAGAAGTCCGCCACGATGTAACGCCTGTCGTAGGCGTGACCACCGTCCGTGGCGGAGCGTCTGTGGCTGAGCAGGCTGGACTCAATCCAGTAGCCGTAGTCCCACCAGCTCGTGGCGCTGTCGAGGGGATTGCTGTTCTCCTTGAGCCAGGTGAGGGAGTTGACCCAGTCCGCCGGAACTGAGCCCTGGCTCTTCGCGGTGTTGGTGGCTATGCTGTTCATATACTGGGCTCCGATGACGGGTAACGGCAGGAATAGGAGCATCAGAAGAACGGCGTAGAGTGCCTTGGTAGTCATGCTCTCCTTCATCTCTTCGACGAAGAGGAAGATCTCCCCTATGGCAACGCCGGCCAGCAGGAGTATGGCTCCCGAGGCCTGGAACACAAAACGAACCGCCAGGAGAAGCAGATAGAGAGAGCCGATGTAGTAAGTGACGAGGAATATCTCCTTGTGGCCGGTCAGGTCGTTCCTGGCGAGCTTCCTAACGAACCTCGCGGCGACTATGAGGAACCCCACGGCGGAGAGGATGAATATTATCGCGTCCTTGGTTTTGACACTGTAGTAGGCCTTTATGGTGTCCCAGTCCGTCTTTGCGAGCTCCGCAACCGTCTGGTAGAGGGGGTTTGACTGTGTGGCGCTTCCAAGGAACTTGAGGAGGTCCCTACCAAAGTAGCCGTAGAATGCTAGAATTCCGAGAACTGCAATAACTGCGACGGTGCCAAATCTGTGCTTCTTGTCCGAATAGTTGAGTCCTGTCCGTTCTCCATAGAGCATTATTCCTGCAAGAATACTCAGGGCGATAAGTCCCTCTATTGAGAAGATTATGAAGCTTCTTATCCCGATGAGTCCTGTGTGGGAGAACGCTAGTCCAAGAACGAGTGAGAGACCGTAAATTGGATAGAAGTCCCTCACGAACCTCTTTAGAGGGTCCATCATCCCAAAGATGAAGAACACGACTGTGGTAACACCTGCAAAGAGGAGCAGGATTCCAAGACCAAATTGGCTTCCGGTCCACGCGGCCATGTACAGGACGCTCATCAGAAGGAACAGGCTCCCCGAGAGGATTTTCCTCCAGTTCCACTCTTTCTCATCGAGGTACACCATGAGAAGGAACACAGCGTAGAGGAAGAACATCATGAACGGGCCTTCTCCACGGTTGTTGCCGGAGTATGTCTTGCTGAAGTTGGCGTAGGAGAACATCATGAACGCTGCCGTCCAGAGGCCGGCCCAGTTGGAGTGGAGCTTCCTTCCGAGGAGATACGCCGCTATGATGGTCATTGCTCCAACGAATGGTGGCCAGAGCTTGAACGCTCCCAGCGTATCGTAGCCGAAGACCGAGACGATTTTATAGAATACCGCTTGGATTGTGTAGAGGCCCAAATAGCCACCCGCCTTTATTCCCGTTGGGGGATCCGCGTAGGCGAAGTACTTGGGAATCCATTCGTGAATGGCTATCCTGTACATCTCGTAGTGGAAGAAGGTGTCCGGGTCAAGGAAGGTCTTGTAGTTGGAAGTGATGTTCCTTATCCTGAAGCCAACGTAGGCCAGTATGAGGACTATCAGGGGGATTCCATAGGCCTTGAACTTCTGATAGTACTCAGGGAGGGAGGTTTTCTCTCCCTTCTTCTTTCGTTTTTCCTTAACTTTCGTTTTTACCATCCAAACCACCTCATTCAACGGTGACTGACTTGGCCAGATTTCTCGGCTTGTCGGGGTCGTTGCCCCTCAAGACCGCCAGGTGATACGCGAGTATCTGAAGGGGAACAACGTAAACTATTGGAGTGAGGAGTTCGTCCATCCGGGGCATCTCAAGGAAAACGTCCGAGACCCTCATCAGCTCGGCCCGGTCCCCAACGCTTATTATGTACGCCCCCCTCGCTTTGGACTCCTCGATGTTTGAGACGACCTTGTCGAATGTCTTTCCGCTCGGGGCTATGGCCACAACTGGAACACCGTCCTCGAGGAGTGCCAGGGGGCCATGCTTCAGTTCGCCGGCGCTCAGACCTTCCGCGTGGATGTAGCTTATCTCCTTGAGCTTGAGTGCCCCCTCAAGGGCCGTTGGAACGCTTATGCCCCTGCCGATGTAGAAGAAGTCCCTCTTTTCCTTGAGCCCCTCGGCCAGCTCTCTCAGTGACTCATCATGCTTGAGAACGTCCTCTACAAGTTCTGGGACAGTGTTGAGTTCCTTCTCCAGTCTCTTAAGGTACTCATCTTCAGCGGTTCCGAGGACCCTCGCCAGCTCGAGGGCGAGCATCGTGAGAACCGTCAGCTGGGTCGTGTAGGTTTTGGTGGCAGCGACGCCTATCTCGGGCCCGGCGTGGGTGTAGAGTGTGAAGTCGGCTATTCTGGTCGCCATGCTCCCCACAACGTTGACTATCGCGAGAACCTTCGCTCCCTTCCTCTTGGCCAGCTTCATGGCGGCTAAGGTATCGGCGGTTTCCCCGCTCTGTGTTATCGCTATGACGAGGGTGTTTTCATCTATAACATCCTCAAGCTCGTAGCGGAACTCGCTCGCGTCCTCAACTATGGGAACCCTCTTAGCCAGTCTCTGGAAGAGGTACTTGCCGACCAGGCCCGCGTGGTATGAGGTTCCCATCGCCACGATGAATATCCTGTCGTACTTGGCTATCTCTTCCGCCACCGAGTGAATTATCTCTGCATTTCCATGGAGGGCGTCCCTTATGGCCTTTGGCTGTTCGTGTATCTCTTTGAGCATGAAGTGGGGATAGCCAGCCTTTTCTGCCATCTCAAGGCTCCACTCTATCTCGTGGACGGGCTTTTCGATCCTCTCCCCGGTGTCGAGGTTCTTGACGGTCCACGAGTCCTTTGTGAGGACGGCGTATTCCCTGTCGTCCAGAAACACGACGCGGTTCGTGTACTCAAGGAAGGCCGGGACGTCGCTGGCGGCGAAGTTCTCCCCCTCCCCGATTCCAAGGACGAGGGGACTCTCGTTTCTCACGAAGTACAGCCTGTCCGGTTCTTCGGTGTATATTATGCCGAGCGCGAATGAGCCTTT
Source organism: Thermococcus radiotolerans (assembly GCF_002214565.1). NCBI lineage: Archaea > Methanobacteriati > Methanobacteriota > Thermococci > Thermococcales > Thermococcaceae > Thermococcus > Thermococcus radiotolerans. The sequence goes on from NZ_CP015106.1 coordinate 354,871, forward strand.
GAGCCTGAGGAGTGCCCTCCTCATTGCCTCCTCAAAGCTCCCCCCTGATTTGAGCTCCTCCTCGATGAGATGGGCTATAACCTCGGTGTCAGTATCGCTATCGAAGCGATGACCCCGTTTGAGGAGCTCCTCACGGAGCTCGCGGTAGTTCTCGATTATACCGTTGTGGACGAGGGCGATCTTGCCGGTGCAGTCGGTCTGGGGATGGGCGTTGATATCGTTCGGAATCCCGTGGGTGGCCCAGCGGGTGTGTCCGATTCCCCTCTCGCCGGGCATTTCGAGAAAGCCGAGCTTCTCAGCGAGTTCGTCTATTCTCCCGGCGCCCTTCTTTATGTGAAGCCGTCCGCCCTCGGCCGTGACGATTCCGGCCGAATCGTACCCGCGGTATTCGAGTCTTTTCAGACCTTTAACAATGACTTTGCAGGCCTGCCTGTCTCCGATGTAGCCGATTATACCGCACATTACCTTCCACCCGCCTCGCTTACTCTTTCCCTAAATAAATGCCGGAAGTTAAAAGCGTTTCTCAACGGTGGTTTTCTGGTGGGTTCATATGGCCTTTGGTTCAACCCTCGATGGGAGGAAAAGCCTTTATACCCTGCGGTCTATCCAATCTGGGTGTGCCGATGAACAGGAAGCTCGACGAGTTCCTTGAGGCGGTCTCACCGAAGACCACAGCGGACACGGAGGACGGCGGGGGGAGGAGAAAGAAGAAACGCCTGAAATCAACCAGTCTGGAGTCTTTTCTCCCTGAGGAGCACGTGAATTACTTCAAGCGGCTCCGCATAGGGTCAAAGAAGATAAGGAACGCTAAAATAGAGGAGCTATAGCCCCTCCGCTATTATCGCCTTCTTTCCGAACTGGAAGACGAATGCCCTTCTATCGCCCTTTAGGTTCGCCTCTATCCTTCTCCTGACCTTCCAGTACTCCCCCTCCGGCACGCTTATCCTGAGGGTTGCTCTTCCAAAGCCTTCCTTCCTGAGAAAGTCGTTTATCCTGACCGGATGGAAAGGTAGGACACCCACAACGACGTACGTCCTCTTGAGGTATGAGCTCTTGATTTCCTCCTCTCCGGTTGCTAAAACGCGCCTTTTCTCGCGGAGGAGCATCTTGACATCTGCGTTTAAGGCATGGAACAGCTCATTTATTAAATCGGCGTAGTCAACGCTCTGGGGGATCTCGTAGAGGTATTGGCAGGGCCTTTCTGTCCACTCGACTACCTTCTCCAGATTGGGGTCACTCTCAAGCCTTGCCCCCGCCGGCAGGATGACGGCGCTCCTCTCGACCCTCGCCAGGGGCTCGGTGTAAAAGGTCAGCCTGTTGAGTGCGCCGAAGAGGTCTATGTATTCGAACTCTCCCCTCCAAGGAACCCTCTCGCGCCTCATCTGGGGCGGCAGGTCGAAGATGAACGCGTCCGTTTTGGATTTGTATGCTTCATGCACCTCCAGGGGGCTTGGCAGAAGGTCTTCCAGCCTCCTCTCGGGCATTTCGGGCGGCCGAGCTGGGTCTGAGAATATTACCTCAGCGTCTATCCTCTCGATGGTATCCCTGCTGAGTGAATCGGCGTTTATGAACTCGATGTTGTGGACGCCATAGCGTTCGGCGTTCCTCCGCGCGAACTCGACTTTTAGGGGGTCGATGTCGATTCCATAGGCCCTCTCGACCTTCATCGCGTAGAAGATCAGCTGGATGCCGATCCCGCAGGAGACGTCTGCTATGCTCTTGATTCCAAGCTCCCTCAAGCGTTCGGCACGGTATTTAGCTACGACCTCGTGGGTGGCGTAGCGGAGGCCCTCCAGATCCATCCAGAGGTCGTTCCGGGAGAACTTGTCCTTTGCCCGTATTCTGGCCCTCGCTATCTCGGCTATGAGCTCCCACTCCTCACCGAGCTTGGCGCGGAGCTTCCTCTCGTCGAGGCCCCTGCGTATCATCTCCACCGCGAGTTGAACCTGCTCCTCGGTTATCATCATGTTCGAACCTTGGGGAGAGGCTTAAAAACGTTGCCGCGCTAATCTACCCGGTGGTAAAATGGACTGGAAGAGGGTCCTCTTCATTGCGATTTCGGCCGTTATACTGATCGGTTCATTCTGGTATCTCTACGATTTCGCCTCCCGTTCCGATCTCAGGGATTACATCGGGGACGAGGTCTGGTACGTTCCCGCCAGCAGAAACGTTCTCTACAGGCTTGGGGTTAATCTTCACTACGTGAACGAAACGACGAACTCGGCTGGAATAAACGTCATCTTCTCAAACACGAGCGTTCGGATAAAATACCAGTACGACGTCGAGAAGATTGCCCTCCGATACAATGCAACCTACGAGATGGAGTACCTCAAGTTTCCGGGCGTTTACTTCGAGATACCCGTGGACAACGTGGAAGACTTTCTCAACGCCCTGTCCGCAGAAATACCGGCGGATGCCTACTACGTAGTCCCGGGCTACAGGTATCCCGACAAGGAGAACATCCAGAACTACCTCAACACCGAGCACCCCTTCTTAGGAAAGGACCTCATAATGCTCGGCATGCTCGCCGAGGACAAGCCCATAAACTGGCGCCTGCCCGGAATAATTGCCTTCGTTCTGATAGGCGTCCTGGTTGTTCTCGCAACGTACAGGATAAGCGGCAGCTACCTCGCGGCGCTTATAGCTCTCATCTTTGCCGTCGCAGACCCAACCCTAGAAGCCACCGCCGTAACTGCCATGCTGGACATCCACGTGGCACTCTTCGTGGCGCTGTTCACGATGCTGCTGGTCTACGAGCGGAGGAAGTCTTCCGCCTTTGCAGTAGGCCTCGCTGCCGCCGCCAAGCTCAGTGGAGCGTTCGGCTACCCCGTGCTCCTCATAAGGGCTTTTAAGGGCGAACGGAAGCTGACGAGCTTTCTGCTTACCATAGCAATCCTTCCTGCACTGGGATTTCTCATCCCCAACCTGGTGGCTATAAGGGCGGTGGGCTTCGAGCAGTGGGTGGACGACATACTGGGCAGCTTCCGCTGGCACCTCTCGAACAAGGGCGGCCATCCCGCGGCTTCGCCGGTTTGGGAGTGGTTCATAAACAAGAAGGCCTTTCCCTTCCACTACAACCCCAACATATTCGCCCAGACAGACCCGTTCCTGCTCCTCAGCATGGTTCTGTTCATACTCGCCCTTCCCTGGCTGTACCGGAGAAAGGGGAAGCTTCTGATACCGTACGGTGTGTTCTGGAGCACGGTTGGGTTCTTCGTCCTCCAGTACCTCCTCGGGGGAACGACCCAGTTCAGCTTCTACGCGACCGTCCTTATCCCGCCGGCCGCCATCGTCATGGGAGTTGCGTTGAAGGAGCTCCTGCGGTGGGAGGCCTTCACGGATTCCCTGTGGCTGTACCTGGAGTGGCTGTTCGAGATAAGGGACAGAATAAGGCTGAGGCTGGGGAGGTAGCTATCTCAGAAACTCGTCCAGGCTGACCTGTCCTTTCCTCTTCGGTTTTTCGGCCTCTCCCTCTGCCCTCAGCTTCTCCTCTATCTTCCTCAGCGTCTTCCAGCTCCGCCTGACTATCGGTGGGAACTCGCCGTGCCCCTTGTAATACTCCTCGAGGAACTTCCTTGTCCTCGGATCGCTAGGATAGCCGCTCCCGATCTCGCCGTACTCCTCCTTCAGCTTCTCTATTGCCCTGTCGCGGGCCACCTTCGCTAGGATTGAGGCCGCCGAGACCGGCACGAACTTGTCGTCGGCCTTGTGCTCCGCCACTATCTCGGCCTCAAAGTTCAGCTTTGCCTTTATCTCCTCGCCGAAGCGGGCCTCCTTCACGTCGGCGGCGTCAATGTATATCACGTCAGGCGTCACTTTGAGCGAGTTGAGGGCCTTAACGAAGTTCTCCACCTCGAACTCGTTTAAAGTTCCCTCGCGGGAGTCTATCTCCTCTGGCGGGAGCTCCAGAATCACGTAGTCGTCCAGAAGCGCGATTATTTCGTCGAAGAGCTTCCCACGCCTCTTTGGAGTCAGCTTTTTTGAGTCCTTGACTCCCATCTCTCCGAGCCTGGGAACGTTTTTCTCATCCACCACAACGGCCGCTATCGCCATAGGGCCTATCACTGGCCCTCTTCCAGCCTCGTCGATTCCAGCAAGCTTTCTGCCCAAGGTTTCACCTCCTGAAGAGAAGGACGCCGTAGATGACTCCGAGCATTATCGTTGCCAGACCGCTCGGTGGTATGTCCGTGAAGTACGCGAGGATTACGGAGGATAGCTGTATCCCCAGGGTCAGGAAGAGGCTGACGCCTATGACCTTCCGGAGGTCGCTCCTCACCATAAGGGCTATCGCTCCCGGAAGGACGGCGACCACCTGGAGCGTTATCAGGCCAACGGTCTGGACTATCAGCGCTCCAATCGCGCCGACGAGGACGTAGAGGATCATCAGGTACGCACGGGTGTTGCCGCCGTAGCTCTCCAGCCCATCGGGGTCGAAGCTCAGGTAGAGGAAGTCGCGGTAGAGGAAGAGCATGACGAAGAAGAGAAGCGCTCCCCCGAACACGAGGACGGTGAGGTCGTTGAGGGTTATCAGAAATATCTCGCCGGTGAGGTACGATACTATGCTCTGGCTGAGCGGGAAGTAGGGCTTTCCGGCCATGACCTTGTACAGAACGCCGAATCCCAGAACGGTGAGTCCCGCCACAAAGCTTGCCACTATTCCAACGGCGGAATCTGAGGAGAAGCCGAGCTTCTCGAGGTGGGCTATAATGAGTACCACGGCGACCGTGACGACGAGGGCGACGAGCATCACCAGGGAGAGGTTGTCGAGCAGGAGGCCGAATATCATCCCCAGAACCGCACCGAGGAGGAGGGCGTGGAAAATGGCATGAGTCAGAAACGCCAGTCCCTTGGTGTTGATGAGTGGACTGAGCATTCCGAGGAGGACGCTGACCATGACGCTGGCCAGGAGGGCCCGTATTAGGTACTCCGGAATCATCTGCCCCCACCCCCGTGCCTGTGGAGGTGAGTGTCGCCGGTTATGCAGAACAGCTTATCCTCAACCGGCACGACCCTCGCCAGGGGGCCGTAGACGGACTTGATTACGCTGTCCCTCAGGACTTCTTCGGGTTTTCCAAAGGCAACCAGCTTTTTGTTGAGGAGCATCACCTTGTCCCCGACCTCGAGCAGGGGGTTTATGTCGTGGGTGGTTATCACCATGGTTATGCCCCGCTCCCTCTTTATCTTGCCTAGAACAGCCGCCACCTCTGCTCTGGCACTGGGGTCGAGGGCGGATAATGGTTCGTCCAGGATGAGAATCTCCGGATCGCTGATGAGCGCCCGGGCGAGCAGAACGCGCTGCTTCTGGCCGCCACTGAGCTCGCGGAAGAGCCTGCCGGATAAACCTGCGAGACCAACGAAGTTGAGGACCTCCTCGGCTTTCTCGAGGATTTCGGGGGCTATCTTGAAGTGAACGAAGCCCCTCCTGTAGACCCCGCCCATGGCGACGACCTCGAGGGCAGTCAGCGGAACCCTCTCGTTCAGGTTGTGGCTCTGGGGTACGTAGCCTATAAGCTCCCTCGCCTCGCAGGGCGGTCTGTCAAAAACCCTGAGCTCCCCGGAGTACTCCCTGTGGAAGCAGGCTATCGTCTTGATGAGGGTCGTCTTTCCCGCACCGTTGGGGCCGAGCAGGAGTAGAGTCTCACCCCTCTCTATCTCGAACGTGACCCCCTCTACAGCGGGTACTCCATCGTAGGTTATGGTGAGGTTCTCGGCGGTTATCGCTGCCATGGGCATCTCCGAACTTCAATTTAAGCGGTGCGTTTTTAAACTTTCATGTGCCCATACTGGACAGAGATGGGTAGCCGCGTGGGTGGCAGTGCAAAAATTTTAAAAGCACAGACCTGTACTCTCATTAGAAAATTTTTGCAAGGCTCAGGTTTATAAGGGCCGGAGCCTACTCGCTGGAGGTGATTATCATGGCGTACCACAGAGGTGGAAGAAGTGGAAAGAAAAAGAACCGTCAGGTTCAGGGTGACGAGGTCATTAGGGTTCCCCTTCCAAGGAACGGGCAGCTCTTCGGAGTGATAGAACAGGCCCTCGGCTCGGGATGGATGGACGTCCGCTGCGAGGACGGCAAGCTCAGGAGATGCAGAATCCCGGGCAAGCTGAAGAGGCGCATGTGGATGCGCGTTGGCGATGTGGTCATCGTTCAGCCCTGGCCGGTTCAGACCGACGAGAGGGGCGATATCGTCTACCGCTACACCAGAACCCAGGTTGACTGGCTCCTCAGGAAGGGCAAGATAAGCCAGGACTTCCTCACCGGCGGAGATATGCTCTTCTGAGCGTAATCCCGAGTGATAGCGATGCGCGAGGAGTTCATCGAGCGAGAGATCGAGGACATGCTCGGCCTCAGGGAGAGGCGCGAGAAGGACAGCGAACTCTACAAGATAGTCAACGAGGTCTTTGACAGGACGACGAAGGAAACCCTCGCCTATCTGCACAGGAGAGGTAAAATAGAGGCCCTGTACGGTGTAATAAGCACGGGAAAGGAGGCCAACGTCTTCGCCGGCGTGGACGCCGAGGGAAAGAGGGTGGCCGTTAAGATATACCGCACATACACCACTGAATTCCGCAGGATATGGGAGTACCTTGCCGCCGATCCTAGAATCGGCTACCTGCCCAAGGATATGCGCAAGCTCGTCTTCGTGTGGACGAGAAGGGAGTTCAAGAACCTCCAGCGGGCGATTAAGTACGCGGTTCGGGTCCCCGAGCCGGTAATCTTCCGAAACAACATCCTGGTGATGGAGTTCGTGGGCGATGAAATGCCCGCCCCGAGGCTCAAGGACGTGGAGCGCGAACTTGAGCTCAGCGATTTCGAGGAACTCTACGACTTCACGATGCGGGTCATTGAGAGGCTCTGGAAACGCGGCGACATGGTTCACGGTGACCTCAGCGAGTACAACATACTGCTCCACGACGGGCCGGTGGTTATAGACTGGTCTCAGGCGACCGTGAAGAGAAACCGTATGAGCCTGGAGCTGCTCAAGCGTGACCTGCGCAACGTCATCAATTACTTCGGTAGGAAAGGCGTCGATGTTGATGATTTCGATGATAAGTTCCGTGAGTTGGTTGGGGTTTAGAGGGTGAGATTATGGACGAGTTCGAGAGGCTCCTTAAGAAGTACGAGCGCCTTGACAAGGACGGTCGGCCGCTGAGGGAGGAGCACGAGGAGGAGATAACCTACGCGGCCGAGGGTGAGCAGGAGGAGTTCGTAAGGATTCCCAAGGAGAGGGTGGCGGTCGTCATAGGAAAGAAAGGGCAGACCAAGAGGGAAATCGAGAGGAGAACCAAGACCAAGATAGAGATAGACAGCGAAACTGGGGAGGTCTTCATCGCCGCCACGAAGGAGACCGACGATCCGCTTGCCGTTTGGAAGGCGAGGGACGTTGTCATGGCAATCGGAAGGGGTTTCTCGCCCGAGAGGGCCTTCCGGCTCTTCAACGAGGGCGAGGTCCTTGAGGTCGTCAACCTCACCGACGTCCTCATCGGCAACGACAAGAACGCCCTTCCGCGCGTTAGGGGAAGGATAATAGGCAGGAAGGGTAGAACCCGCGAGATAATCGAGGAGATGAGCGGGGCAGACGTGAGCGTCTACGGTAAGACCGTCGCGATAATCGGCAACCCGATTCAGGTCGAGGTTGCCAAGACCGCCATAGAGAAGCTCGCCAAGGGCTCCCCGCACGGTGTTGTCTACAAGTACCTTGAGCGCAGGAAGAAGGACCTCGAGCTGGAGAGCATGAGCTATTACGAGGCCCTTGGCGAAGAAGTTGAGAAGAACGAGGAGGAATGAAGATGGCCGAAGCAAGTCAGCTGTTTAAGGAATTCAAGATTCAGAGCGTCAGTGAGTTCTTCAGACGAAACGCGGCCATGCTTGGCTACACGGGCAAGATACGCTCCCTCACCACAGTCGTTCACGAAGCAGTTACGAACTCCCTAGATGCCTGCGAGGAGGCTGGGATAGCGCCGTACATCCGCGTCGAGATAGAGGAGCTCGGAAGGGAGCACTACAAGGTAATCGTTGAGGACAACGGTCCGGGAATACCCGAGAAGTACATAACCCACGTTTTCGGCAAGATGCTCGCCGGTACCAAGGCCCACAGGAACATACAGAGCCGCGGTCAGCAGGGTATCGGTATAAGCGGTGCCGTCATGTTCGCTCAGATAACTAGCGGAAAGGCAACGCGCGTCATAACTTCAACCGGCGGCGATAAAACCATCGAGGCCTGGGTTAAGATAGACGTTGACAAGAACGAGGGTAAAATCGTCAAGAAGGAGAAGCACCCCAATCCCAAGGGCTGGCGTGGGACGAGGATAGAGCTTGAGGTGAAAAACGTCCGTTACATACGCTCAAAGCAGGGCGTCTACTGGTATCTAAAGCTCACCGCTATAGCGAACCCGCACGCCCACATCGAGCTCATAGAGCCGGACGGGAAGCTCATAGTCTTCCCGAGGTCGAGCGAAGAGGTGCCAAAGCCGCCGGTTGAGATGAAGCCCCACCCGAGGGGGGTTCTCACCGACGACGTTTACAGGATGGCCAAGAAGACCCGGAGGAACACGGTGAAGCGCTTCCTCGTCGGCGAGTTCTCGAGGATAAGCGACAAGAAGATAGACGAGCTGATAGAGTACATCGCGGCGCTGAGGCTGATAAAGACGGAGGAGGACAAGAACGTTCAGGAGCAGCTCTACGAGAGACTCATGAAGGGAGAGGTTAAGGCCGTCCTCCGCTCCTTCAGGGGATACACCAAGGTGGTCAAGCAGGTTGCAAAGCTCATGGAGAAGCCGCCCGAGAAGCTCACCTGGCACGAGGCGGAGGAGATAGTCGAGGCCTTCAAGTACATGAAGTTTCTGGCCCCGCCGACCCACGGCCTCAGGCCGATAGGCGAGGAGAACATCGAGAAGGGCCTCAGGGGAATCCTCAAGCCGGAATTCGTGACGGCCGTGACGAGACCGCCGAAGGTCTACTCCGGTGGTATTCCCTTCCAGGTTGAAGTCGGCCTCGCCTACGGCGGTGAGATTCCCGCAGGCTTTGAGCTTCTCCGCTACGCCAACAGAGTTCCGCTCCTCTTCGACGCCGGTTCCTGTGTGACGACCCTCGCTGCGCGCTCCATAGACTGGAAGCGCTACAAGGTTGACGACCTCGACCGCGCGCCGGTGGTGCTCATGATAAACGTCATCAGCGTCCACGTGCCCTACACCGGCACCGGAAAGCAGAGCATCGCCAACGTTGAGGAGATTCAGAACGAGATAAGGCTGGCCATAATGGACGCCGCCAGGAGGCTTCAGACCTACCTGAGCGGCAAGCACAGGAAGCTCTATCAGGTTAAGAGGAAGAAGACCTTCGAGAAGTACGTACCGGAGATAGCGAAGGCCCTGAGCGTTCTGACCGGAGAGGAGGAGGACGCGGTCAAGACCTACTTCCTGACCTTCATAGAGAGCCACTTTAAGGCCAAAGAGAGTGAGCTTAGCGAGGTGAGCGAGAATGCCTAAATCCAAGGTGAAGAGGGAGAAACCCAGGGAGCGCTTTTCCTACGACCCGACCAGGGTGCTCACCAAGCTTGAGGAGTACGGAAAGCGCGTCCTCGAGGACATAAAGAGCGGAAAGAACCCCTACTTCGACATCCCCATGCGCGGGCTCAACAACGTCTACTTCGATGAAAAGAGGCGCGTCATCAGGATGGGCGACAAGCTCTCAAGGCGCTACTTCCTCAACGTGGCTCATGCCAGAAAGTTCATGCAGACTCTCCTCATCATGGCCTACGTGAAGCGCCTGGTGAGCGAGGGCAAGCACGCGAGCCTTCGTGAAGCCTACTACGCCAACAAGCACACCATTCCGGGAACGAAGGAGAACACCTTCGAGGACCAGCGCGAGAGCGACCCGATCATCGAAGACCTCGAGAGAATGCTCGGCGTTCTGCGTGAGGAGATGCACCTCACTGCCGACAGGCGCGGCTACATCTACGGCGACATAGTCATACGCGACGGCGAGGACGAGTTCAACACGAGCAAGCTCGGTATGGGTGGCTGGGCAGTTCCAGGAACGGTTGAGCACCTGCACTTCGTGGAGGTCAACGTTGACTACGCTCTGGTCGTCGAGACCGCCGCTATGGCCGACAGGCTGATTGAGGAAAAATTCCCGAAGAAGGAGAAGGCCCTCATCATAGCGACGCAGGGTCAGGCGTCCCGTGGCGTAAGGAGGCTCATCCACAGGCTCCACTACGAGGAGGGGCTGCCGATAATAGTCTTCACGGATGGCGACCCCTACGGTTGGTACATATACTCCACCATAAAGCAGGGTTCCATCAACCTCGCCTACCTCAGCGACAAGCTGGCGACGCCGGAGGCGAAGTTCGTGGGAATGACCATGGACGACATAAAGCGCTACGGTCTCGAGAACGTCACTGAAAAGCTCAAGGGAATCCCGCCCAACAAGAAGGGCGGCCCAACCGGCGATTACAAGAGAATCCTGGAGGAGATGGAGTATCCCTGGTTCCAGAACAAGGAGTGGCAGAGGCAGCTCAAGATGGCCGTTAAGATGGGAGTCAGGATAGAGCAGCAGGCCCTCGCCAACAAGAGCCTTGAGTTCGTGGCCAAGAGGTACCTTCCGGAAAAGATAAACAGCGGTGATCTGCTGCCATGACGACCACCGAGGAACTGGTGGCCCAGGTAAACAAGATACTGGACGACATTGGGATAGACATGGACGGGTTATTCGAGACTTTCGACATCCCGTCCATCTCCTATCGCCTCAGAGAGAACCTCTCCCTCCTGCAGGAGCTTGAAGAGGACCTCTCGAGGCGCGTGGGTGAAACGACCCCCGCGGTGCGGGGTATGGGCAAGCGCGACCGCGATCCCCACATTCAGTGGATTTACAAGAAGAAGCGCAACAGGGTTCTCGCCCTCGAAAGGCTCCGCGCGGCGATAACCGCTCACAAGATGGCCCTTGCCCTCATCTCCGCCAACTACACCTTCTTCCTTGGAAAGAAGCCGGTAACCCTCAAGGAGCTCACGAGGGAGAACGTCGAGGACGTTGAGGCCGTTCCGAGGAACGTTCAGATAGGCAGGGTTGAGGTGCTGCCGTACATGGCCTACTCCGGCGACGTTCTGAGGCTCCTTGCCAGGGAGAGTATAGCCGTCAGGGAGTCGTTCAAGTTCATAAAGGGCAAGCTCCGCGAGAAAGGAACCGTAAGAACTCGCGGCCTGCGCATAGAGGTCGAGTACTGGGAGAACAACCGCCTGAAGAAGTCCAGGCTGGACCTCCCCGCGGACTCAGACATAGAGGGCGAGCTGAGAAAGCGCTACGGAAGGCGCTTCCGCTGGCGCGTGCTGAGCTTTGTCAAGACCAAGGGAGTGCTCATAAACAACCACTACACCGTTGATAACCTCTCTCTTGCATACTCCGTTCTCGACCCTGAGAAGGGCGCTGAAAAACTCGGCCTCGACCTCTTCCGCTACTACTTCCTCACCTCCGAGAACGAGAGAGAGGGGCTCGGTCTCTACCCGGACATAAAGCTCTGCATAGACTGCCACTACTCGATATTCGACCTTCCCTTCCGAAACGAGCCGGGCTTCAGAACCGGTCACGGGAGTATGCTCATCATAAGGAAGTGCGAGATGGAGAGCGCCCTCGTGGGGAAGAGGAAGGATATAACTAACGTTCCCAACTACCTGCTCGGCGCGGTTCTCCTCTACGGGATGAGTGAGTACAGCGAGGATAAAGTCGCCGAGCTCCTCGGCGTTCCAAGGGACGAGCTTGAGGAGGCCATCCGGAAGTTCGTGATTTCCGGTCTCCACAAGACCCTTTTCGCCGACACGAAGAAGTTTGAGAAGTTCATGCCTAAGAGCGATAAGGCCAAGCAGTTTTTGGCCCTCCTCCAGGGGTGAGTTTATGAGGGTGGAGGTTAAGGCGCGGAACAATTCCGAGCTCATAAGGAAGCTCAGCGAGGTTCTGAACGACGAGGTTACGGAGGTCTACATAAACCTCCGCCCGACGAAGGAAATACTCGTGAGAATCCTTGAGCGCGCCCCCAACGTCAGGCGCATAAGCTGTCCCCCGAGCCTCTACCCGAAGGTCTCCAAAAAGGCCATCAACGCCCTCGCCCAGATGGGCATAGAACTCGTTCCCGAGGGTTACCCCCGCGGAAGGCCGCGGAAATACGATGAGAGCACCATACGGGAGGTTCAGGACCTCCTGATGAACGGCGTTCCCCCCAAGGAGATAAGCGCCAGGATGGGCATCCCGCTCCGGACGGTTTACTACATGATCGAGCAGCTGGGTGTCCGGTCATGGAGAGAATAAAGAGCCTGTACTGGGCTCTCTTCGCCTCTTTCATCATCGTCTCCATGCTCTTGGGTAGGACGGCCGTCCATGGCGGGACGACGGTCTTCAACTTCGAGTGGGTGTTCTTCTTCGCGAACCTCTTCCTCTTCGCGGCCGCGGGCTACGTTCTGAAGATGCTCCTCGAGGGGAAGTTTGAGAGGGGAATGCGTAGAACCAAGAGGGGCAACGTTCTTGCCGGCGCGATAACGCTCCTGGCGATTTTCGTCGCCCTCAAACTGCTCTTCGAGAAGAAGCCGGAGAGCCTCGTGAACGGGGGCAAGGTGGGGGAAACCCTCTCCGGGGTTTGGTACAACGTCACCTCAGGCAACTTCGTCGTCACCCTCCGCGAGCTCCCGGGGATATTCTATTTCATCCCCTTCATTGTCTTCGTTCTGTTCCTCCTCACGGTGAAGAGGCGGAAGAGAGGCGTTACGCCCTTTGAGGTCAGGTTCGAGCCGGAGATGACCTACGATTCCATAGAGGGCACTCCCGCGGAGAGGGTCATAAAGATGTACAAAAACGTTGTCGCAGGCCTCGTGATGAAGGGCTATCCATATCAGAAGAGCTGGACCCACTGGGAGCACGAGGCGAAGCTGCGGGAGATATTTCCCGACTTGGAAGACCTCGACGTCCTCACGAGGATATTCGAGAAGGCCAAGTACGCGGAGAGGCTCAGAGAGGATGACGTTAAACTCGCACGGGAGAGCTATGAGAGGCTTATGACGTTTCTGAGGTAGGTTTAAAAAGCGGTCGAATTAGAAGCCCCTAAACACAAGATGAAAGGTGATGCTCATGCTCGTTGAGACCCAGGAAGAGACCCCTGAGATAAGGGAGCGCCTTCACCGCGTCGGAATCACCAACCTGCGCACCGTGGCGAGAATAAACTGGAAGGGGAGGGTGTACACCTTCCTGCCCGTCTTCGAGATAACCATCGACGTCCCCGAGGAGAAGAAGGGAATACACATGAGCAGGCTCGTGGAGAGCATAACCGAGGCCATGAGCGAGGCGGTCGAGGAGGAGGTCATGCAGGCCCACACCTCCCTTGAGGAGCTCGGCAGGTGTGTTATACGCCGCCTTGAGGGCAAGCATCCGCACAGGCGTGCCGAGGTCTGGATAAAGACCCACCTCATAATACCTCGCCAGACCCCCGCGAGCGGAAAGACGACCTACGAGCCCTACGACGTCGAGGTGGGCGTGATAAAAAACGAGGACGGCTCCTTTGGAAAGGTTCTCCGCGTCAAGGTGATAGGCAACACGGCCTGCCCGCACGCGATGGCGAACAACGATGGGAAGACCCACATCCAGAGGGCGATAGGCGAGCTTGAGGTAAGGACGGCCTTCGACGAGGAGATAGCCCTTGAGGACATGATAGACGTCGTCGAGAGCTCCTTCAGCCACCCGACCTACACGCTGCTCAAGACCATAGACGAGAACGCCGTCGTCCAGGGGATGCACCGCAACCCGAAGTTCGTTGAGGATGTGGCGCGCGAGATATTCGCCAAGGCCAAGGAGCGCTTTAACGGCAAAATCCACGTGCGCGTAATCAGCAACGAGAGCATCCACAAGCACGACGTCATAGCGGAGACGTGGAGCTGATTTTCCACAACTTTTTGGTGGCGGAGATGAAGCTCGTCCACGACCCCATACACGGCCACATCGAGCTCGATGACTTCGCCCTCAGGCTCGTGGACACGCCCGAGTTTCAGAGACTCAGGAGGATAACCCAGCTGGGCCTGGCTTTTCTCGCATATCCCTCTGCTAAGCACACGCGCTTCGAGCACTCCCTCGGAACTTTCTATCTGGCGAAGAGAATAGCTGGATACAACCCCGGAATTGAGGAGGGTGCCGTTTACGCGGCTCTGCTTCACGACCTCGGTCACTATCCCTTCAGCCACACGCTTGAGGTTCTCTACCAAAGGCACGAGGAAAACACGAAGTGGTTCATAAAGCACGGTGAAATCGGGGACGTTATACGGGAGCGCTACTCCCTCGGAGAGTTCCTCAGACTTCTCAAACACCCCCTCGTGAGCGGCGACATAGACGCGGACAGGATGGATTACCTCGTGCGCGATGCGTACTATACGGGCGCCGCCTACGGTCTCGTTGACCTTGACAGGCTCGTGAGGAACCTACACTACGATGGTGAGAGGTTGATAATCGGGGAGAAGGGTGTAATGGCCGCACAGAGCCTCCTCCTCGCGAGGAGCATGATGTATCCCACCGTTTACCAGCACCACGTTTCGAAAATAGCCAGCTCGATGCTCGTAAAGGCGGTTGAGCTAGAGGGAATTCCGCTCGAGGAGATTCGCCTCATGGACGAGGTCGACCTGATCGCCCGGCTTAGGAGGAGCGAGAATGGCGAAGTTCGCGAACTCATTGCGGCCATAGACGACAGGAGGCTCTACAAGCGTGTTCTGTACAGCGGCGATGACCCGGGCGAGAAGGTCATCTTCGAACTCAAGAATGAGCTGGAAGGCGAGTTTGGCCATCTGGCTACGGTTGATTACCCTCCGAAGCCCAAGTTCGAGGAGAAGAACGCCTTCGTGGCCGTGGGCGATGGGCTTAAACGGCTGAGTGATGTCTCCCCGCTGGTTCGCTCCCTCGTCGAGCTGAAGGACACCCACTGGCGCTGGGGTGTCTACGCTAGGGAGGACGTGATGGAGCGGATTGAAAGGTTCCTGAGGACTTTCCTCGGTTGAGGGCGATGGCCTTTCCCCTCCAAAAACCTTAAGTAGTTTGAACGTCTGAAGCCCCGGGCATTTCTCCACTGGGAAAGATTTATAACCGGCCTTCTTAAGTGAGTGGTGAACAAGCTCATCAGGTTAGAAGGTGGTGTAAATGGGAAGAAGGGAAGAGATGGTTGCGAAGATCAAAGAGCTCATGACCCAGCCCGAGAGGATCAGGAACATGGGTATTGCCGCTCATATTGACCACGGTAAGACGACGCTGAGCGACAACCTGCTCGCCGGCGCTGGAATGATTAGCGAGGAGCTCGCCGGAAAGCAGCTCGTCCTCGACTTCGACGAGCAGGAGCAGGCGAGAGGTATCACCATCAACGCGGCCAACGTTTCGATGGTTCACAACTACGAGGGCCAGGACTACCTCATCAACCTCATCGACACCCCGGGTCACGTTGACTTCGGTGGTGACGTCACGAGAGCCATGCGTGCCATAGACGGTGCGATCATCGTCGTTGACGCCGTTGAGGGAGTCATGCCCCAGACCGAGACCGTTCTCAGGCAGGCCCTGAGGGAGTACGTCAAGCCGGTTCTCTTCATCAACAAGGTTGACAGGCTCATCAAGGAGCTCAAGCTCGGCCCGAACGAGATACTCCAGAGGTTCGCCAAGATAATCACCGACGTCAACAGGCTCATCAAGAAGTACGCCCCGGACGAGTTTAAGAGCCAGTGGATGGTCAAGGTCGAGGACGGTAGCGTCGCCTTCGGTTCAGCTTACTACAACTGGGCCCTCAGCGTTCCGTACATGAAGAAGACCGGCGTTTCCTTCAAGGACATCGTCGAGCTCACCAACAGCGGGGACCTTAAGACCCTCAGGCAGAAAGCCCCGCTCCACGTCGTCGTTCTCGATATGGTCGTCAAGCACCTGCCGAACCCGCTCGAGGCCCAGAAGTACAGGATCCCGCACCTCTGGAGGGGTGAGGTCGAGAGCGACATCGGCCAGGCCATGATGCGCTGCGACCCGAAGGGCAAGATGGTCATGGTCGTTACCAAGATCATCCTCGACAAGCACGCCGGTGAGGTTTCAACCGGCCGTGTCTGGAGCGGTACCGTGAAGACCGGCCAGGAGGTCTACCTCATCAACGCCAAGAGGAAGGCCAGGATCCAGCAGGTCGGTATCTACATGGGTCCCGAGAGGGTCAACATGGAGGCCGTTCCGGCCGGTAACATCGTCGCCGTCACCGGACTGCGCGATGCCATGGCCGGTGAGACCGTCTCCCAGGAGCAGATCGAGCCGTTCGAGGCCCTCCACTACACCAGCGAGCCGGTCGTTACCGTTGCCATTGAGGCCAAGAACGTTAAGGACCTTCCGAAGCTCATCGAGGCTCTCCGCCAGCTCGCCAAGGAGGACCCGACGCTCCACGTCAAGATCGACGAGGAAACCGGCCAGCACCTCCTCAGCGGTATGGGTGAGCTCCACCTCGAGGTCAAGCTCGTCAAGCTCAAGGAAGACTGGAAGCTCGACGTCGACGTTTCCCCGCCGATCGTCGTCTACCGCGAGAGCGTCAGCAAGATGAGCCCGATAGTCGAAGGAAAGAGCCCGAACAAGCACAACAGGTTCTACATCACCGTGGAGCCGCTTCCGGACGAGATATACCAGGCCATCCGCGAGGGCCTCATCCCCGAGGGCAGGCCCAAGAACCCGAAGGAGGTCGCCAAGAAGCTCGCCGAGCTCGGCATGGACTACGAGGTCGCCAAGGGCATCGTCGACATCTACCAGGGCAACATGTTCCTCGACAACACCAAGGGTATCCAGTACCTCAACGAGGTCATGGACCTCCTCGTCGACGGATTCCACCAGGCCATGGACGAGGGCCCGCTCGCCAGGGAGCCCGTCATGAAGGTCATGGTTCGCCTGCACGACGCCAAGATCCACGAGGACAACGTCCACCGCGGTCCGGCCCAGATCTACCCGGCCATCAGGGGCGCCATCCAGTGCGCCATGATGAAGGCCCAGCCGATCCTCTACGAGCCGTACCAGAAGGTCATCATCAACGTGCCCTACGAGTACATGGGTGCCGTCAGCAGGGAGATCAACCAGAGGCGCGGCCAGCTCATCGACATGCGCCAGGAGGGCGAGGTCATGATCATCATCGCCGAGGCCCCGGTTGCGGAGATGTTCGGATTCGCCGGAGCCATCCGTGGTGCCACCAGCGGAAGGGCCCTCTGGAGCACCGAGCACGCGGGCTTCAAGCGCGTTCCGGGAGAGCTCGCTGTGAACATCATCAGGCAGATCAGGCAGAGGAAGGGCCTCGACCCGAACCCGCCGAAGGAGCAGGACGTCTGCCCGCAGCAGTGAGGGCTTTCCGCCCTCCGAGCTTTTCTATTCTAGCTTTATCCTTTCACCCGTTCATTCTCGCCGGAGAAAGGCTTTGTAAGTTGACACGAGGCACTGGCGATGTGGTCTCTGAGGGGCGGATATTGACCATGAAGGCTGAACCTGCGAGTTTGCCCTGAAAATTGACAGATTCCTGCCAACTCCAATTAGTTAACTTTTTAAACCCGCTTCGTAACTTAGGGACGGAACTCATGAGGCCTCCCCGAGAAAAGGCGGGTTTCCCGCCCGAGGGGGCCGAGGTTCGAAAGATTTAAAAAGCCATCCTAGTCAACGAGACTAGACCAAAATATGGAGGTGTATGAAAATGGCTAAGGAGAAGCCGCACGTTAACATCGTCTTTATAGGCCACGTCGACCACGGAAAGAGCACCACCATCGGAAGGCTGCTCTTCGACACCGCCAACATACCGGAGAACATCATCAAGAAGTTCGAGGAGATGGGTGAGAAGGGTAAGTCCTTCAAGTTCGCTTGGGTCATGGACAGGCTCAAGGAGGAGCGCGAGAGGGGTATCACCATTGACGTCGCCCACACCAAGTTCGAGACCCCGCACAAGTACATCACCATCATCGACGCTCCGGGCCACAGAGACTTCGTTAAGAACATGATCACCGGTGCCAGCCAGGCCGACGCCGCCGTTCTCGTCGTCGCCGCCACCGACGGTGTCATGCCGCAGACCAAGGAGCACGCCTTCCTTGCCAGGACCCTTGGTATCAACCACATCATCGTCGCCATCAACAAGATGGACATGGTCAACTACGACGAGAAGAAGTTCAAGGCCGTCGCTGACCAGGTCAAGAAGCTCCTCATGATGCTCGGCTACAAGGACTTCCCGATCATCCCGATCAGCGCTTGGGAGGGCGACAACGTCGTTAAGAAGAGCGACAACATGCCCTGGTACAACGGCCCGACCCTCATCGACGCTCTCGACCAGATACCCGAGCCGCCGAAGCCCACCGACAAGCCGCTCCGCATCCCGATCCAGGACGTCTACTCCATCAAGGGTGTCGGTACCGTCCCGGTCGGCCGTGTCGAGACCGGTGTCCTCCGCGTCGGCGACGTCGTCATCTTCGAGCCGGCCAGCACCATCTTCCACAAGGCCATCCAGGGTGAGGTCAAGAGCATCGAGATGCACCACGAGGCCATGCAGGAGGCCCTTCCGGGTGACAACATCGGATTCAACGTCCGTGGCGTTGGTAAGAACGACATAAAGCGCGGTGACGTTGCTGGTCACACCACCAACCCGCCGACCGTTGTCAGGCCGAAGGACACCTTCAAGGCCCAGATCATCGTCCTCAACCACCCGACCGCCATCACCGTCGGCTACACCCCGGTCCTCCACGCGCACACCCTCCAGGTCGCCGTCAGGTTCGAGCAGCTCCTCGCCAAGCTCGACCCAAGGACCGGTAACATCGTCGAGGAGAACCCACAGTTCATCAAGACCGGTGACTCGGCCATCGTCGTCCTCAGGCCGACCAAGCCGATGGTCATCGAGCCGGTCAAGGAGATACCGCAGATGGGCAGGTTCGCCATCCGTGACATGGGCCAGACCGTCGCTGCCGGTATGGTTATCTCCATCCAGAAGGCCGAGTGAAGGCCTTCTCTGACCTTTCCTTTACTTCCTTGAACTCTTAGGAGGGACTGAAATGCAGAAGGCAAGGATTAAGCTCGCAAGCACCAACATTAAGGCCCTCAACGAGGTCACCGACCAGATCAAGCAGATAGCCGAGAGGACCGGCGTCAGGATGAGCGGACCCATACCGCTTCCGACCAAGAGGATAAGGATCACCACCAGGAAGAGCCCGGACGGCGAGGGCACCGCAACCTTCGACAAGTTTGAGCTCCGCGTTCACAAGAGGCTCGTCGACATCGAGGCCGACGAAAGGGCCATGCGCCAGATCATGCGCATCCGCGTCCCCGAGGACGTCACCATCGAGATCGAGCTCATCTCATGATTCTCCTCCTTTTTACGCCGGGGTAGCCTAGCCTGGGAAGGCGCGGGCCTGGAGAGTCCGTGGGCGTTTGCCCGCCAGGGTTCAAATCCCTGCCCCGGCGCCAAACAACCCTTTCTGACGAAAGCGTTGACCGTTCAATATCCTGTTTTAAAGCCAAACCCTCATCGCAGGCAAATTTCAGAGCGCACGCTTTATTCTCCGCCAGTTCAGCAGGAAAGGAACTTCTTTTGGTGAAGCTAACGCCCCCACGCCCCCTTATATTCTGGTGTTAGAGTGCATACCAACATTTCTCAGCCGTTCATGGAAAAGAACGCTTCTTTTGGTCAATTGTGCATAAACAGAAAAGTGAGAGGAGGGCTTCAAATACCAGCCCCGATGTCCTCGGCGATGTCCGGGAGGTCGAGGGCGATGAGTTTGACCTTGGTCGGGATTCCGTCCCTGCTCCAGCCCCTCGCCTGGTAGTACTCGTCGAGCATCCTGTCGAGCTCCCACGGCGGGACGTGGAGGCCCTTGCTGACTCCCTCCGGAATCGGCTCCCACATGACCCTGTACGGCAGGGTATCGTCCTTCCTGCTGAAGCCCTCGCGGACGTTGAAGGCCCTGGCGATGTTCATTATCCTCTCGCCGATGACCATCAGCTCGGCTTCGCCGATGTTCATGCCGGTGACGGCCTCGACGAGCGGCGGGAAGCCCTCGAGGAAGTACATGTGCCTCGAGAACTTACAGACGCCGGTGGCGTCGTAGACCGCCATGAGGTTCTCGTGGAAGGCAATCTCGAATCCCTTGTTCTCACCCTTGGTCCTGTCGACGCCGTCGAACTTCCACCACCTGCCGACCAGCTCGGTTCCGTAGGCGCCGCTGGTCAGGTGATCCGCACCGCGAACGCTGACCGCGAACGCTAAGGCCATTCCCTTTATGCCACGGACGTCATACGCTGGAGGCTCCATACCTTTGACGTGCATTGCGAACTTCCAGCTCTCCTTTCCTAGGCGCTCGCTGGCCCTCTTGACACCGTCAGCGAGGAGCTTTCCGAGGTTGCCCTCGCGGTAGGCCATCTTCTTGAGGGTCTCAACGGCAGCTTCGCCGTTGCCGAAGGTGAGCTCGAGGCCGTCGGCGTCTTCCTTCGTGAGAAGTCCACGTTCGTAGGCCTCCATAGCCCAGGCGATGGTGACACCGGCGGAGATGGTGTCGAGTCCGAGTTCATCTGCGAGGTAGTTGAGGTAGGCAACGGTCTCGAAGTCGTCGAGCTCAAGGACGCCACCGAAGGAGTAGAGGGTCTCGTACTCGGGACCGTCCACCATGAAGGTGCCCCACTTCTCGCTCTCCACCCTGACGTACTGGCTGCACGGCTTGTTACACATCGGGCACGGCTTCCTTCCCGCGCGGTACTTCGGTGCCCAGAAGTACGGGTCGATTCCGATGTGCTCCCTGCCCTCCTCCTTGGCCTTCTCGTAGGCCTTCTTGAAGAAGCCCATCTGCCAGTTCCTGGTCGGGAAGGTGCCACGCTCGCGGTTCATCCAGTCAAGGAACTCACCGCTTCCGTAGTCCATGTCCGCCTTGGTGGCCGGGTGGTCCTTAAAGACGAGCGCCCACTCCTTGATGAGCTCGCGGAGCTTTTCGGGCTCTGCTATGGGTATCTTCTTGGTTCCCCTGACGAGGATTCCCTTGAGCTTCTTGCTTCCAAGGACGGCTCCGGGTCCTCCACGGGCGGCCTGCCTATCATCGGTCTCGATCGTTGAGATGAGGTTGAGTCTCTCGCCCGCGGGTCCGATGAAAGCGGTGGAGAATCCGGGGTACTCCTCCTTCGCCTTCTTCCTGGCCTCGCCGGTGGTGAGGCCCCAGTAGCCCTCTGCCGGGACGAGCTTGACCTCATCGTCCTCTATGACTAGGAGAACCGGCTTCTCGCTCTGGCCCTCGATTATCAGAACATCGTAGCCGGCCTTCTTGAGCTCCTCACCCATCTTGGCACCGGCCATCGAGCGGCCGTAACCGCCGGTGAGCGGGCTCTTGAAGTTGAACGCCGTCTTTGAACCGGTTCCGATTCCCGTGGCAACGAACAGGCCGGGGGTGATTATCATCTTGTTCTCCGGTCCGAGGGGGTCCGCCCCGGCTGGAACCTCATCGTAGAGAAGCCTGGTACCGAAGCCAACGCCGCCGAGGTACTTCCTTGGGAACTCCTCAGGCAGGGGCTCCACCTTGACCTCGTGGGTCGTCAGGTTGACCCTCAGAATCTTGCCCCAGTAACCACCTTTCGCCTCCATATCAGAATCACCTCGAAAGATTTTCGGGTTGGAGGATATAAGGCCTTCGCAAAAGGAAGCGTTTCACTAGTCATCTTAAGTTAAGTTCATCTGTTAACTGAAGGCGGCCCGAGTGCCCAAAGGTTTATGTGGTGGCGCGAAAACCTTCATCGGTGAACTGAATGGATGACCGGCTCAAGTCCTGCAGGAACTGCCGCTGGTTCGGCGCCATAGATTCCTACTTTCCAACGCAGGGGATATGCAGGAGGCACATGAAGACCGTCCACATGAACTTCGTATGCGACGACTGGGAGCCCCTGTGGGGTGTAGAAGAATAGCTCACTTCTTGAAAACCCTCACGTCAACGACGACGTGCCAGACGCCAGGGGCGTAGCGCTTGATTACCAGCTCGTTGAGCTTCTCGGCCTCGTAGCCGTGCTCCCTTGCGATTCTCTGGAACGTCCTGAAGGGCTCCCCCGGCATCAGCCTCTCGGGCACGGTGTTGTGGTAGTGGATTACCGCCTCATCCTTCGCTATGCTCAGCGCCTTTGGTATGAACTCGTGGGTCGTTACGACATAGCCCATGATGACCCTGTCGGCTATGTTCTCCCCCGGAAAATCCCTGTTGTCGATGTTGTAGGCCGTCATCCTGTCCTGAACCCGGTTCAGCTCGATGTTCTCAACGAGGAACCTGAACGTGTAAGGACTCTTCTCTATGGCTATCACCCGGGCCTTTCCGTGGACGGCCATGGGGAGGCTGAGGTGCCCGATTCCAGCGAACATGTCCACGATCAGCTCGCCTGGTTTGGCGACCTTCGCCATCCTTACGCGCTCCTTGACGTTGGCCGGCGAGAACATCACCTTTGCCACGTCCAGCTTGTACCTTATCCCGTTCTCGACGTGAACCGTCACCGTGTCGCTTCCGTAGAGAACCTCGTAGTTCGTCTCGCGGAACTCGCCGCCTATGCGGCCCTTCCTCAGGACTGTCTTGACGCCGAGGACTTCCGCGTAGACCTCGGCTATTCTGCCCTTGTAGGATTCGAGTTCGGGCCTAATCGGTAGAATCAGAACGTCGCCTATCCGAACCCAGTGCTTCGGGAGCATTTCAACTAGCTCCCCGGGGAGCTCCTTCGAGAGTATCTCCCTGATGCGCGGCTTTATCAGTTGCGTCTTTCCCATCGGCCTTACTCAGCCCGGAAACTTTAAAAAGCCTTCTCCCGTCATTTCGGCAAAAAGCGAGGAGAAAGCCTTAAAAACCTGAAGAACGAATTTACAGCGAGAAATCCTCCGGAGGTCGATGAGGAGTATGGATGATGAGCCTTCAAGTAGTTGGTTTTCCCGTCTGTTTAAGTCACGTGAAAAACCCGCCCTTCTTGAGCAGAAACTGAGTCGTGAGGCGTACGAGGACTACAGGCAGCTTTTAATGAAGGCCCGTCCAGAGGTGAACGGCTCGAAGCTCACCCTCAGGCTCTCGAACGGAACCGTCGAGCTTGAGGACGGAGTCCTGCGCGTCAGGGCGAAGAACAGGAAAGCCGCGGAGAAAATACTCCGCAACCTGCACCACTACGAGCAGCCGCCGAGCCTCTGGCCCGCGTACGGCCTCAGCTACTCGCTCAAGAGGAAGAAGGGCACCATACTCTGATTTTATTCCCCTTTTAATTCCGGTATTCTTTCCCCAAAGATTTAAATGGTGGGTTAGACTTAACTCTCCAAGCGGATGACGACCCTTGCCCAGTCTGATGGGTGATGACGTCGGTATTAGCTGACGCAGGGGCGGCGAGGTTCGCGGGCCGATGACCCGCCCCGTCTCTGGAGGGAAGACGATGAGCAACAACGGTCACGATGAAGGTGATGAACTCATAGAGTTTTACGCCAGCGAGGCTCTAACCTGTCCCAGGAGGATATACTTCCGGCTCAAGGGCTATCCCGAGAGGTGGCCGGAGTTCGTTAAGGTGAGGCTTAACCAGGGAATAAACACCCATAACGTCCTTGGAGAGATTCTACAGAAACGTTTCGGCTTTGAGCTTGAGAAGCGCATGATCCTGCGCTCCTCCCGCCTGGGCTTCGAGATACACGGGAGGGTGGATGCCATAAGGGATTTCCCCATCGAAATCAAGGGGAAGACGAGCCTTCCGCGGAACCCCTACGACTACCACCTTGCCCAACTCAACGTGTACCTTCGCTGGGCCGAGGCAGAGTACGGCTATCTCTACTACATCAAGCTCCACGAGGAGCCGATGAAGGTCATCAACAAGATAGACTTCTCCCGCTTTCCCATAGTTAAGGGGCCGAACTTCAGGGCCTTCGAGGTTCCCTACGACGGCAAGCTTTTCCGCGAGACGCTGAGGCACTTCTACTCCGTTAAGCGTGCGTACGAGAAAGGAAAGCCCCCTAAGGGCTGGAACGACTTCACCTGCAGGTTCTGCCCCTACCGGTACCTCTGCTATCCCGATGGGGACGAGTAGTTCAGTCCCCTCTAATCTTCCATTTCAGCCCCTTGTCAACCGCTGCCTCGATCCTCCCCTCGTTGTACAGCGTCGCTATGAAGGCCCTCAGCGGGACGAGGTTGAGGGCGAGTTTTTGAGGTGTCACCTCGACCCCGTAATGCCCCATGATTCTGAAGGCCAGCTCGTCGAGTCCCATGGGGTTTTTGAGGAGTTCTATGATGAGGTTCTCCATCTCCTCGACGCGGTTGAGATTGAAGTCGAGCAGTTCGAGTGCTTCCTCATCCTTCACGGCCTTTCCGTGGGAGGGTATGAGCAGGAAGCCCTTTTCTGCATAATTCTGCAATTCTTTAATTGAAGCTTTAAATAGTTCCGGATCGACCAGGTAGGGCAGTCCAACCGCTTCTATTACCCTCTCCCCAAAGAAAGCATCCCCTGCGTAGATGATGCCGTTCTCCTCGTCCAGAAAGCCAGTCATTCCCGGAGAATGGCCGTTCAGCTTGACCGCCTTCAGGCCGAAGGGTTCGTCACCCCACTCGAAGACCGCATGAACTTTAACCTCCTCCGGGAACTGGAAGACGAGGAACCCCTCAGGTGCCTTCGAGCCGAAGGTGAGAAGCTCCCTGTTGAGCGGGCTCTCGGCAATCGAGAACTCGAACCGGTGCATGAAGAGGGGCGCGTCTATCCTGGGCGCTACCGCGATGTGGTCCGCGTGACCGTGCGTTGCGAGCTGGGCTTTTATCTCGAGCCCAAGCTTTCTGACCTCTCTCCTGAGGTCTTTGTGCCTCCCGCTCCCGTGACCGGGGTCAACGATGACAGCGCCCCCTTCGACCACCCTAATGAGGGTTGAGGGGCTTCCGGGGTAGAGGTAGGCCGAATCGCCTAGTTTCCTTAGTGCCATAATACCACCGTAGGGATTAGGCGGGGGAGAATAAAAGGGCATCGGCGTCAACACAAGGAAAAAGAAGGGGAGAAATCAGACGTGCCTCGGGTAGAGGGTCTTCTTGCCCTCGTCCTTGGCCCTCTTGACGGCCTTCTCGATGAGAGCCTTGATCTCGGCCTCAAGGGCCTCGTAGAACTCTGGGTTAACCCTCATCTCGGGTTCTATGGCCTTGACGGCCTCCTTAACCTTGGACTTAACTATCAGCTCAGCCATTTCCACACACCTCCATCTCAGGCACCGCCCTCAGGCGGTTGCCATTTATTTTACCCCTCCGGGGTTTATAACCCTTCCTACGGTTCCTTGGGCGATGTGCGTCCTACCCCTAATCCAGTGGTGTCCATTCCGGAGTCTCGGCAAAAGGTTAAATCCACCTAGGGTTTAGATGTTAACGGTGGTGTTATGGGAAAGGGAAGGCTCGTCCTGATTGACGGCGAGCATTACCCCGATGTCACCGCTTGGGCGGTGGGAAAGCTGGGTGATGTCTGCTGTGCGGTTTTTCTCGGCGGGAGTGAGAAGATTGGGGACATTGGTGAGATAGAGCGGAAGCTCGGCGTTGTTGTGTACCGCGGTAGCGATTACCTCTCATCCCTCAGAAGGGCCCTCGAGGAGAACGAGATAACCGAGGTTGTTGATTTAAGCGATGAGCCGGTGTTAGATTACGAGGACAGGTTCAGGATAGCCTCGCTCTGCATGCTCTACGGCGTCCCTTACAGGGGAGCAGATTTTTACTTCACACCGCGCCGGCTCAAGAGGACGCGGAAGCCAAGCGTGGCGGTCATCGGGACTGGAAAGAGGGTCGGAAAGACCGCCGTGAGCGGATTCATAGCGAGGACCCTCAAGGAGATAGCGAGGCCTGTGATAGTGACGATGGGACGCGGGGGTCCGGCCGAACCGGAGCTGATAGAGGGGGACAAGTTCGAGATAACCCCGGAGTTTCTCCTCAGGCTCGCCGAAAGCGGGAAGCACGCCGCATCGGATCACTTCGAGGACGCCCTAACCTCGCGCGTGACGACCATAGGCTGCCGCCGCTGCGGGGGAGGCATGGCGGGATTTTCGTTCTTCGACGTGATAGACGAGGGGATAATGTTAGCCGAGAGCCTTCCCAACGACCTCATAATTCTCGAGGGCAGCGGAGCGACATTCCCAGCCTACCGCGCCGACGGGTACATCCTGATAACCAGCGCGAAGGGGAAGTTGGACTTCATAAGGGGCTACTTCGGCCCCTTCAGGGTGAGCCTCGCGGACATAGTCGTCGTCACCATGGCCGACTCCGTGAGCGAGGGGCGCCTCAGGGCGCTGAGGAACGCGATAGGGTCCATCAATCCCGATGCGGACGTTCATTTCACGACCCTGCGCTCGAGGCCCTTAGGAAACGTTTCGGGGAAGAGGCTCGGCCTCGTCATGACCTCCAGTGATGCCCTCCCAAGGGCAGGAGAATGGCTCGAAAAGCTGGGAGCGGAGATAGTGTGCGCCTCGGCCAACCTCTCCAAGAGGGGCCCGCTCATGAGGGACCTGGAAGCCTTCAGTGGGATAGATGCGGTTGCGGTTGAGCTCAAAGCTGCCGCCGTTGACGTCGTTACGAGATGGGCGTTGGAGAGGGGGATAGAGGTCATCTATCTGGACAACGAGCCGGTCAACGTGGACGGCAAAGACCTGCGGGAGGCTGTTCTAAGGCTGGGACGCTCGATTCTGGAGGGAGGGGGATGATAATCGTCACCGACCCCGAGAGAAAGATACGCCTGCCCTTTTCAAGGGGCATCCTGACGCGCTCCATAACCCTCGCCGGCGTTGAGGTGGGTATAGCCTACATCATCGCGACAGAGGTTCAGAAGGAGCTCAACGAGGAGAGGCGCAAGCTGGTAACCACGGAGGAGATAAGGGCGCTGACGTACAGAAAGCTCATCGAGCACGGACTGGGTGAGGCCGCGAAGCGCTACCTCTTCTGGCGCCAGCTCCGGAGGCTCAAGATTCCCATAACCATACTCCTCGGCGGCGCGACCGGCGTCGGAAAGTCGACGATAGCCACCGAGCTGGCCTTCCGCCTCGGCATAAGGAGCGTCATAGGCACAGACACGATAAGGGAGGTCATGAGGAAGATAATCGCGCCGGAGCTCCTTCCGGACATACACACCTCGTCGTTCATGGCCTGGAAGGCGGTGCCGCAGGGCAGGGGGGAGGAATCCCCCCTCATAAAGGGCTTCAAAAACCAGGTCGAGCATGTCTCTGTTGGCATCGCGGCCGTTCTCGACAGGGCCTACAAGGAGGGATTTAACGCGATAATCGAGGGCATTCATCTCGTTCCCGGCTATGTAGAGCTCAAGGAGAACAGCTTCATGTACGTGATAACGGTCAGCGGGAGGAAGGACCTGGAGGCAAGGTTCTACGAGAGGGCGAGATACAGCAAGAGGCCGGCCGACTACTACCTGGAGCACCTCGATGCGATAATGGAGATACAGGAGTTCATCGTTGAGAGGGCAAAGGAACACGGAATTCCCGTTATAAACAACGTCGAGCTTGAGAAAACGGTCAACGCGATAATGGAAGACATAATGGAGAGGCTCATGGAGAGGATGGAAGCGAAGGTGAGGGAATGAAGGGGGCCTTTATCTTCCATATCCCGACGAGCCTTCCGGAGCCCCACGTTGCCTGAACCTCGAAGACGACTACCATGTCCCGGTAGACGTCTATCACGTTGAAGCTGTTTCCGTAGGGGTTGCGGTGGAGTTCCCAGCTTACGGAGCCCGCGTTGACGATGGGCGTTTTCTCGACTTTGATTCCGAAGGAGTTGCCGCCATGGCCGGTCAGAACGAGGTTCGCTTCCCGCCTAGTGATGACGCGGAGAACGTCGCCCGCATCCTCCAGGAAGCCGACCTCCCTGCTTCTGGGTATTGGGACTATGTTGTGGTGCATTACGACAACGGTGAAGGTCTCCCGGTACTCTTCGAGGCGCACGGCGAGTTTTCTCTGACCTATCCTCCCTACAACGCCTATGGGCGTCTCGTACTGGGCACTTATGACCGGGATGAACGTGAAGCCCCCCAGTTCCTTTATCTCCGGCTCGCCGAAGTACTCCAGGAACAGGTCGTAGCCCAGGTAGGTTATGTCGTTGTGGCCCGGGACGACCAGCTTTTCCGCCTTTATCCTCTCGTAGAACTCGTATGCTCTCTCGTAGTAGCGCTCTATGCCCATATCCACGACGTCGCCGCAGTGGATCACTATGTCCGGCTTGAGCTTCTCGTTTATGGTCCTGAGGGCGTTCTCCAGAACCTTGCGCCTGAAGTACATCCTGTCCGAGACGTTGCTCTCGCTCATCTGAACTATCCTGAGGAGCCTTTTACCCCTCGGGACGAAGAGCTTTGGCTTCACCGGCCGGTGCTCCTTGATTATTTGCTCCCCGGTAACGCGCTTTATCCTTACCTCTATCCTTCCGTCATCGTGGAGGGTTATGACGTTGTAGCTGTTGACGTCGCCCTTGCGGGTTTTTCTGCACGAGGTGCAGCCTGCGTTGTCCACCACCATGTCCTCGATGCGGTAGACGTTGGGTACGTGCTTGTGGCCGCAGGTGTAGAGGTTGACCTCGTGCCTGAGGAGAAGGTCGAGGACATCGCCTGCATTAAAGAGCACGTTCCTTTCCCGTCCCGTGTCCGGGAGCGGCACGAGGTGGTGGTGGGCGGCGACTATCTTGAATTTCCTGTCAGAGTACTCCTCAAGCTTTTTCTTCAGCCATCTGAACTTGTGGCCGCCAACGCGGCCATCGCTTAAGTCCGGAATCGTGGAATCCACCCATATCACGACGCCGTCGTTGAACTCAAAGACGCCGTTCAGCGGCCCGATAAACCGCTCAAAGAGCGTATAGCCGACGTTTCTGACGTCGTGGTTGCCCGGAATAACAACCAGAGGCTTCTGGATTTTCCTGAGTTCGTAGGCGGCCCTCTCGTATTCCTCGCGCAATCCCTGGTTGGTCACGTCGCCCGTATGGATGACGAAGTCGAAGTCTCCCCTGTTTATTTCGTTGACTATGAGGTCGTAGGCGTACCCCTTGTAGGCGCTCTCGCCCGTTATGTGGGTGTCGCTTATGTGGGCTATCCTTATCATGGCCATCACTCAGCCGCTATGGCTGTCTCAAGTCTTCTCCTGCTGGCGGTGAGGAGGTCGCTCAGGCTGAATATCCCGACTATCTCACCTTCCTCCTCGATGAGCATGTGCTTGATGCCCTTCTTCGCCATCAGGTCCAGGACTTCCCTGAGAGGGGTGCTTGAGTCGACCTTTATCAGCTCCCCGCTCATTATCTCCCTCACGGGTGTTGTGTTCGGAAGTCCCGGAATGACGACGCGCCTTATTATGTCGCTCTTCGTGAAGAAGCCGACGACCTTGCCCTTCTCAACGACGACGAGAGAACCGATGTCAAACTCCACCATGACCTCGCAGGCCCGCTTTATGGTATCGTCCGGCTCAACGCCGATGAGCTTTCTCGTCATGTAAACCTTAATCGGGGCGTTCGTGTCCATCCCACCACCCAAAATAAAAATGGGGAGACATCGTATATAACATTTCACAGGTGGACGGTCTCAACCTCAAAGGCGTCCTCACGAATGCGCACGAAGAACGCGGTTTCGTTCGGCGCCACCTCGTATTCCGCAGGATGATAGAGCTCTAGGGTCGATGAGACGACCGCGAAGAGTTTCTCCTTCTTCAGAACCAGGAGCTTGCCGTAGTCGTAGTTCAGGGGGTTCTCCATGTATTCGTCGCTCATCCTCGCAGTGACGAAGGCCATGAAGTCCCCGGTCGAGCGGTGGAAGAGGGTCACCGTGTTGAAGAGGGACTTCGTAGTCTCCTCGATGGTTCTGTAGTGGACGAGCAGGTTGCTGAGGCTCGGGTTCTGAAGCTTTCTGCACAGGTAGGTTGCGAAGGCGTAGGTGTCGGAGGCGTTCTCCAGCTCCTTCTCGTCCAGGTCTGCCAGCTCTATAATTCTGGACTTGTCGAGGTCGCCGTTGTGGATGAGCCAGAAGGTGAAGCCATGCCTTGAGGAGAACGCGAAGGGCTGGACGTTGAACAGGCTCTTGACACCCTGGGATGCCGCCCTGGCGTGCACCATGAGCGTTACGAATCCCTCCAGCTCACCTCTGAGGGACTCCACCGCCTCGGTGTCCTCAAAGACGGGTTTCATTGACCTGTAGTGTCTCACGCTTCCGTCCTTTAGCAGCACGTAGCCCCAGCCGTCGCGATGCTGTTTTCCCCTTCCGCGCTTTTCCTTGTAAGGATCGTTTTCGGACGCCTTGACCAGTGCATCCAGGAGGGGGGCGACGTCCCTGCCATCCCCAGCCGCGAAGAGTATTCGACACATGTTTTCCACCGGGCGATACTACTCGACCAACCCCAAAAGCTTTTAGGTTGCCCGGAGCAGAACCTACGTGCTGGGGGGTATGTGCATGGATGAACTCAGGGAAGCGGTGGTCAACGTTCTCAGGAAGGTGCGCGCTCACAGGGGCCTCTACACCAAAAACGAGGAGGCTGTGAAGCAGCATCTCATCGGCGAGATATTTCGGGCCCTCGGCTGGGACTGGAACAACCCGGAGGAGGTTCGACCAGAGGCCAGGACCGAAGATGGAAGGGCGGACTACGCCCTTATGCTGGACGGGAAGGTCTTCGCCTACGTCGAGGCAAAGAACATGGGTGTGAACATCCTGAAAAAGGACGAACCACTGCGCCAGCTGGCGCGGTACTGCTTCAACTCCGGCGTGAGGTACGGGATTCTTACGAACGGCACCGTCTGGATAGCGGTTAAGGCCTTTGAAGAAGGCTCCCGCCTCTGGGACAGGGTTTTAATAGCCGCCAACATCGAGGAGGAGCCCCTTGAAAGGGTCGTTCTCAAGCTTTCCATCCTCTCTAAGTCCAGGATACGGGACGTCGAGAGGCTTGCCTCCCTGCTTAAGGCACTTGAGCTGAGCTTCGAGGGGCTGAAGAGGGAGGGCTATTCCGAAAAAACCCTCGTCGAGTATCTGACTTCCCGCGAGGGCTCCACGACGCTACCCGTTGCCGAACTCCGGGGAGACGAAACCCCCAAGGCAGCTTACGTCTATGATGGCGGCTGGAAGCTCCTGCCTTTACCCGAGAAGAGCATCAAGGGAGTTCTCCTCGCGGTTCTGCTGTACATGGAGAAGACATCTTCGGGCTATCAGAGGGAGGAGATAAGAAAGGCTTATGAGCACCTCAGAACGGTTCAGCTGGACCCCAAAACGGCTCTTGAGATACTCCGGAAGCTTGAGGAAGAGGAAAGGCTGAGAATAGCCGTGGAGCTTTAGACGACCTTCCAGAGCTCGTCGCTTTTGGGCCTCTCCAAGGGCCTCTCACTTCCGTTCTCAACGATCACCTTCACGCCCGGGTCTTCCACGAACTCGCCTATGACTGAGGCGTTTATGCCCTTCCTTCTCAGGGCTTCAACGACCGCATCAACCCGCTCCTTGGGTGCGGCTATCATCAGAGTCCCGGAGCTTATCAGTGCCAGCGGATCTAGGTTGTAGAACCCGCATATCCTCAGCGTCTCTTTCCTTATGGGGATTCTCTCCCGATAAACGCGGAAGCCCAAGCCTGCTGCATCCGCCATCTCGTGGAGGCCGTTGGCTATGCCCCCTTCCGTTGGGTCGTGCATGGCATGGACGCCAACCTCGTTGGCAGTGAGTGCATCCTCCACGACGCTTATCATCTCGATGAAAGACATAGCCTTTTCCACGAACTCCCTTCCGAAGGCCTTCTCCAGCTCTTCGCTTCTCTCACTGGCTATTATCGACGTCCCCTCGAGGCCGGCCCACTTGGTGACGATAATCGCATCCCCCGGCATGGCCCCGTTGGAGGTTACGAGCTTCTCCCTCTCAACCTCACCGAGCATCGTCCCGACGACTATGGGCTTCTCCAGCCCAGGGGTCACCTCGGTGTGGCCGCCGACTATGGCGACCCCGAGCTTTGATGCGCTCTCGTGGAGCTCGCGCATTATCTCGGTGAGGAGCCTCTCATCGGCGCTCTCCGGGAGGAGTATGCTCACAAGAAACCACTTCGGCCTTGCGCCAAAGGTCGCAACGTCGTTGGCGTTGACATGAACCGCATAGAAACCTATCCCCTTTTCGGCCCCGGTTATCGGGTCCGTTGATGCCACGAGAACGGAAGAACCAAAATCGATTGCAGCGGCGTCTATGCCGAGGTCAGCGCCGATTATAACCCTCTCTCCCCTAGCCCCGAGGTGGTTAAAGACCAGCTCCCTGAGCTTCTCCGGGGGGATTTTACCTGGAGGCAGCATTTCAGACTTCCTCAAGCTTTTTCTTGACTTCCTCGGTGTGCCTCTTGGTCTCTTCAAGTGTGTTCCTCAGCTGGGCGAGCTCAAGCTTGAGCTCCCCTAGGGTCCTGTTCATCTGGTAGAAGGCGAAGACCATTATCGCTATCAGTATGAGCCCGAGGACTATGCTTATCCACCCGCTCGGGGTCGATGCGTAGGGCATCATCACACCTCCTTAAGGTTCTTTATGGTCTCATTATCAACGACGAACTTAAAGGGCTTTGCCCGGTAGTACTTCTTTGCCCTGGGGTCGTTGGGCTCCAGGCGGAGCTCGCTCTCGACGAGGTTGGCCTTCTCGAGCTTCTTGAGGTGGAGATAGAGCAGCTGGCGGGAGATGCCGAGGGCCTTGGCCAGCTCGTAGACGTACCACTCCTTTTCGCAGAGCATTTTGAGTATCCTCACCCTCACGGGGGAACTCAGGGCCTCTGCAACCACTGTTATCTCCTGTATGCTCTCGACCATCTCACATCACTCTTGAGCTTCCATAGGGCAGCGGACTCTTACATAAGTTGGTGGGGAGAAATAAAAAGCTTTCGAATCAGCTCCTCAGGAAGGCGTAAAGCAGGGTTCCAAGGAGCGAGAAGGGCGATAGAAGGGCAACGCGGGTGAAAGATGGTAAAGCAGTGATAAAAAAAGAAAATTCAAAAGCGGGTTCACGGCCTTGCGTGGCCGCCGTGCACTGGGAGTACCATACGCTCCCTGAACTTGCCCCTTCCGTTGGCGTATAGCTCAAGCAACTCGCGCCGTATCTGCTCCATGAGGGAGTCGATGGCATCGTAGTCCTTGTTTTCGATGGCTACTTTCAATTGTCCCACAAGTTCCTCCAGCTCCGTGACGTTGATTCCCGCCCGCTCCATGACATTGAGCTGTATCTCAACGCGGTGAACGAATATCTCTGCCCTCATGGCAGGTTCAAAACGCACTTTGACCTCCCACTCGTCGGAGGCCACCCGTATCACGAACTCCGCGTGGGCCTTGGCCGCTATTGCCTGACCGTAGGCCCTTCCGTACTTGCCCATGTCGTAGGCGTCCTTGGCGTTCTCCAGCTCCTTCTCCGCGAGAGCCAGCATCTTGGTTACGAGCATCTCCTCCTGCGGGTCCAGGGTTACGTTCTGGAGCATCTCTCTCGCGGTCGCTATCCTTTCCTCGCTCGCGTTGATGGCCGTGAGTGCCATCTCAGGGGTCACGTTCACCTCAATCTCCGTGATGTTGGCGTGGGTTCTCATCCTCTCCCTGACCCTCTCGGCAACGTGCATCATTACGTGGCTGTGGATTATCGTGATGTTCTTGGGCATTATCTGGAACTTCGCCATTATCCTGATGAGGTCTGTGGTATCGTTGGCGAATATTATGATGCCGTGAACCTTGACGGCCTTCCTGAGAGCCTCCTTTATCGCCCCGGTGTCGTTGCCGGGGACAACTATCACGCTGTTTTCAAACTTTATCCTGAGCTTGACTGTTGCGTTCCAGATGACCGCCACGTTGGTCTCGTATCTGTTCTGGCCCCACCAGCGTTCGACGGTGATGTTGAGATCCTGGAGGTCACTGACGTACTGTTCCACCACGGCATCAGGACCACCGATTATTATCACCTCGTCCGGGGCGTAGCTCATGATCTCCGCCGTAACGTTCGGGTCGTAGGCACCCCACCCTGTGGTTACCACGATGGCCCCGGTAACGTTTGCCAGGTATTCGGCCAGGGCGCAGTCTGCTTCGTTGTCGCTTACCAGAATCACGGTCACTGATGTATCCGCGGCGGCAACCCTTCCGAAGGACAGCGTGGTTGCTACAAGCATCAAACCAAAGAGCAATGCAATGCCTTTTTTCCACATCATACCGCTTCACCTCGATGTTCTCTATGAAATAAGACGTATTTAAGCTTTTTTCACGAAATCGTCCGTTTAGATTCACGTTCGTTTATTGAAGCGGTTCCTTCTCTCTTTTTTCGATTTTTATCGTTAAACAACGTTACCCATCGTTTATTTGCGTTTACAGAAATATGAGAGTAGTTGGTTTTTGTTGAATTGGTGGTATGCGGACATAAACAAGAAAAGGAGTCATGCAGAGACGTAGTAGTACTCGCCCCTCTCCTTCTGCTCCCTGTCCTTAACGCTTCCTTCCTTGTTGGCCCTTGGCCTTCCGGTGTCCGGGTCTCTCCTGAAGGTTATACCGACCGAGGCCAGGAAGCGGTTCATGCCTTCCCTCATTCCCATGGGCTGGAGCGCCCTTCCGCTCTTTCCGGGCTCGCCCTCGAAGACTATGAGCCTGTCGCTGAGGTAGTCGACCATCATGACGTCGTGCTCGACTATCAATGCCGTCTTCTCGTTCTTGGCCATGAGGGAGCGTATGGCCTTTGAGACGGCCAGTCTCTGCTCGACGTCGAGGTGTGCGGAAGGCTCGTCGAGGAGGTACAGGTCAGCGTCGCGGATCAGGCAGGCGGTTATCGCAACCCTCTGGAGTTCTCCACCGCTCAGCTCGTTCACCTTTTTGTCGTAGAGGTCCGGGATGCCGAGCGGGTTCAGGAGTTCGGTCTTGTAGAAGCTGTTCATCAGCTTTCCTGCGTTTATCTTGCTCAGCAGGTCGAAGACCGTTCCCTCGTAGTCCACCTTGATGTACTGCGGCTTGTAGCTTACGGTGAGCGTCCAGTCAACCTCGCCCTCGGTTGGTTTCTCAACACCGGCTAGCATCTTGACGAAGGTGGTCTTGCCTATTCCGTTGGGGCCCACTATGCCGACCACTTCGCCGACGTAGAGCGTTCCGCCCTCCGCCTCGAGCCTGAAGGCCCCGTAGTCCTTCACCAGCCTCGGGTACTCGACCAGTATCTCGCCCTCCTGGCTCTTCCTCTCGCTCTTCTTGGTGAAGCTGACCTCATACGGTCTGAAGCGAACGTTCTCGTCGCGGAGATAGCCGCGCAGGAACTCGTTTATGCCGTTGCGCGTTGACTTCGGCTGGGAGAATATACCGTACGCTCCAGGCTTGCCGTAGACGACGTGGATTATGTCGCTCATGTAGTCGAGAATCGCCAGGTCGTGCTCGACCGTCAGAACGGCCTTTCCGGAGTCGGCAAGCTTGCGGATGATCCTTGCCACCCTGAGGCGCTGCCTTATGTCGAGGTAGCTCGAGGGCTCGTCAAAGAAGTAGAAGTGGGCCTCCCTAAGCATCGCGGCCGCTATGGCCACGCGCTGGAGCTCACCGCCGGACAGCTGCTTTATCTCCCTGTCGAGGATGTTCTCGAGTTCAAGCTCCTTAACAACCTCATCGAACTTGCCCGCCTCGTCGGCCTTCTTCAGCAGGTCCCTAACTTTGCCCCTGACCGCCTTGGGTATCAGATCAACGTACTGCGGCTTGACGACTGGCCTTATCTCGCCCCTCTTCAGCCTCTCGAAGTAGTTCTGGAGCTCGTTGCCGCGGAATGCCCTGATAACGTTGTCCCAGTCCTCGTTGTCGCCGCAGAGATTTGGAACGATTTGCCCGGACAGGGCCTTAACGGCCGTCGTCTTACCCGTTCCGTTCGGTCCGAGAATACCGACTACCATACCGTCCTTGACCACCGGGAGCCTGTAGAGGACGAAGGCGTTTATCCCATAGCGGTGCACACAGCCTTCCTCGAGCTCCTCGGGAAGGTTTACTATGGTTATCGCGTTGAAGGGGCACTTGTGGACACAGATTCCGCAGCCGGTACAGCTTGCCTCCTGGATCACCGGGCGGTAGTTCTCCTCGTCTATGATTATCGCCTCTCCGCCCATTCGATTGACCGGGCAGACGCGCTCGCACAGGAAGTTGCCGCACTTGTCTGGATTACACCTGTCGTAATCGATGACCGCTATCCTCATCACTCACCACCGGGTTAGGCTGAGGGAGAGGGTTTTAAAGGGTTGCGGGATGAATGGTCTCTTATCTTGATTATCTATGCATGAACATCCTTACTGCCCTGACGTCTCACATTTTGCTGGTTAATGTTTTTCAGCTCTTGGATAGTTTACTTGGCTCCAGGGGAGTGCTGACATTCTATGACAATTTTTTCACTGGAAACCTTATTATATCCAAGGAATCAAATGTCCCTATTTAGGACGTGGTACTATGGTCTGGAAAAAGTTCTCCATCCTCCTCGGCTTCCTTCTCTTGGGCTCCCTTTTCTTTGTTCCGGGCTCCACGGCAACCTCCACCTATGTCATTGTGGTGAGTGATAACCCCTCCGACTACGCCGCTGCAAAAGTCGCCTCCTCTGCAATGGGCGCCCCCATAGTGACGACTCCCTGGGGCAGGTTCGACGGTGATGCCTTGGAGAAGCTGCTCTCCCTGGGCCCGGGGGAAGTTCTGATAATCGGCGGCAGGATTGCCGTGCCAGAGAAATACTCTGAAACCCTGGAGGAAAAGGGCATAAAGGTTACGAGGATTTCGGGAGAAGACCGTGCCGAGACCTCTGAGAAGGTTATGAACTGGATACTAGACAACGACTACAAGCTGAGAGGTGACGTCTACCTCGTAGACGGCTGGGACGAGGGCTCGATACTCTACATTCTGGAGAACGAGGAGAACCCGATAATCCTCGCGCTTCCCCATCACGACCTCGTCAACGCGATCCACGAGAAGTCAGGACTCACTGACAAGATGGCGTCGGCAGGCACATATGGTCGGTCGGTGTACGTTTATCCGACGCTCGTGGACAGAGACAACGAGAATTCCAGTCCCTGTCCCAACTGCCACTTGATGGAGGCAGACGAGGCCAAGGCGATTTCTCTCTCTGTGAGCAGGCTCAGGGGACTCTCCGGGACAATCCCCACAGGGGAGGTTAAATCGGCCGTTCTCGAAAAGGCCTCCCTCGCGGAGGAACTCGCTGCCAAGGGCGAGTTTGAGAAGGCCAGAGAAGTCCTGCTGGAGGGTTTTGGACTCACCTACTCAAGCATAGCCGCCGGAAACCCCGGGCCGGCGGATACGAGCTCAGGTAGCAATGGATGAGACCGCTACTTTTTTAGCCGTTCTTTCTAATTTATCTCCATGTCCCTCTTTGAGACACTCAAGCCCCTCAAGTCCGAGATAGCGAGGGTCCACGTTTTTCCTCCTAAGGAAGGCGAGTTCGGCAACTTCCGCTTCGACAATCCCGAAATAAACGCCCTCCTCGAAGAGCTCGGCTTTACCCTCTACCGCCATCAGGTTGAGGCCCTCGAGAGGCTCTACTCGGGAAAAAACATCGTCGTCACCACGCCAACGGCCAGCGGCAAGAGCGAGATATTCCGGCTGGCCATCTTCGACTCCTATCTCTCAAACCCCCGCGCGACTTACCTGCTCATATATCCCACGAGGGCCCTCATAAACAACCAGCTTGAGAAGTTCTCGCTTCAGAACCTCGTCTTCTACCGCCTCACCGGAAAGCACGTGAGCGCGAGGATCCTGACCGGAGACGTCCCGTGGGAGGAGAGGAAAACCTTAATTCGCGAGAAGCCGAGGGTTATCTTCACCACCCCGGACATGCTCCACTACAACATTCTGCGCCGCTGGAGGGACTACGAGTGGCTCCTAAGGAACCTCCGCTATCTGGTCGTTGACGAGCTCCACGTTTACAGGGGCGTCTTCGGGAGCAATGCGGCCTACCTCTTTCGCCGCCTCGACTTCAGGCTAAGGCGCCTTGGGGCGAAGCCCCAGATCATAGCGCTCTCGGCAACGCTCAGGAACCCGAAGGAGTTCGCGGAGAAGCTCTTCAGGAAGGAATTCGAGCCGGTAAGCGGTGCCACCAACCCCTTTCCAAGGAGGTACTTGGTCCTCTTCGAGCCGAAGAACCTTGACGAGAGGCAGCTCCTCCGGGCGGCCGTTGAGAGGCTCGCTGGGGGGGAGGTTAAGACGCTGGTCTTCTTCGACAGCAGGAAGGGGACGGAAAAGCTCCTCCGTTTCCTCCTCAGCTCGCCGGTCTTTCACAGAACGAGTACCTACAAGGGGACCCTGCCGAAGAACGTCCGCTGGGAGATAGAGCGGGACTTCAAGGAGGGCAAACTGCTCGTTCTCCTAACGACCAACGCCCTCGAGCTCGGCATAGACATCGGCGACCTCGATGCAGTCATCAACTACGGCATCCCTCCCGACGGCCTTTTCTCCCTCATTCAGCGCTTCGGAAGGGCCGGAAGGAAGGCCGACAGGGAGGCCCTCAACGCCATAGTCCTCAGAAAGAACGGTCTCGACTACTATTACAGGGATCACTTCGACGAGCTCGTCGATAGGCTGGAGCGGGGAATAATCGAGTACATGCCGGTCAACCTGGAGAACGAGCGCATAGCCAAGAAGCACCTTCACTACCTCCTCACCGAGCTGGGGATAGTCGACTGGGACGAGCTTGACGAGTTTGAGAGGAAGATAGCAGAGAGGCTCGTCATCGAGAGGAAGGCAGACCTGAAGAAAAATCCGCTCACGGGAAGGCTTGAAGTCCGCCTGAGGAAGCCGGCCTTCAGCTACTCGTCACTGAGAACCGCGAGCGACGAGACGTTCTTCCTCGTCAAGGACGAGCCGTGGATAAGGGGCAAGCTGATGGAGAAGTCCTCGCTCAGGGAGTTGCTCAACTTCATCAACTGGCTCAAGCTCAAGGGTTACATCATCGAGGAGGTCGATTCCGACGAGTACCACCGCTCGCTCCTCCCGGGAATGGCCTACTTCTCGCGGGGAGAGCTCTACATGGCCGGAGACAGGCTTTCCCTCGGAAAGTTCCACTTCGTCTTCGCAAGGCAACTTAACCGCTTCTGGGACGTGGAAACCTTCGTGGCCAAGAGGGAGGAAGTGGAGATACTGAAGAGCAGGGAGGAGAAAACCTACCGGGGAGTCGAGATACACCTCGGCCGGCTGAGGGTCAGGCACGTCTACACTGGATTCGCCGTCAAAGGGGCCGACACCGGGAACTACGTCGGTGAGCTGATCAGGTTGAAGGAGGACGGCATCCTACGTGGCGAGATACATTCCCCGATGACTGGCGAGAGAATCGAGGTCGGGGAGGACTTCTCGATCCTCAACTGGGAGAAGTTTGCGAAGGTCGAGTTTGAGGAACCCTACATCAGGGAGTTTGAGACCGATGGAATATGGCTCGTTTTCCCAGATTCGATAAGGGAAGTCACGAGCGAGGAGTTCAGGGAGTTCTTCGATGTGGCCGCCGAGAAGGGCTTTGAAGACCCTGCCTTTACCCTTTACACCAACCTCGACAGGAGGAAGCTCTTCCCGCTCTACCTCGGGACTACCACCCACGTCATAAGGAAGGCCATCGGTGACGCCCTCCAGAGGCTCGGAATCAGCGATGAAGAGCTGGCCTTTGCGATAAAGAAGATGATCGACAGCAAGGACGGAATCGGCTCGGCGCTTCACGCGATAGAGCACAACATGATAAAAATCGCCCCCATCTTCACCTACGTGGATTCGAGGGAGCTCGGCGGCTACAGCTACGCGAGCTTCCCGGGCTTACCCCACGTCGGAAGGCCGGTCGTGTTCATCTACGACGGCAACGAAGGGGGAGCGGGCCTCGCACCGATAATCTACGAGAACGTCGAGATGCTGATGGAGAAGAGCCTTGAGCACCTCCGCTCCTGCCCCTGCCAGGACGGCTGTCCCGTTTGCACGCTCTCCCCGAAGTGCGGCACCTTCAACGAGTTCCTGGACAAGTGGGCCGCGATAAGGGTCTGGGAGAGGGTTCTGGAAAATAAAGTGGAGAGCCTCAATGGGAACTGAATTTTCCAACGGCCTCCCTGAGGAGCGGGTCTTCAACCCAATACCTTTTTTCCGATGAACGAACGAAGCCCGCCTTTTCCAGCGTTTCAAGGTATTTGTAGACGTGCTGTACCTTGGTAGGGGCGAGGCCGATGGATTGAAGCCTCCGGTAGATTTCGGCTCCCCTGAGGGCGCTGGGATAAGCCTCGGCCAGGACTCTGAGGACTCCTATGTAAACCTCACTGTTGTAGACGTTCAGAAAAGCCTCTATGTCCTTCCGCCATTCCTCAAGCGCATACCTCCTGCTTTCCTCAAGGGCCATCGGGAGCGCTTCTTCAGGGCTTTTTCCATCCCTCACGAAGTTGACGACCGTGATGCCGTAGTGGGAGATGAATCCAGGGACTCCCCCCAGCTCTTCAACGGCCCTTGAGAGCTCCAGTTCGTTCGCCACATTTATCCCGTAGCTCCTGAACCCCTCCATGAGGTAGCCCCTTCCTTCTTCGGTGCTCCATCTCGGAAGGGTGAAGATTTCCGCCGAGCGCATGAAGTTGGGCCTTTCGGCTCCTGGGTTTAGATACTCAACCAGCATACCCGGCATTGAACCCGTGAAAACGAGGGAGATGTTCAGATAGCTGTCGGTTATCTCCTGCAGGAGACCCCTGAAGTCGAGGTTCTTCAGCCTCGCCAGAACCTGGGCTTCATCGAATATCAAAACGCCCAGCCTGGCATTCTGGGAGAGGACTCTAACCAGTGTTGAAAAGTCCCTGCTGAACTCTTCGATGCTCGTTTTTCTCACCTCAACACTGAGGCCCCTGAAGGATATTGTATAGCTCTTGCTCGTCGTTATCATCTTCAATGACGTTCTCTTTGGTTCTATATCTGATATTGAAATTGCCCTTGAGCCCATGAAGCGAGAGAAGTTGAAATAGACGTAGTGGTGTCCCCTCTTTCTCCGCAGCTTTTCCGCCATCACGCTGACCACGCTCGTTTTCCCCACCCTTCTCGGGCCGAGGAGAACCGCGGTGTTACCGCGAAGGACTGCACTGAGGAGGTCTTCAACGGCCTTTCTGTGACCCTCCCCCCAGAGACACTCCTCTTCCATCACTGGCCTCGTCCGGAAGAAGTTTTTACATGCCATGTAATTTACACCCCATGTAAATTACATACCATGTAAATTTAAAGGTTCCCCTCAAACGAACTCATGAAGAGCCTCCTGAGCCGGATTCTCCCCCTCGTCCTCTCCGTCAAGAGCCCCATCAGCCCCTCAGCTTCGCCTTTCCTCGTTTCGACGATGAACGTCACCAGCTCGCCGTAGTCCTCTCCAACGACTTTTCCTCCGG
This sequence comes from Thermococcus radiotolerans, assembly GCF_002214565.1. Taxonomy (NCBI): domain Archaea; kingdom Methanobacteriati; phylum Methanobacteriota; class Thermococci; order Thermococcales; family Thermococcaceae; genus Thermococcus; species Thermococcus radiotolerans. Next base: position 396,186 of record NZ_CP015106.1, read on the forward strand.
AATTCTCAACGGTCTCCCTGACGAGGTGGAAGAGACTGTAGGGGAAGGTGACTTGGAAGCGCTCTGTCTCGTAGACCTCAACGATGCCCGCGTTTTCGATGGCTAAGCTGGCGGCATCGCTGTAGGCTTTGACCAGACCGCCGTAGCCGAGCTTTATGCCGCCGAAGTAGCGGGTAACAACGACGACAACGTTGCTCAACCCTTTGTTCTGGATAACCTTGAGGACGGGCTTTCCCGCACTGCCCTTCGGCTCGCCGTCGTCATCGTACCTGATTGAGAAGTTCTTTCCGTCGTTGATGAGGTAGGCGGAAACGTTGTGCGTCGCGTCGCTGTGGTGGGCCTTGATTTTTGCGATGAACTCCCTCGCTTCGTCCTCCGTCTCCGCGGGCGATGCGTAACCTATGAAAACTGACTTCTTAACCACGAGCTCGGCAGTGCCGACTCCCCTCAGCGTTCTGTAGTCCATAGCTCACCCTCTGAGCGTAGCTATGAGCTTTCTCTCGTCGAGGAGCATGCCTATGGCGTCCTTAACGTCCCTCACAACCACATCGCTAGCGAGAAGGGCGTCGGTTGTCGCTCCCTCAGGTCCTATCACGCAGAAGGCTAACTCCGCGCCTTCCAGCATGGCCACGTCGTTGTTCCCGTTGCCAACGGCTATGTAGGGTTCGTAACCCTTCGCGATTTCTGCCTTCTCGGCACCGCTCGAAACCCTTTCTATCCTCACGGGAAGTTCCCTGAACTCCTCCTCCAGCGTTCCAAAGGTGTCCGCGCTCAGAACGACGACCGTGTACTTGTCCGCAAGCCTTTCGAGGAGATGCTTTACCTCCTCCTCGACTTTTCCGCTTTCTCCAAGTGTGCCGTTGAGGTCGAAAAGGATGCTCTGAGCCCTTATTTCCCCATAGTTCGGTATTTGCATGTTCTCACCACCCCTTATTCAAGTGTAAGGTTTTTAAGGGTTGGAGTCGAAGGCGATAGTGTGTTTAAGAGCGGAGAATTAAAGGTTTGACTACTCGGGGGTAAAAGTTATGAACCTGCTCCAGCGTCGCCTTCAGGACCCGGAGGTGCTCGTACGGCTTAACGCGTTCTTTCTCAGCTACTTTGGATGGATAGCCTTCGGGGTGCTGTACGGAGTTATCGGCCGCTGGAGTGTTGACGTGACCTCTGAGTTCCTGAGGCTTCCTCTAACCTCAAGGGAATTCGTGGTTGGGCTCGTGGAATTTACAAAGAGTATTCCGCCCCTGTATTCGCTCTTTACGGTTGTTTATTACCTGGGCTTTTCGGGCTCGATAGCCCTAATAGTAGCGTATCTCCTCATTTACAAAAAAGACCTTAAGGCCTCGGACGAACTGTTCATCCGCTATCTGATGGCCTACGCCGTGGCGGGGGCTATATACCTCGCCTTCCACATCTACGCGCCCCATATAGTCTACAATCTGCCGGGATACAACTCGTCGAACACGCTCCTGACGAGGCAGGAGTTCGTCCTCCCGTCCCTCCACAACACCATCATAACGATAAACATCGTTACCCTCTGGAGATACAGAAAAGAGCTCGGCGGCAAGCTCCTTATACTGGTGAACACCCTCATACCCTTTGCCACGGTCTTCCTGGGCCATCACTGGGTCTACGACGTTCTGGCGGGCATAGCACTCGGCGCCCTCATAGCCAAAGTCACTGACGGGAGAACGACCCGGATTCCGGAGACCATTTACAACCTGGAGATCGCCTCCCTTCGGAAGGTAACGGTGGTGAACTTCCTCCTCGCGGTTCTCGTCCTTATAGTCGCCGCCAATCCAGACAGGTGGCTGGAGATTATAAACGGGCTCCTTCCAGGCCCCTGAGAAAAACTTATAAACTTCCCGTTAACCTTAACATCGGGTGCCGGGGTAGCCTAGCTCGGCAGGGCGGCGGACTCGTAATCCGCAGGTCGCGGGTTCAAATCCCGCTCCCGGCTCCACAACAAACTTTTGCATGGCAAAAGTTTGATCAAAAAGTTGGTGATTCCTTTTGAAAAGTGTGTGCTGGAGTGGATTTCTTTGAAAATCCCTTTTTGGGCAGAACAAGGATTCATTCAACGGGAGTGTTTAAGTGAGGGTTCAAGAGTCTTTAGCGCTCCTTTGGAGCGCGGTTCAAGTATCACGGACAAGTTTTAGAGCGCACGCTCTATCTTATAGCTGTTTAAAGGGAACTTTTGGTTAAGCTTGGCCGATCAGAGACTGCACTGCCATCCTCAACCTTGCCGGCAAAAGTTTAATCAAGAGGTGATGATTTTTGGGCGCTCCTTTGAGGAGGTTGCCTTGTTGAATGGTCTTTAATGAAGAATTTCACCACAGAACCAGCCCGCCCTTCACGCGGAGGGAGACTGAAACGGGGTCGCCGTTTGAGTCGGGGATTATCACTAGGTACATCGGACCGTTCTTGGGAAACCGCCAGATTTTGTCAACCTTGGTGGCGCCGTCGACCTTGAACAGACACAATGCTCCATCGCCGGACTTCAGGATTCTGAAGCCCACTTCGTCCGTGATGCATATAGTCACCGGTTCGTTGGACTTCACGGAGAACTGTATCACGCTCCATTCGTATCCATCCAGCTTGTATGCGTAGTATTCCCCAGTGGGTATCACGACGTTCTCTTGGAACTTGTACGAGACTCCCCCCAGGGTGGCGGCTAGGAGGATAGCTCCGACGATTAGAATCGTGAATCCGAACGCCTCTATCCTCTTCATCGTGAGGGGCCCCACAGTTATCGCCGCCACCCCGATCCCTCATTATAATCTTGTTATCGCTGTATTTAAACCTTGTGACTTTAAGTTTTAGTTTTATTCTTTTTTGTTACGTATGTCCCCACAATCTGGAGCCTGCCCACCATCTTGGACAAAATCCAAGATATGGAGGGGCATTACTCGGGCTTTCCTCGACCGTAGGAGTTTGTAGAAGTCTCCACAATTTTCCGAGGATTTTTTAAGATGAAGCGCTGAGAGGGAAGTATGAGGCAGGAAACCCTCGGCGCGCTCTTCGCAATCGTTGGAATGTTTATTTATGGCCTTGAGCCGGTTGTGATAAAGTCCAACCCATCCAATCCCATAAGCTTTGCCGCCTTTTCAGCACTCGTGGCATCGGCCTTTCTGTGGGTCAAACTCATCGTTTCCGGGGGACTGGAAGAAATCCGGGAGAATCCGAGGAATCTAAAGAGGGCCTTCCTCGTGGGTCTTTTCGGCACGGCCCTTGCCTACCTTGCGTATTCCTTCGGGGCGCGAATGAGCACGGCGATAAACGCAGCACTGATAACGCGGAGCGAGGTGCTCTTCTCGTTCTTCCTCTCGTGGCTCTTCCTCGGCGAGAGAATAACGCGGAGGCTGGTTGGCTACTCCGCCGCCATACTGGTCGGACTGATCGTCGTCATACTCCAGGGGCGCTCGATGGAGCTACACCTCGGCGATTTCCTTCTCCTCCTAGTTCCGCTCTTCTGGCAGCTGGGCCACGTGATAGCCAAGAGACTGCCGTACAGTCCGCCCACGATAGCGGCTCTGAGGAACACCTTCGGATTTCTGCTGCTCTTTCCACTCGCCATCGCCACCGGCCTGGAGTTCTCCCGCTTTGTTATCGCGGAGGGCCTGGTGATAGCCGTCGGTCAGCTGGTCTGGTACAGGTCGATAAAGCTCATCAACCTCTCCAAGGCTACTGCCATCATAACGCCAGCGCCGGCCGTTGCAATCGGACTGGGCGTCCTGCTGGGCGAGAGCTTTACGATTTACCATGCGGTTGGCTTTCTCCTCATAACCCTGGGAACCCTGGGCGCGGTGAGGGTGGAAAGCGAGCTCAGAACCTGAACAGCGCCCTGACGAAGCGAAAAACGTCCCTCGGGCCGAAACGTCCCTCCCGGGAGGGATCGTATATCATGCTCACGGGCACCTCCTTTATCCTCGCCCCCCTCTTGGCGGCCTTTATCAGCATCTCTGTTTCGACCTCGTAGCGGTCGCTCTCTATCTCCGGGAGGAACTCCCGGCTGAACGCCCGAAAGCCGCTCTGGGTATCGTAGACGTACTGCCGCAGCTTGAGGCGGATGAGGCGCGTCGTTATTATGTTGCTGAGCCTTCTGTGGAGCGGTCTCTTTCCGGCTTCTTCGACCTTCCTCGCTCCTATCACCAGATCCGCCTCGCCGGCGACTATAGGCTCCACGAGGTTCCTTATCTCCTCGGCCCTGTGCTGGCCGTCGGCGTCCATGAAGACCACGACGTCTCCACTGGAGTGCTTGATTCCCTCCCGCATCGCACAGCCCTTGCCACAGTTCTTCTCAAGTCGGATGGCATTTATCCTGCCGTCCTTCTCGGAAAACGCCTTGGCTACCTCGTACGTCCCGTCGCTTGAGCCATCGTCAACTACTATGACCTCATCAACAAAGTCTGGAATCCCCTCAAGAACCTTCGGGAGTCTCGTCTCCTCGTTGTAAGCGGGTATGATGACGGTGATCCTTCTGCCCTTCAGCATCTAGTCATCCTCTCCGAGCCTTTCGAGGGCTCTTTGGGCTTTTCTCCGGAAGTCGTCCTTATCGAGGAACTCCCAGTAGTGTTCCCTCGCCGGAAACTCGCCGCTCTTTACCTCCTCGCGGTAGTTCTCAAGGGCAAGTCTTATCATGCCGCCGATGTCGGCGTATTTCTTGACGAAGGGAGGTGTATTTTCGTAGATTCCCAGGAGGTCGTGCCAGACGAGAACCTGTCCGTCAACGTAGGGGCCGGCACCGATTCCGATGGTGGGGATCGAGACCTCTTCGGTTACGAGCTTCGCAACGTCCGCCAGCGTGAACTCTAGAACTATGGCGAAGGCACCGGCCTTCTCAAGTGCCCTAGCATCGCGGAGGATTTCCTCGATTTCATCATCCGTTTCGCCCATCAGCCGATAGCCGCCGAGGCGGAGATAGCGCTGTGGCGTAAGCCCCGTGTGCCCCATCACCGGAATTCCCATGCGAACCAGCTTCCTCACGAGCTTTCGGTGGTCGTAACCGCCCTCAATCTTCACCGCGTCCGCCCCGGCCTGTATGAGCCTAACCGCGTTTCTGACGCCATCCTCGGTGTCCACCTCATAGCTACCGAAGGGCATATCGGCCAGGACGAGCGCCCTCTTGACGGCCCTTGCGACCGCTTTGGTGTGGAACACCATCTGCTCCATCGTGACGTTCAGCGTGTTTTCCTCACCGTAGACAACCATTCCCAGGGAATCGCCGATGAAGATTATGTCCATCCCCGCCTTATCGGCTATGAGAGCCGAGGGGTAATCGTAAGCGGTTATCATGGCTATCTTTTCCTTCCCCTTCATCTCGATTATTTTCCGAGGCGTTATCTCCCTCATTTTCCCACCCGTAGGCTAATAAACCTCCGTCCCTATAAGCCTTCTGGGGGTGAAGGGCATGAGGAAGTGGGAGCACTACGAGCACACGGCTGATGTTGGAATCAGGGGGTACGGTGAGAGCCTTGAGGAAGCCTTCGAGGCCGTTGCGCTCGCCCTCTTTGATGTGATGGTTGACGTGAGGAAGGTGGAGAGCAAAGAATGCCGCGAGGTTAAGGTTGAGGGCGAAGATCTGATGGCGCTCCTCTACAACTTCCTTGAGGAGCTTCTCGTGCTCCACGACATGGAGGAACTGGTCTTTGGAGACGTTGACGTCGAGATAGAGAGAACCGGGGAAGGCTACCGGCTCAGGGCGAAGGCCTGCGGTGAGGTTCTCGACTACGAGAAGCACGAGCCAAAGGAAGAGGTGAAGGCGATAACCTATCACGAGATGAAGATAGAGCAATTGCCGGACGGGAGATGGATGGCGCAGCTGGTGCCGGACATCTGAGGTGGTTCCATGAGCGCGAGGGACAGGATTAAAGAAACCAACCCTGCCTTTTACAAGCGCTATTCGAGGCTCGAAGATACCGACGAGTTCTGGGAGTTCATAATCCGACCGCTCAGGCAGAGCATAAGGGTGAACACCCTCAAGGCGCCGCTCGAAGTGGTGGTTGAGAGGCTTAAGGAGGAGTTCGAGCTTGAACCGGTTCCCTGGGTTCGCGAGGGCTTCTTCATCAACGTTGACAACCTCGCGAAGGTCCCGGAGCACAGTCTTGGCTTAATCTTCGGCCAGGAAGCGAGCTCCATGATACCTCCGGTCGTCCTCGACCCGAAGCCCGGCGAGCTGGTTCTCGACATGGCGGCAGCCCCTGGCTCAAAAACCGGGCAAATGGCCCAGTACATGAAGAACGAAGGATGCATAGTGGCAAACGACCCGAAGCTCAGCAGGGCCAACGTCCTCATAGCGAACCTCAACAGGATGGGCGTCCTCATAGCGAGGGTGACAACGAAGGACGGGGCTTACTTCGGTCGTTTTGAGAATACCTTTGACAGAATCCTCCTCGACGCACCGTGCTCTTCCGTGGGGATGATAAGGAAGAGGTGGAAGTTTCTGGAGAGCTGGCGCCTGAGGGGCGTCATCAAATACATGAACATCCAGAAGAGATTAATCTTAGCCGCCTATCGGGCACTCAAGCCGGGCGGAACTCTGGTTTATTCGACCTGCACGATAGACCCCCTTGAAAACGAGGAGGTCGTGGACTATCTCCTCAGAAAGACCGACACGAGGCTGGGGAAGATAGACCTTCCCGTGAAGACCAGCGAGCCAGTCCTTGAGTGGGAGGGACGAACCTACTCTGAGGAGCTGAAGAAAGCCCTCCGCATACACCCCAACGACAACGACACCGAGGCCTTCTTCATCGCGAAGATGGTCAAGCCGGAGGGAGGGGCATGAGTGACAACCCGAGGGCTGAGATAGGGCAGACGAATGACACCGAACTCGTCAAAAGGCTTCTCATTGAGAACTACGGATATGCGCCGGAGCTGGTATACGAGATACGCGGGAGGTATCACAAGGTCTACGCCTGGAAGCCCTGCTCCTTCGAAATCAGAGGGCCCGACAGGAACGGGGTGTACTTCGGGAGAATAGAGAGCGACGGGATAAGGCTGAGTATCGAAGGCTCATTCCTCGTTGGACCGAAAGCCACGAAGAACGTCGTCGAGCTGGACGACGAGAGGGCGAGGCGGTATTTATCCGGCGAGAGCGTTGAGATCGACGATAAGGACCTTCACGGATGGGTGATAGTTAAATGGCGCTCATACTACCTCGGCTCGGCTAAGGCCAAGGAGGGTAGGCTCATAAACTACGTGCCGAAGGAGAGAAGGCTGAAGCTCGAAGACCCCGCGAAAGCTTAAAATAACGTTAGGGTAATCTAAAACGGAGGTGGGAGGATGGTGCCGCTGAAGAGGATAGATAAAATACGCTGGGAGATACCGAAGTACGACAAGAGAATGCGCGTTCCGGGCAGAGTTTACGCTGACGACCAGCTGATAGAGAAGATGAGGGGAGACAGAACCCTTGAGCAGGCCGCCAACGTTGCGATGCTCCCCGGCATCTACAAGTACTCCATCGTCATGCCCGACGGTCATCAGGGCTACGGCTTCCCGATCGGTGGTGTTGCAGCCTTCGACGTGAAGGAAGGCGTCATAAGCCCCGGAGGAGTGGGTTACGACATCAACTGCGGTGTCAGGCTTATAAGGACGAACCTCACCGAGAAGGAAGTGAGACCGAAGATAAAGGAGCTCGTTGACACTCTCTTCAGGAACGTGCCGAGCGGTCTGGGAAGCAAGGGAAGAGTAAGGCTCCACTGGACGCAGCTCGACGATGTTCTGGCGGACGGTGCCAAGTGGGCCGTCGATAACGGCTACGGCTGGAAGGAGGACCTCGAGCACCTTGAGGAAGGCGGAAGGATGGAAGGGGCGAATCCAGGAGCAGTTAGTCAGAAGGCGAAGCAGAGGGGAGCGCCGCAGCTCGGTTCCCTCGGCTCCGGAAACCACTTCCTCGAGGTTCAGGTCGTTGACAAAATCTTCGACGAAAAGATAGCTAAAGCGTATGGCCTCTTTGAGGGGCAGGTCGTTGTCATGGTTCACACCGGAAGCAGGGGTCTCGGCCACCAAGTGGCGAGCGACTACCTCAGGATAATGGAGAAGGCCAACAGGAAGTACGGTGTGCCTTGGCCCGATCGCGAGCTTGTCAGCGTTCCCTTCCAGACCGAGGAAGGGCAGAGGTACTTCAGCGCGATGAAGGCCGCCGCCAACTTTGCCTGGGCCAACAGGCAGATGATAACCCACTGGGTCAGGGAGTCCTTTGAAGAGGTCTTCAAGAGGAAAGCGGAAGACATGGAGATGAGCATCGTTTACGATGTGGCGCACAACATAGCCAAGGTTGAGGAGCACGAGGTCGACGGAAGGAAGGTCAAGGTCGTGGTTCACAGGAAGGGAGCGACGAGGGCATTCCCTGCCGGACACCCCGACGTGCCGAGGGCCTACCGTGACGTCGGTCAGCCGGTTCTGATTCCAGGCTCGATGGGAACGGCGAGCTACGTCCTTGCCGGTGCGGAGGGTTCCATGAGGGAGACCTTCGGTTCAACGTGCCACGGAGCCGGAAGGCTGATGAGCAGGCATGCCGCAACCAGGCAGTACCGCGGCGACAGGCTGAGGAGCGAGCTCCTCCAGAGGGGAATCTACGTCCGCGCGGCTTCGCTGAGGGTAGTTGCAGAGGAGGCCCCTGGAGCCTACAAGAGCGTCGACAACGTTGTGAACGTCGTCCATCAGGCAGGCATAGCGAACCTCGTGGCGAGAATGCGCCCGATGGGAGTTGCCAAGGGCTGATTTCGATTTTTCACTCCCCTTCTTTTCTAAAATAAGAAAGGCGGAGAGTCAGTTGATGTCGCTGGTCATGAACCGGACGTAGGCGAAGGCGAAGGGCAGGAAGAGCATGACCAGCAGCATCGCCAGGTTGTTGAAGCCGTAGGTGAAGGAGTCACCCAGGGGGAGGTAGTAGTTAAGGAATTTGTCGCCTCCGAAGATGTACTGAACGAGTTGGGCGTAGTGGTGTGCGGGATTCAGGAAGTGGAGCCTCGTCATCCATGCGTTCACGGTTTCCCGCCAGATCTCGTGGGCACTCGTTCCCCACGGCGGCTCGGGCCCCGCGAGCTTGGGCGCCACGATCTCCACCACGATGCCGTAGAAGACCGTGAGGAAAATCGCCAGACCGACTGCGGCGAGCATTGAGGTCTCCGGCTTTTTAAAGAGCGTTGAGAACAGCACTCCCAGCGAGAGGAAGACCAGAGTGTACAGCATCGTCGCCAGAATCGCTAGGAAACCCCTGAAGAGCGAGTCACTGTCCATCGGAATTCCCAGTATGAGCATCACGGCGACTATGGCAACGTAGACCACGATGTTGGTCAGAACTATCAGAACTCCCATCCCAAGGAACTTTCCGTTGATGACCTCGTCCCTGTAAACGGGGTGACCTAGGAGAACCTTGGCAGTTCCGGTTTCGATCTCTCGGTTTATGGCATCCGATCCGAGGGCGGCCCCGAGAACGGCGCCGATGATGGTGATTATCATCATGTTTATCATGAAGAGCATCGCCAGCGGCGTCATGTAGACCTCACCGCTGGTCCCCCACAGGCCGAACTCGTTTGATTCAACGTCCGGAACGCCCATCTGAATCAGGTAGTCCTTGATGCCGTAGACCGCGAGGCCAAAAATGAGGAGGTAGAGGCCCATGATGACAATGAACCTCTTGCTCTTCACAGAGGTGTAGAGTTCCTTGAGGGCTATGTTCCAGGCCGGGTTCATCTTCTGCCGACCCTCCTCATGAGCCATATCACGATGCCGAATACGACCACGAGCAAAACGATGCCGATGTAAGCGCTGCTCGAGCCCTGCGTAACCCTGACGGTTATCACGGTCTCTGCTTTGGCCTGGTCGCCCGTGGCGGTTATGGTTATGGTGTAAGTCCCTGCGGGGGCTGACTTGGGGACCTTGATCCTCAGCTCCACCCTCTTGGGTCCCCCGATGGTCGCTACGTTTCCCTGCCTGGTGAGTCCGAGGCGGGGTATGCTGCTGGGGACCGCCTCAACCTCCCATCCGCTGGGCGCCTGGGTGGTTATCTTGATGTTGGTGACCGTGGTTCCCATGCTGTCAACCCATATCGTGGTGGCAGTCGAACCTCCCGCCTTGACCGTAAGCGTTGGATAATCCACGTTAAGGGAGAGGGTCGCGGGGTTCTCGACTTTGATCGTGACGGGGTTCTCGACCTTGGTGCCCTTCCCGGTGATGACGAGTTTGGCGTTTATTTCCCCCGACACTACGTTGAACGGGGCTATGACTACGAGGTACGCGCTGGCACTCTCGCCGGGGTCGGCTTTTAGTGTTCCAATCGGGGTGGCGCCGTTGGGGTCTTGGCTGATCACGTAGCTCCATCCGGGCTCAAGGCCCTCGAGAGTGACCCGGTATTCATCCCCGTTGGAGCCAAGGTTGGTGACCGTTATCTCAGTGCTGGCACTCCCTCCCGCGGTCACGGTAAGAACGTCGTTTTGGAGCTTGGCCTCGAAGTAATAAGGGGCCCTTGTGAGGGTTATCCGGAGGGTCTTCTCCTCGCCGTCTCCCAGCTTCACAGTTTCCTCCTTTGGAACGGCTCCGGGGGCACCGGCGGTGATTCTGTACTCACCCGCTGAGAGCTCAACAGTCACGCTGCCCACAGCAGACGTCGTAACGTTCTTTCCGCCGATGCTTACCCATCCCTTCACGGGGTTCCCACTCTCGTCGGTCAGGATCACCGTCAGTTTCGCCGGCTGTCCGAGGTAGGTCTTGTATACGTGAACCGTCAGACTGTATTCCCTTCCGTTTACGATGAACCTCAGCCTGTGGTCACCAAGGGTCGCGTTCCTCGGTATCTCGATGAGCAGGGTGGCGCTGAAGGTTCCTGAAACGGTAAAGCTCCTGAGTCTGTACTGGCCGTCCGTCAGATACATCGTCCACCCTGCCGGGAGGTCCATCGGCTGGAACTCCACGGTACCGCTCCCTGTGAATGTTATCGGAATCGTGAGTTTCTGCCCCGCCTCCACGTCCAGGCTCAGATACGGAATCGAGACGTCAACGGCGGCGGTCTCTATCTGGACGCTTCCAGGGAAATCTCCAATGGAGAATCTGAGGGTTCCACTGCCTGCAGGCTCGATGTGCAGGCTGATGGTTACCGAGCCCTTCGGGGGAAGCGTTATCTCCTCGATCTCGACTCCCCCGTACAGGAAGCTCGCCCTCCATCCTTCCGGCATCGAGGTAACTTGGAGGCTCAGGCTGAGCTCCGAGTTTGAGGCGCTGGTTATCGTTATCGGTACGTCAACGGGCCCGGAGACCCTTATCTTCCCGTAGGGGTAGAACACCGAGTATTCCATGCTGACCGTTTCCGAGGCGGGTTCCGCGGCGTACACCTTTATCTCCTTCCCGTCGTACTCAAGGGCTATAAGGTCAACGATGGCGCTTCCGTTCACCTCCAATGTTCTCGCAACGCCGTTCACGGAGACATCGATGGTCTTGTTGCCCACCGCGGTAACGCGAACAACGTTTCCATCGAAAACCGCCTTGGCACCGACTTCAGGTTTTAGGGACGTAACGAACTCGGGCTTCACGGACACAACTATAAAGCCGCCCTGCGCGGTGTAGCTCCCGATGAGTATCTTGAGACCGTCGCGCTCTATCTCAGTTCCGAATGCGAAGGGCTTCAGCTCCAGTATTCTGCTTCCGTTTCTGAGCATCAGATAGTAGCTTCCATCGGCGGCCTGAACTACAGTTATCGTGTAGTTCCCAACGGCGACCGTCTGCCCAGTGGAAACTCTACCCTCAAACACCGTCACGTAAGGCTGAGCAGCGACGAGCGACGACAGAATAACCAGCGAGAGGAAAACCGCCAAAAGCTTCCTCATTCCCCATCCCTCCCGTAGATGGTCCGGAGGAAAACGTCCTCCAGGCTGGGTTCTTCTATATCAAGCCTCAGTATCGTGAGGCCTTTTTCGGAGAGGTATCTGGAGAGGTCTTCTCTTATGTCGGTTCTAGCGAATATTATCGCCCTGTTCGGCTGAATCACCTCAACCCTTGTTATCTCGGGATGCTCTATCTCCGGCAGCGGTTCCTTGGTCTCAACCTTTATCTCGTAGCCCTCAAGCTCCATAAACTGCCTCTTTATCTCCCCGAGGGTTCCAACGGCCTTCAGCTTCCCCTTCACGATTATGCCCACCCTGTCGCTGAGCTCCTCGACCTCGCTGAGCACGTGGGATGAAAAGAAGACGGTCCTGCCCTCGGCCTTTGCCTCCCTGATGAGCCTCTTGACGAGGTGAGCCCCCTCCGGGTCGAGGCCGCTCGTCGGCTCGTCGAGGATGAGCAGCTCGGGGTCGTTTATGAAGGTCTGGGCTATCAGGAGTCTCTGTTTCATTCCCTTGGAGAATGTCTTCGCCTTCCGGTAGCGAACCTCCCAAAGGCCGACCATCTTCAGGAGCTCGGTTATCCGCCTCTCCTTCTCAGCGTTCGACATCCTGTAAAAGTTGGCAAAGAACTCGAGGTTTTTCCATGCTGTCAGCTCGCCGTATATCGTGGCATTTTCCGGGAGGTATCCAAGCCGTTCCTTTATCCGAATCGGCTCCTTTGTCACGTCCATTCCGAGAAGCTCCACCCTTCCTTCGTCAGGTATGACCAGATTGAGCATGCTGAGGATGGTGGTGGTTTTACCCGCGCCGTTTGGACCCAGAAAACCGAAGATCTCCCCCTCGTTGACCTCCAGAGTGAGGGAATCAACCGCCCTCAGGGTCCCGTACGATTTGGTGAGGTTCTCGATGAGTATGGCGGGTGATGGCATGAGCTACCACCTCTAGCGATAGTAAGGGGGACATAACTTAAAAGGATTACGGGCAGGGTTTTAAAAGGGGAGCGACTTATATAGCCGGGGGAGAGTCATGAAGGAGTTCACTCACTTCGATGAAAGGGGCGTTAAGATGGTCGAGGTTGGGCACAAGAGGGAGGTTTTCAGAAGGGCCGTGGCGAAGGGCAGGATAAGGCTCAGGCCGGAAACGATAGAGTTGATAAAGTCCGGGAAGACGAAGAAGGGCAACGTTATAGCCACTGCTCAGATAGCGGGCATCCTGGCCGTCAAGAAGACGCCGGAGCTGGTTCCCCTCTGCCACCCGATACCACTCACGGGTGTTGACATCTCATTCGAGTTCGGCGAGGACTACATAGAGGCGACCTGCGAGGTTCGCGCCTATTACAAGACTGGTGTCGAAATGGAGGCCTTAACCGGCGTTACGGTTGCCCTGCTGACGATATGGGACATGGTCAAGGCCGTTGAGAAGGACGAGAAAGGTCAGTACCCCTTCACGAGGATCGAGGGCATTCACGTGGTTGAGAAGGTGAAGGAGGTCTACTCTTCACAGTAGCCGATCAGGGCGTATTCAACTAGTTTCGCTAAATCGTTCAGTATGAAACCAAAGAATACCAGAAAGAGGCTTCCGCCGGGATTGTCTCTGAAGGCCCTGTTTATTATCCCTAGAAACACGGCCCCCCATATCACAAGGGGAGGCAGCTCTGTAAGAAGCCTCTCCCTTAGGGAGGTTCTGGACACGATGAAGCGCTTTAGCCCGTTCTCGTCCCTCGCCATGAACCTCTTTGGGGTCGGCCATGAATCTTCTTTGATGGGTTCCGTGCTCCTGGCGAGGAACTTCCTGCCCTCCCCGAAGTCGATTATGTACACATACCCTCCGTAGCTTGAGGCGAGAAAAGACTCCACCGCGAGCTCCGCGTCGAGGTCACGAGTAAGTTCAAAAACGTAGATTCCCTTTCCTCTGAGTCCTTTCACCACCTCATTGGGCTCGAATTTTCTGAGTTCCAGAACCCTGATGCGATAGCTTGGCTTCAGAAGCCTCTCGACTATCATCCATCTCACCCGAGGCTATTGTTTAGATGTTACTTCACGGGCTTATAAGACTTGCCGTTTCTGGGCTTCAGGTAACTTTTTTAGCCCTTTGGACATTCCTTCAACGATGGCGCTCAAGCTGAACCCCGAGGCTAAAGCGATATACCGCTCAATCCGGGAGGAGATAAAGAGACGGTTAGTCCTTCCAGGGAGTTCGACATTTCTTGAGCGATTCGAGCCTGTCTCTGAAGAGAAGGAGATTCTCCGCAGGCAGGACTATTTCCGGGAAAACCTCCCCAAAATCCGGCCCGAGCTGAGGGAGCAGATAGCCAAAGTCAAGCCGATAAAGTTCCGCCGCGATTACCTCCACGACAGGATTCTCATAGTTGACGAAAGCGAGCTCGAAAGGGCCCAGGGCCTGGGGCTCTGCGAGGTTTCGACGGGTTTGGAAGACAGCGAGGGCTATCATTTAGTGCTCAGCACCGTCGGCTACGGGATTGACGTCGAGCTAACACCGTCCCAGATAGCCCCGGAACTCTACATCATGCCCCTCTGGGAGAACCGGGAAACGCTTGAGGCCTTGGCCAAGATCGGCGAGCTAACCGGCGAGGGCAGCGTCGCCTTGGAGATACTCCGTGAGTTGAACGAACTTGGGGAGGTTATGGAAAAGCGGAAGCTCCTCGACGGTCTTGAGGAGCTGGTTGCGGAGAAAGAGCGCGAGCTTAACGAGGAAATAGCTGAGAAGCTAGAGAAGTTCAGCCTGACGCTGAGCGGGAAAGAGTTGCTCGACTTCCTCGGGGAGCTCAAGGCCGGGAACTACGAGGCTATATTCAGGCACTTCGGCGAGGTCGAGGGGGAAATCCTTGATCTGATAAACGCGGCCGAGAACGAGCTGAGCGAAAAGCTTGGCATCACCGTTGAGCTCTTCTCCCGGGAGGAGCTGTACCCGGTGACAGTTCCCCCGGACAGGATAGAGATGCTCCGCGAGGAGCTCGAAAGGGAGCTCAAGGTCGAGCTGTACCTCAGGAGCAGGGAAGTGCTTGAGAGAATCATGCCCCTCCTCCCCGAGCTCAAGGAGGAACTTGGCCGCGTCCACGAGCTGGACTTCCTGCTGGCCGTGAGGGACTTCACCGAGGGCTTTTCCTTCCCGGAGCTCTGGAAGGGTGGAATAGCGTTCGTCAACGGGCGGCATCTCTTCATTGAAAACCCCCAGCCGGTCAGCTATGCAGTCGGGAAAAGGCCCGATGGGTTCCCAGTCCCGGGAGCCGAAGATATACACGGCGAGAGGGTGGTCATCCTCACCGGTGCCAACAGCGGTGGAAAGACCAGCCTCTTGGAGCTGATGACGCAGATAACCGTTCTCGCCCACATGGGATTCCCGGTTCCGGCGGAGAGGGCCTGGGTCGAGCCTCTCGATGAGCTGTTCTTCTTCAGGCGGAAGAGGAGCGCCTACGGTGCCGGTGCCTTTGAGACGGCCCTGCGCTCCTTTGTTAGAGCCCTTCGCGGAGAGGGCAGAAAGCTCATCCTCATAGACGAGTTCGAGGCCATAACCGAGCCCGGCGCGGCTGTCAAGATAATCGGCGAACTTTTGAAGATAGCCCACGAGAAGGGCTTCTACGTTGTCATAGTGTCGCACCTGGGGGAAGACCTCATGAAGGAGCTTCCCTTCGCCAGGGTCGACGGAATAGAGGCCAAAGGCCTGGATGAGAAGCTCAACCTCATCGTCGACCGGCAGCCCATCTTTGGAAAGCTCGGAAGGAGCACGCCGGAGCTCATCGTTGAAAGCCTTGCTAGAAAGAAACGTGGGAAGGAGCGGGAAATTTTCGAGAGGGTTCTAAGGGCATTCAGGCAGGATTAGTTCTGCACTTTGTCCCTACCCGACCCAGCTCCGCTCCCTGTACCTCCCCCTGCTCTCGATTTCTTCTATCTTCGCCCTGATCTCCTCTGCCTTCTCCCCGCCCCTGACCTCGGCGTAGCCCTTAAGAACCTCCTCAAACCCTCTCTCGAACCAGGTATAGTGGGTGCTCTCCATGGCGCGCTTGAGGAGGTGCAGGTCAACGCCCCTCGCCTCCAATGTGGGGTCAAAGTCAGCTAAACCAAAGTCTATCAGGTAAACCCTTCCGTCCCTGAGTATCATGTTGCTGGTGGTTAGGTCGCCGTGCACTATGCCCACCTCATGGAGCCTTCCAATCTGTCTCCCAATCTCGCGGCAGAGGGGAAGCCTTTCCTCCATCGGCAGCCTCTCCAGAAGCTCCTTCAGGCGCTCACCGTCTATGAACTCCATGGCTATCTTCATCTCCCTCATATCAACCTCGTAGACGTAGGGGCAGTTCACACCGAATTCCTTCGCCCTGTGGAGAACCCTCGCCTCTCTAACCGTCCTCTCCTTTCTCAGCCGTTCGTCTATCTCCTTTATCCGGTAGCGCTTTGGAATTCTGTGTTTGATGATTATTCTCTCGCCTGGAAGGAGCTCCGCACCAAAGTACTCTCCGAACTCCGCCAGGTATATCTTGGCCTCCGCGCCCTGCTTTATCAGCTTCATGAAATCACCCCTGGTTAAGTGCGAACTCCTCAATCAGCCTTGAGTAGTCCCGAACGGTGACCCTTATTTCAACGACGTTCTCCATTTTGATGACCAGAATCCCCGTATCATCTCGTACAACTAAAACGGCCTTATCAACGTTTCCATCGTCGAGAATTCTGCGGGCGTAGTGGAGCTTTTCGGCATTAGAGTCTAGCATATCATCTAGAATTGATGCGGCGTTGTCAACGTCCACACTCACGACGCCGTAGTTCTCTATGACGTCAAGAATGCTCAGGGCTTTCTCTGGGGCCAGCTGGTATATCATGGGTTCCATCGCTCCCACCAGCGGTGCCTTGGTCCTCAAGGTTTTAGCCCTTTCCCCCAGTTTCGACATTGGTTTCTGTCATTTATTCAAGTATATCGGTATTTTTTGAAATTTTTGACCCAAAAATTTATATGCAACGCTGACGAAGCGTTTCTGCAAAAAGGAATCTGATAGGAGGAATGTCAAATGGCACAGCTTAGCGGACAGCCGGTTGTTATTCTGCCTGAGGGGACCCAGAGGTACGTTGGAAGGGATGCCCAGAGGCTTAACATTCTGGCTGCTAGGATTATTGCTGAAACCGTTAGGACCACCCTCGGTCCAAAGGGTATGGATAAAATGCTCGTCGACAGCCTTGGTGACGTCGTTGTCACCAACGATGGAGCCACGATTCTCGACAGGATAGACCTCCAGCACCCCGCTGCCAAGATGATGGTTGAGGTTGCTAAGACTCAGGACAAGGAGGCTGGCGATGGAACCACTACCGCCGTCGTCATCGCTGGCGAACTCCTGAGGAAGGCCGAGGAGCTTCTCGACCAGAACATCCACCCGAGCATCATCGTCAAGGGCTACACCATGGCCGCTGAGAAGGCCCAGGAGATACTTCAGGAGATCGCCATCGAGGTTACCCCGGATGACGAGGAGACCCTCATGAAGATAGCCATGACCTCAATCACCGGCAAGAACGCCGAGAGCCACAAGGAGCTCTTTGCGAAGCTCGCCGTTGACGCTGTTAGGCAGGTCGCCGAGAAGAAGGATGGAAAGTACGTCGTGGACATCGACAACATCAAGATAGAGAAGAAGGCCGGTGAGAGCGTCGAGGAGAGCGAGCTCATCCGCGGAGTTGTTATCGACAAGGAGCGCGTCCACCCGAGGATGCCGACCAGGATTGAGGGCGCCAAGATCGCGCTCATCAACGAGGCCCTCGAGGTCAAGAAGACCGAGACCGATGCCAAGATAAACATCACCAGCCCGGACCAGCTCTTCCAGTTCATCGAGCAGGAGGAGAAGATGCTCAAGGAGATGGTCGACCAGATCGCCGCCACCGGTGCGAACGTTCTCTTCGTCCAGAAGGGTATTGATGACCTTGCCCAGCACTATCTGGCCAAGTACGGCATCCTCGCTGTGAGGAGAGTTAAGAAGAGCGACATGGAGAAGCTCGCCAAGGCCACTGGAGCTAAGGTCGTTACCAACGTTAAGGACCTCACCCCGGAGGACCTCGGCCACGCCGACCTCGTTGAGGAGCGCAAGATCGCCGGCGAGAGCATGATCTTCGTTGAGGGCTGCAAGAACCCGAAGGCGGTCACCATCCTCATCCGCGGTGGCACCGAGCACGTCATCGACGAGGTTGAGAGGGCCCTTGAGGACGCCATCAAGGTCGTCAAGGACGTCATGGAGGACGGCTACGTTCTTCCGGCCGGAGGTGCCGGCGAGATAGAGCTCAGCATCAAGCTCGACGAGTACGCCAAGCAGGTCGGCGGCAAGGAGGCTCTGGCCATCGAGAACTTCGCCGACGCTCTCAAGATAATCCCGAAGACCCTCGCTGAGAACGCCGGTCTCGACACCGTCGAGATGCTCGTCAAGGTCATCAGCGAGCACAAGAACAAGGGCAGGGCCATAGGCATCGACGTCTTCGAGGGCGAGCCGGCCGACATGCTCGCCAAGGGTATCATCGAGCCGCTCCGCGTCAAGAAGCAGGCCATCAAGAGCGCCAGCGAGGCCGCCATAATGATCCTCAGGATCGACGACGTCATCGCCGCCAAGATAAGTAAGCCCGAGGGCGGCCAGGGCGGCGGAATGCCTGGTATGGGCGGAATGGGCGGCATGGACATGGGCATGTGATGCCCTCTATTCTCTTTCCTTATACTCAACCTTGTACCAAAAGGTTTTATTTGTAGATTCGCCTCTCCTTATGGGAGTGAGAGTTCGCTGGAGGTGAGATCATGGGGCTTGGTCTGTGGCTCAGAACGGGTCTGCTGATGGCCGTACTGACCGGGTTACTGATGGCCATCGGCTACGTCTTTGGAGGCCCCAGCGTGGCTTTCCTGATGTTCCTGTTCTCGATGGTCTTCAACTTCATAACCTACTGGTACAGCGATAGAATCGTCCTGAGTTGGTACCGCGCGAGGATAGTTGACGAGTTCGAGGCCCCTGAGCTCTACGCGATAGTCAGAAAGCTCGCCGAGAACGCAGGCCTGCCGATGCCGAGGGTGGCCATAATTCCCAGCGAGACGCCAAACGCGTTCGCCACGGGGAGAGACCCGAAGCACGCGGTCGTTGCAGTCACAACCGGCCTGCTCAGAATCCTCGACAGGGACGAGCTCGAGGGAGTGATAGGCCATGAGCTTACTCATATAAAAAATAGAGACATGCTCATCGGAACCTTCGCGGCGGCCTTGGCCGGTGCCATCGTCCAGCTCGCCTACTGGGCCCGGTGGATAGCCATCTTCGGCGGTTTCGGAAGGGATGAAGACGATGCCGGCAACGTGCTTGCGGCCATACTGATAGCGGTTCTGGCTCCAATAGCGGCGATGCTCATCCAGGCCGCCGTGAGCCGCTCGAGGGAGTTTTTAGCGGATGAAGGCGGGGCAAAGATAAGCGGCAAACCTTGGGCGCTCGCGAGTGCGCTGATGAAGATAGAGCGCGCCGTCAGCTACCGCCCGATGAGGGAAGGAAACCCAGCAACGGCTCACATGTTCATAGTGAACCCGTTCAAGGGAACCAGCCTGGCGAGTCTGTTCTCAACTCACCCGCCCACCGAGGCGAGGATTGAGAGGCTTAGGAAGATAGCGGAAGAAATGGGCTACGCCCCCACCTTCTGACTTCCCATTTCTGCCCACTTTTGGAGTGAACGAAAGGTTTGTAAAGGCGGTTTGAAAGGTAAACCAAAGAGGTGATGGATGTGAAACTCTGGTTGTTCCTCAGGACAACGTTCATGATAGCCCTTCTAACCGGTCTTCTGATGGCCATGGGCTACCTTCTCGGCGGCGCTAGATGGATGACCTACATGTTCTGGTTCGCCGTTGGCATGAGCTTCCTCTCCCTCTGGTACAGCGACCAGCTCGTTCTCAAGATGATGAAAGCCAAGATAGTGAGCAGGGAGGAGGCACCCGAGCTCTACGAGATAGTGGAAAAGCTCAGCAAAAGGGCCGGCCTTCCGATGCCTAGGATAGCGATAATCGACGACCCAACGCCGAACGCATTCGCCACGGGCAGAAACGCGAAGCACGCCCTCGTCACGGTCACGACCAGGATACTGGAGCTCCTCGATAGGGACGAGCTTGAGGGCGTTCTCGGCCACGAGCTGACCCACGTGAAGAACCACGACATCCTCGTGGGGACGATAGCGGGTGCCCTGGCCGGAGCTGTGGTTTACATAGCGTACATAACCAAGTACCTGGCCTTCTTCAAGGTCATCTTCGGGGGCCTCAGCCTCGACCGCTTCATCTACGCCCTCCTCATCGCCATAACCGCCCCGATAGCGGCCATAATAATCCGCTCGGCTATAAGCAGACGGAGGGAGTTTGCGGCCGACGAGGGCGGGGCAAGACTCAGCGGGAAGCCTTGGGCCCTCGCGAGCGCTCTCCTCAAACTCGACGAGGCGGTTAAGAAACTTAAGGAGGAGGCTGCGGCCAAGAAGAAAAAGCCCCTCGGCAACCCTGGGCTGGCCCATCTCTTCATAGTGAATCACTTCGAGGGCGACAGGGTTTCCCAGCTCCTCGCAACCCATCCACCGACCAGGGAGCGCATAGCTCACCTCCGCGAGATAGCGAAGGACATGGGTGTCGAGTTCCCCTACTGAGCCTTTTCCGTTCTTACACCTTTTCCGACTGTATAATTATCGAATTGTGTAATTCTTCAATTCGGGAATCGACAAGCATTTAAACGTTAGTGCACATTTCTTAACGGTGATGAACGTGAAAGCTGTCAAGGCTAATCTTCTCTACGACGGTCTGGGCAACGTTTTGAGGGACGTCTACGTCGTTTTTGATAGAAACATCGTGGGCGTAACGAAGGAGAAGCCAAAGGAAGCCGAGGTGATAGCGGAGGGCGTTGTGACCCCTGCCTTCATAGATGGCCACAGTCATATAGGAATGGATCGCTACGGCGAGCCCTATCAGGAGGGAGAGGCCAACGAGCAGATGGACGCGGTTCTTCCCCTGGTGGATGCCCTCTACTCCATCTA
The DNA here is from genome assembly GCF_002214565.1 of Thermococcus radiotolerans. NCBI lineage: Archaea > Methanobacteriati > Methanobacteriota > Thermococci > Thermococcales > Thermococcaceae > Thermococcus > Thermococcus radiotolerans. The sequence continues at coordinate 417,013 of NZ_CP015106.1, forward strand.
CATGGACGACAAGGCCTTCCAACACTCCATTGAGTTCGGTGTGCTGTATTCATCGGTTCTGCCGGGGAGTGGAAACATCATCGGCGGAAAGGCCGTCTTCATCAAGAACTATGGACGCGACATAGAGGATACCTTCATCCAGTACGCCGGCGTTAAAGCGGCCTTCGGCTACAACCCGCGCTCGACAAAGGAGTGGAAAGGGACGAGGCCTAGCACGAGGATGGGTGCGATAGGGATTCTCCTCAACTGGCTGATAAAAACCAAAAACACCATAGCGCTCCTTGAGAAGGGCAAGAAGGAGCCGGAGGAGGTCGAGCCTACCGTTGAGGCCCTGATTCCTGTCCTGAAGGGAGAAGTTCCGCTCCGCGTCCACGTCCACAAGGAAGATGACATCGCGGCGCTCCTCATGATAAAGCGGAAGTTCGGGCTCAAGATAACCATCGAGCACGCCGGCGACGTCCACAGCAGGGAGACCTTTGAGAAGATTAAGGCAGAGGGCGTTCCTGTAATCTACGGCCCCTTCGACTCCCATCCCTATAAGGTCGAGCTGAAGCACGAGGACTGGAAGAACGCGAAGTATTTACTTGAGGTCAAGCCCCTCTTCGGACTCATGAGCGACCACCCAGTTACGCTCCAGGCCAACCTTTACCTCCAGCTCAGGCACTTCATAAGGCTCGGCATGAGCAAGGCGGAGGCGATAAAGGTTATCACTCACAACAACGCGAAAATACTCGGCGTTGACGACAGACTCGGAAGCATAGAGAAGGGCAAGTGGGCCTCGCTGGTGGTCTGGAACGGCGATCCGTTCCACATGGAGAACTACCCGACGCACGTCTTTGCGGAGGGAGAGCTGATTCACGAGGCGGACTGGTGATTTGAAGGTTTTCCAGTTTTTGTTTTTACTGGTTTATTGTTCTTTCAGAGGTCAACACTCCTCGTCATCGCGCCGTCTATGACCACCGTCGAGCCGAGCATGTACTCTGCCTCCTCGCTCAGGAGAAAGGCCACCAGCGAACCTAACTCGTCCCATCTGCCGGTTCTGTGGAGGGGCGTTCTTCCAAGCACTTCCCGCTCCCAGGTCTCATCAAAGGGCTCTCCCCTCGACTCGGCGACTGCCCTAAGGTTCTCCCTCGCGCCGGGTGTATCGAAGCTTCCGAGCAGAACGCTGTGGGCCCTTATTCCGTGCTTTCCGTAGGTTCTCGAAACGCTCTTCGCCAGCTGAACCAGGCCGGCCCTCGTAACGTCCGCCAGAACCAGCGGCGGCATTGGCTCCTTTATCGAGACGGAGTTGAGGTAAACGAGGATGCCTTTCTTCCCGTTCTCAATCCATTTCCTGATGAGAAGTATCGTTAGATAACCTGGAGCGATCGAGTGAAGCTTCGCCGCCTCCAGCCAGTCCGCATAGTCAGCTTCATGGACTAAACATGGCTCGCAGGAGACGTTGGGGGCATTCCAGACGAGGGCGTCAACACCGTCTAGGGCATCCCAGGCCTTTGATACCAGATTTTCCAGATCTTCCTTTTCCCCGACGTCCGCAATCACGCCGTAGACCTCTCCGTATTCCGAGAGCTTCTCCAGAGCTTTTTTCAGGTTCTCCTCATTCCGTGAGCTTACCACGACGCGTGCGTTCCTCTTCAACAGTTCCCTTGCAACGTTGAAGCCTATACCGCGCGATGAGGCCGTGACGATGACCCCAAGGCCGTCCAGATTTATCTCCACCGGCATGGAGAAAAGTTGGGGAAGGGGAATAAAACGCTTTCCCAAAACTTTATACGTCCACCTTCGAACCCGAAACCATGACCGAGCCGAAGGATATAGTCCTCAAGGAGAGCGAAGAGGTTGAGGGGCTGCCTATAGAAGGGCCCTGGCCCGACGATGTTTCCAGTCTTGAGGAGGTTCTGGACTATTACGAGCGCATAGGCTTTCAAGCGACACACCTCGGAAAGGCAATAGGGATATGGAAGAAGGTGGAGGAAAAGCGTGCGAATGGTGACGAGGTCAGGGTTTTCCTCGGCTACACCTCCAACATAATTTCCTCCGGTCTGCGCGAGCTGGTTGCGTGGCTCGTGAAGGAGGGCAAGGTTGACGTCATAGTGACGACCGCCGGTGGAATCGAGGAGGACTTCATAAAGGCCCTGAAGCCCTTCATCCTCGGCGACTGGCAGGTGAACGACGCTTTAATGCGCGAGAAGGGCATAAACAGGATTGGCAACATCTTCGTGCCCAACGACCGCTACATTGAGTTCGAGAAGTACATGATTCCCTTCTTCGAGCAGGTTCTTGAGATGGAGCGCGAGAGGGGCAAACCGCTGACGGCGAGCGAGTTCATATACGAGATGGGCCGCTTCATGGACGAGAAGCTCGGGAAGGAGAAGGAGAAGAGCGTGATTTACTGGGCCTACAAGCGGAACGTCCCGATTTTCTGCCCGGCCATCACCGACGGCTCGATAGGTGACATGCTCTACTTCTTCAAGGAGGAGCGCGGAGATAGAGATCTGGTAATAGACATCGCCAACGACATCGTGAGGCTCAACAATCTAGCTGTTACCGCCAAGGAGACCGCCTCGATAATTCTCGGCGGCTCCCTTCCGAAGCACGCGATAATAAACGCCAACCTCTTCAGAGGAGGAACGGATTACGCGATATACATCACCACTGCCATCCCCTGGGACGGCTCGCTCAGCGGTGCACCTCCGAGTGAAGGCGTAAGCTGGGGCAAGATACGAGCGAAGGCTGATTACGTCGAGATATGGGCCGACGCGACGCTGGTCTTCCCCCTGCTGGTGTGGAAGGTGATGAGGGGCTGACGCTCTTTTCTTTCCAATCTCCCTGACCTTCCTTCTTGTCGGTACTGTGGTTCCCGGGGCACTGCAAAATGCTTTTATTTGTGCATGCAGTATGTGCATCAGGGGTGGAATCTTGACGCTGACGTTTGATGAAGTCCTTAAGCGCCCCAAAAGGGGCAGCGTTGATGAAGCCATCGCCGAACTCAAAAATCTTCTCGGGGACAAGGTTTCGACCAAGCCTGCTGACCTCTTTTCGTACAGCCACGACTACTGGCTCATAACCTTCCACTGGCTGCTGAAGGGTAAAGTTCCAGCGCTTCCCGATGCGGCGGTGTTTCCGGAGAGCGAGGAAGACGTTGTGAAAGCAGTTAAGGTGGCTCACGAAAAAGGCGTTCCTCTCTATCCCTACGGCGGCGGCTCTGGAGTTTTGGGAGCAACAGTGCCTGAGTACGGGGGCATAGTGGTTGACCTGAAGCGTCTTAGGGACCTGAGACTTTACGAGGATGACCTTATGGTCGAGGCCGGTGCTGGAGTCAACGGCTATTACATCGAGGAGTACCTCAACAGAAGGGGCTACACACTCGGCCACTTTCCGCAGTCGCTCTACCCCTCAACGGTGGGCGGCTGGGTTGCCACCAAGGCTATAGGCCAGTTCTCGACCAGATACGGCGGCATCGAGGATATGGTGCTTGGCATAAGGGCGGTAATTCCGCCCGGGAAGCTCATCGAGCTCAAACCACACCCAAGGACGGCAACGGGTCCCGACCTGCGGAAGCTCTTCGTTGGGAGCGAGGGAATATTCGGCATCATGACTAGAGTATGGCTCAAAGTCCGCCCCTACCCGGAGGAGCGCTTTTTGCTCTCCTTTGCATCGGAGAGCCTTGAGGAGGCCCTGGACTCCGTCAGGCGGATACTCCACCGAGGCGCGAGGCCGGCGGTGGTGAGGATATACGACCGGGTCGAAACGAAGAGGCACTTCTACAAATTCGAAGAGCTGTACGGAAAGATAGGGACGGTCATCATAGTCGAGGGAGACTCTAGGCTGGCAAGGGCCGAGAAGGAAATCGTTGAGGGGGAATTCAAGGGGGTGCCTGCCGGAGAGGAACCCGTGAGGCACTGGCTCAAGACGAGGTTCAACGTGAAGGAGATATCCGAGTTCGCGCCGATCGGAGTGGTCATAGACACGATAGAGGTTGCGGTAAACTGGAGCAGGGCTGCGGAACTTTATGGGAACGTCATCAGGGCCATGAAGTCTGTGAAGGGTACGCTGATGGCTTCCGCCCATGCTTCGCACTTTTACGACCAGGGTGTCTGCTTCTACTTCACCTTTGCAGGCGTTCCCCCGAAGGGCAGAAGCGCGGAGGAGTTCTACAACGCGGTCTGGGATGCCGCAATGAGGGCCACGCTCGATAGTGGAGGCACGATAAGCCACCATCACGGAATAGGCCGTCACAGGCGGGGATGGCTCGCGGAGGAGCTGGGAGATGCCTACGAGGTGCTGAGGAAGATTAAGCTCGCGATAGATGAGAAGGATGTTATGAACCCTGGCAATATGGTGATGTGAATGCCCGGGAAGTGGGACTGGCTCAAGGACGAAATCGGCTTCTCGAACCTTCTTACAGGCGGAAGGATGATCTTCAAGGTCGTTCAGGGAAAGCTCTCGGCGGATGACCTGACCAAGTGCGCCCTCTGTCCCAACATGTGCCGCCATGCTTGTCCAGTTTCGATAGTTGAAGGGCGCGAAACGACCTCCCCTGCAGGGAAGGCGCGGGTCGCGCTCATGATACGCGAGGGACGGCTCGAACTGAACCTCGACAACCTGGAGCCTCTGTACACCTGCCTCGGCTGCGACCTGTGCACCCTCTACTGTCCGTTTGAGTTCTCGGTCGCCGACCTCATCCAGCCGGTGAAGGAAGAGGCCGTGAATATGGGCGTGGTGTTCGAAGAGTTCAGGAAAGTTTTTGAAAACCTTGAAACGTCGGGGGACGTCTACGGGAACGCTGATTCGGGTACGGACGGTTCGGGGAAAGTCCTCTACTTCAAGGGCTGTACCGTGAGGAACGAGAGGCCGGAACTGGCCGAAAAGACCCTGGTCCTCCTTGAGAAGCTCGGCTATGAAGCCTTCACCATAAGCGAGACCTGTTGCGGCCTCCCGGCGTACAACCTTGGCAATACGGAGCTGTTTAAGAAGGTCGCCAAGAGAACCGCGGAGAGGCTCAACGCAACCGGTGCAGAGCTGATAGTCACCTCGTGCCCCTCTTGTGCCTACACCTTCCACGTCCTCTACCCCAAATACGGGATAAAGCTCAAACCTCAGGTTCTGCACATAACGGAGCTCCTTGGCGAGGTCATCGGCGGTCTGAAGCTGAAGGGGGCTGGAACGGTGACCTACCACAATCCCTGCAAGCTCGCGCTGCATCTCGGGCGGAGGGGGCTCCTCAAGAGTCTGCTGGAGAATGTGGAAGGGCTTGAAATCAGGGAGCCGCGCAGGGAGCTCTTCTGCTGCGGTCACGGTGGGAGTGCCGTCTCAAGGCTGAAGCCGGAGCTTGCCGAGGAAATTGCCGCGGAGAGGAGGAAGCAGCTCAGGGACGGCGCAGCCAGAGTCGTGACGGCCTGCCCGAGCTGTGAACTGGCACTCAACGGTGATGGTCTGGAGGTTCTCGATATAGTCGAGTTCCTGCTGGAGAGGATGGAAGAATGAGCCTCGAATCAAAGGTTCGGAAGGTCCTTGGGAGGTTTCCTTACAGAATCACCTTCGAGATCAGGGACGGCGTGGTCTTCCTCGACGGGGAAGTGGAGGCTTACGAGGAATGGGTCGAGATTGGGCTTGCAATAGGGAGCATCAAGGGCGTTGAGGGCGTGGTGAACAGGATAAAATGGAAGGACTACCCCGAGGAGGAGTTCAGGCGTAAGGAAGAGCGGAGGAGGGAGCTCTACGAGGAAAACAAGGATAGAATCATCGGCGAGTACGACGTCCTCATAATCGGGGGCGGTGTTACCGGGACGGCGATAGCGAGGGAGCTCTCAAAGTACCGGCTGAAGGTCGCCCTCCTCGAAAAAGCCACCGACGTTTCTGTGGGAGCATCGAAGGCGAACAACGGGATGATACACCCTGGCGTGGCCCCGAAGCGCGGCACGCTGAAGGCCAAACTCAACGTCAGGGGAAACGCGATGTATGATGAGCTTGCCAGGGATTTGGGGGTCAAGTTCAAGCGCGTCGGAAGCCTCTGGCTGATAACCCCACGGACACTCCAGAAGTACAGGAGATACCTGCCGGGCCCGTTCTACAAATTCGTCTCGGCCTACATTCTTCCGTACATCGTGAAGCTCAAGGGCATGCTGAACGGCGTTAAGGGGATACGCATAATCAGAGGCGAGGGAATATGGAAACTGGAACCTAAGGCCACGAGGGGAGCCTGGGCCGCGGTTTACGTGCCGTCAACGGGAATACTTGACCCCTACGACCTCGTCGTTGCCCTGGCGGAAAACGCGATTGCCAACGGGGTTGAAATACACCTCGAGACAGAAGTGGTGGGCTTCATCCGGGAAGGGGAGACCATTAAGGGCGTCGTTACGAACAGGGGGACTTTTCTGGCGAGGTACGTCGTGAACGCCGCCGGCGTTTTCGCTGATGAGATAGCCGAGCTCGCCGGCTCGAGGGAGTACACCATACACCCGAGGAAGGGCGTGATCCTTCTCTTCGACAAAGAGCTTGAGGGATGGGTGAACCACTGCGTCACCGAGCTCAGGTTTCCTGCGCCGGCCCACACCAAGGGCGGTGGCATAAACCCCACCGTTCACGGAAACATCCTCTGGGGGCCGACTGCAGTGGAGGTGCCGGATAAAACCGACACGTCAGTCCATCCCGAGGAGATCGAAGAGATACTCGAGCGCTACAAGGAGGTATACCCGGACTTTCCGAAGCACAGGATAATCCGCTACTTTGCCGGGGTCAGGGCGCCGACCTTCACGGAGGACTTCATAATAAGGCCCGCCAAGTGGGTGAAGAACCTCCTCCACGTCGCAGGGATACAGTCTCCCGGGCTCGCGTCAGCACCTGCGATAGCGGAGTACGCCGTCGAGCAGCTGCACTCGATGGGACTCACTCTAGAGCCGAAGCCCGACTTCAACCCGCACAGGGAACCGATTCCTCGTGCGAGCGAGATGAGCCTTGAGGAACTCGATAGGAGGATAAAGGAAGACCCGCGCTGGGGCAACATCGTGTGCACCTGCGAGATGGTCTCGGAGGCTGAAATAGTGGAGGCGATACGCCGGGGCGCGAGAACCCTTGACGCCATCAAGAGACGTACGAGGCTCGGAATGGGAACGTGCCAGGGCGGTTACTGCACGCTGAGAGCGGCGGAGATACTGTCAAGGGAGCTGGGAGTTCCGATTTCCCAGGTCGTCAAGGAGAACGGTGGAAGGCTCTTCAACGGCACCGTTAGGGGTGAGGAACCGTGAAGGACGTCGTTGTGATCGGCGGAGGGCCGAGCGGGATGGCCGCGGCGGTTAAGCTCGCCGGTAAGGGCTACGATGTCGCGCTCATCGAACGAAAGGAAGAACTTGGAGGTATCCTCGACCAGTGCATCCACGACGGCTTCGGGACCAAAATATTCGGAAAGGCCCTCTCCGGGCCGGAGTTTGCGGGCCACTTTATGGATGAGGTTAGCAAACTCGGCCTTGATGTGCACCTGAACACGTACGTCAAATCCGTAAACGCCGGGGGAGACGTCAAGGAGCTTGTGACGGTGAGCCCGCGAGGTGTCGAGCGCATAAAGGCCCGCTCGATAGTGTACGCCATAGGCTGCAGGGAGAGGCACCCCTTCGAGATAAAGGTCGGTGGGACAAGGCCGGCAGGTGTTTACACGGCCGGAATGGTGCAGAGACTTGTGAACCTCTACGGGATCCTGCCCGGGAAGAGGGTCCTCATAGTCGGCGGCGGGGACGTTGGCATGATCGTCGCCAGGCATCTTTACCTGGAGGGGGTTGAGTCTATAACCGTCGTCTTTCCGGAGGAGTTCTTCGTTGGGCTCCCGAGGAACGTCCAGCAGTGCATCCTCGACTTCAACATACCTTTCAGGCCCAGGACTGTGGTGAAGGAGATAGTGGGGAAGGAGCGCGTTGAGGGAGCGATCCTTGTGAAGGTGGACGAGAACTGGAGGCCCATACCCGGCACCGAGGAGTTCTACCCCTGCGACACGGTGATATTCTCCGTTGGCCTCGTGCCCTATGCCAAGAAGTTGAGGGCAATTGGGGCCGAGATAGACCCGAGGACCAGGGGACCGGTCGTGAACGAGTTCTTTGAGAGCACGGTGCGGGGAGTTTTTGCCGCCGGCAACCTCGTCCAGATATTCGACTACGTTGACGACGCCGTTGAGAGCGCTTACATCGCGGCAGACGGCGTTGAGAAGTACCTGGCGGGCGAGGAACGGCTTGATAATCCAGTACCTTTCAAGCCCGGGAGCAACGTCCGGACGCTGACACCCCACCGGCTGGAATGGAAGGACGAGAGACCGGTGGTTGCTTTTCTCAGGCCTGCCGTCGAAGGTCGCGCGTGGATAATCGTCAGGGGCGGGAATGGAGAGATCCTGAAGAAGGAGTTCAGGCAGTACGTGAGGCCCTCGACGCTTGAGCGGATTGAGATCCTCCGGGAAGCTATCAGCGGGGCGGAAGAGGTGTATGTGGATGTCGCGAGAGTATGAGGTTCTCTGCATTCGGTGCCCCAAGGGGTGCAGGCTGAGGATCACGGTCGAGGGGAACGCGGTTCATGTCGTTGGCTTTGCCTGCCTTGAGGGCAAGAGATTTGGGGAGGAGGAAGTGCAGAACCCGAGACGGGTTGTCACGACGACCGTGAGGATACTCAACGCCCGCTATCCGCGCCTTCCGGTGAGAACGGCAGAACCCGTACCCAAGGACAGGATTCGAGACGTTATAGATGCCCTCAAAGGGCTCGTTGTGGAGGCCCCGGTCAGGCGCGGTCAGGTTATCGTGAAGGATGTTGCTGGAACCGGTGTTGATGTGATTGCGGAGCGCGATATGGAGGCGGTTGGATGAGTTACTACCTCATCCTGGACGTTGGGACTACGAACGTCAAGGCCTACGCTTTTTCCGAGGAGGGGGAAAAGCTCCTGGAGAAGAGCATGAGAACACGGCCCGTTTATCCGGAGCCTGGCTGGGCCGAACTCGACCCCGAAGAGCTCATTGAAACGGTCAGGCGACTCATAGACGAGGTTACCTCTTCCCTTGGGATGCCAAAGGGAATGGCCATCACCAACCAGCGGAGCTCCACCGTCGTGTGGGACGACGAAGGAGCGCTCCACAACATGATAACCTGGCAGGACACGAGGACCAAAGATATCGTGGAGGCCTTTTCCCGCAACTTCCTCGTTCGCTTTGGTAGGGCTCTCGGAAAGGTCTTCTACGGACTCTCCCGCCTCGTTCCCGGAATAGCCAGCCTACCAAAGGGAGCCTATATAATCACCCTGGCCCACGTGGGCTTCGGCACTTCCCACTCCTCGATGCACCTACGCTGGCTAATGGACAACGTGCCAGAAGTCAGGAAGGCCGTCGAGGAGGGAACTGCGAAGTTCGGCACGATGGACAGCTGGATAGCGTGGAACCTGACGGGGAAGCATGTGACGGACTACACGAACGCATCCGCGACGGGCCTCTTTGACCCGTTCTACCTCAAGTGGAGCGACAACATCATGGGCATCGTGGGAATTCCCAAGAAAATCCTTCCTGCCCTCCAGCCGAACGACCTCCCAGTGGGGGAAACGGACTACGGTGTGCCCCTCCTCACGATGGTGGCGGATCAGCAGGCGGCCCTTTACCGTGCGGGTGTTGAGCCGGGGAGCGCGAAGATGACCCACGGAACAGGGACCTTCGTCGATCTGAACGTTGGAGAGAAACCCAAACCCGCATCGCCAGGCCTCTACCCGATGGTCGCCCTTAAAACCAGGAAAAAGACGCTCTACCTCCTCGAGGGAATAATAAACGCCTCCGGCTCGGCCGTTGACTGGCTGCTGAAAGTGGGGCTCGTCGAGGACTACTCCGAGATCAGCGCTGCGTTTAAAGATCCCACCCTTCCAAGGGTGCTCTTCATACCCGCCTTCGCCGGCCTCTCGACGCCCTATCTGAGGCCTGACTTCAGGGGAGCGCTCCTCAACCTGTCGTTCAGCGTCGGAAGGGATGACGTCATCAAGGCGCTCATAGCGGGGATAGCGATGAGGGTCGCGGAGGTTATAGCCGCCATGGAATCGGGAACCAGGGTTGAGATTGGCTCCCTGACCTCCGACGGGGGCGCTTCGCAGATCGACCCGCTCCTGCAGCTGATAGCCGACTTCAGCGGGAAGAGAATAGTCCGGCCGGTGGAGCTCAACGGCTCCGCGCAGGGAACCTTCATGATAGCACGCGCGGTTGCGGAGGGGAGGGACGTTCTGAGCGCGTGGGAAGAGCCTAGGGTGGAGAGGGTTTTCGAGCCGAGCGGGGAGAAGCACGAGGACTTCAGAAAGCTGTGGGAGGAGTTCATGGAGAGGCTGCTTTAAGAAGCGAAATGATCACTCAAGCGGGCCTTTCGAAGTCCCCCAAGTCCCATACAAGCCGACCCCCTTCCCTCAGCTCTTCCTTCCCTTCAACACCCTTAGCCACCAGCCCATAGCTCTTCTCCCAATCGTCAAGCCTCACAAGCTCGGCCTTCCTCTCCAAGTCCTTCAAGATTCCTCTTGCTTCCCTTTCACTCAGCTCCTTCCATTTGACTTCAACAAATAGGACTTTTTTCTCCCTCTCGTTCAAAGTCACCAAGTCAATCTCCTCGTTCTTGTACCACCACTTTCCAATCCTCGTGAATCTGAAGGGAAGTTCCCGTGCCTTGTTCAGCTCGATTAAAAACTGCTCGGCAATCTTCTCAAACACCGGGCCGAGATAGTGGTTGTAGTCCCTTTCAATCTCCTCGACGTCAAAGATTCCCTCCTCGATGGCCGAGAGGTTCGGATAGATGAAGCGGAACCAGAAGGCGAGGAAGTTGTCGGCCACGTAGTAGCGGCCCCTTTTCGAGTTCGGTTTTTCGGTTATGGGAACCTCCCTAACAACGAGGCCAGTTTCGATTAAGTTCCTCAAGTAGGGTGTTACATCTGAGTGTCTCATTCCGATGAAGTCCCTTATCTCCTTTGGTGTCGTTTTGCCGAGGGCTATCGCCTCAAGGATTCTTCTGTACGTCCTTGTCTCCGTGAATTCGTACCTCAGCAGGAAATCTACTTCGTCGCGGAAGAAGCTTACAGGGTTTCTCAACTCCCTATCAAGCCACTCCCAGAAGGGCAACCGGACCTGCGTTATGTAGAACGGAATCCCATCGGTCATGCCGTAGACTTCCACGAGCTCCTCCCAGCTTGAGCGGGGATAGAACTCCCGCAGGTGAAAGAACTTTAGGGGTTTGAGCTTCATTGAGCCCGTCCTCCTCCCGTAGAGGGGACTCTTGTAGCTGAGCACCTTCTCCGTCATCATGCCCACCGAAGAGCCAAGGAGAATTAGCTTCGTGTTTGAATTCGAAAGATCTGTGTCAATAACTCTCTGAAACTCGCTTAGAACTCTCGGATCTTCTTTTATCAAGTTCGGAAACTCGTCAATGACGATGACCTTCCCTCTTAGGGTGTGGAGGAGGGCCTCCCAGCTTCCACGGGCGTATCTCGCCTCTGGAAAAACCCTCTCGGCGGTCTCCCGAAAGTGCCTCAGGTTATCTCCTTCAATGGCCAAGTAGTAAACGTGGGGAACGTCTTTCACTGCTTCGAGGACGAGACGGGTCTTCCCAACGCGCCTTCTCCCATAGATGACGATTAGCTCGAAATTCTCGCTTGAGAGCCGTTCTCTCAGTGCCTTAAGCTCCTCATTCCTATTTACGAACTTGACCATGTGATAATCACCGTTATGATAATGGTGATTATCACTTTAAGCCTTTCGCTTGCAGGAGTTCTAAAACCCTCTCCTCTCCACCCGGCAGAACCAGCGGCCTCGACAGGTGCTTCCTCGCGTCTGGCGGCACTTCGTAGATTTTCCTCTCCAGCTCGCGCGGGACTTCAACCGGAATGAGCTTCTTTGGCATCTTATGGCCACAGCGCTTGCACTTGAGGTAATCACCCTTGCTCTTCATCGTCCCGCCGCACTTCGGGCACTTCGGCTTCTGGTACTCGATCCTCGGAACGAGCTTCACCGGATAGAACTTCTCGAGGTTGAGGGTTAGCACTCCTTCGTGCTCCTTAACGCCACCAGCGGCGATTATCTCGTCTCCAGGGAGGAGCTTCCTCACGTAGTTCCTGAACTTCTTGGTCGGCTCGAAGGCAGCAACGCGAATCCTTCCCGTTTCATCCTCCAGCTCGAAGAAAACGTGCCTCCCGCGCTCCCAGTAGGGCTTAACCACCGTTCCCCTAACCACCGCGCTGTCGTATAGCTTGAGCTCGCCGATTTTCTTGTATGTAAGGTGGTCGTCGGTGTTCTGGTTCGTTTTGAATAACTGGTAGAAGGCGACGGGCTCCTTAAACTTAACTCGCTCGAAGGTCTGGATGACCCTTCCTCTGTCGATTCCCCTGATGCCGACCAGAACGGGATCCTTGCCGTGGGGCGTTATGAGGACGCTCCTCTTGTAGGGGTCAAGGTTGTCGTAGGTGAAGGGATAGCTCCAGCTATCGGCCAGAAAGACACTCTCCTTGTCCACTCTCCTCTGCGTTCCCCAGTTGTCCGGCTCCCTGTAAGCCAGTAGTTCGTAGGTGAAGCGTTCAAGGGGATAGCCTATCGCCGCGAGGGAGCCTATTATACCCCTCCCGACCTTGAACTTGAAGTACTCTGCCTCAACTTCCCTCGCGATTCTTTCAGCCTCCTCGATCGTAACGTGCTCCCTTAAAGCCCTCAAAGAGAACTCGCGGAGCTCTTCTGGAGTGTTCCCTTCGAAGAAGACAACACCGGGGTTAGTGTTCTCGTGAGTGAAGTCGGAAAGCTGGTTTACGTAGAAAAGGACGGTGTCTTTGATTTCCGGGATGGTCTCCTCATCGACCTCAAAGGTCATCGCGACCGCTCCGTTGCCGCGGGTCTTGTACGGGATATTTGGGTTAAGCCTAATCAAGCGGGGAAGGTCTATGGGCTCCGCTAGGCGGGAAAGCTCGCGGTACAGGAGGGCACCGAGGTAGGTGGTGCACATGCCGTTTGGTGAGTCGGTGTCGTCGATTCCGATGTGAAGCCTCATCGTTGAGAGAAAAGGGAGGGGGTTTAAAAAGCTAAGCTCTGAACCTCTCGTACATCAGCACGTCAACGAAGCCCTCCCCTGGCACGTACTGGTGCTTCCTCCAGCGGCCGGCGAGTTTGAAGCCGTTCTTCTCCAGCACCCGGATGGAGGCGATGTTGGTTTCGAAGACGTGGGCGTAGACCTTCCGCAGGTTGAGCCAGTCGAAGGCATACTCAAGGGCGAGCTTTACGGCCTCGCTCGCGTAGCCGTGGCCCCAGTACTCCTTGGCCAGGAAATAACCCAGTTCGGCGCGTCCGTTGTGGTAGTCTATCCTGTGCAGGCCTATGAGGCCAACGAGGGAGCGCGAGGAGTTTTCTATGATTGCAAAAACTTTTTCGTGCTTCTTCTCCCGCCTCAGGGCCTCGTACCACTCCAGCTCGTCCTCGTAGAAGAATATCTCCTCCGAGAATGAGAGGTAGCGCCTGACGTCGCGGTCGTTGTACCAAACCCAGGCGTGCTTCAGGTCCTCCCGGATGAGCACGCCCAGGGAAACCAGATTGCCCTTAACGATTATCGGCCTCATGCGAACACCTTAACTTTATTAAGCCCTACGCGTATTTAAAAATGATGGACAGGGAGAGGCTCATAAGAACCGTCGAGGCGATACTCAGGGGCACGGGGTACAAGACGGCACGGATGGACTTCAAGGGCTCGTGCTTCGACATAGTGGCGAGCAGGTTACTCCTTCTGCTCTTCGTCAAGGTGGCCACCAACATAGACACCGTCACCGAGGAGCAGGCCGAGGATCTCAAGCGGCTCTCCAAGTTCTTTAAGGCCTCACCCCTGATAGTGGGGCTGAAGACGAAGAACGCCGAGCTTGAGGAGGGCGTCGTTTATGAGAGGTTTGGAATCTACGCCCTCCGGCCGGAGACCCTCTACGACGTCCTCGTCGAGAACGAGTTGCCGGCGATATTCGCCGAACGCGGTGGCTTCTACGTAAGGATAAACGGCGGACTTCTGAAGCGGCTGAGGGAGAAGTACGGCTACTCCGTGAACGAGCTGGCGCAACTCTTGGGAGTCTCACGCAAGAGCCTGATAAACTACGAACGCGGGGAGCAGGCGGTGTCTCTCGAGGTTGCGATAAGGCTTGAGGAACTGTTCGACGAACCCCTCGCAGAGCCGATTGACATACTCCATTCAACGGTCGAGGCCAACCTCAACGTGACCCCGGAGAGTCCTCTCGAGAGGGAGATTTTTGAGCGCCTCAAGGGGCTGGGCCTTGGAGTCGTGAAGGTCAAGAAGGCACCTTTCAACGCGGTGTCCAAGGAGGACGAGTTCAACATCCTCACTGGGATAGACGAGACGAAAACCCGTTCAACGGTGAAGCGGGCCGAAATGGTAACGGAGGTCAGCAAGATAATCAACAGCGACGGAGTTTTCATCCTGGAAAAGACCAGAACCGAGGTTGTCGGTGAGGTCCCGCTGATACCGAAGGAAAGCCTCGAGGAAGTCAGGGACGCCGACGAACTCATAGAGATGATAGAGGAGCTCAAGAAGGAGATAAAGAAGCAGCTCTTCAGCTGAAGATGACTTTTCTCCAGACCTCCCTTACCTTCGGGACGTATTCCTTCGGTGCCGCTATGAGGACTGCCCAGCGCGGCGTCTGGCGTCTCTTGAGGGCGTTGGCGAGCGGCGTCACCTTCGTCAACGGTTGAAGCTCCCCGTTGCCCAGGAGGACGTTTATCTCCGTTGCCTTGAGCCTCGGCTCGCTGAGCATGAGGTCTGCTATGCTGAACTCAAGGATGACCTCGCCCTCCCTCGCGCCGACCATGTCCGCGAGGGTTCTCTCTATCTCCTGCCTCCGCTTCACGTTCCGGTATGCCGTCAGCAGTTCCCTCTTCTCCTCACTCGTCAGTTCGTCCGCGCTTGCAAGAACCGCGGCCTTGTAAAGCTCGCGGTACCTTATGCGCCTCACCATCTCGGCCGGGAAGCCCTCAAGGTCCTCCAGCTCGACCAGAACCCTGCAGTCGGTCATGCGCCAGAAGTCCCAGAGGTAGCCCTCCTCCAGGGCGAACTCCAAAGCTCTAGTCAGCATGCCCTCGGCTATCTTGACCGTGTGGTGGAAGTAGACGCGCGAGTACATAAGCGAGCGGGCCACCATCATGCCCTCGACGGCCTCTATACCCTTCTCGTCAACGACGAGTTCACCCTCATGAATCCGGAGAACCTTCAGCAGCCTCTCAAGGTCTATTATACCGTGGGCGACGCCGGTGTAGTGGGCGTCCCTCACGAGGTAGTCGAGCTGGTCAACGTCAACGTCGCCGTGCAGCATGTGACCGAGGTAATGCTTTTCGTGCTTCCCGCGTATGAGGTCGGCAACGTCCTTGGGCGTGAAGTCGTAATCGTAGCCCTCGATTATCTCCGGGATCCTTCCTCCGTTCTCGCTCTCCGTTATGTTCACCTTTCCCAGCACCATATCTTGGCCAAGGTGCATGTGGTCGTGCTCCTTGACGTAGTGCTTGTATATGCTCTCGAAGGTGTGGCTGAAGGGCCCGTGGCCGATGTCGTGGAGGAGCGCTCCCACCTGCAGGAGCATGCTCTCGTTCTCATCCAGTCCGACCTCCTGCGAGAGCCTCTTGGCGAGGTGCCACGCGCCGAGGGAGTGCTCGAACCTGCTGTGGTTGGCACCGGGATAGACGAGGTAGGCCAAACCGAGCTGTCTTATGTTTCTGAGCCTCTGAAACTCGGGGGTCTTGACGAGGTCAAGGATAATGCCGGTGAGCTTCATGCTACCGTGAACCCCATCGTGAATAATCTTTCCATCCATCGACACCACCGCTGGAAGTTTGAGAAGAGCCTTATATAAATTTTCGGCATTGTGACAAAATTGGAAGGAAAAGGACGGCAGAATCAGAGGTCCTTGCCGACGATGTATATCCTCTTGGTCTTTCCGAGCCTCTTCGGAAGGTCGGCCCTGAGCTTCTCAAGGGGAACCGCCTCGATGACCAGCTCTGCCTGCTTGGACTCCTCCACCTCGTAGCGAACCGGGTTGTTCGCCTCGTAGATGAGCTCCCTGACTTCGTCCTCTATTCCTGCCGGCTTTTCTCCGCTGTAGGCGACGCGGAGTATGGCCTTCGGCTTGGGGTTCTCGGGTGAGAGCGGGTGGTAGATTATCACGAAGTCAAGGAGGTCCGGATGGTCGTAGACTATCTCCATCACCTGGTCGATGTGGAGCTTGGCTCCAGCGAGCGTTACGACGTCCTTGATGCGGATTATATTCCTGACCTCGCCGTTCTCGATCCTTGCGAGGTCGCCGATGTCGTAGTTGAAGAGGGGCAGACCTGTAAGTTCGCCCTCCCTCATGACCTTGGTTATGTAGATGCGCTTGTAGTCGTCGTAGCCGTCGCCGTTGTCCTTGAGGACTACTATGGACTCCTCGAAGTTGAACTTCGTTGCCTTCTTCCTCGTGATGACTCGGTATCCGGTTATGGCGTCCTCCGTCGATCCGAAGTTGTCTATTATCACGGCGTTTTCAAACAGCTCGAGGGTCGCCCTCGCGAGCTCTGGGGTCAGGGTTTCTCCTCCGACCACTATTGTCTGGATGTCCTTCTTTATGGACTCGGGGAGAACGAGGCCAAGGTTGTAGGCAGTTGCCGTCAGGCAGAACAGGGCAGTTGGTTTTATGTCCTGAAGCTCCCTGAGGAGCATCTCCTTGTCGAGGAGGTATTGAATTGGTATCTGGTAATAGGCGGACTTCGCGTTGAGCGCTTCAAAGCTTCCGAAGGCAAACATGCCCGACGAAGATGGCAGCGGTGGGAAGAACGAGGCAATTCTGTCTCCTTTGTCCATGTACTCCCTGATCCAGGGCCTCACCTGTCGGGCCGTTCTGAAACGGTCGTCCCGGGAGTACGCAATCCGTTTGGGTTTCCCGGTCGTGCCGCTCGTCCTCATCACGGTGTAAAATATCCGCGCCTCCTGGATGTAGTCGGGCCATACCTTATCGATGGCATAGAGGTCGTGGGGGGTTATCTTTACGGTATCGACGAGATTGGCGAGGTCCTCGAGGGACAGTCCATCGGGGTCAACGCTTGAGAACTTCTCCTGCCAGAATCGTGTCGTCTCCAGGGCTTTTCCAAGGGTGTACCTGAAGTCATCAAACCCCTCCCCATCAACCCTTCCAACAATCAAAGTCATGTACACTCACCGGAACAATACATCGCGCTAATGGTATATAACCGTTGGGGTTTGTCCAACCAACTACGGATGAATTCCAACAAGAAAGGTTTTTATATGGTTCCTGTTAAATCATCTCCATGAACTATCGAGAAATATTGGATAACCTCTATAAGGATCCGCTGAAAATCGATGACTCAGATATAAAGGAGTATCTCAGAGAGGTTTTTGAGTTTCATTTTCAAACTACCCCTTACTGGAGAAGAGTCTCCGCAGAGCTTCGGCTGGATTTGGATTCGATATTCCAAGGAACTCTGGAGGAGATTTTCGAGAATATTTTTAATTCCGGCCTCATCGTGGAGGAGGAATACCTCCGGCACAACTGGGTGGAGTTCGTTCCCGACGGGTACACCGGGAGGATCAGGTTCTATCAATCCTCCGGAACCACCAGGGAACGGGCCATCGGCCACTGGGATAGAGAGTACCTTATCGCGGTCCGCAGGTATCTGAGGACCTCTCTCGATGAGATTTACGCCCTCGATAAAACTTACGATGAGAGCCACCGGATGAGAACGATCGCTCACGGTCCCTACGGATGGTTTCAGGAGGAGATCAGCGAGCTGGTGTGGAGCTACGGGGGTTTGCTATACTTCATAGGCATGGAAACCGATGGGCTGAAAAAAGTCTACGAAACCCAGGGATTGCCTGCGGTTTTGAAGATACTGGATCCGCTGGTCAGGTACACGAACCGCATCATGGAGCGGGACTCCATAAACACCGTACGCTCGGCGCCTCCGCTGATGACTCTCTTTGAACCGTACAGCGAGGACATCGAGACGGCGATAATCAGCGGTGTAGGTGTGAACCACGAATTCTTCGAGGCCCTGGGTGAGAAATTCGAGGGCGCAAAGCTTATACCCCTCTACGGCTATTATCTCATTGGCGATCTGATGGGCATACACAAGGGCAGGGAGTTCTGGTACTATCCCAACTACCCGTTCACGATAGTCTTCCCAATGAAGAGGGAGGGGGATGGGTACAGGATAGTGAAGCACCACGAACGCGGAAGGGTGGCCATGCTGATAGCCAGACCCGAAGTCCTGGTTGTTAAATTTGAGGACGAAACGGCGCTCAGAACCCCTCCGTATGGGCCGTTTAAATGGGACGGATTCGGAGACCCCGAAAGGAAAGTGGGGTGAGATGTGTTGGATGGCATTCATGCGTTGGTGCTTACCGAGGCCGCAATGGTCCTGATAGCGGACCTAATGGCCGCAGGATGGATATTCCGCATATACCTTCGTAATCGGAGAAGATCAGCCCTGGCCTTCTCGTTGGCGTGGATATTTGATTTCCTGGCTATTCTCTCCACAACCCTTACAAACCCCACAATTCAGATGATCGGTATACTCCTGCTGCCGGCGTTCTCTGCCTTACTCTTCTACGGTGCTGTGAGGTTCCTTGAGGAGGAGTCCATCACCGTCAGGTACAGAACTCTGGCCGTACTGGCGGTAATGCCAGTGGCGTTTATGGTATACATGGTTGGGGTGTATCTCTACACCGGAGACGCTGTGTGGACCATAACGAGCGCCGCCACCCTTGGAATAACGGGCGTGTTCGTCATAGCGGGAGGGCTCCTGTTGAGGGAGACCGAGGAGATTTACAAGAGCGCCGTTAAATACCTCTACATCAGCATAATTCTCTTTGGGCTGCACCTGATTCCCGCCGCGCTCTTTGGAATCGAGGAGTGGTACAAGGCCGTTGGTTTCACGCTCTCCACGATACTGATAGTGAGCATGGTAGTGGCCATGGTAAAGCTCACATCCTCGGAGTCATTCACGCCGCGGAGGGAAAGGGTTACTGCTCCCGTCGATCTGAAGCCGGGAGTCGTTATAGTCAACGGAAAGGAATATCAGAAGCTCAAGGAGAAGCTCAAGGACAGGCCGGTTCTGGCCTTCGTCAGGGACGTTACCCAGGTTCCGGATGGCTGGCAGTACTACTTCGTCACGACGATACCGTTCCAGGGGAGGTTCAAGAACACCATAAACCCGACAAACCTCGCCAGAATGACCGAGCTGTCGTACAAGTATCTGGAGGAGTTCGCCAGAATGGGCGACCACGGAATAATAGTCATCGACTGCCTCGAGTACCTCACCGTCTACAACTCCTGGGAGAGCCTCATGAAGTTCCTGTCGAAGCTCAGGGACTTTGTGATAATCAACAGGGGCACCTTGATACTCGTCATCGAGAAGGAGAGCCTTGAGAGCAGGCTCTACGCCCAGCTCAGGAAGCTCATGGAGTGAGACAGCTTTATATACCTCTTCTTTTAACTTTAAAATGCCCCTGCGCGAGGACCCCGGGGAGAATGAACCGGGGGGCGATGCGGGGGCTACAGCTCGGCCTCAGCGAGGTCCCCGCGGGAGGGCCTTCCGCGTTACGGAGCACGATGGCCGCGGGAAACCCAGGCCGAGCACAGTCCAGGCCCGCCTGGGTTAACCCGCCTGAGTTCGCCGTTAGGCACCGATGGGGGCGGGTGTTACGGGCGGGCCATAGACGCTTCGCCGAAACATTTTCAACGATGCCCTCTGGTGTGTTGAAAAAGTTTATTAAGTGCTAGATGAAAGAGTCACACGGAGGAGACCATGAGGATTGCGGGCAAAAACAAGTGGGAGATTCTTCTGAAGTACTATCCCCCCTGGCAGGGATACCCACCCAAGAAGAGAAGAGAGAGGAAAACGACGGAAGTCATTGAGGTATTTGAGATGTTGGGCGACCCACGGAAGCTCAGGGACATACCCGAGGACGTCCGCGCCATCCTGAAGTTCATCAGGCTGGAGTCTTTTCTCCAGGAGGCTTAGTTAGTAGAGTACGACCTCGACGGTCTCTCCTTCGAGGTACCCCTCGCTGTCCTCTGGGATTTCTATGTACCCGTTGCTCTCCACGAGCGAGCTTATTATCCCGCTGCCCTTCTTCTTGATCGGTCTGGCTTCCCCGTTCTCGTACCACACCTTCACGAACTCGTGCCTTCCGAGCTGGCTCGAAACGCGCTCGGTGAGCCTTGCCCGAACCCTGACCTCGTAGTTCCTAGCCCCCACCAGCTTCGCAAGGACGTGCTTGACGTAAAGGTGGAACTGGGCGAAGACGGCTACCGGATAACCGCTCATGATGAAGACTCTCTCGCCGTAGCCTACCGGCCTTCCGGGCTTTATCGTCGTGCCGTGGAAGAGGAGTTTGACGAAGCGGTGGGCGAAGTCCTTATCGCCGAAGGCGGAGCCGCCGGTGACGAGAACTAGGTCGCATTCTTTCTTTGCCCGCCCTATCGCAGATCTGGTGGCGTCTTCATCATCTGGAATGACGCCGTAGAAAACCGGCTCACCGAAGTACTGCCGAACCAGCCCAGTGAGCATGATCGAGTTGCTCTCCATGATTTTTCCAGACCTCAGTGCGTCCTCATCGAACTCCTCGATGAGCTCGTCGCCCGTGATTATTATCCCGACGCGGGGCTTCCTCTTGACCTTCACGCTCCTGAAGCCGATGCTCTTGAGGAGCGCCAGGTCCTGGGACCTTAAAACCTGCCCCTTTCGGAGGACAACCTCTCCCTTCCTCACATCCTCGCCGGCGAAGGCCACGTTCTGACCCGGGGCGACCGGCCTGAGAACCCTTATGACGTTCCCATCGCGCTCGGCCATCTCCTGCATAAGAACTGCGTTTGCTCCTTCTGGTATCTTTGACCCCGTGGTTAGCTTTACGGCAGTCCCTGGCTCAACCTTCACCCTGCTCTCATCGCCGGCGACTATCTCATCAATAACTTTAAGCTCAACGGGACTGTACTCCCTCGCCTGGAATGTGTCCTCGGCGCGCAAAGCATAGCCGTCCACTGCAGAGCGGTCGAAGGGCGGGCTGTCTATAGGGGAAACGACGTCTTCAGCCAGAACCCGTCCGAGGGCCTCTGAGAGGGGAACCTTCTCGACCTCCTCAAGCTCGCTAACGTCCTTCAGCACCATCTCAAGGGCCGCTCTATACGGGGTCAGCCGTTTGAACTCCCTCACGTCACTCCCTCCCGTGCTTGAGTACGTGGCCGGCCTCTTTGAGGATGATTTTGATCCCAGTCCTTGCCGCGCCGAGACTGCCGGGCAGGCAGAAGACGGCCATGGTTCTGCCGGAGCTCCTAATTATTCCGGCGGTTGCCCTCGTCATGACCACGGCTGTGCCTATCTCCTCGTAGCTGAGGAGTCTGAAAACCTCGCCGAAGCCAGTCAGTTCCTTATCGAGAAGGGGCCTGATGCTCTCTATCGTCACATCCCTGCTGGCTATCCCCGTTCCGCCGGAGGTTACCAGGACCTCCGCCCCCGCTCTGAAGGCCTCGACAACAGCACCGATTATCGCGATCTTCTCGTCGGGAACGACCGCGTAGTAAACCCTCTCATGTCCGGCCTTCTCCAGCTCTTCAATGAGAAACTTCCCGCTCTTATCCTCCTTCTCCCCCCTGCTCGCGGTGTCGCTGACAGTTATGACCGCGAACTTAAACTTCTTTGGAGCCTTTCTCTTGTGTTCCTCTGCCCCCATATTACCACCCGATTAAGCTTGTTCCCGAACTTAATAACCTTTCAGCAAACGGAAGCGTTTAACGGCGCAAGCGTTATATCCCCCGGAGCGGACCGTTATTCATGAGGTTCGATCACTTCATCGAGCGCTTCAACGGCCCGCTACTGGCACTGAGCAACGCCCCGTACAGAGGAGGCCTCACGAAAGCAAACGGTTTCTTCTTCATGATGGTGCACAAGAATTACGCCGGGGATTACAAGGCCGACTGCCGCGCCTTTGAGCTGGACCACAGGCTGAAGAACTTCGTGGGCTTTATGACTGCCGCAGAGGTGGGCAAGGTTCTCTCGATTGCAAGGAGCGGAAGCGTTACCGCCTACGTCACGGCCGGGATAACGAACCCCGCTGTGGCCGGTGATGTGCCACCCCCCTGGGCACCGGGGACGATAAACATCGCCCTCGTGGTTGATGAGGGTCTGACCGTCGGGGCCATGGCGAACGTCATCATGACGGCTACCGAGGCGAAGACGTACACCCTCCTCAGGCTCGGCTACAATGCCACAGGGACGACGAGCGATGGAATAGGTGTTTTTGCTCCTGAAGGAGAGGTAGAATGGGCGGGGACGGCGACGGAACTTGGAGTGAGCATAGGGAGAGCCGTAAGGAATGCCCTCAAGGAGAGCATTGAAAAATGGGAGAGGACGAGATGAGCTATCCTCCTGCCGCTTGAAGCGTCATCAACTGACTGTACAGCTCCTCCACTTTGGCCGATACGTCCTTCGGGGAGAATCCGGCTTTAACGGCGAGCCAGGTTGCTCCCCCCGCACCAACACCTTCCTTTACGTAGCCCCTCTCGTAGTCCCTCAATCCCTTGAACTCGCTCTTCGAGAAGTCCAGGTCCGCGGCGTAGGTGATCACCCCGATTTCCCTTGCCGTCTTGAGGAACGTGGCGCTTTTGTCGTTTACGACCCATTTGGTCGTTGCTATCATGAACCTCTCCATATCCTCGTTGAGGGCCCTCAAGAGGGCGGCCACCGCTAGCATCTGGGTGCCTCCTGCTAGGACGACGTTCTTTCTGAATCCCAGGGAGATTCCAACTACCACGGCAATCATGGGGTCGCCGAACTGTCTGAGGGCTTCAAGCGGCCTCTCCGCTAGGTCTCCTGCCTCAATCCCGGCCCGCCGAAAGCCTTCCGCAATGACCCTCTCCTTGAGGTCGATCGGATTGCTGGGAGCTGCAGAGGAAGTTCGCGCGTCATAGCCAAGGGCCCGTAAGACCGCCTGGGCCGTGGTGGTCCCTCCGGGTGTGGATTCGCCGATAACAATCTCTTCAAAGTTGGTTTTATTGAGCTCCTCGCCGAAGAGCTTGGCAAGGCGAACGATTTCCCCGAACTCCGGAAGGGCTGGTTCCTTCCTGAAATCCCTGCCAACGTGCCCGCTGATGTGGACGTGGGGTACCAGTGGGGCCAGATACGTGCCGGCGCGCACCACTATTATAGGAAAGCCGGCCAGTTCCCTAGCTGCCTTGGTTATGATCGCCGGCGTTGGATGCTCCTCCGGGGTGACGGGTATCGCGTCAATAATCCTAGGCCTCTCGTAAAAGAGGTATTCCGCATCCGCCGGAGGGGTGAGCTTTGTCAGTTCGGGCGTCGCTCCCGCAACGCTTATCCCCGGAACGGTGCTTATCTTCGTGTTTCCTAAGACCAGCAGGAAGAGGCTCTTCATGACATCACCGCTGGAGTTTTTATCCAAGGATTTATATGTCCTTCGGCCAACTCCGAACAGTGGGAGAATGGGAGAGTCGTTGATGGTACTCGGGACCTCATCCGGTGCCGGCAAGTCACTCCTCGTTACTGCCCTATGCAGGATTTTCTCGAACCTCGGCTATGACGTCGTTCCTTTCAAGAGCCAGAACATGAGCCTGAACTCCGCGCCGAGCATCGAAGGCGGTGAGATAAGCAGGGCGCAGTATTTACAGGCGATAGCTTGCAGGAAAAGGCCGAGCGTGAGGTTCAACCCGATTCTGCTCAAGCCGGAGGGAAACATGAGAAGCCAGGTCGTCTTCATGGGGAAGCCTATTGGGAGCGTTTCGGCAAGGGACTACATGCTATCGAGGAAGGAGGAGCTCTTCAGGAAGGCGATGACTGTTCTGGACGAACTTAAGGAGAAGCACGACTTGGTTATAATCGAGGGCGCGGGAAGTCCGGTTGAGATTAACCTGAAGGACTACGACATAGCCAACACGAGGGTCATGCTTTACGCCGGAGCCAAGGGGATCCTCGTTACCGACATATACCGTGGTGGAAGCTTCGCGAGCATAGTCGGCACGATGGAGCTCTTGAAGCCAGAGGAGAGGGAAGCGATAATCGGCTTCGTCTTCAACAAGTTCCGTGGAGACCCGTCTCTCCTCGGACCGGGCTTTGAGTATCTGGAAGAGCGTTACGAAAAGCCGACCCTCGGCGTTATCCCCTACGTGGAGCACCGTTTACCCGAAGAGGATTCACTCACGGAATTCCCCAAGGTTAGGGGAGAGCTTCACATCCAGATAATCAGGCTTCCCCACATCAGCAACTTCACAGACTTTGAGCCCCTCCACTGGGCAAACGGCGTTGATTACGTGACAAGAGCCGAGGAGATCAAGGGCGACGTGGTGATAATACCCGGGAGCAAGAACACGGTCGAGGATTTGCTCTGGTTGCGTGAGAACGGCTTTGAGGATGCCATCCTCGAAGCACACAGAGACGGCTCTTTCATCGTTGGACTCTGCGGCGGCTTCCAGATGCTCGGTGAGAAAATCCTTGACACCGTCGAGTCCAAACGCGGAATCGTTAAGGGAATCGGCCTCCTGCCAGCTAAGACAGTTTTCGAGAGGGTTAAGCGGACGAACCACCTCCGGGCGGAGGTCCTCTGGGAGCCAGCTCGCGGAATGGCCGTTGAGGGCTACGAGATACGCTTTGGCCGGAGCGTATCGGAGAGACCGTTCTCCGTTATACGGGCGATTAATAGCGCCAAAGCTTTCGAGCCTGAGGGGGCCGTTGGTGAGAGGGCTTTCGGCACGTACCTCCACGGCATCTTCCACAACTTCGCCTTCACCGAGCGCTTCCTCAACCTCCTGAGGGAAGAAAGGGGGCTCGAACCAATATCCATTGAGGACTGGAGCATCGAGGAGGAGATAGAGGGGTTCGCGAAGGTCGTTGAGAAGAACCTCGACGTGGAGAGGATTTTAGCGAAGCTGGGGATTTAAAAATAATCCTCTGGACTCTCAAGCTCCTTAGGGGGATGCTTCTTCCTCCACCATCCCTTAACGGCACCCACTATGAGGAGGATTATTATTAGCGGGATTAAGACCACCAGGAAAGCGGCCGCGAAGAGGAAGAACCCCAGTATTATTATCACGCCGATTATTGCCAGTATTATGAACATCACGAAGCCGCCTAGGGAAGAGCCCGCATCCTCCATCAGACCACCACCCTTGAGTTTTCCAGACGGCTTAAATCATTTTTCCACAAGCCTCGCTATCTTCTCCGCGAGCTTTAACTCTTCCGGCGTGTTCACGTTCAAAGCCAGAAGAGGGTTGCTCAGCTCGAATAACCGCTCACCTTCGGTCCCAACGGCGTTCAGGCCAACTATCGCGTATCCCCGATACACGGTGGGGTTCAGGTCTTGTGGGATTTTTTCGAGGGACAGAACCCCGGTCAGACTCGTTCTCCCATCGAAGGCCTTCTCTATAATTTGAAAATCGCTCGCCTTTATGAAGGGCAAATCCGCGGAGACACTGATGAATGGCCCAAACTCCCTCAGGAGCCATTGAATATCCTCAACGTAGCCCCTTCCGGGCGTTTCAACGGAGGGAATCCCCTCGCGCAGGCAGAGCTCCTTCGTTCTGGGGGTATTCCTTGAGAGGGCCACCACGACATCGTCCACGACCTTCGCCTGCCCGTAAACCCGGAGAAGCATTGGTTTTCCACCCACCCTGATGACGGGCTTCTCAACACCCATCCGCCTAGAACGGCCTCCTGCCATGATGACTATCATTGGCTCACCTCACCAAGGCCAGTGTGAGGAGCGTCCCTGCCCGTGTGATCTCCGCTACAGCCCCAATGCAGTCGCCATTAAGACCCCCGAAGTTTCTCAGCGAGAGGTAGATGACGTAAGCCCCGGTAAGTAGCCCAAGGAGAGACACGAGCGAGCGCGGTTCGATGAAAACTATAGGCAGGAGCAGGAGAACGTAGAGGGCCGTTCCAATAACCAACTGCCCTTCCTTCATTCCTCCCATGAAGTACGCCCCGAGACCATCTCCCAGCGGCCTCTTCGTCGCCAGGGCGAGGAGCATGGCGAACTTGGAGTTCAGCTCCGCCAGGAAGAGGGCATAGAAAGGAACGAGCTGAAGGGAATAGACCTGGAGGAAAAGAACTATCACGACCGCAAAAACTCCGGCTATACCGGTGTTGAGGTCCTTCATTGCCTTTACCTTCCTCTCCCGGTCGCCCTTGACCATCATCCCGTCCGCCCAGTCCGCCAAGCCATCAAGATGAAGGAGCCCTATCGTGAAGTAGAGCGCAAGAACCGCTAAAACATTCCCGAGGGGAAGGTTAAGGTAGAGAACTGCGGTTGGAAGGGCCGAGCTTAGGAGGGCAACCAGCGGAAGTGCCCAGAGCTCTCCTCTGGCCTTCTCGAAGTCTCCCTCAACCGGCAGGCGGGTAAAAAAGGGAAGGATGTTTTTCATGGCATCTCCCCCGTCCCCTGGAAGAGCCTCGTCATGCAGCCGGCTATGAAGCCGCCTATCGCATCGTCGAGGAACGGCGGAAGCTCGGCTAAAATGCCGGGCTTTCTCGTGTCGTAGTAGAAGAAGTTGAAGAGCCCCATCTTGCCGCCGATGTATTCGGCGAGGTTTATTCCGATCAGCTCATCGGCAACTAAGTTGACGGGGTCGCCCTCGACCTCAAAGTTCTCTTCGAGAAGGAAGGCCGCCATCAAGAGGGCTCCGACGTTGATGTCCTCAAGGTAGTGGAGCATGAGCTTATGCAGTTCTTCCTTGACCTTCTCGCGATCTTCTCCTATGTAGAGCTCCAGCGCTGTGTCGAGCATGGAGTCGAAGGTTATCCCTTTAGATTCGAGTAGCTGAGGGATGTCCGCTCCCCTCATATTCCCACCAGCCCGAACCTGAGCCAGTAATAGGCTTCGCTCTCCTCCTCGGAAGTGACATCAATATTGAACCTCCCCTTAAACAGCGGTGAAGCCAAGACTACCGTATGGAACTCGGCAAACTCACCAAGGGGATCAACGCTGGGATTTTCATCGAGGAAGAACTCCAAATCGTCTATTGAAGCGAAAGTGTAGCCGAGCCACTCCCGGCCGAGCTTCTCTTTATTCACCGCGATTATCGCGTACTCGAAGCCCGCCTTTAGAATTTCCTCCGCGAGCTTTCTCGTATCCCTTCCCCAGAGGGGCTCGAGGGGCTTGAGCCCGGCTTCATCCGCAAGGCGCTCAATCCACTTCAAGTGATCTTCCAGCAGAACGTCTCCGGCTATGAGGTAGTCCACATCGAGCGAGGAGATGAACTCCCCCAGCGCCTCACTGCCCTTGGCCATATCGAATGTGAGAAGTTCTTTCCCCATAGCTCTGGCGAGAGTTTTTAAAGCCCCGAAATTCTCCCAGTGGGGCGAGAGGCCTATCGTCGTTTTCAACGTTAGCAGGTAGGGAATATTGATCCCACTCTTTTCCGCCAGATAAACGGCATAGAGACCGTCCTTGCCCCCGGAGAAGAATGCAACACCTCTCACACCTTTCCCTCCGTTCTGAGTACTTCAAACTCCTCCCGCAGAATCGAGAGCTTGGTTTTGCTTACATAAGGTATTAAGGCTCCGCAATCGAGACAGAGCCACACCCTGCCGTACACAGCCTTGTTAAGTATTCCAGTGACTTTGCTTTTCCAGGGTGGGACCCAGAAGTACGTCGAGTATCCATACCTTTCAACTTTACTCGGCACCATCGTGCCCCCGCAGAGGGGACACTTCTTCGTCTCAACCATGGGAACCACCAAACCTATAAACCCCCTGGACTTTTTATCCATTATGCTCTTAAACCTGGAGAACCTCAAAAGGGTGGGCGAGCTCTACATAAACCCGGCCAACTTCAAGGTCGTCCCGTTGGTCCTCCGTGACTGGAGGGACTTCCTGAGCCTGGACGAGAGGACCTACGGAATCTACGCAAGGACGATATACAACCCCGGTGAGCGCTTCCTCGTCGTGAACGAGGGGGATGAGAGAACCGCCCGGGAGCTTGAAAATCTCTATCTCGAGCTTCTCAAAGACCCCCTGAGGTTCTGCCGCGAGGAGTACCACCGCTATCAGCTCCAGGTGGGCGAGTTCGAGGGACTGCCCTTCGCCAATGGCTGGGCTGGCTCAGGGATTGTTCTCGTCGGGGAGGCTCCGGGGAGAAAGGGCTGCGGAAAGACGGGAATATGCTTCTACCGCGACGCCTCGGGTACCTTGCTTAGGAAGACGCTCTTCACCTTAGGCATCAATCCGGACTTCGTCTACATGACTAACGTCGTGAAGTGCAACCCGCCCGATAACAGGCTGAGGGGCTTCGGTGAGGGTGAGCTTGAGCTTCTCGGGAGGGAGCTTGAGGTTGTGAAGCCGAGGAGTATCTTCGCCATCGGCAGAACGGCCGAGAAGGCCCTGAGACGGCTCGGCTTTGAGTTCATATACCTCAGACACCCGGCATGGTACGTGCGGAGGGGGCTGAGGGAACCGAACGAGGAGATGCTGGAGGAGTACTCGGCGATAAAGGAGGCCTTTGGGAAATGGACGTTCTGACGGTCTTTCTCCTCGCCCTGCTCTGGGACATACTCTTTGGGGAGCCACCGGCATTAGTCCATCCAGTGGTGTGGTTCGGAAGGATAGCGGGCTTTCTCGACGGGAGATGGGCGAGAAAAGGTCCCCTCCCCGATTTCCTCGCGGGAACTCTAACGGCCCTGCTCGTGGTTGCCTTTGCATTGGTCCTCTCGCTCATACCTTCTTGCCTTCCATTCCCGCTGAACTACGCTCTGATGGTTTATCTCCTCAAAAGCTCCTTCGCCATAAGAAGTCTCCATGAGCACGTCGCGAGGACGGTAACTGAGGACATCGAGGAGAAGAGGAAGGCCGCCTCTATGATAGTGAGCAGAAACACCGACCCCCTCGATGAGGCCC
The DNA here is from genome assembly GCF_002214565.1 of Thermococcus radiotolerans. Classification (NCBI taxonomy): domain Archaea; kingdom Methanobacteriati; phylum Methanobacteriota; class Thermococci; order Thermococcales; family Thermococcaceae; genus Thermococcus; species Thermococcus radiotolerans. The sequence continues at coordinate 445,917 of NZ_CP015106.1, forward strand.
ATCTAAATTCCGCCTCGGTAGAGAGCCTCGCCGAGAACCTCAACGACTCCGTAATCGCTCCTCTGTTTTACTTCCTCCTCTTCGGCCTCCCCGGGGCTTTAATCTACCGCGCGGTGAACACGCTCGACGCGATGCTCGGCTACAGGAACGAGCGATACGAATTCTTCGGCAAGTTTTCGGCGAGGCTTGATGATGTCCTCAACTTCATACCTGCTCGCTTAACGGTTCTCCTGTACCTCCCGTTCGGAGGGAGGAAGGTTCTCAGACACTGCCGCCTCGCGAGGTTCAAGCTCAACTCGGACAAGCCGATAGCCGCGATGAGCGCCGTCCTTGGCGTCTGGCTTGAGAAACCCGGCGTTTACCGCTTTCCCGGCAGGGCTCCGGGGAACGAGGATATAAGGCGAGCGTTGAGGGTTTACTGGCTTGTGGTTGTCGAATGGGTGGGAGTTGTCACCGTGCTCCTGCTGACGGGGGTGGTTCCATGCTTGAGCCCGTGAAGTTCTCAACCTATCACGGTGGTGCGAGGGAAGAGGGATTGCTCGACTTCTCGGCGTCTCTCAACCCCTATCCCCCGGAGTGGCTTGACGAGATGCTTGAACGTGCCAAAGAGATAAGCAACCGGTATCCCTACTACGGGGGGCTTGAGGAGGAACTGGCCGAGCTAGTCGGTGAACCGCTGACGGTAACGGCCGGCATCACCGAGGCGCTCTACCTTCTCGGAATCCTCGCGCTTCGCGGGAGGAATGTCGTAGTCCCTCGCCACACCTACGGCGAGTACGAGAGGGTCGCGCGGATTTTTGGCGCGAGAGTAATTAAAGGCCCAAACGAACCGGCGAAGCTGGCCGAACTCGTTGAAAGGGGCTCGGTCGTGTTTTTCTGCAACCCCAACAACCCGGATGGGAGGTTTTACCGCCTCAAGGAACTCAAACCCCTCCTCGACGCGGTGGAGGACAAAAACGCCCTCTTAATCCTCGATGAGGCCTTCATAGACTTTGTGGAGAGACCAGAAAGCCCGGAAGGGGAGAACATCGTAAAGCTCAGAACCCTCACCAAGAGCTATGGACTGCCGGGGATAAGGGTCGGCTACGTCCTCGGCTTTGAAGATGCCTTCAGGAGCGTTAGAATGCCCTGGAGCATCGGCTCGACGGGGATTGCCTTCCTCGAGTTTCTCCTCAAAGATGACTTCGAGCACCTCAGGAAGACGATGCCCCTCATCTGGCGCGAGAAGGAGAGGGTTGAGAAGGCTTTGGGCGTTAAGAGCGACGCCAACTTCTTCATCAAGCGCGTTGGGAATCCGGGAGAGTTCGTTGAGGCCCTCAAAAAGCATGGAATCCTCGTGAGGGACTGCACGAGCTTTGGACTGCCTGAGTACGTCCGCTTCTCCGTGAGAAAGCCCGAGGAGAACAGCGTTCTGATCAGGGCCTTCAAGGAGCTGGGAGAAGGGTTTTAAATCTGAAGCCCACTTCATTTTTGGTGATACCATGCATGAGCTCTACACGGCCCTGGCTGAGTACTACGATGCAATTTATAGGAGAAGGGCCGAGCGGGTTTCCCGTGAGATAGACTTCGTGGAGGAGCTCTTCAAGAATGAAGCCGAGCGAGAGGTAAGGAGAATCTTAGATCTCGCCTGCGGAACTGGGATTCCGACGCTCGAACTCGCGAGGCGCGGGTATCAGGTTACCGGCCTTGACCTTCATGAAGAGATGCTCGCGGTCGCGAGAAGAAAGGCCGAAGGGAAAGGGCTTAACATCGAGTTCATCCAAGGAAACGCGCTCGAAATTGATTTTGATAAGGAATTTGACGCCGTAACGATGTTTTTCTCGTCCATTATGTATTTCGATGATTCGGCAATTCAGGAATTATTTAATTCGGTAAACCAAGCACTGAAACAGGGTGGGGTTTTCATAGCCGACTTTCCTTGCTGGGACTACTCGTACTACTATAAAGGGCAAAACAACGTTGTCTGGGACGAGCGGAAGGGCGATGAGCGGCTGGTTATAACGGACTGGCGCGAGGTGGAGCCGGCGACACAGAAACTCCACTTCAAGAGACTCGTGCAGATAGTGAAGCCCGACGGGAGCGTTAGGGCCTTCATGGTGGACGACGAACTGAACATTTACACCGTAAGAGAGATGAGGCTCTTGGCCGAGAAGCACTTCAGGCGGATCAAAATCTACGGGGACCTCCACGAGCTGAGGCCCAGCGACAGGAGATACTGGCTGGTGGCGGTGAAGTAACCCCAAACTTTTTAAACCTCGGGCTCATTTCTATACCCTGGTGGTGCCTATCGTCCACCGTAACGCTGATTTCAACCTTTGAATCCCATGCGTTCCGCGCTTCTTGGTTAGCCCTTACTCCGGCACCACCGGCGTTGCTAAGATTTTTAAGTCGCCCTTCTGAGGGTAACCCATCTTCAAAAAACCGAAAAGGTGATGCCCATGCTTCCTAAGACCTACGACCCGAACGAGATTGAACCGAAGTGGCAGAAGTTCTGGCTGGATGAGAAAATCTACAAGTACGAGCTCGACGAGAAGAGACCGAGCTACGCGATAGACACCCCGCCCCCGTTCACGAGCGGAACGCTCCACCTAGGTCACGTGCTCAGTCACACCTGGATCGACATCATAGCGCGCTACAAGAGAATGACCGGTTACAACGTGCTCTTCCCGCAGGGCTTCGACAACCACGGTCTGCCGACCGAGCTCAAGGTGGAGAAGGAGTTCGGAATAAGCAAAGACCAGCCCGAGCTCTTCCTCAAGAAATGCGTTGAGTGGACCTGGCAGGCCATCGAGGCCATGCGCAACCAGTTCATAAGGATAGGCTACTCAGCCGACTGGGACTTGGAGTACCACACGATGGACGACTGGTACAAAGCTGCCGTGCAGAAGTCCCTCCTTGAGTTCTACGAGAAGGGCATGCTCTACCGCGACAAGCACCCGGTCTACTGGTGCCCGCGCTGCAGAACGAGCCTCGCTAAAGCCGAGGTTGGCTACGTTGAGGAGGACGGCTTCCTCTACTACATCAAGCTCCCGCTGGCGGATGGAAGCGGCTACGTCCCCATAGCCACCACGAGGCCCGAGCTTATGCCCGCCTGTGTTGCCGTCTTCGTCCACCCGGAGGACGAGCGCTACAAGGACGTTGTGGGTAAGAAGGTTAAGCTCCCGATATTCGAGAGGGAAGTGCCGGTTATAGCTGATGAAGACGTTGACCCAGAATTTGGAACCGGTGCGGTCTACAACTGTACCTACGGTGACGAGCAGGACGTCGTCTGGCAGAAGCGCTACAACCTGCCGGTTATTATCGCAATCAACGAGGACGGCACGATGAACGAAAACGCCGGGCCATACAAGGGACTGAAGACCGAGGAGGCGAGGAAGGCGATAGCCGAGGACCTCGAAAAGATGGGCCTGCTCTATGACAAGAAGAAGGTCCACCACCGCGTGCTGAGGCACACCGAGAGGAGCTCCTGTATGGCCCCAATCGAGCTGCTCCCCAAGACCCAGTGGTTCATCAAGGTGAAGGACTTCACGGACGAGATAGTGAAGGTGGCTAAGGAGATAAACTGGTACCCCGAGGACATGTTCCTCCGCCTGAAGGACTGGGCGGACTCAATGGACTGGGACTGGGTTATAAGCAGGCAGAGGGTCTTTGGAACGACGCTCCCGTTCTGGGTCTGCAAGAACGGTCATGTGGTTCCTGCTAAGGAGGAAGACCTGCCTGTCGACCCGCGCTTCGACAAGCCGCCCGTGGAGAAGTGCCCGGTCTGCGGTGCCGAGCTCGAGCCCGTAACGGACGTCCTCGACTGCTGGATAGACTCCAGCATAACCCCGCTCATCATAACCCGGTGGCACGAGGCCATCGAGGGCGACGAGGAAGCGAAGCGCTGGTTTGAGCACAACTTCCCCACCGCGCTCAGGCCGCAGGGAACGGACATCATAAGGACGTGGGCATTCTACACGATATTCAGAACTTACGTTCTCACCGGCGAGAAGCCCTGGGACGATGTCCTCATCAACGGAATGGTGGCCGGGCCGGACGGCAGGAAGATGAGCAAGAGCTACGGCAACGTCGTAGCTCCGGACGAGGTTATTCCGAAGTACGGCGCCGATGCGCTCCGCCTCTGGACTGCCCTCGCTCCGCCCGGAGAGGACCACCCGTTCAAGTGGGAGACCGTCGACTACAACTACCGCTTCCTCCAGAAGGTCTGGAACATCTACCGCTTCGCCGAGAGGCACCTAAGCGATTTCGACCCGAGCAGCGCTCTGGGGGAGCTTGAGCCGATCGACAGGTGGATACTCTCAAGGCTGCACCGCGTCATCAAGTTCGCCACAGAGGAGATGGAGCGCTACCGCTTCAACCTGCTCACCAGGGAGCTGATGACCTTCATCTGGCACGAGGTGGCCGACGACTACATCGAGATGATCAAGTACCGCCTCTACGGCGACGACGAGGAGAGCAAGCTCAAGGCTAAGGCCGCCCTCTACGAGCTGCTCTACAACGTCATGCTCCTGCTCGCTCCGTTAGCTCCGCACATAACCGAGGAGCTCTATCAGGAGATGTTCAAGGGCCACGTCGGTGTCAAGAGCGTGCACCTCCTCGAGTGGCCGAAGTACGACGAGGGCAGGATAAGCGAGGAGGCTGAGAGGCTCGGCGAGCTCGCCCGCGAGATAGTCGGTGTCATGAGGCGCTACAAGAACAGCCACGGCCTTGCCCTCAACGCCAAGCTCAAGCACGTGGCCATCTACGCCACCGACTCCTATGAAGCCCTGAAGGCCATCGAGAAGGACATCGCGGGAACGATGAACATCGAGAGGCTGGAGATAATCCAGGGTGAGCCCGAGCTCGAAGAGCGCATCACCGAGATAAAGCCCAACTTTAGAACGGTCGGGCCGAGATACGGCAAACTCGTGCCGAAGATCGCTGCCTACCTCAAGGAGAACGCGGAAGAGGTTGCAAGGACCCTCAAGGAGGCCGGAAAGGTCGAGTTTGAGGTGGAAGGCCAGAAGGTCGAGCTGAACAAGGAGGACATAGTGCTCAGGAAGGCCGTGTTCAGCGAGGGTGAAGAGGTCGAGACGGCAGTTGTTGGAGATGCAGTGGTAGTGTTCTTCTGACCCCCTTTCTTTTCATTCTCCGATTTCTACACAGGATAAAAGAAAGCCTCAGCAGTTATAGCACAGCATCGCGGCCTTCTTGAGGAGAATTACCCTGTAGAGCTTTCCGTTTATTATCCTCGCGTTGGAGATCTTGTTGAGGTGGTGTATCCTCTTCCTTTCAAGCGCTATCAGGTCAAGCTCCCGCAGCACCTTCACGAAGTCCTCCCAGCGGATTTTTAGCCATTTAGAGTACTCATCGAACAGCTCCTTCTCAACCACCCTGTAGGTCTTGCCGTTCACTTTGTATCTGATCGCGCGCTTGGGGAGCTCCTTCCTCAGGCGCCAGCGGGCGTGTAGCGGCTCCTGAAACTCGTAAACCGCTTCATCCATGGACTTCCCTTCCACCATCATCTTGAGGATTATGCCAAGGATGCGGTTTATCCTGTCGGGGACGCCAACGATGTCGCCTTTGAGAACGATCTTCCTTCTGCGTACCCTTATTCCGGCCCTCTCAAGCTCCTCGCCTATTTTGGGCGTAGTCTTCTTCTTGTTCCCGCCGGTGTCCACGATACCGCCGATTATAAAGGCCCCGACGTCGAAATCCTTCTCACCCAGAACTTCCTCCGCCCAAGGGTCGAGGAGAACAACCTCTTCAATGCCGTTTTCCCTTAAAAATTCCGCCGTCGGCCCGGCGTAGGTCGTTATTCTCTCGATGGGCCCGTTGAACATTCTCTCAAACTCATCGCTAGCCCACGTTACGGCAAGCTCTCTCCCAGTGAAATAGTCCCTCAGCAGGCCGTAGCTCTGGCTCACCTGCAGGCAGACCTTGCCCTTCTCCTTCTGGGTGTGCTTGTCCCAGTGGTATAGGTCTATTATGAAGTAGGGCCACTCTGGGAGCTTTGAGCGGAGCTCTTCGGGCGTCAGAACCGGCTCGAACTTCTCCTTCATGCACAGCGGGGCGTAGGCGTAGTAAGAGCCCTCGACGCGGTTGCCGTTTAAGTCCCACGCAACGGCGGTTTTTTCGGGAACGCGAAATATTGCCCCTTTTCCGTTGATTATCTCCACCGCTACGTCCTGGAGCTTGTTCTTTGACTTCCTAAAGCGCTTTGAGAGCACCCCGAAGCTCTCGATCCCCTTCTCCCTCAGCGCTTCCCTGAAAACATCGGCGAGCGTCTTCATGGCCATCGGTTGAGGGTCGGGATGGGAGTTAAAAGGTTTTCGCGGAGGACGGAGGAAAAATTAAATACCCGAAAGTGTACATGAGACTGCCACTGCGTAGCTTATTGGGGGCAAACTCATGAACAGAGGGCTGCTTTATGCCATATTCTCTGTCCTTTTGACCATGGCTTTTGTGGGTAGTCTGAAGTCTATTCCAGGCCCCCCGTACGGGGGCGATCTGTATTTCCACAACGGCATCGCCGAGGCGATATTTCACGGCACTTCCGTCTTTAGGGACCCAACGAACTATGAAGGCTACGCTTTTTACCCTTGGCTCTACCATTCCATCGTTGCACTCTTCGGGCATGTTGCCGGAGGTGTAATACCCGTAACAGTCTATGTAATGCCTGTTTTCATACTTCTACTGTCTATGATCACGGTGTACTTTCTCGTAGGTGAGCTGACAACAGAAAGCGTGGCGATGCTGGCTCCTCTCCTCCCCCTCGCGCTTCATTTTCCAGATCCCCATCCCCATACCCTCATGCTGATGGTATTTATCCCCCTCTTCTATTTCGCGCTTGTTCGTTATTTAAAGGCTCCATCAACCAGAAACGGGATCTTTCTGGGCATCTCCTGGGCCCTTGCGGGCCTAACTCATGTTCTAGGAACTTTCGGGATTGGGGCAGTGATTCTTTCGAACGTGGCTTGGGACGTTGGTCGGAACAGAGAGCTATCGGCAGTGAAGAGATGGATTACACCGTTCCTTGTTGCCATTCCACTGTTGCTCCTCTACTGGGGCCCACTTCTATTTGTTTACCATGCTCGAACCCCAAATCCCTATCAGAGCTTAGTCTGGGCCCATTATACAATCGTCAGCTTCACGGCTGATATGATAACATTTTTTGTCTCTTATTCCTGGAGGGGGATGCTTTCCCTTCTCGCCCTTGCTGGCCTGTATGTCGTTGTAAAAAGCAGACCGTATCCTGCGTTTAGAATTGTTATATCATCGCTCCTGGGTATGTACGCAGCGGGAATCGTGTTCATACTGCTCGGAAATCCCCTGATTGCAAAGAAACTGAGCCTGTATTTCTTCACGCTGGATGTTATACTGGTCTCCCTAGGGATCACATATCTCATCTCTAAATTCCCCCAAAGGAAGTCACTGGCCGTAGTGACTGCTATACTCCTGGTGTTCTCTGGGGTCACTGTGGTGGGGTTTGCGTCCAGCCCATGGGTCCAGGTCGGTTTCCACGAGTTTCCCTTCTCAAGTCTTCAGGCATGGCTCCTCGAGAACACGAACGTTAACGATGTCATTCTCAGCAACTACGAGGCCTCTTTCATGCTGTTCTCAATATCGGGCAGAAAAACCGTACTATTTAGAAGAACTCACGCGTCGCCCTTTGTTGACTACGATAAGAGAAGCGCCGATATAATGGTGGCACTGTTGGGGAACAACAGCACAAAAGCGCTTCAAATCCTGGAGAAATACCATGTAAAGTATATCTACGTGGATAAAACCGCTTCGATTGATCCCCTCTGGGTTCCGGTTTCCTACAAGGACTACCTTGAGGGCAATGGTGTCCCCTGCCACGTTGAGTGGGTGAGATACGACCCTGCCGACCCCAGTAGTGTAAAGATTGAAGCATGCGTTGCACAGTTTAACATCTCCCAGTTGACCCCGTACCTCCGAGAGACGTTTAAGAAAGGAAACTCCGTACTTTTCAGGGTATGTTATCCCGATGAATTTGGAGAATCATGAACTATTAGATTTCTGTAGTAGAATTCTGGTGCCCCGGCCGGGATTTGAACCCGGGGCGCGGGCTCGAAAGGCCCGCATGTTTGACCGGGCTACACCACCGGGGCCCGATACTAGGGAAGGGCGAGCGTTTAAAAATCTTTCGTCGGGGCAATTCTTTTTAACCCCACAGTCCATCTTCCCCCGATGCTCGCCGTAAAAGTCCCCAAGCGAGAGGCCGAAAAAATCCGCAGGAGATTAATTGAACTCGGCGTTCTGGCCAGAGGATATGTCCCCAAGCGGGAGGGCGAGTTCGTACTCTTCCCTGTCACAGAGCCAGTAGAGGGCTTCGAGCTCGTTGAAACAGACTTTGAGAGGCTTGAGAGAAGGCCCCACAGCTATCGTGAGGTCGTCGAGGTTCCGGACGAGGTTAGACCGCTCCTCCCGAGCTCCTTCGACATAATCGGTGACATTGCTATAATCGAGCTTCCCGAGGAGCTGATGCCCTACGGAGAAGCAATCGGAGGGGCCATCCTCAGGGTTCACCGGCACATAAAGGCCGTCTTTGCCAAGGGGAGCAAGGTCTCCGGGGAATACCGTGTAAGGGAGCTAATTCACCTCGCCGGCGAGAGTAGGACTGAGACCATCCACCGCGAGAACGGAATAAGGCTGAAGCTCGACGTTGCTAAAGTCTACTTCTCCCCCCGCCTTGCAACGGAAAGGATGAGGGTTTTCAAGAAGACTCAACCAGGAGAGGTCGTCTTTGACATGTTCGCCGGCGTCGGGCCGTACGCGGTGCTTCTGGCCAAGAAGGCAAAGCTCGTCTTCGCCTGCGACATCAACCCCTGGGCGATTCGCTACCTTGAGGAGAACATCGGGCTGAACAAGGTTAACAACGTCGTGCCTATCCTTGGAGATGTTAGGAAGGTCGCTGGAAAGCTCGAAGCCGACAGGGTGATAATGAATCTCCCCAAGTTCGCTGACCGCTTTCTTAAGGAGGCCATGCTGAGCGTCAGGGACGGTGGCGTGGTCCATTACTACGGCTTCGGTCCGGAGGAGAACCTGTTCTCCGAGCACGAAGCGAAAATAAAGGCGGTCTCAAAAGAGCTCGGTTTCAAAGTTGAGTTCCTGGAGGAAAGGAAAGTCCGCCCCTACGCGCCGAGGCAGTTCAACATCGCGATTGACTTCCGGGTTCTAAAGTAGTGTTTCGTGGGGAGAACAGGCTTTAAAAAGAAGTTATTTCCCCCGGTAAAACACCCAAAAGGTTAGAAAAAGGAAAATCACTTCCCCGCTATCTTCACGTTCTCGAACTTCACGAAGGGCGTTATGATGGTCGTCATGAAGGGCATTACGATTTGCTCCTTCGAAACTTCACTCGCCTGCTTTAGCAGTTCATAGACGTTGCCCGCAACGAGGAAGACGCTCGCCCCTTTGACCTCTCCGTCCTCGATGAGGAAAGCCGGGTTTGCAGTTACCGCGAAGTTTCCGTTGTCCGGGTTGCTCGAGTGTGCACCCTGGAAGCCGTCCACGAAGTAGCCGTGCTCGATTTCCGCTATGATGTCCTCCAGCGAGCGCTTTCCGTTCTCGATTACCATGCTGTGGAATCCGATGTTTATGCCGCCACTTCTGAGGTCGCGCTTCCCGTTTCCGGTGCTCTCGGTGCCATAAACTTTGGCCCAGTAGTTGTCCCACACGAAGCCCCTGAAGGTTCCGTTCTCGATGAGGACGTTCTTTCTCGTTGGAACCCCCTCTCCGTCGGCTATAATGGGCTCGATGGCCAACTCGTGGAACGGGTCGTCGTATATCGTGAGCACGTCGCTGGCTATCTTCTCCCCCACCTTTCCTGCAAGAGGCGTCGTCTCCTTGACCAAGCGCTCACCGCTGAAGGCTGGGAAGAGTGCATAGCTGAAGAGACCCGCTATCGCCCATGGGCCGAGTATTATCGGAACCTCCTCGTTTTTGCTTGCCTTGACGTCGTACGCCCACTTGACCTTCTGAACCGCTCTCTCGACGACCCCGTCAACGTCCAGTTTGAGGTCCCTTCTGGCATCGAAGTCGAAGATTCCGGGGGTAACGGTGCCCTCCTTCCTTCCCACCAGCTCGAGGAAGAAAAATGCAGCACCGCCTTCCTGGAAGACGTCTATTCCGTGGGAGTTGACGATGTGGCGCTCCTCCCACGAAACGCCGCCCTCTCCTCCTGCCACGATGACGTTCTCATCCTTCTCGCGGGCGAGCTTTATGCCGCGGACGAGCATCTCAACGAGCTGATCTGGGGAGGCCTCCTTCAGCTCGTAGTTGGGCTTCGGCTTCTCCCTGTATTTACCCGGCTCGGGAAGAGAGACCCACTTCTCGTCCCTGCTGTTCAGCTTTGCCATCTTCGCCGCCTGCTCTATGGCCTCCCTTATCCTGGCGGGTTCATCGCTGTCTATTATGGCCAGCCCGAGGCGCTTGTCCTTTATTCCGCGTAGTATCGTGACCGCCCCGCTCCTCGCGGATGCCATTGAAATCTCGTTGAGCTCGACGTTGGCGCTCACATCCTTGGAGCGGTAAACGGCAATCTCAAGCTCGTCGAAAAACTTCTCGCCGTATCTTATGAGTTCCTCCATCTTCACCACCTCACCCGATGAGGATTCCTCCGTCAAAGCGCATGTGCGGTCCACCGGAGCTAACATAGGCAGTCTGTCCCTTTCCGCAGAAGCCGACCTCAAGGCCGAAGTCTTTGCCGACCGCGCTTATCTTCTTCAGTGCCTCGATGGCAACGCCGGTAATCGATGTGTCCCTTATTGACTCGGCTATCTCGCCGTTTCTAATCACGTAGCCCTCCTGAACGCCGACCTGGAAGGCGCTGTTGAGCTGGGCCTGGCCGCCGCGGAAGTCAACGACGTAGTAGCCGAACTTGATGTCCTCGATGAGCTCCTCGAAGCTGTGGTCGCCGGGCTCGAAAATCGTGTTCCTCATCCTGATTATCGGTGGGTGGCGGTAGCTCTCGGCCCTCGCGTGGCCGTTCGGCTCCATGCCCCACTTTGCGGCGTACTCGCGGTTGAGCATTATCTCCTTGAGAATGCCGTTCTCGATGATGCGTATGTCCCTCACCGGAACACCCTCGTCGTCGTACTTGTCATTTCCAAAGCCGCCCTCGACGTAGCGCTCGCTCATCGTGACGTACTCCGGGGCTATCTGCTTGCCGATGAGGTCCTTGAAGGGCGAATTTATGGTTAAGTCAGCCTCCGCGAGGTGGCCCAAAGCTTCGTGGGCGATTATGCCGACGACTATCGGCCCTGCAACGATGGGGAACTCGCCGCGCTTCGGGGCAACGCCCTTGAGCTGGCTGTGCATCTTTCTCAGCAGTCTTTCAGTGACCTTCTCGTTTGGTTCGTGCTCCGTCATGAGCTCCCAGCCGTAGTCCACAGCGCCTATGCTGTCCCTGGCCATGGCCAGCTTTCCATCGGCCTTTCCGGTGACGTAGGTCCCCTGGTAGAGGTAGTTGTAGTCCCACTCTATGCGCGTTCCCTCATTGGTGAGGAGGATTTTTTGCCCACCGCCATCCTCGTAGCGAACCTGGACGCTCTTAACGGCCTCGTCCTCTTTGAGGAGCCTCTCCAGCTCCCTGAGGTGTGCGACCTTCTCCTCTATGTCGACCTCCCTCGGTTTGACCCTCATCCTGCTCTTCACGAAGTCCTCAACGGGTTTTATCTCTGCCAGCTCTATCTTCTCCCTCTTGGTCTTGGCGGCTGCCTTCGCCAGCTTGTAGGCGCCCTCGATGGCCTTCTCGAGGTTGTTGAGGTCACTCGTTGAAGAGAATCCCCAGGCGCCATCAGCCAGGACCCTTATCGCAACGCCCTGGTGAAGTTTCCCAGTGAAGCTGGTAAAAACGCCGTCCTTGAGGGCAAGTGTTGTTTTCTTCAGATCCTCATAGCGAAGCTCTACATAGTCCGCTTTCAGGTTCTCCTCCGCCCATCGGAGGGCCTTTTCCAGTTTCTCCATAGCCATCACCGCCTGTAGTTGTCCATCAGTGTCTGGGTTCCGGAACTATAAAAGTCTTTTGAACATTTCGATGGAAGTCGAAAGGATAAAGCTTTTCAACTTTGGGTACCATCTATCCGGGGGATGGGGCATGAAGGCCGAAATCAAAAACCTCATAGACAGGGGCACCTACCGGAAGCTTCCGCTCTTCGAAGGCGAACTGCCCGAAGGCTCGTACGTCCAGATAGTGGAGGTCAAGCCCGGACAGACCGTCGGGAAGCACTATCATCTTCACCAGTACGAGCTGTTCTACATAATGGACGGAGAGGCAAGGCTCGGCATCGGTGAGACCGAGTACCCCGCGAGGCCCGGCGACATATTCCTCGTCAAGCCCAAAACCGTCCACTGGGTGGTCAACGAGCGTGATGAACCCTTCAGGCTCTTCGTGGTGAAGCTGAACTACCGCGGGGATGACTCCGTATGGCTGGAGGAGTGAGGGAGAGAACCATCGGCATCCTCGGCGGCATGGGGCCCCTGGCGACCGCCGACCTCTTCAGAAGGATAGTCGAAAAGACTCCTGCGAAGAGGGACCAGGACCATCCCAGGATAATCATCTACAACGACCCCAAAATTCCGGACAGAACGGCGTTCATCCTGGGGAACGGGGAAGACCCGAGACCTGCCCTTATAGAGGGGGCGAGAAAGCTCGAGAGCTGGGGGGCGGACTTCATAATAATGCCCTGCAACACCGCGCACTTCTTCGCCGAGACCATCCAGAGAGCGGTAAAGATTCCGCTCGTCAGCATGATCGAGGCGACGGCGGATGAGATAGAGCGCCTCGGCCTGCGCAGGGTCGGCCTCCTCGCAACGGACGGCACCATAAAGGGGCTCGTCTACCACCGCGCGCTCCTCGACAGGGGCGTCGGGATAGCCGTCCCAGGAAAGAACGACCAGGAGAAAGTTATGCGGGCGATCTACGGGGGCGTGAAGGCGGGGAACATCGAGCTGGGAAGGAGGCTCCTCCTGGAGGTTGCTAGGAAACTCGAACGCAGGGTGGATGGAATAATAGCCGGCTGCACCGAGGTCAGCGTTGCCCTTAGGGCGGAGGACCTGAAGGTTCAGCTGATCGACCCCCTCGACGTGATAGCCGAAAAGGCCGTGAGGCTCGCCCTCGGCCTTGAGGAGCTCTAAATCCACCCCTTCTTTCGGAAGTACGCGAGCATTCCCATGGCTATTGCCAGCATCGCAAGGAGTGATGCAGGATATCCATAGCGCCAGTAGAGCTCGGGCATGTAACGGAAGTTCATTCCGTAGAGGCCGGTGATGAAGGTCAGTGGAATGAATATCGTCGAGACGACCGTTAGTATGCGGATTATGTCGTTGGTCTTCATCGAGATCGTTGAGTAGTAGAGCTCGACGAGGCTGTTGGCGAGTTCCCTCTGCCCCTCGAGTATCTCCAGCACCTCGAGGACATGGTCGTGGAGCTCCCCCATGTAGCTCTGGGTCTCCTCGGTGAAGAACCTCTCGCCCTCAAGCTCAAGCTTCCTGAACGCCTCCAGCAGGGGAAATATCGTGCGGCGCATGAAGAGTATCTCTCTCCTGAGGCCGTGTATTCTGTGGAGAACCCCCTTCTCGCCCTTCGAGAGTATCTGTGCCTCGAGGGATTCCATCTTCGAGCTGATCCTCTCTATTATTGGAACGTAGTTTTCGACTATCGCTTCGAGAAGGGCGAAGAGCAGGTAATCCGCGCCGCGCTCTCTGAAGAGGCCCTCCCCCTCACGGATGCTCTCCCTGATGGGGTCAAAGACGTCCCCTTGTATCTCCTGCACCGTCACCACGAGGTTGTCCTTGAGCAGGAGGCCTATCCTTTCCCTCTTCAGCCCACCGTCTATCTCGTAGACCTGGTGGAGAATGAGGAACAGATAATCCGGAAACACGAAAACCCTGGCGTGTGTACTCGCCCTTCGCAGGACCTTCATGGGCCTATCGTGGATGTTGAGGGCCTCCATTATCTCTGGAACTGCCTCGACAGTGTCCACGTTTGCCCAGACGACGTCATAGCCCTCGATTTCGAGGACTTCTTTCATGCTCGAGACCTTCCTGCTGAGGAAATCGTCCCTCGAATAGGCAATAACGGTTATCCTGGGCTTTTCCTCGGCTTCCTCTGCCATGCTATCACCTCAGAATTCCACGACCATTCCGGAGTGCAGCTTATGGAAGCGCTCGCCGTAGGCCTCCTGGAATGCCGCCTCGGCCCTCAGCCCGGTGCAGTGCCCCGTGTAAACCTCCTCCACTCCGAGTTCCTTGAACTCCTTCACAGTTCTTTCGATGCGTTCGTCGCCTGCGTCTATGAGGTGGAACCCGCCTATGACCGCGCGGACGCGTCTCTCCCCGGTCATCCGTATCGCATGCTTTACTATGCTCACTATACCTGCGTGGCTGCAGCCGCTCACGATAACCAGACCCTCAGACGTTTTAGCCACGACGCTCATGTCGTCCATAATGCTGTCCTCCATTACCTGGCCGTCCTTCAGCGTGTAGACCCCTATATGCCCCTGTTCGAAGTCCTCGCGGTTGCGGATCTCCCCCGTGGAATACAGGCCCTCAACTATTTCGAGAGGCTTCGGGGCGAGGTATAGGTCAGCGAGTTCCTCAACCTCCTCCCTCCTGAAGGGAATCCCAACGTCCCTGAGGTAGGGCTTCATAACGAAGTGCCTTCTGAAGATACTCGGATGCGCTATAACCAGAACCCGCCTTCCGATGGCCTTTAGGATGCCTAAGAGTCCACCCGTGTGGTCGTAGTGGCAGTGGCTCAGAAAGATGTAATCGATGTGTGAACTCGGATCGAGGCCGAGGAGCCTCATGTTGTGGAGTATCGGCTCGGCGCTCTGGCCGGTGTCGAAGAGGATTCCCTTTCCGGCCTTCTCTATCAGGAAGCTTATCCCGTGCTGGGCCAGAAAAGGGCTTTCGTAGCCAGAATAGTCCTCGACAAGGACGTATATTCGCATGGGTTTCACCGGAAGAATTAGGAAAAAGGTGAAGTTATAGTTTTCGGCCGAAACCCCTTAAAACCCTCCCGCGAAGTTAGGGCGGTGGTGAGTATGGAGATAGGTGTCGTTGGAAAGCCAAACGTTGGAAAGTCGACCTTTTTCTCGGCCGCTACGCTCGTTGACGTTCAGATCGCCAATTATCCGTTCACGACGATAGACGCGAACGTTGGGGTCACCTACGCGATAGCCGAGCACCCCTGCAAAGAGCTCGGCTGTCAGCCAAACCCCCAGAACTACGAATACCGGGACGGAAAGGCGCTAATCCCGATAAAGATGATTGACGTTGCGGGTCTCGTGCCCGGGGCGCACGAGGGGCGCGGTCTGGGCAACAAGTTCCTCGATGACCTGAGGATGGCCTCGGCCTTAATCCACGTCGTTGATGCCACCGGAAAGACCGACGAGGAGGGACAGCCCACCGACCACCACGACCCGGTGGAGGACATAGAGTTCCTCGAGAGGGAGATAGACTACTGGATATACGGCATCCTCAGGAAGAACTGGGAGAAGTTCGCGAAGAGGATAAAGCTCCAGCACCTCAAGCTCGCCCAGGCAATAGCCGACCAGCTGACTGGAATAGGTGTTACCGAGGAAGATGCGTTTGAGGCCATCCACAAGCTCGGCCTCGACAACGACCCGACGAAGTGGAGTGATGAAGACCTCTTCTCCTTCGTCCGCGAGCTGAGGAAGATAAACAAGCCGATTATTATAGCGGCCAACAAGGCCGATGCCGCCGCCGATGCCCAGATAGAGCGTTTAATAAAGAAAGGCAAGAGCAGGGGATACATAGTCGTTCCGACGAGCGCGGCGGCTGAACTGACGCTGAGGAAGGCCGCCAAGGCGGGCTTCATCGACTACGTTCCTGGTTCGAGTGACTTCAAAATCCTCAAACCGATGAGTTCCAAGCAGGAGAAGGCGCTCCAGCTGATAAAGGAGAAGGTCCTCGACCGCTTCGGCTCCACGGGAGTCCAGGAGGTAATAAACAGGGCGACCTTTGAGCTGCTCAACCTCGTGCCCGTTTATCCAGTTGAGGACGAGCACAAGCTCACCGACCAGTTCGGCAACGTTCTGCCCCACGTTCACCTCCTCCCCAAGGGTTCAACGCCCCGCGACCTGGCCTACAAGGTGCACACAGACCTGGGAAGGACCTTCCTCTATGCAGTCAACGCGAGAACCCACAGGCGCGTTGGAGAGGACTACGAGCTGGGCTTCAACGACATAATCAAGATAGTCGCGACGGCTCGCTGAGGCCTTATTTCTTTTTCTCCATTTCCCTGATGAGCTCCTGGTAGAGCCTCGGCTCCACGTCCTTTTCGCTCAGGCCAAGTTTTCTGGCGGTGTCCCATATCTTCCGCTTCGCTTCATCGATATCGTCGGAGATGACCTCGATGTCCAGAAAACCGCCGAGCCCCTCGACCTCGCTCAGCTCGAAGGTAACCTTCCCCAGGCGGTAGACCAGGCGCCGCTTCTTGACCCAGACATCCTCCTTGAAGCCGAGGCGCCTCAGAATCTCCAACGTGGTCTCGAAGTCACCCACCTCGACCTCAACCTCGTCGAACTCCTCGTTCCTGCCGGGGTCGGCTATGCGCTTGTACGTCATAAAAGAACGGTTTAGGTTGCTTATCCTCCTCACCCGGAGGAGTTCGGGTAGGGGAACGGAGAGGTAAACATCCTCCTGTATCTCCTCCCTGATGAACGTCGCTCCGAGGGATTCTATCGCCCTTCTGGCGGAGTTGAAGTCAACGCGGAACTTGACCTCTATCTCCATTCAAACCCCCACTAGGAAGCCCACCAGACCGTCGCCCTTGCTGAATTCATCGAGGGTGAAGACCTCGACCCTCTTGAGCGTTGGGAGAACCCTGATGGTCTCATCAACGAAGCGGTTGAGCTTTTCGGGCGTGTCTTCCCCGATGAGTGCAACGACCCCGTCCTTTCCACTCCTGGCAACAGCAAGAACGTTGGGGAGCAGGGAAAGCGTCTTCATGATGTGGCGGATGTATCTCTCGAGGAAGTCTTCGATTATCGGGGTCTCGGCCTGGATGTAGACTATCGCAAGGCTCTTCGGCTGGAGGTTTTCGCCGAGAACTATGGTGTACTTATCAATTATGTTTCGCTCTTGGAGCTTTTTTATCCTGAAATGGATTGTAGATTCGGGGCGGTTGAGCCTGTCGGCGATTTCTGATATTGTTAACCTTGCATCCTCCTTCAGGATGCGGAGGATAGCCCTATCAAGGTCATCGAGCTGGACCATGTTAACTCCTCCATCGAGGGTATATCTCGTTCTCAATCCCAAGAAGGTCTAAGATTTTTCCAATTATAAAGTTTACCATATCGTCCAAAGTTTTGGGCTTTGTGTAAAATCCTGGGGAAGCTGGCATAATTATCCCCCCAGCTTGTGTAACCCTTACCATGTTTTGGAGATGTATCAAGTTCAGAGGAGTCTCTCTGACGACCAGGATGAGTTTTCTGCGCTCTTTCAGCGCCACGTCGGCCGTTCTGGCTATCAGGTTATCGGCGTAGCCGTTGGCTATCGCAGCGAGGGTCTTCATGGAGCAGGGGACTATGACCATGGCGTCGAACGGATTTGAACCAGATGCTATTGGGGCGAAGAGGTCATCCTCCATGTAGTCGGGCTTGAACTCAACCCCGGTCTCGTGCCTCATAACCGCGAGGCCGGTTCTGGAGGCTATGGTGACGACCTCGTGGCCAAGCTCCCGCAGGACATCAACCAGCCGCAGGCCGTAGATTGAACCGCTCGCGCCGGTGATTGCGACAACTATCCTCATCTCTCACACCAAAAAGGCTTCGTCGGGTTATGTTTTAACGTTTTCTAAGGACGGTAGGTTTTTATACCTGCTGGAGTTACTCTATCAACGGTTGGTGAGAGTATGGGGAAGAAAGTTCCCGAGGTTCTGATAAAGGGTGCGGTGGACGTCGTTGAGGCCCTCGACGGGAAGGCCCTCGTTATTCTGGAGGATATTGAGCCCGAGAGGGTCCCCGATGTGGACGTCACCGTTGTAATCGTTAGTTCTTCCTTCGATGTGGAGAGCGATAGGGTAAAGAGGGTCTCGATCCCGCAGAACCTCGACATCAACAACGTTCTCAACCTCATCTCCGCCTTCCTCTTGGAGCACGACATACTCAGGGAGGGCGACTCCTTTGTCTACGTCACCCGAGAGCTCATTGGAATCAAGACGGTTAAAAAGAGCATCTCCGCGATGAGGGGATTTTTCGCCCAGAATCAGAACGTCCTGCAGAGGCTCCTTGAGATAACGATAGAGTTGAGCATCGAGGGCAGGGAGGGCGTTCCCGTTGGAACCATCTTCGTCATAGGCGACACGAGGCGAGTTCTCAGGCACTCCCACCAGCTCATACCCAATCCATTCAAGGGTCACAAGGTAAACGTCCTCGACAGGAACAGCAAGGAGATAATAAAGGAGTTCGCCCAGCTCGACGGGGCCTTTATAGTCAGGGACGATGGCAGAATAGCCGCGGCCGGGAGGTATCTCGAAGTCGAGCCAAAGGTGATAGACCTAATGCTCCCTCCGGGCCTCGGAAGCAGACACATAGCCGCCGCCGGCATAACCCGACTAACAAAGGCGATAGCGATAACACTCTCGGAGAGCGGCACGATAAGGATATTCAAAAACGGCCTCATGCTCCTGGAGTACAACCCGAGGATAAGGTACTGATTCTTTGGTATCATGCTAGGTTTATTCGTTTTTTGATTTCCTGCCCCATTAGGGCGATTTGTCCCGAAAGGAGACTTATTTGGACTTGGGAACTCGATTTCCATCGTTATATAAATGTAACCTTCCGTTTTGGATCATGTGGAGAACATAACGAATTTTATTCGGAGAACGTAACAGGAGTTCTAGGAGCGCGATATACGCTGTCATTGTATAGAAACCGATTCTTTTTGAGATTTCACGGATGAGAGGGGAACTAAAGCGATTTTAAGAAACCTCAATTGCCGGGAACTCGTGTGTACGCATATTGACATTTTCTAATGGCTGGTTATAATGGGTGTTCTCCCGATATCCACCTCCAAATTGGCCCCTTTAACAGTGTTCTCGTGGGTTCTAAAAGGGGGCTTCGTCAAAAAGGTTTTATATCGGAGCATGCATTAGAGTCTACTGAGGAAACGGGGCAAAAATGTGCCCTGTTGCAATAAGACTCTAGGAGAATTGAAAGCAGGCTCCGAAGCCTGACCGAGGCGCCAGGTCACCACGTTGCAATAAGACTCTAGGAGAATTGAAAGAAGAAGATCAACGTGGTCTACGATCCGTCGTTCTACAGTTGCAATAAGACTCTAGGAGAATTGAAAGCTATCGTATCGTGTCTAACAGGGGCGTATTCGTGCGCGTTGCAATAAGACTCTAGGAGAATTGAAAGCCGAACTTTGCCCCTCCTCGGGAGCCTCACACGGCCGTTGCAATAAGACTCTAGGAGAATTGAAAGCGGTTAAATGGGCGAAAGCGGATAAAAGGGACGTTGGTGTTGCAATAAGACTCTAGGAGAATTGAAAGTCGTCGTTTACCCGGCGATAAAGTGAGAGGTGGGTTAAGTTGCAATAAGACTCTAGGAGAATTGAAAGTACGTGCCAAAGCTCGAAAAGCCCAAGTGGCCAAGGGTTGCAATAAGACTCTAGGAGAATTGAAAGATATTTCCATGCCTTTATTTGGGCGTCCATACTCGTTGCAATAAGACTTTAGGAGAATTGAAAGGGACAGGAGGTGCTCAGGGAAACGGCGTTCGAAATCGTTGCAATAAGACTTTAGGAGAATTGAAAGAGATCGAACCGGAGGAGATTCTGAATCTCATCGAGGAGTTGCAATAAGACTTTAGGAGAATTGAAAGCGAAGAACATCCCCTCGTCAAAGTCTCCCTGCTGTCCGTTGCAATAAGACTTTAGGAGAATTGAAAGTGGGATGTGAATGAGCCTGTTTGATGAGACCCTGACGAGTTGCAATAAGACTTCAAGAGAATTGAAAGAATTTCGACTTTTTCATGGCTATGGCTGAGGACCCGGTGTTGCAATAAGACTCCAGAAGAATTAAGAGGCAAAAATCAAAGGGAACTCACTCCCACTCCCCCATATCGAAGGGATACTTCGTCTTCAGCACCGCTATCGTCATCAGCCCTGCGCCGATGTACTCCATTATGATGTCCCTGATCTTGTTGTTTATCGGTTCGTCCACGTGGGGCAGTATCGTGAGCGAGGCAGCGAGCTCTATAAACTCCCACAGAATGCCAATGACGAGCAGGGCACCCATCGAGTACTTGACGATTGTCTTCGCGGTCCAGCCCTTGTTGTTGATTTTGGAGTATTCCAGGGCCGTCTTGGCGAATATCGTCCACATCATCAGGCCGCCGAGGGAATGGCCGATTATGTCACCGTTCTCGTAGACGTTGTAGAGGTCAACGTTGAGTATCGGGACGTTGAGGAGCGTCACGTGGAAGAGGAAGAACACCGCGACTATTATCATGACGCCGTTGTCGTATATCGAGCTGATCCACGGCCATACCTTTTTGCTCGGATTGGGATAGAACTTTCTGACTGAGAGGGCGAACAGGAGAACCACCAGCGCGAATATCGAGGTTCTGAGCTGGGTATCACTGTTGTGCACTATGGAGTTGACGAAATCGAGGAACACGACGAATATCGCCAGCGCCAGCGCAACGTCTTCCCTGCAACTGAGCTTTCTCTTTTCGTAGAATTCCGCCATGAGTTTTCACCTTCGATTAACTACGAGGTTCGAGAATAAAAACCTATTGCCCGAAGGTCGGGAAAAGGAGTATGAAAAAAGAACTCAGAAGAGCCACTGGTTCTCTATGCACTCGTCGCACGGCGGCTTCTCTCCGGCAATGGCCTTGAACTTGGTGTAGATACACTCGGGCAGGCCGAGCGGGCAGCGGTCCGGGGTGACCCCCGGCCTCACCTTGGTCGGGTCGAGCTTTATCTTGATGTAGGCCTCGTACTCCTCGACCTTCTTCCATGGGAGAACCTTGGCACCGTAGATGACCAGGTTGTCGTATATCCTAGCGTAGTCGCCGACGACGGCGTTCTCCTTGAGGATGACGTTCTTTCCTACGACGACTCCCTCGCCGAGGATGCTGTCCTTTATCTCGGAGCGCTCCTTGACGATGTCGTTGCCTATGAGGATGGCGCGCTTGAAGTAGGCCTTGTCCTCGACTATGGTGTTCGGCCCGATGTAGGTGTAGGCCTTTATCTTGACCCCGTGTCCTATCTTGGCGCCCTCGTCGATGTACGCCGGACCCTGTATCTCGACATCCTCAGGAACCTCCGCGCCTTCAGCGATGGTGTAGTAGCCGTTCTGCTTGGTTATCTCGTCCATGGCGAGCTGGTGCGCGTAGAACAGGTCGTCGGGCGTTCCAAGGTCAATCCAGTAGTACTCACGGGGTATCTTGTGCGCGTACACGGCCTCCTGACCCACGAACCTGGGGAGAACCTCCCTCTCGAAGTAGACCTCCTTGCCCTTGGGTATGGCCTCCAGAACCTTCTTGTTCACCATGTATATTCCGGCATCGACGAGGTTGGTCTTGGGCCTTTTCGGCTTCTCCTCGAAGTGCACGATCTTTCCGTCCTCGTCCATCTCAACGACGCCGTATTTTTCCGGGTCGTAGACCTTGGTGACGGCCACCGTTATGAGGCCATCGTTTCTCTTGTGCGCCTCTATGAGTTCGCCGAAGTCAAAGTTCGTGAAGACATCACCGTATATGACCAGAAAGTCCTCGCCCACGTAATCCTCAACGTTCTTGAGGGCTCCTCCGGTCTCTAGGGGCATCGGGTCGTTGACGAACCTTATGCCCTTCGGGTAGTCGCTCATCTTCTCGTCGATGAACTCCCTTATCTCGCCGCGCATGTAGTGAACGGACAGGATTATCTCGTCGATCTCCGGTATCTTCTCCAGGCTCTCCAGGAGGTACTGGAGGTTGGGCTTTCCGAGAACTGGCACCATTGGTTTCGGTCTGGTCGATGAGAGTGGCCTTAACCTGGTACCAAAACCACCAGCAAGAATAACAGCTTTCATGGTATCACCGTTTAACATTCCGGTGGGAAACTTATATATTTTACGGCCATTAAATATGCCCAACGATGAACCGGAAGGAGGACGCGCTCATTTCTGTGCATCAACCCGAAATTCGGTCACCGTGTACACCTTTCCCTTGAACCTGAAGCACGACCCTGGGCAGACGCTTTTCAGCGGACAGCTTTCGCAGGCAGAGCTGCCGAGCTCCACCCGCTCAACGTATCCCATGCTCTCCAGAACGCTGAAGGCTCCCTCGACCTCCTCCCGGGGGATCGAAAGCTCCCGCGCTATCTCATCAACGCCCTTCCCTTCCTTTATTAGTTCCAGTATCCTCTCCAGCATCCCTACACCTCAGTATCCTAGGACGACCCCCAGGTTCCAGACGAGTATCCCCACGATGCTCGCAAGGCCTATCATGTAGACGACCGTGAAGAGTGCCCATTTCCAGTTGCTCTCTGCCCTTATTGCCCCTATCGTAGCGATGCACGGAACGTACAGCGTCGTGACGAGGGCAAGCACGAAGGCCTGAAGTGGCGTCATGGCACCGACTATTGCCTCCTCGCTGCCGTAGATTATGCCGTAGGTGGAGATGACGTTCTCCTTGGCGATGATTCCAAAGAGCAGGCTCACCGCGGCCTTCCAGTCGAGTCCCATGAGGCGCATGTAGGGCTCGAAGAAGGCCCCCAGCCTCTCGGCGTAGCTCTGCCCGGTTCCTATCTCGACCGGGTAGGTGCTGAGGTACCAGATGACCACCGAACCCAGCAGGATTATGGTTCCGGCCTTCTTGACGAACTCCTTGCTCCTCTCCCACGAATGGAGCGTTACGGTCTTCCACGATGGTATGAGGTACTCCGGCAGCTCTATTATGAATGGACTCTCCTCTCCCCTGATCACGAAGCGGCTGAAGAGCCATGCCATGAGCAGTGCCAGCAGTATGGCCGTCGCGTATATGCTCACCGCGATTAGCGCTTGGTTCCCCACGAAGAAGGCCCCCGCAAGGAAGCTTATAACGCTCAGCCTGGCGCTGCACGGTATGAGCGGGTTGACCAGCATCGTTATCAACCTGTCCCTCTCCTCGTCCAGGGTTCTCGTTGCCATAACCGCCGGAACGTTGCAGCCGAAGGCAAGAACTAGGGGAATGAAGCTCTTTCCCGGGAGGCCGAACTTCCTCATGATGCGCTCCATGACGACCGCGGCCCTCGCCATGTAGCCTACGTCCTCGAGGATCGACATGGCGAGGAACAGCAGGAAGACCAGCGGGAAGAAGCTCAGGACCGAGCCGACACCAGCGATGACACCGTCAACGAGGAGACCGCGGAGCGTTTCGTTGGCGATGTGAGGTGCCAGCCACTCGCCGAAGGCGGAAAAGGCTTCATCCAGCAGGCCCTGCAGGGGCAGTCCAAGGGCGAAGACAAACTTAAACAGGACGTAGAACACGCCGAAAAGTGCGAGGAGGCCGTAAACCGGGTGCGTGAGGAACCTATCCAGCTGGTCGCTGAAGGTCTCGCCCTGCTCGTGGGAGTACCTCACGAAGCGGTGCATGAGGCCGTCTATGAACTCGTACTTCTGGCTGGCTATGATTAGGTCCATCGCCCTCTTGTAGCGCTCCTCCACCTCGGCTATGTGCCCCATAATCTCGTCGAGCTTCTCCTTTCCGAGGTGCCTGAGGATGAGTTTTATCACACCATCGTCCCTCTGGAGGAGCTTCACCGCGAGCCAGCGGAGGTTGTACTCCTCGGCGAGCTTGGTGTGCTCGAGGGCCTCGATTATGTGCCCTATCTCCCTCTCGACCTCGGGGTCGTAGGTGGGGACGGTGGGCTTGGTCTCAATCTCTCCGTTCGCCATCCTGTGTATCTTGTCCTTGAGCTCGTCCAGGCCGACTCCTTCCTTGGCGTTCAGCGGGACAACGGGAACCCCTAAGAGCTCCTCCATCTTCCTGGCGTTTATCTCGATGCCTCGCTTCTCGGCGAGGTCCGTCTTGTTGAGCGCTATTATAACGTTCTTCAGGCCCATCTCGAGTATCTCCATCGTCAGGAAGAGGTTCCTCATGAGGGCGGTCGCGTCAACGACGTTCACAACTACATCGGCGCTTCCCTTGAGAAGGAAATCCCTGGCGACCAGCTCGTCAACTGAATGAGCCGTCAGGGAATATATTCCGGGGAGATCAACCACGAGAAACTTTTGGCCTTTGTATTCGAGGATTCCTTCCTTCTTCTCAACGGTCACGCCGGGCCAGTTGCCAACGTGCTGGCGCATTCCCGTGAGGGAGTTGAAGATTGTGGTCTTTCCAACGTTGGGATTCCCTGCCAGAGCCACTACCTTCATCATGGTGGGCACCTCACAGCCTTCTTACCATGACCTTGCTGGCCATTCCCCTACCTATGGCGAACCGCACACCGCCGACGGAGATTATTATAGGGCCTAGAGGATGCGACTCCAGCACCTGAACCGTCGCTCCAGGGGTCAACCCCATTGAGACGAGCCTCTGTCTGGCGTTATGGCCGCCGATGATGTTAACGACAACACCCCTCTCGCCGGGCCTCATACTGTTTAAAGGTACAATCATGAGCATCACCGTTAGGCTCTCCTAATTCGATATTCCAATCTCTCGATGACCTTAAAAAGCTTTGGTGAGCCTAACAAAACTCAGGGGTTCGAGATCAGAAATGGGTGGGTTCTGAGACGTTAAACGCACGGCGTCGGTCACGGAAAGTCGTGTTAAAACTTTGGAAAGGTATTTAAGGGATTGGAGAGAATACAACTGATTGAAGTTCGGAGGTGCATCGATTATGGAAGAGATTCCACCTGAAGAACCCAAGAAGACTTCCTTGGGTATGGATGAGAACGTCGAGGGATTGCTGGCATACGTGCTTGGATGGCTTACTGGGATAATATTCCTGTTGCTCGAGAAGGAGAGCGACTTCGTCCGTTTCCACGCTATGCAGTCAACGATAACGTTCCTGGGACTAACGATACTCAGCTTTATCCTCGGGTTCATACCAGTGATCGGAGCCGTCCTTGGAGGCCTGCTCTGGATCGTCGGCCTGATATTCTGGATACTCGGAATGGTCAAGGCCTACCAGGGCGAACGCTACAAGTTCCCGGTCTTTGGAAACCTGGCTGAGCAGTGGGTCGGTAAGGTCAACGTCTGAGGCTCATATTTTTAAGCCTCCCCAATTATTTTTTTCTATGATAACTGAGGCGGTCAGGGAAGTCAGGGAATTCTCAAGGCGGGCCGGTATTGACAAGAAACGGATTCTCGTCCTCTTTTCGGGCGGGAAGGACTCAAGCTTAACCCTGTACCTCCTGAGGAAGGCGGGCCTTAACGTATCGGCGCTGACGTTCTTCCACAGATGGAGCTGGGAGGAGCCGCTGAGGTGGGCCATGGGATTCACCCAGGAGCTTGGAGTGGAGCACTACCTCGTGGACATCACGGACGGTCTTCTCAGAGAGGTCACCGGGAGGAAAGGGCCTGTATGCATTAACTGCAAGAAGGTCATGCTCTGGAACGCCAAGTGGTTTGCCCTCAACAACGGCTTTGATGTGCTGGCCAAGGGCGACAACGCCAACGACAAGGTAATCGGCGCCCTCCTCGACCAGTGCGAGGGTGACATTAGGCTCTGCGGGCTTCCGAGGATGGGGATTCCATTCTTCCGCCCGCTCATAAAGTACACCGCAGAGGAGATCGAGGCGCTCGCCGAAGAGGCTGGAATAAGACCTTACCGCATGTACGAGCACTCACGGAGGAGGCAGTGGCGTGAGGGCTGTCCCCTCCAGTACATTGACCGGGAGGAGATAGTAACGCCCGCACTGATGGATTTGACCTACCAGGTCAACGTTGAGGTGAGTGGGCTGGCGAGAAAGAGGAGAATTCGCATGAGCGTTCGCGTGCCGAGTTTCGAGGTCATGTGCTGGGGCTGCGACGGGGAAATCCTCCGAGAGGTGAGGGAAATTATCTCGAAGTTTGGAGGGAATGAAGGTGAAGCTTCCGCTCGGAAAACTTAGAAACGATGTCCTGAGGGACGTTGTGTTCCCCAACCTGGGAGTAGAGGACATGAGGGTGGTGTACGGACCCAGGGAGGGGTTTGACTCGGCAGTTCTCGAATACGACTGCGACCACTACCTGGTGGTTGCCACCGACCCCACCCTCGGCGTCCCCGGAGAAACCTTCGGGTTCTTCTCGTACCACTTCGCGGCCAGTGACGTGGCCGTTTTTGGAGCGAGACCGAGATGGCTGGTAGTTGACATCCTCCTTCCTCCGGGGAGCGAGAGGGCTTTTATTGAGAAGGCGATGCGTGACTTGAACGCCGAGTGCAGGAAGTACGGGAGCTCGATAATCGGGGGACACAGCGGTGTTTACCCAACGATCACCGAGCCAACTTCAACGACCACCGCCATGGGACTGGTAAAGAGGAACGAACTGAGGCTTCCGCTGGCGAAACCGGGCGACAGAATTGTGGTCACGGGCAAGGTTGGCCTTGAGTTCGCCGTTTCTGCTGCATATTTCCGCGAGAAGGAGCTGAGAAAGCTCCTGAGCTTCAGGGAGATAGCCAGACTCAAGAGATCCTTCAGGTTTGAAACCGTCGTTCCGGATGCCCTCACGGCAAAGCCTTTCGTGAGGGGCATGCACGATGCCACCGAGGGTGGTTTAACCGCTCTCCACGAAATAGCCGACAACTCTGGGGTCGGATTCAGGGTCTACGCCGAGAGACTTCAGCTCGATCCGATGGTGGGAAAGGTCCTCGATTTCTACGGCCTCGATCCGTGTAGTGTCTCCTCAACCGGCACGCTGATAGCGATAGTCCCTCCCGAGAACGTCGGTTCCTTAATTGCAGAATTCAACAAAAATGGAATTATTGCGTTCGAGCTGGGCGAGTTCACCGCAGATAAAAAGCGCCTTTTAATCGAAAACGGGGAAGAGAAGGAGTTCCCAACGTTTAAGAGCGACCCCTACGTGGAGCTTTACGGGGAGGGGTTCACTTCACCCTAAACCTCAGCAGCGCCGCCAGACCGCCCAGAGCCTTCAGCTTGTCGCCTCCCTCGTGCTCGGAGCTGACCACAACGACCTCGCCGCGGGAGTAGCGAACCGAGTCCATAAGCTCCTCTATCTTCTCCCTGTGCTCGCCCTTCAGGAGCTCGTCGAGAACCAAGAGAGTCTCGACAGCCCCGTAGTTCACGGCCTCTTCAACCTCCCTGAGACCGTAAGCGGCCAGGCCGTTGTTCCTCGCCACGTTCTCAAGCACCTTCTCGACGAGCTGGACTTCCTTGGCCACGCGATTCTCGTGGTAGACCTTGTCAACCGTGCCGCGCCGTATGACCTCGTAGATGCCCGTCCTCCCGGTCACGCTCGTGTCCTCGATTACCACCTTCTTTGCCAGCTCGGGGTAGTTCTCGCGCAGGAACTTGTAGAAGTCCTCCTTGACGAAGCCCGGGCCTGCGACTATTGCCCTCTCTATGCCCTCACGGCTGATTATCTCCTCCATGCTCTTCGCCACGTCGTGGAAGAACTTCTTCTCCTCGCTCTCGCGGTTGGTGTTGTAGCGCTTCCCGCCGAGGTTGTAGCGTATCCCCTTGAGTATCTCGACGCCGTACTCCCTGATTATCGCCATGTCCGCCTCGCCGTCGTCTATAACGACTATCATGACCCTTGCCCTCTTGGAAGCCTCGACGGCCTCCTTGAGGCGCTCGATGTGGTGCTCCTTCCAGCGGGACTTCTGGATCGTGACCACCGTGCCTTCTTCGATCGCTATCGTGTGGTACTTGCCTAGGGGAACGTCGTCTCTGCTGGCGTACACTATCGGCCCGGTAACGCGGACTTGGTTGGCGAACTTGTGGAAGTTTATCTTCTCGGCCTTGACTCCGAGAAAGACGGGAATTACCTCGACTTTCTCAGCCCTCAGCGAGTCCGAGCGCTGGGCCTGCTTTCTAAGTGTTTTCGCGTAAACGGTGTCGCCGGGGTCTATGATGTGGTAGAGGTGCCAGAGGTCGTCGAGCGTTTCGGCCTTGACCTTTATCTTGCCCTCCTTGACGTCCTGGTGGATTATCTGCACTCCCTCACCCCCAGAGAAGAGTATGCGATGGCCTTTAAAAAGTTGTTAGGAGGGGCCTAAATCAGCTCCCTCTCGGTCTTGGTGAGCCTCAGTGCACCGTCCTCCGTTATGAGCACGGTGTCCTCTATCCTGACGCCGCCAAACTTGGGGAGGTATATCCCGGGCTCGATCGTGATGACCATCCCGGGCTTGAAAACCGTCTCGTCGTGCTGGCTCACGCCCGGCCACTCGTGAATCTCCAGGCCGACGCCGTGTCCCGTGGAGTGTATGAAGTAGTCGCCGTAGCCGTACTCCTTGATAACGTCCCTGACGATGGTGTCCAGCTCTTTGGCGGTCATTCCCGGCCGTGCCACCTCGACTCCCTTCTTCTGGGCCTCGAGGACCGCCTCGTAGATGTCCCTCTGCTTCTCGTTGGGACTGCCAACGACTATCGTTCTGGTCATGTCAGAGTGGTAGTGCCTGTAGAGCGCTCCCTCGTCGATGACGACTAGGTCGCCCTTCTCTATCCTCTTGTCGCTGGCTACCCCATGCGGCAGGGCGGCGCGCCAGCCGCTGGCTATTATCGTGTCGAAGGCGGGCTTTTCGGCACCGTTCATCTTCATGACGTACTCCATCTTGGCCGCTATTTCCCTCTCGCGCTTGCCCTCGCTTATCTCCTCCAGGGCTGCCATCATCGCCATGTCCGCTATCTCGCAGGCGGCCTTTATGACCTCGATTTCCTCGGGGGTCTTAACTATCCTGAGCTCTTTGATGACGTCGTCGACCACAACGAAGTCCTCGACGCCGAGCTTTTCCCGGTAGGCCTGAACGGATGAATAGCTTATCCTGCCCTCTATTCCAAGGCGCCTGAGGCCGAACTCCTTGAGCTTCTCGTAGAGTTCGCCTCCCCTCTTGAACTTGTCAACCGGAACGCGGGAAGTTTCCCTCGCCTCCTCGTACTCCAGCTCGGGAACAAGGAAGATGGTATCGTCCGGGGTCACGAGCAACGAACCCCCGAGGACGGGCGAACTCCCCGTGAAGTAAAAGAGGTTCGGCTTTGATGTGATTAGAACACCGTCGAGTTCCTTTTCGGCTATGAACTCTTTGAGCTTTTCAATCCTCATTCGACAACCACCCGTTCCCTGTAACCCCGCCGAGAATAAAACCCTTTCGGGCAACCCGCCGGTCGGGCTGGAAAAAGTTATAACCCCGTCAGTGATACATTATGGCATGGTGACGTACCTCTTTGACTTCGATGGAACCCTCGTTGACAGCACCGAGGCCGTTGAGAAGGCCCTTCGGATAGCCATCGAGAAGACTGTGCCTGCGGTTATAGAGAGCGACCTCTACGACGACTACTACAAGGCCCTGTTCCTCTTCATCAAGGGGAAGCTGACCTACCAGTACCTGGGGGTCATACACGAGCTGGTGGCTCAGGGAACGATACACGAGTACTACAAGCTCATGCCGCGATACATCAAGGACTTTCCCCACGCGAGGAGGGTTATCCGGGAGCTCAGAGCACGGGGGAGGCGCGTAATAAGCTTCTCTGGTGAGCATACTTACCCAGGCGGAAAGGTCATCTTCATGAAGAAGACGAACTGGTACGATGAGTTCGATGAGGTGATAACCTTCAGGGGCACGAAGGACATGCTCAAGAAGTTCCAGACCCTGAGGGAGTTCTATCCGGATGAGCCCTTCGTCTGGGTGGACGACAGCCCGAGCAGGTTCACGTACATACTGGACGAAAACACGCTTCTCGTTCAGAAGGCCTCCCCCTACAAGAGCGACGTTGCACTGCTCTTCGAGAGGCAGAACTTCCTGAAGATAAAGAGCATCAGGGAAGTGCTGGAGATAGACGACGGGCTCTCCGCCTTCGCCGAAGGGGATAAAGCTTAAAAACACCGCCGGGCGAACCCTCTCTGGTGGAGGTGGGGACGATGGCCAGGGGAAAGGCTCTCGTCCTTGCCTACGCCGGGACCAAGGAGCACCAGGACAACCACCACATGATTCTGAAGCCCCTCGGCATCGACGACAGGAGCGCTGCCTCGATGCTCATAGGCAGGAGGGTTGTCTGGAGGACGCCGACCGGCAGGAAAATGTACGGTAAAATCCTCAGGACCCACGGCAAGGGGGGCGAGGTTAAGGCCTACTTCAAGCCAGGCCTGCCGGGACAGGCGGTCGGTGACTACGTCGAAATACTCTGAGCGCAACCCTTTAAACCTCCCAACCTTTTCTTTCTCCGGTGAGAGAATGGAGTTCGTTGAGGTGCGCGAGGGTCTTGCAAGAATCCTTGTCCCGAAGGCGGAGAGGATATACGACGCTCCTGTCTTCTACAACCCGGTCATGGCATTAAATCGGGATATAAGCGTCCTGGCCGTGGGAGTACTCAAACCGCGGACCGTTCTCGATGCCCTCTCTGCCACTGGAATCCGAGGCATCCGCTACGCCCTCGAAACCCCCGTCGAGGAGGTCTGGCTCAACGACATAAGCGAAGAGGCCTTCAACCTGATTCTGAAAAACGTCCGGCTGAACCTCGGCGTCGATGGGGAGAGGATAGGCGAGAGAAGGTTCTCGTTCGAAGGAGAGAAGAAGGTTATAGCCAACCTCGACGATGCCAACAGGCTTATGGCCGAGAAGTTCCGCTACTTCGACTTCCTCGACCTTGACCCCTTCGGCTCCCCGGTGGAGTTCCTCGACACCGCCCTGAGGAGCGTCAGGAGAAGGGGAGTTTTAGCAGTCACCGCCACCGACACCGGCGTCCTCTGCGGCGCCTACCGGCACGCCTGCCGCAGGAAATACCTGGCGGAGCCGATAAGGGGCGAGCTCTGCCACGAGACAGGCCTGAGGATTCTCATCGGAACCGTTGTCAGGTACGCAGCCAAATACGACCTCGGCGTCGAGGTTCTCCTTGCCTACTACCGCGACCACTATTTCAGGGCCTTTTTGAGGCTCAAGAGCGGCGCGAGGAAGGCCGACGGGAGCATTGAACGGCTCGGCTACCTGTGGCAGGATGAAAACGGTAGGTTCGGGTACGAGAACTCCTTCCTGCCCAAAAGACCGGCCGTATACGGCCCCCTCTGGCTCGGTCCGCTGAAGAACCAGGAGTTCGTTGACGAGGTGCTGAAGCTGGCCAATGAGTACCCCCTCGCCCACAAGAAGACGCTTCCGTTCCTCGAAACCATCTCCGAGGAACTTGACGTTCCTTTCCACTACGACACCCACGCTCTGGCCAGAAGAAACAACCTCCAGGTCGGGAAGCTCGCGGAGATAATCGAGATTCTCCGCGGGAAAGGTTACTCCGCAACGAGGACACATTTCTCCCCAATGGCCATTAAGACGGACGCGCCCTTCGAGGAGGTGCTGGAGGCGCTTAGGAGCCTTCAATGACCGACATCCATTTAACCTAGGCCGCCGTTCTTTCCAGGGGGTGAGGGAATGGACGAGATGCTGGAGCTGGCGAGGGGCTTCTACAAGGATGAATACGCCGACTCGGTTCTCTACGCCCAGCTGGCCAAGATTGAAAAAGACGAGGAGATAAAGAAGGAATTTCTGCGGCTCTCGAGTATCGAATCAAAGCACGCCAAGTTCTGGCACGACTTCATAAAGCGGCACGGTGGAGAGGTTCCGAAGCCTTCTGTGAAGAGGCTCACGATATTCAGCGTCAAGCTCCTCAGGAGACTCCTCGGGCCAGGCTCGGTCGCTTCGCTCCTTGAGATGGGCGAGAACAGTGCGATACAAAAGTACTTCAAGTACCTCACGACCTACGCGGACAGGTTCAGCGAGGATGAACTGAGGGAGATAAAGGACGTCATCCTGGACGAGCTGGAGCACGAGAAGTTCTTCTACGAGAGCAAGGAGCGCTTCCACGTCGAGAACACCCGCGACCTCGTTCTGGGCATGAACGACGGGCTGGTTGAAATCCTCGGTGCCGTCACGGGTCTCTCCGCGGTGTACCCGAGCAACCCACAGCTCGTTGGAATAAGCGGCCTCATAGTCGGCGTAGCCGGTGCGCTCTCGATGGCCATAGGCACCTTCGTCTCGGTTCGCTCCCAGAGGCAGATTAAGGAATCCATCCGCGACAGGATGGAGGTCCTCTTCAGGGTTTCGCCGGAAAGGGCGGCCGAAGAGCTTGTGGAGAAGCTCGTCGAGGGAGGAATGCCCGAGGAGGTTGCGAGGGAGGTCGCAAAGGAACTCGCAGACAACAGCGATGCGATAATGCAGCTCCTCCTTCCGGAGGCGGAGGAGAACGAGATAAGGGCGGCGCTCTACACGGGCTTCGCTTACCTCCTGGGTGTTGCCTTCCCGGTCACGCCGTACTTCCTCGCATCCAGCTCGCTGACGGCCCTTCCCTTCTCGATACTGCTGGCGGGCTCTGCCTTGGCGATAGTGGCGACCCTGATATCGCTCCTCTCCGGAATCTCGATCAGGAAAAAGGTCGCGGAGATGGTGGCGACGGGCCTGGGTGCGGCATTCCTGAGCTATCTCTTCGGCCGGCTCATGGAGGCTCTCTTCAACGTCTCGGCGCTTTGATCTGTTTTTACACCTTCACGTATTTCCATTTTCCTCTCTTGAACGCCCACCAGAAGAGGGCCGCCGTGGTGAACGTTTCGAGGCTCATCGCTATCCACGCGGCTATGACGCCCAGTCCCTCAAAGTGTATTGGGCCGATTGTAAAGCCGAAGCCGAGAAGATAAGCCGGAACTATGCGGAAGAGGAGCTTGCTGGTGGCGGTGATGTACATCGGAGTCTTGGTGTCTCCCGCTCCCCTCAGTGCACCGCCGAGGACGAAGAGCCAGCCGAGGGGAACTTCGCTTATTCCAACTATTATGAGGTATATGCTCGCTAGCCTCATAACCTCGCTGTAGTTCGGGTCGCTTGGGTTTATGAAGGGCATGACGAGGTAGCGCGGGAAGACTATCAGGATAACCGCCATGACGCTCATGAAGAGGCCCACCATCTTCAGAGCCTCGTAGACCGTGCGTTCCGCCTTCTCCGGGTTTCCCTCCCCGAGTCCTTGGCCCACCAGGGCGGAAGTTGCGACGTTGAAACCGAAGGCGGGCATATAGGCTATGCTCTCGACGCGCAGTCCTATCTGATGCGCCGCCAGGGCAAGGGTTCCGAAGCGGGTCACGATACTCATGTAGAGGAGATTGTAGAAGCTGAATATACCGCGCTCGACCATCGTGGGAACTCCCACGCGGAGGATTCTCTTCGCCATGTCGAGATGGAAGCTCCAGCTGGGCCTAAACCTGAGGACGAGCCTCCCGCTCCAGAGGAGGTAGAGGCCGATGAGGAACGAGGTCGTTATGCCCAACCCGGAGGCCCAGGCAGCGCCGACCGGGCCGAGCTCGGGGAAGCCGAGCTTCCCGAAGATGAGGAGGTAGTCAAAGACCGCGTTGATTATGTTCATCAAAATGCCCAGCTTCATGGGAGTTCTCGTGTCCCCCGCCCCCCTGAGGGCTGCGAAGGCCGTGAAGCCCGCGAACCGTATCGGATAGAACGCGAAGATTACCTTGATGTACTCATAACCCAAGGCAACCACGTCGGGCTTGGCCCCCATTATCCGCAGGATGTCATCCCCCAGGAACCAGCCGAAGAACATAACCGGAATTCCGAGGAGGAACGCCAGGTAGAGGCTCTGTTCCAGCGCGAGAGTGGCGTTGGCATCGTCCTTCGCTCCAACGAACCTCGCCACCAGCGCAAGTGTTCCTGTTGCAACCGCCGCCATTATGGGCATCATGAACCAGCTCACCTGGCCGCCAAGGCCGACGGCGGCCAGAGCCAAAGCGCCGAGCTGTCCGACCATCATCATGTCCACTAGGTTGAGAAGCGTCTGGGATATGTTGCCCATTATCGCGGGCCAGGCGAGCTTCCAAAGGCGGCGCTGATCCTCGTTGAGGCGAATCATTAAGACGTCCCTCTAAACGATGAAGTGGCTGTAGAAGTTAATAAGGATTGTGGTTCGGTAGAGTCTCAAAACCTCAACCTCGCCAACTGAGAAGGACTCAAATCAAAGGAAAAGAAAAGGGTTCAGAGGAGGTTCCTCTTCTTCTTCCACTTGTGGGACCAGCTGTACTTCCTCATGCGCCTGCTTCTGCCGAAGCCGCAAGCGGCGCAGTAGCCCTTCTTGATGTTGTAGGCGCGCCTTCCGCAGCGCCTGCACTTAATGTGAGTTGGAGTGTGGTTCCTCCTGCCCTTCGGTGCAGTCCCGCTTCCCATGCTATCACCCCTCTAAGGTCTCACTTCACTCAATCTCGACAGGGGAAATGGCCAGAACGTTGTCTCCCCTGATGACGATTTTACCGTACTTCTTAACGACCTCGCCGTCCTGAATGAGGGCAGCATCGGCGAGGACGACGTTCAGGTGGATGTCGTAACCAATGAGCTTACCCCTGAACTCGGAACCCCTCTTCAGGAGCACGAGCACGTCCTTGTCGAGCGACCTGTGAATAACATCGAGTGGTCTTTCCGCCATTTTCACGCACCTCCAAATAATCAAAGCTCGTAACGATAACGAGGGAAACGGTTTATAACTCTTTCCGTCCCCTGGAGAGGAAAAGGTTCACGGTTAGACGACGCCCCTCCCAAAAGCTTTTTATGAAATGGCCTTACTCCAGTTTCAGGTGGTGAGTGATGGGAGAGAAGCCCGATAAGTACGAGGTTCTTCAGGATTTGATGAGGAGAAGAGGCTTTGCCTGGGGCAGCTTTGAAATCTATGGCGGTGCGAGGGGTTTTTACGATTACGGTCCTCTTGGAGCGACGATAAAGAGAAAAATCGAGCAGAAGATACGCGAGGCCTTCCAGAGGGAGGGCTTCTTCGAGCTTGAAACGCCAGACATCACGCCGGAGAAGGTCTTCATAGCGAGCGGTCACGTTGACAAGTTCGTTGACCCCCTCGTCGAGTGTAAGAAGTGCGGGGCCAGGTTTAGGGCCGACCACCTCGTTGAGGAGGCCCTCGACATCGACACGGAGGGTATGAGCGCTGAGCACCTCACCCAGCTCATCCGCGAGCATGATATCCGCTGCCCGGAGTGTGGCGGCGAGCTTTCCGAGGTCTGGTACTTCAACCTCATGTTCGAGACTAAAATCGGTCCCTACGGCGACCAGAAGGGCTACTTGAGGCCTGAAACGGCCCAGGGCATTTTCGTGAACTTCAGACGCCTCAACGCTTTCGCGAGAAACAAGCTTCCCTTCGGTGTCTTCCAGATTGGAAAAGCCTACCGCAACGAGATTTCACCTAGACAGGGGATGCTCCGCCTGAGGGAGTTCACTCAGGCGGAGGCGGAGATATTCTTCAACCCCAAGGAGACGGAGCATCCGCACTTCGACGAGGTCAAGGACGAGGTTCTGCGCCTCTATCCGATAGAGAACCAGCTCAAGAACCTCGGAATAATTGAAATGACCGCGGGGGAGGCCGTTAAGAACGGCTACGTTCTGAACACCTTCTTCGCCTACTACATGGTCATGGTCAAGAGGACTCTCCTCGACATCGGCATTCCCGAAAAGGCCATACGCTTCCGCCAGCAGCTGCCTGAGGAGAGGGCCCACTACTCAAGTGATACCTGGGACGTCGAGATACACAGCGAGCGCTTCGGCTGGGTGGAGTGTGTGGGTATAGCCTACCGCGGCGACTACGACCTCAGCAAGCACATGAAGATGAGCGGGGCAGATTTAACTGTCCTAATCCACTACGACGAGCCCAGGATAGTCAGGCGCCTCAAAGTGAGCCTCAACATGAAGCGCGTCGGGCCTAAGCTGAAGAAGGACGCCAAGAGGATAAACGACCTCATCCAGGGCTGGGACGAAGAGAAGCTGAGGAGCCTGGTTGAAGTCCTTGAGAAGGACGGCAAAATCACCATCGAGGGCTACGAGCTGGAGAAGGACGACTTCATAATCAAGGAAGTGGAGGAGAAGATAACGGGCGAGAAGATAGTGCCCCACGTCCTCGAGCCGAGCTTTGGAATAGACAGGCCGTTCTACCTGCTTCTTGAGAACAGCCTCGTCATCGAGGAGGACAGAACCTACCTCAAACTGAAGAAGGACATGGCGCCGATTGAGGTCGCAGTCCTGCCCCTCGTCGCCAAGGAGCCTCTGAAGAGCATAGCCTACGATGTATTCAGAACCCTCCAGAAGGCAGGCTTCATAGCGGTCTACGACGAGAAGGACACCGTCGGCAGGCGCTACATGCGCTACGACGAGATAGGCACCCCCTACTGCGTGACCATCGACAACCAGACGCCCGAGGACAACACCGTCACGATCCGCGACCGCGACACGAGGGAGCAGGTGAGGGTGAAGATAGAAGAGCTACCCGAGAAGCTCAGGGAGCTTATTTTTGGGGAGTGAGTTTAGCAGAGCTCTCTTATCATTTTCTCTATGCTTTCTTTCAGTTCAGGTAACTGAAAACGGATTATTGTCCAGACGATATTCAAGTCAACGCCAAAATAATGGTGAATCACAACGTTTCTAAGTCCAATAATGCGCCTCCACGGAACATCGGCATATTTTCTCTTTATCCCCTCCGGCACGTACCTGGCGGCTTCACCTATTATTTCGAGATTTCTCAGAACCGCGTCAATGGTCTTTCTATCCCGCACGAAATCATCAAACTCATAACCTTCTGTATACTCTTCGATCCTGAGAACGGCCTCAAGTATGTCATTCAAAAACAAACAGGGGTCTCGCTTAGACATAGACAAGGTCCCCCTTTATGTGCTCCCAGAAGCGATTCCTGCTCATGGCTGCGTTTTTTGTTATCAGATCCACCTTAACTCCAAGCAAGGATTCGAGATAGTCCTTGAGGTCGACTATCTCCCAGCCGATGGGCCGTTCAAACTCCACAAGAATGTCAACGTCGCTAAGCTCGGTCTCCTCGCCCCTCGCATAGGAACCGAATATAGCGATTGAGCTAACTCCAAACCTCTCGCGAAGATCTTCTTTGTGTGCTCTGAGGATATTCTCAACTTCGGAAAGAGTAACTCTCGCCATCAATAAATCCTGAGTTGTGAAAATATAAAAAGGTTCAGTCCTACCCTCCCTGAGGTATCATGTCCGGGAAAATCCACCTCCTCTACCGCCGCCTTCCGAACAGGCTTCTTGAGCGTGATGATGAGGTAGTTGCTGATTTGGGTGAGGTTATAGTCGCCAAATCCCGCTTCTCCGGCATGCTCGCCCCCCTCAGGGTGAATGGCGTTGAGGTCATTAAAAACGGCTACCGCATGCTGTACTTCGCCTTCATCGGGGAGAACTACGACATCCTGAAGGTCTACGACGAAAACGGCAAGTTCAAGGGGCTTTACATCGATGTCCTGGCCTATACGAGGCGCGAAGGAAACACCCTTGAGATGCTCGACCTCTTCCTCGACATCTTCGTCTTTCCGAGCGGGGAGGCCTTTCTCCTCGATGAGGACGAGCTTGAGATGGCATTGAACTACGGCGTGATTGACAGGGGGACCTTTAACTTCGCCTACCGTGTTGCTAGGGAGATCCTCGAAAAGATTAAACGGAAGGAGTTCCCGCCTGATATTGTGTGGGAGTACGAATGGAGGGATCTATGATGAGCGCGAAGTTCCTGAGAGAGACTAAGGATGGAACGCTTCTCCTGGTCTATGTCCAGCCGAAGGCCAAGAAGAACGAAATCGACGGGATAGACGAGTGGCGCGGAAGGCTGAAGGTCAAGATAACGGCCCCGCCGGTTGAGGGAAAGGCGAACAAAGAACTCGTGAAGTTCCTCTCGAAGCTCCTTAAGGCGGAGATTGAGCTCGTCAGGGGAGAGACAAGTAGGGAGAAGGATTTGCTTGTTAGGGGATTGAACCCGAAAGATATAAAGGAGAGGCTTAAACTTTGAAAAACAGCCTGCCCTCAAGGCTTATCGTCGCCTCTCCACCGACCCAAGGCCTTTCACCTTCAAACTCAACGTAGACTCTGCCCTCACGCCTCAGCGCGTGCCCCTGCTCGAAGATGTATCTATCCTTCACGAGTTTCCCTGTGAGCCTCAGATAGCCAGCGAGAATTCCACTGGCCGTTCCGGTAACCGGGTCTTCAGGGACTCCGACGGCCGGGGCAAAGAACCTCCCCGCGGCGTCGAGCCGAGAATCGAGGGTGTAAACGTAGACTCCTATCACACCGTTCTCCCTGGAGAACTTTGCGAGCCTCCCCATGTCGGGCTCAAGCTCCATCAGCTCTTCAAACGTTGGGATTCCAACGATGCCCTCAGGAGTTCCCGTCGTCATTGCCAACGCTGGACCGACCAAGTTTTCTGTGCCGAGAATTACCTTCAGTGCTCCAATATCAAGCTCCCCAATTACCTCCGGCTTCAGCTGCTTGAGCCACACCCTTCCGTTCTTGATGAGAACGTCAATCTCCCCGGCCTTGGAGAACATCTTGTTGGTTCCCTCACTCGCCAGACCAAGACGCCAGAGCAGGTAGAACGTCGCAACCGTGGCGTGGCCACAGAGGGGAATCTCATCTCCCGGGGTGAAAAATCTCACCCGAAAGCCGTCCCTCTCCGGCCAGACGAAAGCTGTTTCAGAGAGGTTAAGCTCCCCCGCGATGGCTAGCATTGTTTCCCTGTCGAGCTCCGGACAGTCGAGAACAACGGCCGCAGGATTTCCCTTAAGCGGTGTGTCGGTAAATGCATCCACCTTAAATGCCCTGCACTCCACGGCGTTCACCGGAAAAAGTTGGAGAAGGAATGTAAAAGGCTTGCGGCCTCACTTCAAAATCCCGAGACTCTCGTTGGTCTTCCTTATGCTCTCCCACTTGTCGGCGAGCTCGAACATTGCCCTTATTGCGTCTATGTTCTCCGGAACCACGTCGCTCTCCTGGTGGACGGCCTGGATGTAGAAGAGCCTGTTTCCGCGGACGCTGATGCTCTCCTTCCAGACGGCAATCTCGTACAGGTTGTTCCACTCGCGGTGCAGGTCACGGGCGAACTCTATGAGCTGGGCCGTGCTGTCAAATCCCCTCTCCTTCTCGAAGAGAAGAACCCTCGTCGTGCTCTCAAAGATGTCCACAACGTCCTTGGCTTCAATCGGCTTCTTCAGCTCGACCATGATGCTGTGGACGTGCATGAGCGTGGTCGGAACGACGAAGGCTGAGGTCTCGATGTTTATCGGAATAACCGTCTGGACGTCAGGGCCGTGGTGGGACGGAACGGTAACGCTCGGCGTTATGGCATTCACCGGGCCGCGCTTGGCGTCGTTTGGATCTGCCGCACGGCGAATCATGACCGCGTAGACGTAGTCGATGTACCCCCCAATCGCCGAGAGGGTCCGGGTAAGGCCCGTCGTATTGCATGAGACGACGCGGACGTAGTCCTTTCCTAAAGCTTTTTCGTAATTGGCCTGGGCCACGAAGGAGACCTCCGCGGTGGTGGCCTTCTCGCCGCCCTGGAAAATCGCCTTAACGCCAGCCTTCTCGTAGAGGGCCTTGTTCTTAGCTCCCATCCCTCCGGGGGTGGCGTCAACGATGACATCAACCTCATTGAGAAGGTCACTGAGAGTTCCGGCGACCTCAAAGCCTACCTTCTCAAACCTTGGCAGGAATTCCTCGCTGGCGGCGTAGACCGGGATTCCGAGCTCCTTCGCGCGATACGCTTCAAAGTCCGGCTTCGTCTTGGTGACGCCTATGAGCTTCATATCGTCCTGCTTCGTGACCGCGTAGGCGACGCGCTTTCCAATTGTTCCGTATCCATTGACTCCAACCTTCACTCTCATGCTACCACCGGAGAATTTTACCGCGATAAAATACTTAAACGTTGTTTTCACTCCTGGTGAAAACTGCCGTTGAGGGAGCCCGATTTTTACATTTTTGTGCAAAGGGCTCCCGCTGGGGTTATAAGCCAGTCTGCCGGATAGTCTACCGGTGGTTGAGATGTTCGCCGAGATACTCACGATAGGCGACGAACTGCTCACGGGGAACACCGTGGACAGCAACTCCGCCTTTATTGCCCAGAAGCTTACCGAGAGGGGCTACTGGGTGAGGAGGAAGACAACCGTTGGCGACGACGTTGAGGAAATCAAGACCGCCATTCGGGAAATCCTCGCGAGAAAGCCGGAGGTTCTTATCATCTCCGGCGGCCTCGGGCCGACCCACGACGACGTTACAATGCTGGCCGTTGCTGAGGCCCTGGGTAGAAAGTTCGTCCTCTGCGAGTCGTGTCTGGAAAGGATCAGGGAGTTCTACCGCAAGCTCTACGAGAAAGGCCTGATAGACGACCCTGAGCTCAACGAGGGGAGGAAGAAGATGGCCTACCTGCCGGAGGACGCGGAGCCCCTTGAGAACACCGAGGGGGCCGCCCCGGGAGCGTACATCGAACATGAAGGGGTAAAGATATTCGTCCTTCCCGGAATGCCGCGCGAGATGAAGGCCATGCTTGAGCGGGAAGTTCTACCAAGGCTCGGCGAGAGGAAGTTCATACAGAGGAAGTTGCTGGCTGAGATAACCGACGAGAGCAAGCTGGCACCGATTCTCATAGAGG
Organism: Thermococcus radiotolerans; assembly: GCF_002214565.1. Taxonomy (NCBI): domain Archaea; kingdom Methanobacteriati; phylum Methanobacteriota; class Thermococci; order Thermococcales; family Thermococcaceae; genus Thermococcus; species Thermococcus radiotolerans. Next base: position 486,481 of record NZ_CP015106.1, read on the forward strand.
CGCTGGAGCGCTTCAATGTGAGAATACACTCATCGCCGAAGGGCTTCGGCAGATACATCGGCATCATAATCTTCGGCGAGAGCGAGGGGGAGATAGAGAGGGCCAAGGCCTTCATGGAGGAGCGGGGGGTTCGCTTCGAGGAGGGCTGGTAGCGAAACGCTGATAAGGGAAAAGGCGAATTAACCGCGTTCGTGCCAATAACGCAAGGTGTTGCCCATGCTTCCCCCCGAGGTTCGTTCAATCATTGAGGAGATGAGGGCCGAGAGGATCAGAGGCGCCAGCTGGCTGGCCAGAAGGGGCGCCGAGGCGTACCTCGTCCTTTCAGAACTCCTTGAGGGAGAAGAGCTTGAGAGCGCCCTGAAGGAGATGAAGAGGGAAATCCCGGCCGCCAACGGCACGATGGCCTCGCTCTACAACCTCGCGAGATTCATTCCAATAACCGGAGACCCCGACGTGGTGAGAACGAAGGCCGAGGAGTTCATCAGGCTCGGAGAGGAGGCGAAGCGCGAGATAGGCAACATCGGGAGTGAGCTGATAGACGAAAACGAGGTTGTAATCACGCACTCATTCTCCTCGGCAGTTCTTGAGATATTCAAGGCCGCGTGGAGGAAAGGAAAGCACTTCAGGGTCATCCTAACCGAGAGCGCGCCCGACTACGAGGGAATAGCCCTCGCGAGGGAGCTCGATTCACTTGGGGTTCCATTCGAGGTGATAACGGACGCCCAGCTCGGCCTTTTCGCGAGGAAGGCCACCCTTGCCCTGGTCGGTGCCGACAACGTTACCCGCGATGGGGCCGCGGTGAACAAGGCCGGAACCTACCTCCTCGCCCTCGCCTGCCACGACAACGGCGTTCCCTTCTATGTCGCTGCAGAGAGTTTCAAGCTCCATCCAGAGCTGAGCTCGGGTGAGGTTGAGATCGTCGAGAGGCCCTACGTGAGGCAGGGTTACCGGGTCAGAAACATGCTCTTCGACGTTACCCCCTGGCGGTACGTCAGGGGCATCATAACGGAGTTTGGGATTCTGGTGCCTCCGAAGGAAATCTGAGAGAAAAGTAGGGAAAGAAAGGCTCACTCCTGGTGAGCCAGCCAGAGGAGGACTCCCTTGACGAATGGCCAGTTGGTGTTGATGTAGTTGCCGTAGTAGGCGTCGCTTATGGCCTTGCTTGAACCGTAGGCCACTATTCTGCCCTGGCCAACCTCGACGGCGGCAGCGATAATTGGCTTGGAGCCCTTCTCGTAGATGACGTTTCCGTCCTTGTCCTCCGAATACGAGGTCTTATATCCCCTGATGAGCCAAGCCACGCCTCCGCTCACCTTGAGGGTGTCGCCGCTGTAGTACATCTGGTGGTCGGCGGTGAGGAACTTCATCGCCGGGTGGTCGAGGTTGTAGATGCCAACAAGCGGGAACCATGCCCTTCCAGTGTTTACGTCGTCGTCCATCAGCTCGTCGTTGTTGAACTCGATTTCGTACTTGGCAACGACTCTGTTGAGGCTCTTGTAGTAGACGTGGTTGTAATAGTTCTCGCCAAGGATGAAGAGACCGCCGCCGTTCTCGACGAACTGCTGTATCGCCTGCGCCTCCTCGTCGGTTATGTCCTGGCTTGGGTTGGTAATTATGAGCACGTCGTAGTCCTTGAGCTTATCGTAGGTTATCGGGTCGAGGTTGACATCGACTATCCAGCCGAGCTCGCTCTTTATGTTATCAATCAGGGTTGACATTCCGCTGGTGTCCGTCTTCGTCGGGTTGTAGTACTGCCCGTGGGATGCGTCAATGAGAACCTTGGTTATGTGGATCGTTACGTTTGTTGATGGGGTAACGTTGGTCTGGTTTGTGGGGGTCTCGTTGCCCAGTGTTGTTTCGTTGCTAGGAGCGGGCGGGTGGCAGATTGGCTCAACCTGCTCGTAGGTTCTCTGGAGGATTGGGAGTACAAATTCAATCTCCCTGAGAACGTCCCTGCTCATCATCGCGGCCTTTCTTATGTGCACCATGACAGGGTAGTAGTATGCGCTCCTGTAGGGGTTCTGCTGAACGAGCAGGCCCTTGAGGGTGTCGTAGAGGGCGTACTCCTTTTGAATCTCTGCCATAGTGGCGTTTATCCACTCCACATTGGGTTCGAGGTCGCCGAGGTTGACGCCGCAGGAGGTGAGCTCCCCAATAACCCACGTGAGGTTCTCGTACAGCGGTGTTATGTTAGCCATCTCCTTGTTGTAGAGCCTCTCGTAGTAGGGAGTGAGACCGTAGGATATCTTGTACGGATTTGGGGTAACGAAGTAGTCGTAATACCGTTCATCGGTAATATTGCCGGTTCCGTCGAGGACAATGACTGTTATGGTGAGACTACCTGTGAATCTGGGGATATAAGTGAACTCATAAACTGCAGTCTGGTTAACCCTAATAACCTGGGTATCACGTCCGATTTCATCACTGTTATCACGTAACACGACGGTGATGTTGTCGTCCAAGGTTCCGTGGTTGTATATCCTAACACTTATGTTTCTTGGGACACCCTCAAGCATTGGACCAGAAACCTCGAGGCTCTCAACGCCTATCTGGGGAATATAGGGTTTAATGTCGCTGGCATATCTAGGCTCGATCTTAAACTCATCGAAGAGATACACCACGACTCCCCTTATGTACTCGTATCTCACATAGCTTGGGGTGTAGTCGTAGAACTCGTCATCAATTATAACTGAACCACTACCATCATCAACTAACCACTGCCCATGACCGATGTCTGGATCAACAACTTTGACGTCTCTGACCTCTACGAGAACACTTTCCCACTGCTCTTGAGAGACTTCTCCAGTCTTGAGAACAACTGGTTCGGGGGATTTCAACGCTGTCATTGGAGTCAAGCTTAGTTATCGATGACACGTAGCTTATCTCGGTCAGGCCGGAGCTTTCCTTAACGGTACCAACGACTTCAACAACGTCGCCCACCTTGACGGGAGAACTGTCGTTATAGGTCGGTACTTTATCATATGTGTAGACGAATATGCCCCTCCAGGGGCCGGTGCCGTTCTGAATGAAGAATCCGTACCTGTGGGCCCCATAACTAGTTGTCCAGTGGTCGAGGGCAGTGACGAAGCCGCGGGTCTTTACAAGGACATCCACGTAGGCGGAAGCGTCGCCGTTGGTAGTGTTGCTTTGTATCTCCTGGATAGGTACTATAGCACCCACAGTAACTTCTCTGACCTCTTGAGATAAGAGGACGCCATCTTCGTCCTTGAGTATCACACTAACTTCGTGAGTGCCCAGCTCTTCTGGAGTCCACAAGATGCTTACAGTTTTTCCCTCGCTGGCCCCTATAGAGAAGGACGTGTTCTCATAAATGATACTGCCATCTACGGACACTGTTAGATTGAAGCCTGAATAATCAATTTCGTCAGAGTTATTAACGGTTACTGCAATCTCTGTTTCCTCGCCTTTCCAGGCGATTTCTGGGACTTCAATGTTGGTTATCTGGATGTTTTTGGGAGCAATGTAGGATATTTTTAGATATGGAGGATTGCCATATATTTCAGAACCTTCCATTGAGTTAAACTTAGCTGTGTCTTGTGTAGAAGGTATTAATGCAACGCTGACCACTTTATCTCCTAAGAATTGTGTTACCACGTAATTAGTTATATTCCAACAGAAGTATCCATCAGTGCTGACACTGACGGTGTCCAAAATCTCCTCCGAAAAACCTGGCTGGTCATTCCATGTAATAGCATCTTCGCTCCAACTGTCATTTGAAACAGGGTGGGCTTCTATTATGGGGCTTCCATATTGGGCATAGCTGTAGAGACAAATCTGAGCTTCAGTAATTTCAATATTTCCTGGAAGTGAGCTGAGATTGAACTTTAAGTACGTATATTTCCAACCATTATGGTATCCAACATCTAGAGAATTAACATAAGAGCCTTGTTCTCATTGCTGTCTGGATACTTCTCGTAGACGTAGACATCATCTGTAGGGTATATTGTCTCCTCAGTTATCCCTGCAACCGCAGGCTTCACAGCCCATCCCGGTACCAAACTCAAAACCAAAATCAGTGCTATTATCAGAGCCCATCTTTTCATATAGACCACCCAAAAAAGAAGGGCTTTGATGTATAAATAAGTTTTTCCAAAAATCGTTCGTTCCAGTCATCACCTTTGGTGTTCATCAACGCCCATAAAGGCTAAAAAGCGTGGGGATACTAGTTAAAGGGGTGGTCAAAATGTCCATCACTACAAAAACAGGGGATAAGGGTCTAACCGGTCTCTTCACCGGCGACCGCGTGGCGAAGTGTTCGCCGATAATGGAGGCAAACGGAAACATAGATGAACTCGACAGCTTCTTGGGGGAGGCCAAGCACTACGTTCCGGGGGAGATGGCCGAGATTCTCGAGAGGATACAGGTTCACCTATACGACCTGATGGCGGAGATAGCGAGCAAGGGGAAGTACGCGAAGGTTGGCAATGAGGAGGTTGAATGGCTTGAGGGGCTTATTCATAAATATGAAGAGGAAGTCCAGCTCCGGGCCTTCGTTCTTCCGGGTTCAACCATCGCGAGCGCCAAGCTCGACGTCTGTCGCGCGGTGGCCAGGAGAACTGAGAGGAGTGTTGCGAGGCTCGTGCTCGATTACGGCTTTGGCCAGAACGCTCTCGTCTACCTAAACAGGCTCAGCGATCTGCTCTTTATAATGGCGAGGGCGATAGAGAAGAGGGAGGGAAAGCTGAAGGAGGTCAAGTAACCCCTTCACTCTCCCCGTATTTCTGCTCCTTGAGAAGAACCTCCCGATGTCTGGCCCAGAAATATGCGACGACAGCCGCCATGCCTGCCCATATGACCACGGTGACCTCCCAGGCGGGGAATCTGTCGAGGAGCGGTCCGACGGCGATCAGGCCGAGCGGGCTTGAGAGGTGCATCAGGACTGCCATTGCCGACATCACCCTGCCCCTGAGCTCGCTCGGTATCGCGCGCTGTATCTTCGAATTGAGGGGCACGTCTATGAAGGCCTCTATGCTGCCCCACAGGATGTTTATCCCTGCGAGGAAAAAGAACGCCCCGTTTCTCCCCAGGCCTGAGAAGGGGCTTATCGCCCACGTAAAGGCGAGTATCATCACCCCGTCCAGGAGGAGAGTGTGGAAAAGGTACCTCCCGGCTCTCTTCCCGAATTTAATCGCTATCAAACCGTTTCCGATGAGCGCCCCTCCCATGAAGGCACTCTCCAGAAGACCGAACTGGTAGCTCGAGAACTTCAGCACCTCCCTGTAGGAGTACGGCATAATAACTGCCCCAAAGGGCTGGCCGAGGGCTATCATAAAGAGGGCGAAGAACATAAGGGTCGAGAGGTATCTGTTGGAGCGGAGAAATCCGATGCCCTCTTTAAGGTCCTCGATAACCTGGGAAAAGCTCTCCAATTCCTTCGTACGCCACTCGTACTTTATCAGCATCTCAAACAGGCCAGAGCCGAAGAAGCTGACCGCATTTATGAGGATGGCCAGCCTGATACCTCCGACGGCGTAGATGAACCCTCCGAGGGCAGGACCAACGAGGCGGGCGAGTATTGTGAATGACGAGACCGTGGAATTGGCCTTCTCGAGCTCATCGGGTTCCACGAGGTCGGGGAACATCGCTCCGGTCCCGGCCGAGAAAAACGCTCCCATGGAGGCCATTATCACCTGGACGACCAGAAGCTGGTAGATGCCCAAGAGGTCGAACGCGATGACGCCGAAGAGAAGGGCTCCCCTCGCAAGATCAAAGCCGACCATCAGGTGTTTTCGGTTGTAGCGGTCGCCCACCACACCGGCGAAGGGCATGATTATGAGAACGGGTATCATCTCGGCGAGGATGAAGGCAGTCATCATCGAGCCGCTGTGGGTCTGGTCAAGGACATAGAGGGGCAGTGCAACGTCCTGCACCGCCCAGCCGAGCTGACTTATGAAGCGGCCGATCGCAAAGAGCCAGAAGTTCCTGTTGAGGCTCACGGCACCACCTCCGCGTTTTCTGAGCCGATGTTTATAACGGTTTCCCTAAAGCGGAGGTAATAATACAGGGTTATCATTACACTCGGGACGGTGAGGGTGAGGATTATCACCGTGGTTCCCGCGACGTCGATGAGGGGCCCAACGAGGGCCATGCCCAGCGGGGTAGTTGCCATCATTACCGTCTCAAAAGCCGTGAAAAATCTGGAGCGGACCTCATCTGGGACTGCCTTCTGGAGCTTTGTGAAGAGCGGGATGTTAACCAGAGTGTTGAAGAGCCCTATCAGGCCGATTATCCCAAGCAGGGACGGATAGGCCAGTTCTCCAAGGATGGAGCGCGTCACGAAGGCAAGGCCCGTCAGGCAGAGGAGCTGGGCAAACAGCGCCCCGAAGAGGAAGTCCTCTGATCTCTCGCCGAGCTTCAAGGCGATGAGCATGTTTCCGGCCAGTGCTCCTAGGGTCGCCGCCGTCTCGACGCTGCCGAACTTGACGGCGGAGAGGCCCAGTTCAATCCTGGCAAGGTAGGGAAGGACCACCGCAAACACCGGGTTGAGGAGGGTGTTGAGCAGTATCCCGAAGCTCACTAGCACCATGAGGTTCTTTGAGCTCTTCATGAAGCGGAAGCCTTCGAGCATGTCGTCCCAGACCTCGTGGAGGCTTGAGAGCTCCCGCGTTTCCCTGCGGTACTCGATCAGGATTTCAAACAGTCCCGAGCCGAAAAAGCTCACAGCGTTCACCAGGAGGGCCAGTTTGATTCCGCCGAGGGCGTAGATTAGCCCGCCGAGAATGGGGCCGAGTATCCTTAGTATCTGGCCACCGCTCTGCAGTATCGAGTTCGCCCTCGCAAGCTGCTCCCTCTCCACCAGATCGGGAAACATCCCGACTATGCCGGCCGAGAAGAACGCCCCCATAACGCTCATCGCCATCTGAATGGCCAGGAGTTGGTATATCCCCATCAGATTGAACCCTATGACTGCGAAGAGGAGGACTCCCCTCGCTATATCGAGGCCGTACATGAGCTTCTTCCTGTCGTAGCGGTCACCGATAACCCCGGCTATCGGGTTCACCAGCAGTCTTGGAATTAGCTCGGCCATTATGAAGAGGCTCATCATCGCCCCGCTGCCGGTCTGGTCGAGCACGTAGAGCGGAACGGCAACATCCTGCACGACCCATCCGGCCTGTGATATCCACCTGCCCACGGTGTAGAGCCAGAAGTTCCGGCCCATCCCCCGGAAATCCTCGAACATCCCCGCTAACCCCCATGCATCTCTCATTTAATTGCCGAATTGAGTAATTAAAGAGTCAAAGAATCAAATCAGCTCGACCCTCACGTCGCCGTTCACAGTGCTGGCCCTGACCTCAAACTCACCCGTCCCTATAACGGGGTCGTCAGGGTTTATGCCGACCAGCTTGACGTCTCCATTGACCCTTTTGCTGACTATCCTGGCATCGCAGAACTCTGTCAGGCGAAGCACGATGTCACCGTTGACGCAACTTACCTCGACGTCCCCCTCGAGCTCCTCGATGGTGAGCTCGATTTCACCGTTCACTGTGGAGGCCTTCAGGGGGCCGGCAACCGTTAGGTTGGCCCTTATCTCACCGTTCACCGTGCCCAGTTTTTCGGCCTCGCAGTCCTTCAGGCCTATCTCGCCGTTAACCGTCGTGACTTCCTCAAAGCGCACACCCCTGGCCTTAAGCTCGCCGTTCACGTTCTTCGCGCTCACCGGGACGCTCCGCGGAACCTTCACCTCTATCTCAGCCCAACCGTTCTCCCTGAGCAGGTTCAGGAACTTTTTCTTCGGCTCCTCCTTGATGACGAGCCTGCTTCCCTTTTGCTCGACTTCAACGTTTACCTCGCCGTGTACGGTGTAGTTCACCTCAACGTAGTCGTTTTCCCATCCCTCGATCTCGATCTGGCCGTTGGTGGCCTTTATATCAACTTCCCGGACGTTTTCAAATATCATATCAAACCCTCCAGCGGATGAAATTCAAAATCGAAAAGGGGCCTCTCGTGTCCCACCCTAGTTTCGCGGCCTTCCTCCCGCCCATCGGCGATTGTGATGGTATCGGGAGCCGTTGAGATTGCCGCGGTCTCCATCCCGCTCACCCCAGATAGGCAGTCAGCTCGTCGAGGAGCTCCTTCACGCGCCTGTTGAGCAGGGTTCTGTCTATGCCGAGGCCCTCTATCAGCTCGGCGCTCTGCTCTTCCACTATCTCCTTCGCCTTCCTGACCACCAGCCTGTAGGCGTCGCCGTTCTCTATTGTGTACGTTTTGCCACCGGTCCTTATGCGAACCGTGCCGTCTCTGGCGGAGATTACGACGTCCTCTATGCGTATCTTGGCTCTCCCTCTGCCAACGCTGACCGAGACGTCGCCCGAGCGCAGGGATACAGTCTCGCCAAGGCTGAGGCTCTCGTTTCCGCTCCTGTAGGTTACTCTCTCACCGTCGACCTCGATGGAGTACTCGTCCGTCTGAATCTTCAGCCTGTCCCCAACCCTGGTCAGCTGGAAGCCGTTGCGGAGCTCCCTGATGGTCAGCATGTCCGCTGGGGGCATCTCGGGGTTGCCCTCGCGGAACCTCATCGGGCCTATCTTGACCTCCTCACCGCTGGGCGTCTCTATGACCTCGATGAAGGGCAGCTTCACGTACTCGAAGCCTTCGCCCTCGTAGACCTTGATGAATCCCAGGTCAACCACGCTGTCCCTCTTGCCCTTCTGGTAGAGCCTCTCTGGGTTCACGAGGTCGTTCACCCTTGAGACAAAGCCGGGATCCGCGGAGGTCTTCCGCCCGGCTATCTTCTCCTCGGTCCACACGATGACCGGGCTGAGGAGCCTCTTCGTTATCCTTCCGAGCGGCGTGTCAGCCTCGACCGTTACCTCTCCATCTATCACCCAGGCAACGTTCTTCCTTCCGAACTTCACGGGATAGGCCTTGCCGGTCCCCTTGAGCCTCACCCCGCCGAAATCGGCGCCTTCGAACTCGTATGCCTTGCCTTCAACTTTGATGTCGAGTCTCCTCTCATCGAACTTCGCCAGCAGGATTCCCGCTATGACGAGGACAACTGCGTAAGCGAAGGCCGTTCCCGAGTAGTCGTGAAGAGTCTCGGACATTCCCAGCCACCCTCCGAAAAACAGGAAGACGCTCGTCCAGAAGAAGCCCTTGGCTAGAGCGAAGACTATTCCGCTTATCGTCACCCCGAACCACTTGCCAACCGAGAGCAGCTCAAATGCAAACAGGAGCGCCACGATGGCGTAGACCAGCTGGTCGTTGTAGGCCTCAAGCCTCAGCGGCCCCTTGAACAGCCAGACGATGAGCAGTATCGCCGTGAGGGCTTTGATGTACTCCGCTATCCTGAACCTTGGACCTTCATGAGGAACGGCCCGATACTTCCAACCAAAACTCATTCTTCCACCTCCTCAAGGGCAGTTATTATCTCAAGCAAGCGCAAAAAGAGACGTCCGTCGGGCGATATTTCGTACCTTTCTCCCTTTCTCACCATCCGGGTTTTCACCAGGAGCTTCAGGTGGTGGGAAACGGTGGGGCTTTCCACCCCAAGGGCATCCTTTATCTCTTTGAAGCCCATCGGCCCCTCGGAAAGCATCTTCAGGATCCTTATCCTGTCCGGGTTGGCGAGGGCCTTGAGGGTTTTCGCAGCTCTCTCCTCGTCTATCTCGGGCAGGCTTCCGCCTTCGAGCTTTCTCCTGAGGCGGGCCTTTATCGAGAGCATGACCTCATCAACGGGGTCAATGCTTTCCTCCAGCACCTCCAGCCTCTTTTTCAGCTCTTCGAGCTGAACCTTCAGGTCGTTCTCCATGGTACCACCAGGTACAGATTTTTGTAGTACATTTTTCTGTACCTAACTAGTGCACTAGGTATATAAAAGTTTATCGGTTCGGATGCCAAAAACGTTTTAACGCTTAAACCCCAGTCTACTCCATGAACATCGCCGAGATGCTCGCCCTCATAGCGGTCGGCTACGTCCTCAAGAGGCTGGTTAAATCGGAGAAACCCTTCAACTACCTCCGAATCCTTGTGAACGACTTTCTCCTCGCCCTGTTCATCTTCGGAAACGTGGCGAGCAAGGACCTGAACTACCTCCTGAGCATAAAGACTGTCTTCCTCTACGTCTTCCTGATAATCTCGATAAGCCTCGGGTTTTCGTACATCTACGGCCGTGTCGTCCTTAAGAACGACCCCTGGGCCGGTGCGCTGATGGTTCTCTCAGTCTACCCCAACACGGCCGCCCTCGGCTTTCCGATAGCGAGCCTCTTCCTCGACGACATAACGCCGGCCATACTCTACTCCACGACCAACTCGATGATAGTCATCCCAATCGTCACCTTCATAGCGGCCCACTACTCCAGCGGCGGCGCGAGCGTTAAGGACAGCTTCATCAAGGCCCTCAAGTTCCCGCCGACGGTGGCGAACCTCGTCGCTCTTGCACTTGTCATAGCCGGCGTTCATCTTCCTACCCAAATCCTTGAGCCGATAAGAACCGTCGGCTGGCTCAGCATTCCCCTGCTTATCATCTACTTCGGCTCGCGGATAACGCTGAAGAGTTTCGACTGGCGCAAGCTCGCAGAGGTCGGGGCCTTCAGGATAGCGATTCCATTCACCTTTGTTTTTCTCACCCTCCGGTGGGCGGCCCCGGGCGTCTTCTACTCGGTCCTCGTCGAGGCCTCGATGCCCCCGGCCATAGCGGCCAACGCGATTCTAGCCCAGTACTGCCTGAAGGCCGAGGAGGCTATAAGCGTCACCTTCGTGCTGACCCTGCTCGTCATAGGGCTCTTCATGGTTCTCAGCGCGCTGATGGGCTGAGACCGATGCCCTTTTTAACCCTTCGACCTTTCTTTTAACGGTGGTCACGATGGAAAGGATGATTGAGATTCTCAGGGAAATTTTAGAGATACCGTCCCCAACGGGCTACACGAAAGAGGTTATGGCCTACATAGCTGGACTCCTCAACGAAAACGGCGTGAAAACCTACTTCACCAACAAGGGTGCCCTGATAGCGGGCAACCATCCGGAGCCGGAGCTCGTCATAGCGGCCCACGTTGACACCCTCGGCGCGATGGTTAAGGGGATCCTGTCGAACGGGCACCTGAGCTTCACGAGGGTAGGCGGCCTCCACCTTCCTGCCTTCGAGGGCGAGTACTGCACGATAATCACCCGCTCGGGGAAGAAGTACCGCGGAACGCTTCTCCTCAAGAACCCCAGCGTCCACGTCAACAAGGAGGCCGGAAAGAAGGAGCGCAAGGAGGAGAACATGTACATCCGCCTGGACGAGCTGGTAGAGAAGAAGGAAGACACAGAGAAGCTCGGCATAAGGCCTGGTGACTTCATAGCCTTCGATCCGAAGTTCGAGTACGTCAACGGCTTCGTTAAAGCTCACTTCCTCGACGACAAGGCGAGCGCCGCGGTGATGATAGACCTGATGCTCGATTTAGGTGCCAAGACCCTTGAAAAGCTCCCGGTGGCGTTCTTCTTCTCGCCCTACGAGGAGGTCGGGCACGGCGGTTCGGCAGGCTATCCAAGGAGCATGAAGGAGCTCCTCGTCGTCGACATGGGCGTCGTCGGCGATGGCGTCGCGGGCAAGGAAACCGCGGTATCGATAGCGGCCAAGGATTCGAGCGGTCCGTACGACTACGAGATGACGACTAAACTCATCGAGCTGGCCGAGAAGCACGAGATTCCCCACGTCGTAGACGTCTTCCCCTACTACGGCTCCGACGGCTCGGCAGCGCTCAGGGCAGGCTGGGACGTTCGCGTGGCTTTGATAGGCCAGGGCGTCCACGCAAGCCACGGCATGGAGAGGACGCACGTCAAGGGTATGCTCGCGACGAAGGACCTCATCAGGGCCTACATCGAAGACAGGTTCGGCGTTTGACCTCTTCTTTTTCCTCTAACTGGACCCCTAGAGATTCTTCGGAGAACATATACGAGCAGCCGCTCTTGGGTTTGTATGAGGGTAAAGGGATTAAAAAAAGTGAACGAGAGAGCTCACTCAATCTTCGCACCGCAGTTGGGAAAGACGGAACTATGGAGCATTAGAGTTCAAACCACTAGGGCAAAATGAGCAAAGCCCGAAACCTTTATAACGATTCCTGCAAGAATTATTCTCATGAGAATAATTCCTCGAAGAATTGAACGTGCCCTCCTAAAATACACCGGCTGGAAGATGCTCTATGGAAGGAGAAAGACGGGCAAGACCTTCCTCGTTGAGCACTTCCTCGACTACGACGAGTTCTTCTTCGTGAACAAGGACGGCACTGTCCACGACAGGCTGAGCAACGACAAAATGACCTATCAGGAGTTCATGAGGCTCTTTCCAAGGCTGGTTAAAGAAAAGAGAAGAATCGTCATCGACGAGTTCCACCGCCTTCCCGAGGGCTTCCTCGACCTCCTGCATGCCTACTCCACGGAGCAGGACAGTCAGGTGATACTCGTAACCTCAACCATGTGGCTCGCCCAAAGGCTGCTCTCGATGAGAGAAAGCCCTCTCCTCGGGATAGCTTTCCTCGTGAAAATCGGACTCATAGACGAGCGCGAAATTCTGGTGGAGCTGTCGAAGGAAGTGAAGGGTAAGGAGCTGATAGAGGCGTCCACCTACCTGAGAGAGCCCATGCTCGTGCCTGCCTACAAACCCCCGCTGAGGGACTTTTTAACCGGCTTCTTTTCGTCCTCCGGCTCCTTCGTGAGCGAGCTCGTTGGCGAGACCTTCAATGAAGAAGGCCACGAGCTGACGAGGGTTTACCTCGGGATAATGATGGAAGTCGCCAACGGAAAGGGGACGAGCACTGAGCTTTCTTCAGCGTTGTTTTCCCGCGGCCTGCTGAAGAAGGACAACCCCGGGACGCTCCAGAAGTATCTCACAATCCTCACGAAGATGGGCATCCTGCGCAAGTTCCTGGTTCAGGGCAAGAGACGCAAAAAGTTCGTTTACAGGCACGCCTCACCCCTCCTCGACCTGCACTTCTACCTTGAGGGCAAGTACGCCTACACGGAGCTTGAAACGTCTGTGGAGTTCATAAGAAAGGCGGTAGACTACAAGCTCCCGAGGCACGTTGAGGACTTTATAGCTGACTTACTGGCCAAGGCTTACGGCCTGAGAAGGGTCAGCGTGGAGCTCCCGGAACTTGAGCTTGACGTTGCTTTACAGGGGTTCAACAGGCTCGAACTGGTTGGAGAGGTCAAGTGGAAGGAGCGGGTGAAGAGGGAAGAGCTGCGGAAGATTGAGGAGAAGCTCTCCCGCTTCGACTGCCGCAGAGTGCTCGTGGTTCCGAGCGAAGACGTCCTTGAGCGTGAGCCCGAAGGAATAGAGGTTTTAACCCCTGAAGACCTGGTGGAAATCGCGAGGGAGAGCCTCGAGAAGACGTTAAAATCTGAAGGAGAAGAGTAAAAATTAAAACCCTCACTCAATCTTCGCACCGCAGACGGGGCAGAACTTCGCCCCTTCCGGAACTATGTGCCCGTTGGGGCAGCGCTTTATCTCATGGCCGCAGTAGGGGCAGAACCTCGCCCCCGGTGGAATCGGTTTGCCACAATAAGGACATATCTCCTGTTGCTGTGCCGCAGGAGCCGCCTGCTGGGCTGGTTGCTGTGGGTTCTGATATCCGGCCGGCGGGACGCCTCCACCGGCGTAGGGCTGGGCCGGCTGTGCGGGCTGAGCAGGTTGCTGGAGGAGCTGGGGCATTATCACCATTCCCGTGCCGAGGCCGGCGCCTTCGCTCTTTCCAAGCTCAGCGGCAACCTGCTTTGCCGTGTCCATCTGCATGACAGCCTGAGCGTTGCCGGTCTGCATTATCCAGAAGAGCCTCTGGCGCCACTCGTCGGTGGTGTTGACGCCCTCAATCTTGACATCGACCAGCTCAAGACCGAGCCTGCGGAAGTCCTCCATGAGTTTGACCTTTACCTGCGTGCTGACCATGTCGAGGTTCTGGAAGAGGTCAACTATCGAGTAAGCGCTGAGGTGCTTCATCATGCCCTCGTTGAAGTATGCCCTGATGAACTTGGTGACGTCGCTCGTGTCGTAGAGGCTCTGGCCGCCGACGACCTCGGTGATGAAGAGCACGGGGTCTGCCACTTTAAACCAGTAGACGCCGTAGTACTTGACTGGCGCCAATTCTCTCGTCTGCGTCTCCCCACCGTAGCGCCCCTGGAACTGCTTCATGCTGACGAAGATTACGGTGGCTTTGAATGGACTGTTTGAACCGCCGACGAGCCTGTAGAGGAGGGGTAGGTTCTGCGTAGTCAGCGTATGCCTTCCCGGCCCGAGGACATCGTAGATTTTGCCGTCGCGCATGAAGACGGCAACCTCGTACTCATGGACTATCAGCTGGGCACCCCACTTTATGACCTCGTTGGGGTAGCGCCAGATTATCTCGTCCTCTCCGGGGTTAACCCATTCTATGACCTGAACCATCCCACTCACCCGCCGCGAAGCTCATCCTCTTGCTCAAAATCTCCTCGAAGGAGTTGAGCTTGTCATCAAGGTTCAGAACCGCCATGCCGAGGGCCTGAGGGTTCGCTATCTGACCGTTCAGGGCCTTGACCTCGTTGAGTACCTCCTCCGCCAGCTCTATCATCTTGGCGTCGTACTCCAGGAGCCTGTTTAGCTCCTCCTCCTTGAACTTCACCCTGTCGAAGTAGCCGCGGTAACCGGCTTCCGCGTGCCTTACCCTGCTCTCAAGGGCCATGAGCTTCTTTCTCAGATTGTCTATGGCAACCATCTGGGCGCAGCCCACCATGGCGCACCTCTGAAGGGCACGCTCCATCTCCCTCCTGGCGAGGGCGAGCGTATCTGCCACCTTGCCCCGGACGAGCCTGTCATCCTCCCTTATGAGCTCCTTCTTCTTGTAGCCGTGGAAGCCGGGAATTACGAGCTCAAGCTTCTCAACTATCGAAGTTTCCTTCCCCATAAGCAACACCTCACATAGGCTTGAAATACAGGTTGCCCTTGTTGAGCCTCATAACCTCACTGACCTTTCTCTTCTTGACGGCACCTTTCCGGAATATGCCGAAGGCCCCTGCTCCCCCGGGGATGAGCCCGCCTATGAGCCCCCAGGCGCTCCCGTATACACCGGCCGCAATTATACCAATTACCAGCCCTGCCGCAAGAACCCCTGCTCCCAGGAGGCTGGCCTTCTTTCTGGCACCGCTCATGAGGGGATACTCCGCCTGGACAACCCTCCCATCGGTTCCGTCAATGTATCCCGCGAAG
Organism: Thermococcus radiotolerans; assembly: GCF_002214565.1. Classification (NCBI taxonomy): domain Archaea; kingdom Methanobacteriati; phylum Methanobacteriota; class Thermococci; order Thermococcales; family Thermococcaceae; genus Thermococcus; species Thermococcus radiotolerans. Next base: position 501,656 of record NZ_CP015106.1, read on the forward strand.
CTCTGCCCCCCGTATTCGTAGTGAACCTCCCAGAGGGGGTAGTGCACGAGCCCCTGGTACTTCACCTCAATCTCAACGCCGCCGAGGGATTTGTCCTCCTGGCTCGCTTCACTTCTGAGGGCGCTCTCCATGATGCTCCTCGCCATCGCTTCGGCCTCCTCTCTGGACATCTTGGGCTCGTAGTACTTGCCCTTTCCGACAACTGCCTCATCGAAGAAGCGCTTGCCCCTTATCGGGAACGGATAGTCCTTGAGCATCCCCTGGAAGGGTGAGCCTGCGGGGATTCCGACGAAGCGAACCTCCTCTATCGTTGACCAGCGTGTGCTCCTACCGTGGAGGTAGAAGAAGTAAACCGGCACCCAGTGGAGCTCCTTTTTCGTTATCTTCGCCCCGGTTATGTCCGCCGGAGCGCCGTACTGCCTGGAGAGAAACTTGAGCAGAACCCCCCCGGCGTCCTTCCTCATCGGCGGGAAGAAGAAGTGTTCGCCTACTTCCTCCCTCGTTTCGAGCTTGAAGGTCGTTCCGCAGTAGGGGCACGTTGCCACGCTCACGGTGTCTGGAACCTTAAACTTGGCCGAGCAGGTTGGGCATTGAACCTCCATGGCGATCACCTCTTAAACGCCCCCGTAAAGTGCCCCATGATGCCGGTGCTCCTCTCGGTTCTCTGTCCCTCCAGGACCAGCGACCCGAAGTAGCCGCTGGCTCCAGCTCCAAGTATCAGCGAGAGCACCGAAACCAGAGCCGAGCCGTTTGCACCGCCGTAGGCGGCTCCAGCCGCTCCTATGATGACGCCAAGGACGACGCCGGCCATGTACTGGGCGCGCCTCCAGATGGGCATGGGCTCGGTGGCGGCAACGTCCCTTCCGTCCCAGCCGGCGAAGACGGCATGGAATATCGAGTTCTCATGCTTGTAATAGACGGTCCACATTGGCAGAAGAATCAGAGAAACGTTCTGGGGCTCATCGGCGGTTATATCAAAACGCTCTATCCTGTCTGCCTTGGCTGAGTAGCGGTCCCTTATGACGTCTATCGCATCCTCGCGCATTATCATCTTCGCTTGAGTCTCGTCTATTTCAGTGTTGAGTATCTCCAGCTTTATCTTTCCCCACTGATCCTCGTCCAGCTCAAGGAGCTTTTTCCCCTTGGGCTTTGCCCTCGAGTAGTGGACGATGATGTCATCAACGCCGAAGCTCTTAATCTGCCTCCTCGCGGAGCCGATGAGGCTCAAAACCTCGTCAACGTAGTCGTGGTAGTGCCTCTCGACGGTATGGCAGTGGGTTTCGCCCTCCGAGTCCGTGTGGCACTCCTCCTCGCGCACCATGTACTCGACGTCACCCTCGACGTGAACGCTGCCCACCCAGTACGGGGCGTAGTGGCCTTCGATGTCAACTATCTCGATTTGCTCCTTCATGCGCTTGAGGTCGAAGTCCCTGTTGACGCGGTCCCAGAAGGCCTTGGCTATGGCGTTTTTATCGATGGTCGGGACGATATAGATGTTCTCCGTCTTCAGGTTTCCACTCACGTGGTTCGGAAAACCGCAGTACGGGCAGATGGCCACGATGGTTTCCGGGGATACTTCGAGGGGCGCACCGCACCTCTCACATTTAAATTCAATGGCCTCCATGAATCACCACAGTGCACATAACTACCTTGGAGTATTTAAGAGTGCCGGAGATTTTTATGAACCGTGGTAATATTGGAGGGCCTACAGCATTTTTCTTACCAGCCCCACAAGCTCCCGGAGGTCACTTACGTAGTAGTCGGCACCCTCGATTTTATCAAAGCGAGTTACGTTAACCACCTTCATGCCGGCGCGCTTTCCAGCGAGCACATCGTGACGGCTGTCGCCTATCATCAGCGCTTCCCTCGGCTTCAGATTGAGGGCTTTCAGGGCCTTTTCAACGAGATAAGGGCTAGGCTTGACGCCGTCCAGATTTGAATAGTCCTTTCCGTAAACAACCTCGAAGTGTTTTCTCAGATCGAAGAGGTTCAAAACGAACTCCGTGCATTCCTGGGAGGCGTTGCTCACTGCGGCGAGCCTCAGACCCATCGCCTTCAGCTCTCCAAGGGCATCAACGTCTGGGAAGGGCCGTATTTTTCCCCGTTCGGCCATCCACCGGCGGTACTCAAGGTTCACGCCGTCGACAATTTTCCAGAACTCCACGTGGTTTATGCCGAAGCTCTCAATGTAGCTCCTCGGCAGCTCGCCGGTTACGGTCTTTCTGTAGGTCTCGTAGTCCAGCTCGATGCCTCGCTCCCGAAGGGCCGGCATAACCCACTTCTCATACCATTCCCTGTGGTCGTAGCCCTCGTAGTAAACAAGGGTCTCGTCAACGTCGAATATCAATCCTTTGAGCATGCCTCGGCCTCCTGGACTGGTCATCATCCTTCAGCCGGTTGATCCTTCGTCATCGGCGTAGAAAGTAGGGAAAAGGAGTTAAAAACCTTCAGAACAGCTCCTCAAGCTTGACGTCGATCTTGTCCGGGTTGAATGGCAGGACGTGCCTGGTGGTCTTCGGGGAGTAGACCTCGCCGCGCTTGACGAGCTCCATGACCTCTTCTTTGCTCGGGGCCTTCCTGATGAAGACGTAGTCGATCTCGCCCTTACCCATGTCCTCCCTGGCGTCTTCCTTGAGGCCGTAGTAGATGAGCTCGATTTTACCCTCGACGCTCATCTCGTCGAGAACCTTGCTGACCTTCTTCTGCTCTTCGAGTCCGCCGGGGATGGAGAAGCTCTTCTCGCCGACGAGGGCAAAGGCTATCTCGCCCCTCTCGGCCTTCTCCTCGGCCTCCGGGTCCTCGATGACCTCGAGCCCCTCGGCCTTGAGCCTCTCGAGAACCTCCTCGAGGCTTCCCTTGAAGGCCGGGTACCAGGTGTAGACCTTGACATCGTCGCTGAAGTAGTCGAGGATGACGGACGGAGCCTTCTTGGCACCGAGCTTCTGGAGGCCGGCCCAGCGGTGGTGACCGTCAACGATGAGATACATGTCCTCACCGGGAACCTTGGCAAGGAGCATGGGCTTCCAGAAGATTCCACTACCGGTAACACTCTCGATGAAGGCCTCAAGCTCCTTCTGAACGAGCTGCTCGTGGGGCTTCATCTTGTCGAGCTCGATAAAAACGTAGTCAACCTTCTTGGTGGGAATGTCGTACTTCGGGACCTTTTCAACTCCCATGAGCATACCTCCCGTGGGTTTACGATGAGGGAAACGCGCCAGGGGATAAAAAGGTTGTGCCGGGCAAAGGTTAAATCGTTTCGAGACCAATAACCAACGATGAGAAACGTAGCGGATTTGCCCCTCCACGGCGGTCACGTTCCGGCGTGGCTGGCCCAGAGGATGAGGAAGCTCACCCGGTTAGTGCTGATTCTGGCGGTCGAGGAGTACGGAACGAAGGGTCTCCTTGAAAGGCTCTCCGACCCGGTCTGGTTCCAGGCCTTCAACAACGTCATCGGAATGGACTGGGACTCCTCGGGTTCAACCACAGTGACGGCTGGCATGATAAAGGACGCCCTCTGGAGGGAGGAGCTGGGGGTTAAAGCTGCAGGCGGGAAGGGCAAAAAGAGCCGGGCAACACCGGAGGAGCTGAAAACCATAGCCGAAGTTTACGAACTCGATCCAGAACCGTACGTGAGAACCTCGAGGCTGGTCGCGAAGGTGGACACCGTCGCCCTCCAGACCGGCTACCAGCTCTACCACCATGTCTTCTTCCTCGATGAGGAGGGCAACTGGGCGGTGATACAGCAGGGCATGAACGAGGCCGAGAGGATGGCAAGGCGCTTCCACTGGTTCGACGCTGAGACCTTCACCCTCGATCCCCACAAGGCCATCTCCGGGCTTAAGAGGGAGTTCGCCCTCAACACGGTCTCGAAGGAGTCGAGGGAGTACCAGAAGACGCTCCTCGACGTGGTGCAGGAAAAGCCGGGAAAGATAGAGCGTGAGCTGGAGAGCCTGAAAGCCATAGCCAAAGGCTACCGTCCGCTCGTTTACTACAAGCCCCGCGACGTCGATGAGGTCTCTCTGCTGAAGCGCTACGAGAGCCTCGGAAGGTTCGAGCTGAACAGAAAAGCCCTGGAATTCGCCCGTGAGCTGAGCGTGAATAACTACGAGGAGTTCCTCCTTCTGAAGGGCCTCGGCCCGAGCACTTTGAGAGCATTATCGCTCGTCCTTGAGCTGGTCTACGACGTCCACCCGAGCTGGAAGGATCCAGTAACTCACCCGCCAGATCCGTTCAAGTTCACCTACGCCGTCGGCGGCAAGGACCGCGTTCCCTTCCCGATAGACAAGCCCGCCTACGATGAACTCATCTCCTTCCTCGAGGAGCTCGTCTCAAGACACCCGGAGGAGAAAGCCCTCGTGAGAAACGTGACGAAGATAACCAAAAACTGGAAGTTCCCGGAGGGGGAGAAGAGGCCAACCTAAATCCTTTTAACTATCGGGGTGATAGTATACTATCGGGGTGGTAGTTTGTACTTCGATGAGAGACCCAAGGCCAGGAGAGAGGACCTATATGACAGGGAGAGGGAGTTAGAAGAGCTACTGAACTCCATAAGCTCACGGAAGCCCCTTATACTGCTCAAAGGGATACGCAGGCTTGGGAAGACCTCCCTCCTAAGGGTGGCCCTCAACGAAGCGAAACTCCCTCACGTTATAGTTGACCTTAGGGGAGTGAACCCCAACTCAAGGCGCGACCTCTACCTCCGCTTTCAGGCGGCACTCAACGAATACCTCTCGAAAAACGCGCCCCTCCTCAAAAGATTGAAGGACAAGATAAGGCTCATAGACGGCGTGAGGATCTCCGGTGTGGGAGTCTCGCTCTCGTGGAAAAACCCCGAAACGTTGTATTCCCTGATTTCTGCCCTTGAAAGCGAGGGGTTTGTAATAGCGTTCGATGAGGTTCAGGAGATTAGAGGGCCGGCTGGAAAGGAGCTGGCTTCATTAATAGCCCATTTCTATGACTACGGAGAGACGAGCTTCATATTGACCGGGAGTGAGATTGGACTGCTCTATGAATTCATAGGTATTGAGGACCCCACTGCTCCCCTCTATGGGAGGGTTTTTCACGAGATAGAGCTTTCACGGTTCTCAAGAGAGCAGAGCATCGATTTTCTACGTAAAGGCTTTGAACAGGCAGGGATAGAAGCCCCCGATGAAATTCTGGAAGATGCAGTCAACAGGCTTGACGGCATAGTTGGATGGCTCGTTAAGTTTGGGATAATCTCCCTCAGAGAAGGACTGGGCAAAAAAACGGTAGATATAGTTCTTGAAGAGGCTTCAAAGATGGCTTTGGGGGAGCTTGACCGCTTCCTTGAGAAGAGACCCCTCGCAAGAAAGCGATATTTGACGATTCTCCATGCAATAGCCCGCGGAAGGAACACTTGGAGCGAGTTGAAGACGGAACTCGAAAAAGCGGAAAAGCGCGAGATAACGGATGCAACCCTTGCAAGACTCCTCGACGCCCTCCTAAAGGCCTCGTTTATAGAGAAAAATGTCAACGGCAGGAATATTACCTACCACATAGCCGACCCCGTACTTGAATTTGCACTGCAGAGATAAAAACTGGTTATTGTGGAAACTGATTCATTGCGTCAAATCGAGCGAAGTTCAACATCATAAACGTGAAGTTTTCGGGGGAGTGAGGGCGTCAGCCCCCCAGCAACCTTTGCTTCGCAAAGCTTGACCAAAATGTCTCGGCCATTCAAAAGAGGGACGTGAGAGTCCGCATGCATCTTGATTGAGCATTTTGGATAGGGTTTACCACACAATCTAACACTTTAGGCGTGTTTTACTCCAAGTCAGCGCCCGAAGGGCGCTAAGAACAAGAAAACACACTCAAAACAGGCAAGTTAAAGTACAAACCCTCGTTAGAACCCGCCACCACAACAAGGCATGCCAACTTTGATGAAACTTTGCGCAGGCAAAGTTTCCTAACGTGGAGCCAAGCCCCACTGCGGGGGTTTGAGAGTACAGGAAACTTTGTCCAGCAAAGTTGCCCGATAGAGTTTATCAAAGTTTGTGATTCTTTTCCCCAAAAGTGTAGCTGGAAATGGTTTGCACTACCAAACTGCCATTTTAAGCTGGAATTCACATTTCACAAGCCTTAAAACAAGGGTTTAAACTCTTAAAGCGCTCCAACGGAGCGCGGGGAAAGTAAACCCACTCAAAAAAGCAACTTAAACTGGAATTACCTTATCAAACTCCCATTCAAAAAGGCAAACCCTCTCAAGGAAGCATATTAGAAGGGAATCACCGACCTTGATCAAACTTCGCGAAGGCGAAGTTTGTATTGGTGGGCCCGCGGGGATTCGAACCCCGGACCTCCACCTTGTAAGGGTGGCGTCATAACCATCTAGACCACGGGCCCGCCCGAAATAGGAGAAGGGGGGGATGTTATAAAATTTTCTACTTCCCGACGCCCCTGCGAACCTTCACGGCGAGGCCGCTCTGGAAGGTCTTCAGCTCCTCGCCGTTGAGGAGAGTCTGACCGGTCGCGAGGAGTTCGTCGTTCTCGTTCACCACCAGAACCTCGTCGTAAGACCGTATAGCCGGGTCGGCATCGACCACGAACTTGGCGAAGACGTTCTTGCCCTTCCTCGCGAAGGGCTCCGCGTCTTCGTTAACCACAACGCGCATCCTCGGGAACGGCAGAACCTCGTGGAGCCTTCCGGCACCTTCGATGCCGAGGGTCAGAAGGCCGTCCTCAGCCCTGAAGGTCGCGAGGTGCTTGCCTTTGGCCTTTATCTGCCTCGGCATGCCAGTCTTCCGGGAAAGCTCGACAAAGGCATCCTTGAACGCTTCTCCGGCACCTTCCCCGAACTGGTACTCCGCTATGGCCATGATGTAGCTCCTCGCTTCTCCCTTGGCGGGCTTGGTTATGGTGAAGTCCTCCTCGCCCTCGCTCTGGGCGAAGGGATAGCTGAGGCTGAGGTACTTCGGAATCTCTCCGAAGATTGGGTGGTTTACTCTCTCCGGGAATTTTTGAGCAACACGCTCGGCCCTCTCTTTGGCGCGCTGGACGATCGGCCAGCTCATCGCTTCCTCGCTCACCTTGAAGAAGGCACTCGCCTTGGTCACCGGCTCGTTCCTCTCAAGGTAGTCCCTGTACTCCAGCAGTCTTTTGTAGGCGGCGAACATCTTCGGGTGGGAGCGGGCACGCTCATCGACGAGCTCCCAGAGTGTTCCCTCCTTTATCGCCTGCTTGACCCGGTTGAGCTCCTCGCGGATCACCCAGAGGTTGTGAAGAGCTAAAAGCCTCGTTCTCTCTTCCTTCGGCATCTCGCGGAGCTCCTGCGGAGTGTAGCGGGAGCAGACCGGGCAGGAGCAGGGAAAGTACTCAAGCTCTTCGAGCCTCTTGGTGCCCTCGGGCGTCAGGTAGCGGTCGTCCTTTGCGTAGAGGGCATAGCTCGCCGAGTCGAAGAGGTCGATTCCCATCGCGACCGCTAAAGCGAAGATCATCGGGTGTCCTGCACCGAAGAGGTGAACCGGTCTGTCGGGCCTTAAACCGAGTTTTGAGGCTATTACAACGTCCACCAAATCGCGATAGCGGTAGCTCTCCATCAGCGGAACGACTGCCCCTACCGGGTGAATCTCGAAGTTCATCTTGCTAAGCTCCCTCGCGGCGTGGGTTCTCAGATCCGGGTACGTTGAACCCTGAACGGCGGCATTCATCGCGATGTTCTTGACCTCTTCGGCTTCCTTCGCCCTTTCGAGGGTTATCCTAAGGTCTTCCTCTGCTTTCTCCCTCGGAGCATCCGGTGGAGTCGGAATGTCGAGGAATGTGCCTATGTCAACGCCAATTCTCTCCTGAAACTCGATAATTTCGCGGTTCGTAACGTCCACGCCGCCGTAGCGCATGAGCTGGAAGGAGCCGGAGTCAACCTCGATTATGCCGTCGTAGTCGAGGAGCCTGTGGATTCCCACATCGAGGGCTTTCTCCCTGAGCTCGGGCGTCTTGTATATGATGTACGAGTTGGTGATCACCATTCCAAAGCCCATCTCCTTGAGTTCCCTCGGCGTCACTATCAGCTGCTTTGGGTTGATGACCGGCATTATCGCCGGTGTCTCTATCGTTTTTCCGTTAACGGTCAGCTTTCCTATCCTTCCGGCGGCGTCTCTCGCCTTGACCTCGAACTTAAACTCGACCATCTCTCAACACCGCTAAGCCCTTCGGTGGGGGGTTTAAAAGCCTAAGCTAAGAACGTTATGAGAACGTAGGATATCGCACCCGCGAAAACCGGCGCGATTACCCAGCCCTTCACGATTCCCACGAGGAGTTTGAGGTTCACGCGCTCGCCCTTGTAGAGGCCCAGACCGCTTATGGCCCCAACTATGGCCTGACCCGAGCTGACGGGCAGGCCTATCAGGTTGGCCGCGCTGACGGCCAGAGATGCCCCGAACTGGCTTGAAAAGGCCGAGGTTGGCCCGAGGGGCGAGATGTCCCTTCCAACCGTCATCATCACGTCGTAACTGAAGGTCAGCGCTCCCAGGGTTAGGGTAAGCGCCAGGAGGAGCTTAAACGGACCGTCTATTCCGAGGCCTTCCATCACTCCGGCCACGTTCGAAAGCTCGTTGGCGCCGAGGTTGAAGGCCGAAAATGCCGCCGCGGTGAAGACGAGCCACTTCTGGGTCAGCTCGAGGTTCCGCAGACACTTTATCCTTCTCAGCAGAGGCTTGTAGAGCCTGTAGACCGCCACCGCGAAGAGAGCGGCGACGATCGGTGAGAGAACCCACGCCGATGCTATTCTGCCAACCGTCCACCAGTCAACTGGCAGTCCGAGGGCGAGGGAAGCTCCGACGAGACCGCCTATTATGGACTGGGTCGTTGAGATCGGCCTTCCCCAGAGGCTCGCGAGGGTTACTGCAGAGGCGGCGCTGAAAAGGACGAGTCCGACCTCGCCCGCGGACATGCCCTCGGCGAGCCCGGAGACCGTTCCGGAAACGCCGGAACCTCCAAGGAAGACCCCTAGAGTGGTGAATATCCCTATGATGAGCACGGCTCTCTTGAAGCCGAGTACGCCTGAGCCAACGGCCGTTCCGACGGCCTTTGCGCTGTCGTTTGCGCCTATCGCCCACGCCATGAAGAGCGCCGTTATCATCGTCATCACTATAGTCTATTTGTTGCCCCATAATCTATATAGTCTATGTAGTACGGAAGTGAGCACTTAAAAGGGTTTCGCCCGGTATCCCCCTCATACCCTCCGGAGGAGCACCGAGAGATAGCCGTAGACGTGGAGAGTAAGGTAAAAGGCCGCCCAGAACCAGAGTATAATCGGAAACAGGAGCGCGTTTATCAGCCTTCCGCCCTCGAAGAGAGTCGGTAAAAGCATCGTGAAGGTCTCGAAGAACCACCAGAGGGCAAAGAGCTCGAACTGGCCGGTGAGCAGGAGAAGCGGGGGAACTATCACATCGAAAAACGCCACAACATCGGAGAGGAGCAGAAAGGCCAAATCCTTCGTGAAGCCTCCCCCGAGGTTTTTCAGGTCGCCGAGAAACCAGCGCTTCCTCTGGCGCCAGAGGACGGCAAGGCTCTTGGGCATCTTCGTCCATACCCTCGCGCGGGGAGCGTAGACAACCTTCCCAAACTCCTTAACGGCCTTCGTCGTGGCATAATCCTCAACGATGTCCTCAACGAAGCCGCCGATTCTCTCAAGGGCCTCCCTGCGGAAGGCAGCTATCGGTCCAGGGGCGAGGCTCAGATCGTCCAGCTCCTTGGCCCTGCGGAACATCGCTATCCGGAGATGTTCCGCGTCCTGCGCCATCTCAAGGAAAGAGCCTCCAGCGACGCGAACCTGGCCGCCGACACCGAGGACTTCATCTGAGTAGAAGCGCCTCACAAGCTCCTTAACCGCATCGGGTTCGAGACGGCTGTCCGCGTCGGTCGTCACTATAACCTCGCCGGAAGCCTTCGAGAGGCCGAAGTTCAAAGCCTTTGCCTTTCCGCCGTGCTCCACCCTGTAAACCTTCAACCTGGCGTTTGTGACAGATGAAGCGGCCTCAAAGGTGTTGTCCTCGCTCCCGTCATCGACCACTATGACCTCAAAGTCAGGGTAATCCTGGGCAAGGGCCGATTCTATGGCTCTGAGAACTCGCTCCCCCTCGTTGTAGGCGGGGATTATAATGGACACCTTGGGCTCCCATTCATTAATCCTGTAATTGCGGAAAAGGCTAATTATGTAATTGAAGAAAAAGTAGCCGTCCCAGAGGAAGATGACGATGAGACCAAGGAGGAGCGGGTTCATGTTGGGAATTCCGGTAGGGAGCTTTTAATCTTTATCCGGGAGTTCTAAGGAGAAGGATTCCCAATCCTGTACCTCACTACGTACCTGCCGTGCTCGAACTCGTCTTCCTCGGCCTCCAAAACCTCCACGGGCTCGATTTCCAGGCCGAAGTCCAAGGCTTCCCACTTGATATCATCGAAGTAGTCATAGAGCCCGCACGTGGCGCAGAAGGAGCCGGAGAACTCGATGATGACCTCGTCCCCATCAACTCGCAATATCCTTGCTTGAGCCTCGCTTCCGTGAAGCCTGTTGAACTCCTCTATGACGCGCCTCAGGGATTCCATGTTCCCACCGATTTTAGTTCTCAATTGGCACTTAAAAAGTTTGTTAAGATAACCGAATAGCTTAAAAATCGAAAACCGAACCAACCTTCGATGAGCGAGGAAAGGATACGCTACGCCGAAAGGGAATACACGGATGAAGAGATATTCGAGATCCTTACTGAGCCGGTTAGGGAGTGGTTTAGGCGGAAGTTTGGAACCTTCACACCGCCGCAGCGCTACGCGGTTATTGAAATTCACAAAGGCGAGAACGTGCTCATCTCATCTCCAACCGGTTCAGGAAAGACGCTCTCGGCCTTTCTCGCGGCCATAAACGAACTGATACTTTTGGCCAAGGCCGGGAAGCTTGAGGATAAAATCTACGTGCTCTACGTCTCCCCCCTGAGGGCGCTCAACAACGACATCAAGAGGAACCTTGAGGGCCCCTTGGCCGAGATAAAGGAGGTGGCAAAGGAACTCGGCTACGAGATTCCGGACATAAGGGTGGGCATAAGGACGAGCGACACATCGAGCTACGAGAAGAGCAAGATGGTGAGGAGGCCGCCGCATATACTAATCACAACCCCCGAGAGCCTTGCCATAGCCCTGAACGCCCCGAAGTTCCGCGAGAGGCTCAAGACGGTCAAATACCTCATCATAGACGAGGTTCACGCGTTAGCTGAGAATAAGAGGGGAACCCACCTCGCGCTCAGCGTTGAGAGACTCGCCAGCTGGTCGGAGAACGAGTTCGTGAGGATAGGTCTGAGCGCGACGATACACCCCCTCGAAGAGGTCGCGAAGTTCGTCTTCGGTTTTGACGACGATGGGAAGCCGAGGCCGGGCCTGATAGTTGACGTCAGCTTCGCCAAGGAGACGAAGATATGGGTCGAGAGCGTGGTTGACGACCTCGTTTACACGGACGCCGGAACACTCAGCAATGCCCTGTACAGCCGCCTGGCGGAGCTCATCAGGGAGCACAGGACAACGCTCATATTCACAAACACGAGGAGCGGCGCTGAGAGGGTCGCCTACAATCTGAAAAAGCGCTATCCGGAGTTCGAGGGGTTGATAGAGGCACATCACTCAAGCCTTTCGAGGGAGGTTCGGTTGGACGTTGAGGAGAAGCTCAAGAGGGGGGAGCTTAAGGCGGTTGTCACCTCGACGAGCCTTGAGCTTGGAATTGACATCGGTACAATTGACCTTGTAATCCTTATCGGTTCGCCAAAGAGCGTCAACAGGGCTCTGCAGCGCATTGGCAGGGCTGGCCACAGACTCCACGACGTCAGCAAAGGAGTGATCCTCGCCCTCGATCGCGACGACCTGGTCGAGGTTATCGTCTTGGCACACAACGCGAGGAACAGAAGGCTCGACCGGATAAGGATTCCCAAGAACCCCCTCGATGTCCTCGTCCAGCATCTCCTCGGGATGGCGCTCAATCAGGTGTGGAACGTTGAAGACGCATACAGGCTTGTGAGGCGCGCTTATCCGTACCGTGACCTGCCCTTTGAAGACTTCATGAGCGTTCTCCGCTATCTCGCCGGGGAGTACGCTGGCTTAGAGGAGAGGAAGGTTTACGCCAAGATATGGTTTGAAGACGGCCGCTTCGGAAGGCGCGGCAAGATGACGAGGGCCATCTACTACATGAACACAGGCACGATACCGGACGAGGCAAAGATCAGGGTTTACACCATGGACAAGCAGATGATCGGAACCGTAGAGGAAGAGTTTGCCGAAAGGCTGATGCCCGGCGACATCTTCGTCCTGGCGGGCAGAACATATGAATTCGTTAAAAGCAGGGGCAACAAGATTTACGTGATTCCCCGCGAGGGGGCGAAACCGACAATTCCTGCCTGGTTTTCGGAGATGCTTCCGCTCAGCTTTGACCTTGCCCTCGACGTGCAGCGCTTTAGGAGAGAGGTTGCCAGCTTAGTGGACAACCGCCGCGCCAAGAGCCTGCTCATGAGGAAGTACGGTATAGACGAGAGGGCCGCTAAGGCGATTTTGACTTATTTCCGCGAGCAGGCAAAGTATTCAACGGTTCCGGACGACGAGACGGTTCTCGTTGAGGAAGTCCTCGGGGAGAAGCGCAACCGCTACTTCTTCCACACACTCATCGGGAGGCGCGCGAACGACGCCCTGAGCAGGGCCTTCGCCTATCTCGTGAGCAAGTGGAAGAACTGCAACGTTGGGATAGCGATAAACGACAACGGCTTCGCCCTGCTCCTTCCGCCCGAGAAGAGGTTGAGCGAAGAGGAGATAAAACAGCTTTTCGAGCTTGAAGACCTCCGTGAGACTCTCAAGAGGGCACTCGACAACACGGAGCTCCTCAAGAGGCGCTTCAGGCACGTCGCCAACCGTGGACTGCTAATACTTAGGAGGTACATTGGAAGGAGCAAGCGCCTCGGCAGACAGCAGGTTATGGCAGTTGCACTGCTCAAAGTGCTCAAGGAGAACCACCCGAACTTTCCGCTACTCAAGGAGGTCTACCGCGAGATAATGGAGGACAAGATGGATGTTGAGGCTGCCGAACTCTTCCTCGGCTGGGTCCGGGAGGGAAGGATAAGGGTGGTGGTCGAGCACAACGAACTCCCAAGTCCATTCGCCTTCAACCTTGAGGTGATAGGCTCAAGCGACGTGGTCCTCATGGAGGACAGAAGGGAGATGATAAAGCAGCTCCACAGAAAGATAATGGCGATGATAGAGGCGTCAGGGTAGTGAAATGACGCGATCGTGGTGGACGACTATTCCCCTGTCGGTTATCTCGTAGGGGCGCATGCTGGAATCGAAGCCGCTTCCCCTGAACTTCAGTATCTTCAGTCCGCGGTAGAGCGTCCCCTGAATGTCAAACATCCTCAGCTCTATCAGCCCGCTGACAAGGTACTCCTCGATGTCGGTCTTCTGGAGCTCGGACGTCATCAGGACGGTGGCCCTCATGCGCATCATTGATTTTATGAACCCCAGGAACGCCTTTCGGTACTCCATCTCGTTGGAGGCGGTGAGCTTCAGCATGGTCACGGGGTCGAGCACGACCCTGGTGTAGTGCCTCTCCCTTATCTGCTCCCTTATCGCGTTTGTCATCTTCTCCAGACTGCCTGCGAACGACTCGAAGAAGTCCTCCACGAGGACGTACCTCTCCGAGGTCGGCGTCGCATCTATCAGAGTGAATCGGCTGTCGTTGATTCTAAAGCCCATCTTGGCCATGTCCGCCCTAAGGTTCTCGGCCGGCTCTTCGAGCGTCACGTAGAGAACGTTCTCACCGTTGGCGATTCCCGCCATTGCGAAGTGCATTGCGAGCGTTGTTTTACCCGTGCCGGGAGCACCTTTTATCAGGTACGTCCTTCCGGGTATTAAACCGCCCCTGAGCATGACATCGAGTCCTGGGATACCCGTTGATATCCTTTTGCCGTACATGATTCCGCCCCTAGTTTATTACTCTCATTCCTAGATATAAGAACTTTTCGAGCTTCACGGAACAAAATGGAAATGGTTGGGATATCAAACCGTCCTGATGACGAAGGCCACGAGGTCGGTCAGCTCCCTCGCCCTCGTTTCGGGTGAGGCACCCATGTGGCCGCTCTTGGTCTCGACGCGGAGGTAGACGGGAGCGCCTACCTCCTTCATCATCATGAAGAACTTGAGCGCGTGCGCAGGGTGAACGCGGTCGTCGTGGAGACCGGTATAGATGAGCGTCGGCGGATACTTGCCGGGCTTTACGTTGTGGTACGGGCTGTACTTAAGCAGGAACTCCCTGTCCTTCGGGTCGTCGGGGTTTCCGTATTCGGGAACCCACACGCTGCCAATGTAGAGCTTGTGGAACCGAAGCATGTCGATGACGGGGTAGCCTATCAGCGCAGCGTCCATGACGTCCGGCCTCTGGGTGAGCGTTGCCGAGACCAAAAGTCCGCCGTTGCTCCTGCCCCACGCGGCAACCCTATAACCTTCGGCCTTGAGCTTGCCGAGAACCGCTATGAAGTCGTCGAAGACGTTCTGCTTGTTCTCCCTCATTCCGGCGCGATGCCACTCCTCACCGTACTCGGAACCGCCGCGGAGGTTGGCCATCGCAAACGTTCCGCCGCGCTTTATGAAGGGTATCGCCTGTGGGAAGAACCTCGGGGTTAGGGCTATGTTGAAACCGCCGTAGCCGAAGACCCACGCCTTCTTCTCGTCCCTCTCACCCTTCACGAGGAAGTAGTGAACCCTCGTCCCGTCCTTTGAGACCACAAAGTCCTCCTCGACTTTGAAGTCCCCTTCAACCTCCTGCCCCTCTACGAGTTTAAGCTTCCCATCGAACTCGTAGAGCCTGTACGGAACCGTGAAGCTCTCGTATCTTATGAGCGCCTTCTTTCCATCGGTATCGAGGGGATGGGCGCTTCCCGGAAGGTCGAACTTCACTTCATCCAGCTTTTCACCGTCCAAGGAATAGATCTCAAGGCGGTAGCTCGCGTGGACGAGCCTGCCGGCGAGTATTTTCCCGTCCACGATGATTGCCCACTCTAGCGGGAATTCACCTTCAGGAATAATCTCGGTAACTTCGCCGTCTCGGACTGCCACGACCTTTCCGAGGCCTTTCCCCTCCCTCGTGAGGACGTAGAGCTTTCCGTCGATTACATCGATCGGCTCGGCGGGCACCTCCGCTGAATATGCCTTCTCCCACCTATCCGGCTCCCCTACCGGCCCGACGTATATCTCCGCCCTGTTCCAGCCGAAGGTCACAGTTACCATCGCCGTTTCCCCGTCGGCGCTCTTCCTCAGCGAGATGAAGTAGCCGGAGCCGAGCCCCTCGCCGAAGACCATCCTCTCCCCACTGCCGTCCTTCCAGAAGAGCCTCACAGCAGGGGCCTTAACCCCGTCAGGCGTTTCACCGTGCCGATAGAAGCGGGAGAAGTAGTAGCCGTCCCCAAGGAAGGTCACGTTCCAGACTGAGGGCTTCATCTCGTCGATGAGCTTTCCGGTTTTGAGGTCTATGATTCGGGTTATCCCCTCGTCGGCGCCGCCTATCGAGAAGCTGTAGGCGAGAAACCTTCCCTTCCCGTCGGCGGTGAAGCCCTGGAGCAGAATCTCGTCGTTGAGCTCCTCCTCAAGGGCTTTGGAGTCAACTATGACATCGCCACCGAGCCATCTGATGAGCTGTCTTTCCCTCTCCTTGTACATCGCTATGATGCCCTTCTCGGTGAGCTTCGCACCGTAGAGCGTCGGCATTGAATAGTACTCCCAGACCTCCGGAAACAGTTCGTCGCTCAGCTCTCCAATGAACTCCCTAAAGCGCTCGTTCTCTTCCTCAACGAGCCTGAGAACCCGCTCATCTTCGAGGTTTTCCATCCAGGCGTAGGGGTCTTTCATGAAAATCACCATTAAGATGGTAGCCTTAACGCTAATAAGGGTATCGGTGGGAATTCACAGCCCTACCTTTTTCACCACCTCCCACGGAGAGGTTCCGAATACCTGTTCTCCATCGTGAATCAGCAGACACCTGAACTCTGACCGTTCCAGCATTCTCCGGAGCAAAATGCCGGCGATGTCCTCCGGAGCGCCGAAGGTTATTTCTCCGTTCCTCAGAACGGCAATGTTTTCCCCCTCGGCACCGTAGGGCAGTGGGAGTGCGCAGACAAGAACCGCGTTCTCAGCGCCGCTTAGGGCATTCCTCACCGAGTTCAGCTCCTCGTAAACCTTCCATTTCAAAGCGGGAACGTCCCTCCACGCGTTCTGGTTTACCGGGCAGTGTCCGCGGCCGAGGCTCACCCCGTACCTGATGCCCATCGTGATGAACCTCTTAGCTTCCCCAACGGCCTCCTCCAGGGGTTTTCCCTTGGCGAGGTTTGCCGCTATTGCAGCCGAGAAGGAGCAGCCGGTTCCGTGGGTGCACCCCTTCACGAACTCCGCCCGGTACTCCCTGAATCTGCCATCGTAATACAGCACGTCAACGGCCTCACCGAGCTTCAGGTGGCCGCCTTTGACCACCGCCGCCCCCGCTCCGAGCTCCTCCACGATAAGCTTGGCCGCCCTTTTAGCGTCCTCGAGTGTTTTTATCTTGATCCCCGTCAGACGCTCCGCCTCTGGAACGTTGGGGGTTACAACGGTGGCGAGGGGAATTATCCGGCTCACGAGGGCATCGATTGCATCCTCCCTGAGCAGAACCGCGCCGCTCTTGGCTATCATCACCGGGTCGACGACGAGCGGAAAGCCGTACCTTTTGACGGTCTTTGCCACGGCCTTTATTATTCCCGCGTTGCTCAACATTCCAGTTTTTGCCGCATCGACCCCGATGTCGTCTGCGACGGCCTCTATCTGGCTCACCACCACCTCGGGCGGGATATCGTGGATCGCCCGCACCTCAAGGGTGTTCTGGGCGGTTACCGATGTTACCGCCACGAGCCCGTGGACACCGAAGGAGGCGAAGGTTTTGAGGTCCGCCTCTATCCCGGCACCTCCTCCGCTGTCGCTTCCGGCTATCGTGAGAGCGGTTCTCATACCATCACCCCAAATATTCGTCTATTATCCTCCTCATCTCAAGGGTGGCGCGCTTAACGTCGGGGGCCCCAACTATGGCTGAGATAACCGCTATCCCATCAACCCCGAGCCTCAAAACCTCCCGGACGTTTTCATGGTTTATTCCCCCTATCGCCACCACGGGGATTTTTACGGTCTCCAAGACTTCCCTAAGGCCATCGAGACCGAGATAGCGTGCGTCCGCCTTTGTCTTCGTTGGGAACACGGCCCCGACACCCAGATAGTCTGCCCCATCTCTCTCGGCTTTCATCGCTTCCTCAAGGCTGTAGACTGACGCTCCTATCAGCAGGTTTGGGGCGATTTCCCTCACCAACTGGACGGGCATGTCGTCCGGCCCCACCTGAACGCCGTCTGCATTCACCGCGAGGGCAACGTCCACCCTGTCGTCCACGAAGAAGAGGGCGCCGTACTCGTCGGTGAGCTTCCTCAGCCGTTTTCCGATCTCGACCATTTCCCTGGTCGGGGCGTCCTTTATGCGCATCTGTATCGCCGTTGCTCCACCTTCCAGAGCAGCCTGCACCGTCGATACCTCATCCCTGAACCGTCTGTCGGTTATGACGTAGAGCCTGAGCCTTTCCCTAAGGCTCAACTTGCCTCACCCTGGCCACTTTTTTCACCAGTTCCCCGTCGATCCGGTAGAGCCAGTCGTAGAGCTTCACGTGGAAGGTTCCGGGATAGGGGGCTTCATCGTAAGCCTTTTCGGCGGCAACTCCGAAGACCACGAGGGCAGATACGGCGGCTCTAAGGGGCTCCTCAACAGCTGCAAAGGCGCCGGTGATGGCCGTCACCATGCATCCCGTCCCGGTAACTCTTCCGAGCATTTCGTGCCCGTTTTCAACGGCGTAGGTTTTTTCTCCGTCGCTCACGTAGTCGACGGGTCCCGTCACGGCAACCACCGTGCCGAATTCCCTTGAGGCCTCGATGGCAAGTTCTCTCGCCTCATCCGGGCTGTACGCCGCGCTGTCAACACCTCTGGTCTTCCCGTGCTCCCCGAGAAGTGCGGCTATCTCCCCGAAGTTGCCCCTCAGAACCGCTATCTCTCCCTCCTCAAGAAGCTGCAACGCCGTCTCGGTTCTGAGCCTCGTCGCACCTGCCCCAACGGGATCGAGAACGACGGGCTTTTTCAGTCTCTTTGCGGTTCTGACGGCTTCCATCATCGAGGCGATCCAGTGCTCGTCAAGCGTGCCGATGTTGACCACCAGTGCATCCGCTATCCCGAGCATCTCCTCAAGCTCTCCCCTAGCGTGGGCCATTACGGGCGAAGCCCCAAGGGCGAGGAGCGCGTTAGCTGTGGTGTTCATCACGACGAAGTTGGTTATGTTCTGCACCAGCGGGCGTTTTTTGCGCATCCTATCCAGACTTTCGGCTATCCACTCCATAGGATCACCTCCTCTCCACCAGGTAGTAAAGCAGGGAGACGAGAAGGAAGGTCGGAATGCTCGAGCCGAGTGCAGAGCCGATTCCGCTCAAGATCGGCACGTGGATTCCTAGCAGCCCCTCAACGGCGAGTCCGATGTAGAATGCAAAACCCAGACCCCAGACGGAGAGGGCCCTCCATCTGTAGCCCGCCAAGGGGCCGCTTTCGTCCAGGAGCTCCTCCGGGTCGTAGCCCTTCCTCACCACGAAGTAGTCCGTCAGCATTATGGCCGTGAGGGAAACGAAGGCTCCGCCGATGAGGATTAGGAACCCCTCATACCTGTCGACCGGGAAGACAAGAGCCAGGAGCGTTCCCAAGGCGCCAACCAGGAGCACCTGCTTTTTGGCATCCGCCCTGGGCGAGATGTTCTTGTAGGTTATTGCCGCCGAATAAACGTCCAGGAACGTGGTGGTCAGCGTTGAGAGTATGATTATCAGCATTGCGGGGATTCCAAGGCCGTAGGCGAGGATTATTCCTATGGGATCGCTCTCCCCAACGGCAACGTTGGTGAGGGCACCGACGAAGTAGAAGAGGCTCGATGCTATGAAGTAGCCGAGGTACGTTCCCCAGAATGCCCCTTTCTTGGTCTTCGCAAACCTTGAGTAGTCCGCCACAAGGGGTGCCCACGAAAGGGGCATTGCTATGACGAGGTCGAGCGCAAGCATGACCCCGACTCCTCCGGTTCCCGGCCTGCTCAGGAGCTCTCCAATGGGGAACTTCTTCACCGTCACGTATGTCAGCCACAGGCTCAGAATGAGGAGCAGAAGCGCCGAGATCTTCTCCAGCGCCTCCCACCTGCGGGGCCCCACGTAAGTCCACAGGGTGACGAGGGTTCCGAGGAGGATTATCCACAGGGGATAACCCTCGAAGCCAAAAGTTGCCGAGAGGGCGTTCATGGCGTTTGCACCGACGATGAGCATGACCGCGGTCCAGCCTATGAGCTGGAGATAGTTGAGAGCCGATGGCAGAATGGAGCCCTTTATTCCGAGAGCCCCTCTCGACAGCACCATCGTTGGAAGCCCCATTTCGTAGCCTTCCACCGCTATCAGGCCCATTACCGCGTTGCCGATGATGTGTCCAACGATTATCACACCCACCGCCGCCCACAGGGAGAGAGCCGGAGTCAGCAGTGCCCCGGCCCAGAATTCGGCGATGCTTATCCCGGCGCCGAACCACACCGCGAACAGCATCAGGAGTGAGAACTTCCGCCTTTCCTTCGCAACGGGAGTTATTTCATACCCCTCCTCCATGGCTCCCACCGGGGGAGGTTCCGTTCAAGCTTTTATAACTCTTTTGTTGAATTCCATAACTCAGTTATTAACGGGCTAACGTTATAACCTTTCGCGACGAATTCATGGAGGTGGTTCTCATGATGATACGCGGGAAAGTTGTCGGAAGCGAAATCCCGCGCTTCAAACACCGCTGGTTTGGAATCCTTGAGGTCGAGAGCGGTGGGGAAAGGCTCAGGCTCTACATGACCGGCACCGTGGCCCAGTGGTTTTTGACGGGCGACGAGGTGGAGGTAGAGGTTCTCAACGAGCCGAAGGAGAGAAACGGGGTCAAAGTCCTTGACTTCGATGATTACCGGCTCTGGAAGTTCTACGAGGGCGATAAGATTCCGGTCTGGCCCCTCTGGGAGAAGGAGCTTGAGGCAAAGCGCTACTCACCGCTCACCGGAGAGCTCCTCTACACCTACAGGCTCAGGGCGAGGGAGGCAAAGTACGAGAGCGATTTTGAAGCCATAGCGGAGCTTGAGCAGTATCACTACGCCAGCCAGAAAGAGAAGGTCGCCCTATGGCGCTGCGAGAACGGGCACATCTTCGAGGCGAACACGAGGGAAGCCTGTCCCGTCTGCGGAAGCGAGGAAGTGCACATACTCGAGATAAAGGGATCGACTCCTGCTTCGAGGTTTCTCATAATCGAACTGGTGGAGAGGGAAGAATATGAGCCGAGGATTCTGAGCTACGTCCGCATTGATCCCCCAATACCCCTCATGCACCGCAGACTGCCCAACGGTGACCTCGAAAGAAACATCCGTGAAAAGGTATTTCCGGAGGACTGGTTCCATCCGGCCTTCTGGCCCGAGAAGATAATGGAAGAGCTCTACGATGAGCTCAAACGGAAGTACAAAAGGAAAATCGCCCGCTCGTACCTCTGGGAAGAGGCCAAATGGAGGGCTTTAGCCGAGACCAACACCTCTGGAGCGAGGATTGCGAGGGTTGTAGTTCACCCAGACTACCGCTCCGACGGCCTCGGTCAGCTGAGCGTTAAATCCGCCCTTGACTGGGTCGCCGAGAGGAGAATCCCCGAGATGAGGAAGAGAAAGCACCTCGTCGAGACCATAGCCCAGATGGCCCGCTACAACCCCTTCTTCGAGAAGGTCGGCTTTAAGTTCCTCTGGGAGACCGCCAGTGGAAGGCCGGTTCTCTTCTATCCGCTGACCGAGGAAGCGAGGGAATACATCGAGAGGTTTCTGAGGGAGGACGCCTACGCGCCGGAGGACGGAAGGCTCTGGAGGCCAAGCTACGGGAAGGTTGAGCCCCTGACCGGGCCGATAAGGTTCATCAACGTGAGCAAGGTCTTCGAGAGCGAGCTCGACATTAAAGGATTGCCTGAGGAGATTCAGGAACTTCTGAAGGCCTTTGGAGTTAGGCATCGCGTCATTCAGAGACCCGTCCTGAGGAACCTCAACTTCGAGATAGAGCCCGGGGAGCTGATAGCGGTCGTAGGTGCAAGCGGTGCAGGAAAGACGACGCTCCTGAGGCTGATCCTCGGAGCGGCCAACGGGTGGTGGGAGGAGAGGTTCCGGCCCACCGGCGGGGAGATAGAGGTTCCAGAGAATGTAAAAGCCTCAGTTCTGATACCCGGCGAGTTCGAGCCTAACTTCGGCTCCGAGAGCATACTGGAGCACGTTTATCGGAAGATTAGGGACATAAACGCCGCGGTGGAGATACTCAACAGGGCTGGCCTGAGCGATGCTGTGCTGTATCGGGCCAAGTTCTCGGAGCTGAGCACCGGACAGAAGGAGAGGGCAAAGATAGCCTCGCTTTTGGCCGAGAAGCCCAACCTCCTTCTGATGGACGAGTTCGCGGCCCACCTAGATACGCTCACTGCAATGAGGGTGGCCAAGAAGGTTGCGGAGATAATAAGGGAAGCGGGCATAACTGCTCTCATAATCACCCACAGGCCTGAGGTTCTAAAAGCGTTGGACCCGGACAAGGTGCTCTTCGTCGGCTACGGGACGGCGAGGATATCTAAACCGGAAGGCCGGGAAGGGGACCGTAAATGAGCCTGAGCAGACCCACGAGGATCGGCTGGTGAACCACGTAAATTAAGAGGGTGTGCCTCCCGGCGAAGGCAACGAAGTGAACCAGCGGATTCGATGAAAGGGCTATCTCCTTTTTTCTCCTCCCGTCCGGATAGAAAACGCTCCCCGCAGTCATCCCGAGGAGGAAGACCCCGAACCAGGGAAATATCGGGAAGTAATCGGGAGCGAAGTAGTTCTCCGGCATGATTCCAATCGGCAGAAGCCAGAGTCCATCGTGGAAGTTTCTAAGGACGAGGTATCCAAGGATAAAGAACGCCGCCCAGAGTGCGTTGAGACGTCCAAACCTGTAAAAAAGCATCCCGAGGAGCGTCGCAAGGCCAAGGAGATGGAGGATTCCAAAATGTATGGTCATTCCCAGTGAATACGTGGTGGCCGTAATCAGCAGGCCTAGCCCAAAGAGCTTGAAAAAGCGCCTGAGGTACTTCCCGTACGGCCTCTGAGTTTTCTCCAGCGTTCTGGAGTAGCTTATCCACATTGAGAGGCCCGAGGCGAAGACGAATACCGTGGCTGTGGTGACGGCAAACGCCATCCAGAAAGTCCGGTGGGAGGAATATCCCAGAAAGAGCTGAAGGTCCGTGACGAAGTTGGAGACCACCATCATCGTTATTCCGACGCCACGGAGCAGGTCTATCTCCCAGTAGCGGCGGTCGGTGTACACCTCGGAGCCGAACATAGGATGGGTTTCCACCTCCTACTAAATAGGGCTTTCGCTCAGAGGAGAACGCAGAGCAGGTCGAAGAGAACCGACCCGAACCAGTGGAGTAGAAAACTGGGGAGGAAGCTCTCGCTCTTGAGGTCGAGCTTGGCGAAGATTATCCCCGCCACGAACGAGTATGGAACCTCTATTCCCGGCTTGCCGATGTGCACGAGCGCGTAGGGGATATCCTGTGCTAGTATGCCGAGCCACTCGTTCTTCCTGGCTAGCGGAAAGAGAATAATCCCGCGGTAGAACGCCTCGTGGGAGAACATTATCACCCCAACGGCCAGCTCCTTGAGGAAGAAATCGCCCCAGCCGGAGTACTCGAATATCGGGTAGTACTCCTTCATCGAGGGTACGTTTGCGCCGTAGAGGCTCAGGGGAATCGTCAGCAGAAACAGTATCAGCGCCCATTTGTAGCCATCTTTCTTTCCAATCCTAATCCCTAGTTCGGAGGGTTTAAATCCAAAGAGCCTCGCGAAGAGCAGGGGCGCAGCGAAGTAGAAGAGGAAGTTGTAGCCTGCCCACCGGAAAATTCCGCCCCCACTGTAGCGGACGATGAGGATGAAGGGCATCAATGCAACGTACAGAATCCAGGGGTTCCTCTTGAGCCTCATGGAGAAAAGTTGGGGGAGGAGAATAAAAGCCTTTCACTCCTCCTTCTTCTCACCGGCTTCTTCGGCCGCCTTGGCCTTCTTCTTGCTGGTGGTTTTCTTGGTCGTCGTTCTCCTGGTCTTCCTGCCCTTGGTGCTCTTCCTGGTGGTCTTCCTCTTGGGCTTCTTCTCCTTCTCAGCCTCTTCTGTCTCCTTGGTCTCCTTCGGTTCTTCGGTCTTCTCCTCGGTGACTTCTTCCGGCTTCTCCTCGACCTTCTCGGCCTTGGGCTCTTCTTTGACCTCTTCAGGCTTCTCCTCGGTCTCCTCCTTCTCCTCAGCCTTCTCCACGAGGGGCTCGCTGACCTCTTCCTCGAGCTCCACGACCTCCTTCTCCTCCTCGGGCGGCTTGAGGAGCTCGTCAACGGAGGGCTTGAAGGTAACCTCCTCGTAGCCTATGAACTTAAGGTCGCTCTCGAGGAGTATCTCGCCGAGGACGAGGGTGTTCTTGTCGACCTCGTTGAGGAGCTGGCCGAAGTCAACGGTAACGTCCTTCTCGCCGACCTCAATGATGACCTTCTCGGTGTCGACCATCGGCATGCGGAGCTCTATGAGGGCCTTGACCTTCTCGATCGGGTCTTCGATCTTCTCGACTATCTCGACCTCGTAGACGAGGTGCTTGCCCGCGTAGGGGTGGTTGAAGTCAACCCTTACTCTACCTCCGCTGACGGTCATGACCTTGCCCTTGAGCTTCCTTCCACTCTCGGTCTCTATCTCAACCGGCATTCCAGGGAACGGGTAGATGCCCTGCCTCCTGAACTGTCCGAGGGTGAAGGTCTTTATGAGCTTGGGGTCGCGCTTTCCGAAGCCCTTCTCGGGCGGGACTATTATCTCGTACTTCTCCCCGACCTCGAGT
Source organism: Thermococcus radiotolerans (assembly GCF_002214565.1). Taxonomy (NCBI): domain Archaea; kingdom Methanobacteriati; phylum Methanobacteriota; class Thermococci; order Thermococcales; family Thermococcaceae; genus Thermococcus; species Thermococcus radiotolerans. The sequence goes on from NZ_CP015106.1 coordinate 525,647, forward strand.
CCCTCGAGCTGCTCGTCGAGGCCCCCGAGGACGTGGCCCGCTCCAACGGCTATCGGAACCGGACCGTAGATTCCCTTCTCTGAGTATATGCCCGCTTCCTTGGCGACATCCTCAAAGGTGGTGTCGAATATCTCACCGGTCTCCTTGACCTTTCCGGTGTAGTGGAGCCTTATGACGTCTCCCTTCTGAACCTTCATCATCGTAACCTCCTTTCACTGCTCTAACCCCGATTGAAGGGGTCGGTTTTTAAGCTTTTGCCGAGGCGCGGGGGCGGCAAAGGGTTCGGAAACAATCGAAAGCCATGCCCAAATCTGCCCAGAGCGAAGGCGATAACCTAATAAAAGGGCTTTGCAAAGTTCCCCCGGTGGTGAGAAGATGGCCATAAGAGTGTACAACACCCTAACGAAGCAGAAGGAGGAGTTCAGGCCCATTAGAGAAGGCGAGGTCAGGATGTACGTCTGTGGGCCGACGGTTTACGATTACACTCATCTCGGTCACGCCAGGACATACATAGCCTTCGACGTTATCCGGAGATACCTGGAGCACCGCGGCTATACAGTTCTCATGGTCATGAACTTCACGGACATAGACGACAAGATAATCCGGAGAGCCAACGAGACCGGTGAGGACCCGAAGGAGCTGGCCGAGAGGTTCCTCCGCTACTTCCTCGAAGACATGAAAGCTCTCAAGGTCAAGCCGGCCGACATATACCCCCGCGTTACCGAGCACATCGAGGACATCATAGACTTCGTGAGGAAGCTCCAGGAGAAGGGTTACGCCTACGAGGGAAGCGACGGCGTTTACTTCGAGGTCCAGAGGTTTAAGGACTACGGAAAGCTGAGCGGGATAAAGCTCGAGGAACTCAGGAAAGGCGCCCGCGTTGAGCCAGGTGAGGGCAAGAAGAACCCAGAAGACTTCGCCCTCTGGAAGAAGGCCAAGCCAGGAGAGCCAAAATGGGAAAGCCCGTGGGGCGAGGGAAGACCGGGCTGGCACATAGAGTGCTCCACGATGAGCACCAAGTACCTCGGCGAGACCTTTGACATCCACGGGGGCGGCAACGACCTGATATTCCCGCACCACGAGAACGAGATAGCCCAGACGGAGGCATGCACTGGACAGCAGTGGGTTCGCTACTGGCTCCACACCGGCTTCCTGATGGTGAACGGCGAGAAGATGAGCAAGAGCCTCGGCAACTTCGTGACGATAAGGGAGATGCTCGAACGCTACGACCCGGAGGTTATCAGGCTCTTCGTCCTCCAGAGGCACTACCGCTCACCGCTCGACTACACGGAGGAGGGCATGGAACACGCCAAGAACAACCTCGAGAGGCTCTACAACACCCTCGAGAACATCCGCGTGGCCATGGAGAGGGCAGAGATTTCCTTCAAGTGGGATCAGGAGGAGTTCGACGCCTACGAAGCGATAAGGAACGCGAGGGAGAAGTTCTACGAGGCGATGGACGACGACTTCAATACCGCTGAAGCCATGAAGGCAGTCTTCGAGGCCAGCAATGCCGTCAACAGATATCTGACGAAGGTTGAGAAGCCGAAGGAGAGCATCCTCCGCAAGGCGATGGAGTTCTTCAGGATAGTCAGCGAGGTCTTCGGCATCTTCGAGGACTACTTCAGGGAGCAGAGGGCCGGCGAGGAGGAGGCGCTCATCAGACTGCTCATCGACGTCCGCGCCCAGCTCAGAAAGCAGCGCAACTTTACTCTGGCCGACAAGATAAGGGCCGAGCTTAGAGAGATGGGCATCCAGCTCGAGGACACGCCCCAGGGAACGATATGGAAGCGGGCCAGGCTCTGATTTTCCCACTCTCTTTTGTCATCTTCCAGTCAAATCCCAGAGCGTAACGCTTAAATATAACCTTCCCTTTGCTCCGTTAAGGGAAATGCAATGAAGAAGTTTCCGGCTTATCTCGCTTCTTGGGACGACATAGAAAGATGGGCAAAGGAAGGTGCCTGGAAGGTTCTGGAGGACGGATGGAGGCCGGACGTTATAGTCGGCCTCGCGAGGGGCGGCTGGATTGCTGCAAGGCTCTACTGCGACTACCTGGGAGTCAAAGACCTCGTCAGCCTCAAGGTCGAGCACTGGGGCGTTACGGCGACCCCTGACGGAAAGGCCAGGCTCAAGTACGGAAGCAACTACGACCTGGGCGGCAAGAAGGTTCTCATAGTGGACGACATCAGCGACACCGGCGAGAGCCTAACGCTCGCGAAGAACTACGTCGAGGGACAGAAGCCGGCGGAGATAAAGGTCGCGACGCTCCTCACCATAAAGGGCTCGCGCTTCAAACCGGACTATTACGGCGAGGAAATCGACTGGGCCTGGATAGTCTTCCCGTGGAACTTCGTCGAGGACATGATAAACCTCGTTGGCAACCTCTTCGAGGAGAAGGATGCTTTAACCACGGATGAAATCATCGAGCTCTTCAAGGAGCTCCATGGGATGGAAGTCCCGAAGGGCAAGCTCGAGGAAGCCCTCCGCATGGCTGAAAGAAGGAAGGTTTTTAAATTCCGGGAGGGTGCCTGGCGCAGGGCATGATGAAGTCCGGGAAGTGATAGTTTGAATAAGGAGAAAAAGGTCGAGGAGATCAAGAATCACAGCATTTACGCTAGGGAAATCTACGACATGCACAGCGACAGCATAGACAGGGTTCTCGAAGACTACGACGACCTCAAGGAGGACTACCTGAACGACCACTCGCGGGCGAGGATAGTGCGCATAGTCTTCAACGAGGACAACGGCCTTCCGCTGGCGATAGAGTTCAACAGAAAGGACGACAGCTTCAAGGGGTTCACGATAGCCATCGGCAAGCCCCACATCAAGAGCAACGGGAACGGAAAAGAAGAAAACTCCCCTCATGGGGATGCCAGCGGCTGAACATAAAAGCCCATCTCCATCTCTTTTCCTGTAAATATTTCGTAGCTTGACAGGTAGTAGGTCGGATTTCTGAAGAGCCTCGTACCGTAGCGGTCCGCCCCTGCTATCCAAACGATGTAATTCTCGGGGTTGTTGGGGTTTCTCACCGCAAGCAGGAGCGCGGCGGTGAGGTCATCGGACAGATCAAGCTGCCCTTTCAGCACTGGGTCGCTCTCGTTCTCCGTTATTATGAACGAATCGACGCTCCAATTGATGTTGTGGTCAATCACCCAGTAGTCCCCTTCCTTCACAAAGTGCAGCGGAAAGTGCTCCTGCATTTCAGCGACAACCGAGTTCGCCGCCGGACCTCCAACAAGAACAAGGTTCTCCCCAAGCTCATCCTCCGTTACATTCACGTCGGCCTTAACGACTATCTCCACGCTCCCGTTCCACTGGGAGTAGAAGATCTTTAGGTTGTCGGCTATGAGTTCAGCGGTTTCTCTGTCGTATTCCTTTCCCTTCGGGTCGGGATTTTGCGTTCCGTAGACCACCACGACTTTTCCAGTAACGGCGCCCCTGTCAAACGTCCTCAGCGGGGTTACAGGAACGCGCTGCTGGTAGAGAATGGAGGCGTTTTCCTCAGGGATTCTTTCCTTAAGCTCCTCAGCAATATTCTGGATGTACATCCGGATATCCCTGTTGTTCTGAGCTGACTCGTTGGCATATTTTTCGTAGAGCTCTATCATATCATCGATCCAGAACTCCCCCCAGCCCCTCTGCATCCACATAGCGAGTTCGGCGTATTCTGGATCAACGTTCATAATCGCGAAATCCTCCCAACCATCGGCAAAACCCTCGTATATCATCCCGTAGTCGCCCCAGAAGTGAATGTCGTAAACGGCCAGATAGGGCATGTCATCCTCAATGGTGCTCTCAAGGTAGCTGAGCTCCCTCGGAAGGTAATCGTAAAAGTTAAGCGTGGGATTGGATATGTCGTGACCCAGCTCGTGGTAAACCATTCCCAAATAGTTGAGCCTGTCCAGTCCGGGGTTATCGAGGTAGTCCTTGTTGAGGGAGAGTCCAAACATCGTGTCCCTCGCGGTTCTGTAGCTCCACAGCGTTCTCTGGGGAACACGCCTCACAAGAGGTTGAATCCCTGCGAGGCCATAAACACCCCTCGGCCTGTATGCGTGGGCATGAAAAGCGACGAGGTACGAGTGAACGAACCTGAATTCAATCTCCGTTAAGTCCATGTACCTGTCCATGAAATCCTTGGGAGGCAGCAATTCCAGGGCATCCGCATAGAGCTCTATATCTTCTTGGTAGAACTCCTTGTGGGAGTTATAGAATTCCATGAAGTCCGTTTTCTCCGCAAAGTCCTTCAGGGCGGTGAGAAACTCGGACATCCATCCGACGTCGACATCAAGGAAACGGGCAAGGGCCTCAACTTGAGATTGAGAAACGCCCACCTGCATGCCAGCGGGCAAAGAGAGGGCAACCTGATCCAAGTAAAGGAGCTTGTAGTCCCTCTCAGATATTGAATTCGCATCGGCTAAGTATTCCTTCAGCATCTCAACGGCTTTGTGGTTCTGGTATTGACCAAACCACGATTCGACATCATGCAGATACTGACCCCTGTAGATTATAAACGGGTCCTGGGAGCCGTAGGCGAGGTAGTAGAGAACTCCGAGCAACTCGTAGTTGGAGTGCACCACAACGGTGGTCTTTGAATCAATGTCGTAGGAGCTGGCCGGAACTGCCGTACTTACGAGAAAGACCAAAATTATCAATGCCGTCAGTCTCCTCATGACGACACCCAGGAGTGTTAAGTTTTACACTCTTATAAATCTTCCGACAACCTTTAAAGGCTGCCATCCTAACCAGATTAGGGTGACCGAAAATGAAGAGGTTCCTAATCATCGTGATTATCCTGATTGGGACGTTGACACCCCTCACCAGCGCCGCTGAAGAAAAGCCGCTGGTTGTGGCCAGCATCGCACCTCTGGCGGCAATAGTTCAGGATGCGTTCGGTGATTCGGTGAATGTGGTCTACCTGATCCCGCCCGGTGCTGACCCTCACGAGTACCAGCTCACGGCGAGTCAGATAGAGCTCCTGAGGAAGGCAAGCGTCATCGTGACGACTGGCGGCCATCTCCCGGTGGAGAAGAAGATAGCCGAGCTGAAGGCGGAGGGCACCATAACGGGTGAGACGCTCTTTCTTGAGGATTACAAACGCGAGGGCTTCAGGTATCTCCCGGAGTACTGGTACGGGAACAAGGACAATCCCCACGGCGTCTGGCTTGACCCCACGAACGCGCTGGCGATCGCAAGGGCCACCGAAAAAGCCCTGGAGAAAGCAGACCCCCTCAACGCCGAGACGTATCTGGCAGGATACGAAGACTTCGAGGTGAGGGTGAGGACGATAATGGAGGCGTATCGCGTCCTCGTTGATGGGAACCACACCGCGGTGATCCAGATGCCCCCTGACCAGTACGCTCTGGAATGGCTCGGAATCAAGGCAATCGCCTCGATAAAGCCGGAGGAAGAGGTGCCTGCCATAGGCGTGGATGAGCTCGTTCCCACCGCGGCCAAGGCGGACGTTGTGGTCTACGCCGTGGACAGCCCCGACCAGCTCAAAGACGCGGCGAGGGAGCTGTCCTCCAAGAGTGGGAAGCCGTCCGCCGAGATAAGGGTCTTCTGGAAGGACGAGCCGTACACCGAAGTTCTCAGGGAGAACAGCGCCGCGATAATCCGAGCCCTCGGAGGGAAGGCACCTGAGGAGGGGCCTGCGACGAAGACCGATGTGAGCCGCTACGTTGCGGTCTCCCTCGTGGTTGGAATCGTTCTGGGGACGGCGTTGGGCGTAGTTCTCAAGAAGTGACGCTTTTCTTTTTTGCAAAATTCAAAAGGGGAAAAGGGAGATCACTCCCTCTTGTAGGGCCTTCCGTCCCACTTCGGCGGCCTGGCCTTGCCGATGATTCCCGCCACGATGATGATGGTCATTATGTAGGGCAGCATGAGGATGAACTGCCCGGGGATTATGTGCTTCGGTGCCAGCCATGTGGCGAGGGCGTCGAAGAATCCGAAGAGCCAGCCACCTATCAGTGAGACTAGTGGGTTCCAGCCGCTGAAGACCATGTTGGCCAGCGCTATGAAACCCCTGCCTCCGGACATCGTCTTGTGAACCAGCCCGAGCCAGTCAACGCTCATGAAGGCTCCGCCGAGTCCCGCTAGGGCGTGTCCGTAGACCGTTGACCAGAACCTGTACTTCTCGACGTTTATACCCAGCGCATCGGCGGCCTCCGGGTTCTCACCGACGGAGCGGACGCGCAGACCGAGCGGGGTCTTGAAGAGCACCCACCAGGTTACGATGGCTATCACGATGGTCACGAAGACCATCGGGCTCAGCTCGCCGTAGGGGGTCCTGATGTGCCACATCTGCGCATCGTCCGGGAGCTGGTGCTGCCCGGCGGTTCCCCAGTAGGCCAGTATACCGAAGGGAACCACACCAAGGGCCAGGAGGTTGATGCCTATACCCGGGATGACGTGGTCGCCCTTGAGGTAGACGGTGAGGGCGCCGTGGAGCATTCCGAGCAGGACGCCTACGAGTATTCCGCCAATGAGGCCAACGACGGCGTTGTGTGCAAGCTCAGCGAATATCGCGCCGAAGAATGCGCTCATCAGGAGAACGCCCTCGTAGCCGATGCTGACCACACCGGCGCGCTCGCTCCAGGCGGCCCCAACGCTGGTGAGCACTATCGGCACCATGGCCATGAGGGAGGTGAACAGTATAGTGAGGACGTCACCAACGTTCATTGGGCAGCCCCCCTGTGGATGGCTTTTCTAATCAGGTCGTACAGGCTCGGGATGGCAACGGTTATGACTATGATTCCCTGTATGACCTTGATGATTTCGAGCGGAACCTGTGCCTGTGCCTGCATCAGCGCCGTTCCAGCACGGAGCATTCCGAAGAATATTGCCGCGAGGATGATTCCGAGCGGATGGTTCCTGCCGACCAAGGCGACACCGATACCGTCGAAACCGAAGCCGTAGATGTTCGCCCCTCCCTGGCTGATGGCATAGGTTGGACCCTCACCCATTATCTTCATGGCACCGCCCAGTCCGCTGAGCAGGCCACCGATGAGGAACGACCACATGACGGCCATCTTCGGGTTCATTCCGGCGTAGCGTGCGGCTTTCTCGTTCATTCCGCTGGCGCGCATTCCAAATCCCATGGTCGTGTGCCAGAGCAGGAAGTACGTCAGCAGTGCGGCGATTACCGCAATTATGATGGCTATTGAAAGGCCGTAGCCGATTTCGGGGAGTCTAGCTGCCACCGGGATTCTGATGGTCTTGTTGGGGTCGTTGGGGTTGGCGTACGGCCCGACTATGAGCCAGAGCACGAAGAACCAGCCTATCCAGTTGAGCATTATCGTGGATATGACCTCGTGGACGCCGCGGTAGACCTTGAGAACCGCCGCTGGAAGCGCCCAGAGTGCTCCGAGGAGCATGCCCATGACGAGGCCGAAGAGCATATTGTCCCAGATGTTGGTGAATATCACCGCCGCTATGGCGCCGAAGTAGAAGGAGCCCTCAGCACCTATGTTGAATATTCCCGTCCTGGTGCCTATCGCGAAGGTCAGTGCCGTGAGCATTATCGGGGTTGCGTATCTGAGGGTCGAGGCTATTCCGTAGGTGCTTCCGAGGGCGCCCTGGAAGAGCCAGTAGTAGGCCTCGAAGGGGTTGTAGCCGAAAGCCAGGAGGACTATTGCACCTATGAGGAAACCGACGAATATGGCTATAAGGCTCTCGATGAACGGACGGACGTTCAAGGATTTGATGAGCTCACTTCCTGATTTCTTCATAGCGGATACCTCCCATCATCATACCGATCTCTTCCGTGGTGACCTCTTCGGGCTTCACAATGCCCATGAACTCGCCCTCGTAGATTATTCCCATCCTGTCGCTGAGCTGGACAACCTCGTCGAGGTCTGCCGAGACGAGGAGAACGGCTTTGCCTTCGTTTCTGAGCTTCACGAGGTAGTTCCTGATGTATTCGGTTGAGGCGACGTCAACACCCCTCGTGGGCTGGGAAGCCACTATGAGCACGGGCTTCTTGCTGACCTCCCTGGCAACGATGAGCTTCTGCTGGTTGCCGCCGCTGAGGCTCTTGACCGGGGCGTCAACACCGGGGGCGACTATCTCGAACTCCTCTATGAGCCGTCCGGTGTGCTCTCTGGCCTTGTTCCAGTCTATCGTTCCCTTCCAGCGCTGGAACTCTTTCATCCACTGGAGACCGAGTATCGCGTTCTCCGTGACGGTCATGTTGAGTATCAGTCCCATGCGGGTTCTGTCCTCGGGGATGTGAGCCATTCCCGCCTCGTAGAGTTCCTTCGGGCTTCTACCAGTTATCTCCGCCCCATTCAAAATCACATGGCCTTTCTCAGGCCTCCTCAGTCCGGTTATGGCCTCGATGAGTTCCGTCTGACCGTTGCCCTCGACGCCGGCTATTCCGAATATCTCGCCGGCCCTTACCTCGAAGGACAGCCCCCTAACGGCGTCCTCGCCCCTGTCACCCTTGACCCAGAGGTCTTTGATCTCAAGTATAGGCTCCCCTGGCTCCTTGGGCGGCTTCTGTATCCTGAGAACCACATCCCTTCCAACCATCATCCTCGCGAGTAGCTGCGGCGTTGCCTCACTCGTGTTGACGGTTCCTATGACTTCGCCCTTCCTGATGACGGTGACACGATCGGTGAGCTCCATGACCTCGTTGAGCTTGTGGCTGATGAAGATTATCGTCTTCCCCTCGGCCTTCAGCTTCTTGAGAACGGCGAAGAGCTCCTCGACCTCGAGGGGCGTCAGTACCGCCGTCGGCTCGTCGAGTATGAGGACGTCAACGTCCCTGAAGAGCATCTTGAGGATTTCAATCCTCTGCTGGACTCCAACGGGCAGGTCCTCCACCGGGACGTCCAGGGGGACCTTGAAGTTCAGGTCCTCCATGAGCTTCTGAAGCTTCTCGGTGGCCCTATCAACATCAATCTTTGAAAACAGTCCGTGGCCCTCCATGCCAAGGATTATGTTGTGGAGGGCATCGAAAACCTCAACGAGCGTGAAATGCTGATGAACCATACCGATGCCGTGAGCGATGGCATCGGAGGGGCTCTTGAACCTGACCTCCTCGCCCCTTATGAAGATTTTACCCGAGGTCGGATGGAGCATGCCGAAAAGGACCTTCATGAGGGTGGTCTTTCCGGCGCCGTTCTCACCGAGGAGACCCAAAATCTCGCCTTTATACACGGTAAGGTCAACGCCCTTGAGGGCCTTAGTGCCGTCCGGATACACCTTGACGATTCCCTTCATCTCGATTATTGGCGTCCTCTCCATTGCAGCACCCCCTTTTAAGTGGAGAAAAGAAAGGGGTTAAGAGCTCACTTGGCGAGCTCCATCATTTCCTGCCAGGTCTTGGCGGCGCGGACCTTCTCTATGCCTTCCTTGTCCATCGGAGCTGGGACCTTGATCACACCGGTGGTGATCTTGCCCTGAAGCTCCTTGACCGCGTCCCAGATCCAGTCGGGAACCTGGGCCCTGGTGTCCTCGAGGTACTTCTTGAGTTCGTCCTTGCTGTTGAAGCCGAGGTCCTTGAGCTTCTGCTTCTGGGTGTCCTCCGGGAGCGAGTCGAACATGGCCATAACGTCGTCAACGCTGCTTATGCCGACACCGCCCTCCTTGAGGCCGAGCTCGACGATACCGCCCTTGAAGTTGCCCTCAACGGCATCCTTAACTGCGGTGTAGACACCGACGTCAACACGCTTCATCATGCTGGCTATGATAACGCCTGGTTTGATCCAGTCCTGGGCGGAGTCAACACCGATGGCGAAGGGCGGACCCATCTTCTTGCCCTGGGAGTCAAGGACCTCTGAAACGGCGTCGAAGACACCGAGACCGGTTCCACCGGCGACCTGGTAGATGACCCACGCGCCCTGGGCGAGCTGGGCCCTGGCGGCCGCCTTACCCTTGGCGGCGTCGTTGAAGGTTCCGGTGTACTGGTAGATGACGTCTATGCTGACGTCCTTGCCCTCGTGCTTCTTGTAGTAGTCCTCGGCCCACTTGACACCGAAGCGGTAGCCGGCCTCGAACTTGTAGAGAACCGGTATCTCCATACCGAGAACAATGCCGACCTTGTCCTTGCCGCTGTTGGCCGCTATAAGGCCAGCGAGAGCACCGGCAAGGGCAGAACCTTCGTTCTCCTTGAAGAGGATGCTCATGACGTTGTCCTTGTCAGGGATGTAACCGTCGATGATGGCGAACTTCTGGTCCGGGTACTCGTCGGCAACCTGCTTGACGGCATCGGTCATCATGAAGCCGACGGCTATGATAACGAGGTACTTCTTCTGGCTTGCGAGGGTCTCAAGGTTCTTGACGTAGTCGTCCTCGCTGTTGCTCTGAAGTTCAACTAGGTCCAGGTTGAAGTCCTTCGCGGCCTTGGAAGCTCCGAGGTAGGCCATGTCGTTGAAGCTCAGGTCACCCCTGCCACCAACGTCGTAAACGATGGCAATGGCGCCCTTGGTGGATTCGTTCTCACCTGGAGAAATGCAGCCGCTGGCCACTACACCGAGAGCCAAGAGGCCAATTAAAAACAAGCTAAACAGCTTCTTCATGCTAACACCCCGCGAGTTTTCAAAGTTATACCCGTAAAGCGCAATATATACTTTATGGTTCTCTGAAAGCCGAAAATTTGAGAAAGAATTTTAACCTTGGAGTAAAAGTTTTTTGTGATGACCATGCTGAAGAAAATAGCCGAATTAAATTCGGGAGCGGTTTTAATTACCGGCGACGGGAAGAGACTTGCGAGAATATACCTGAACGCATGGGGAAAAGCAGGGAGGCGCATACTTGCTGAGTATCTGCCGTTCCAGGTCGACGGTGACGTTTACATAGGCTCCCCCTTCGAGAGCGACGACTTCGAGGTGTACCTCATAGTCAACCCGCTCTCACGCTCCAAGGCGGAGAGGGAAAAGCTGAAGGACTGGCTGGGGGAGCACAGGGACAAGCTCGTTCTGCTCTATGAGCACAAGTACGTGAAGGACTCCATAACCCGCTATGGGATAAGGGAATTCATCGATTATCTAATCGCTTACAAGAGGGAAACCGTTGGCTTCGAAAGGCTGGACGTCATGCGCCTTGAGAACGGGAGGGTAGTGGAGAGCAAGACCTACGTCCGGAGGTACTGAGTTTATAAGAGATAGAGCGGAGTTAAACCCGCCCGATGACGAGCGGTTTCGGGTCTGAGGTGTGATGACACCAGCTATCGCCGAGGGCACTTCATAATTATTATATAGGCATAAGTCGCTCGCTCATGGGGTGGTAAAGATGCTGGGAAAACTCAAGGAGAAGTTAGGCTCATTCGTGGACAAGGTCTCGCAGACTGAAATAAGCGAGAAGGACGTTGAAAACGCTCTCTGGGATCTGGAGATAGAGCTCCTCGAGGCTGATGTCGCCCTCGAAACCGTTGAGGAACTCAAGGAGAGGATAAAGGAGAAGCTCGTCGGCCAGAAGGTCAAGATAGGAACGAACAAGAAGGCCCTGGTTGAGGAGGCCGTCCGTGAGGCCGTTCTTGAGGTCCTGACACCCGAGAAGAAAATAGACCTCCTTGAGCTGATAAAGTCCAAGGAGGAGAAGCCCTTCGTCATAGCCTTTGTGGGCTTCAACGGCTCCGGAAAGACGACCACCATAGCCAAGCTCGCCCACTGGCTCAAGAAGAACGGTCTCGGCGTCGTTATAGCTGCCAGCGACACATTCCGCGCAGGGGCGATAGAGCAGGTCGAGGAGCACGCAAAGCGCGTCGGCGTCAAGGTCATCAAGCACTCCTACGGTGCCGATCCGGCTGCGGTTGCCTACGACGCGATCCAGCACGCCAAGGCCAGGGGACTTGATGTCGTCCTCATAGACACCGCCGGGAGGAACGAGCTGAACAGGAACCTCATGGACGAGATGAAGAAGATAGCGCGCGTAACCAAGCCCGATCTGGTGATATTCGTCGGCGACAGTTTAGCCGGCAACTCCGTCGTCGAGCAGGCGAAGCAGTTCAACGAGGCGGTGAAGATCGACGGCGTAATCCTCACCAAGCTGGATGCGGACGCAAGGGGCGGCGCCGCTCTGAGCATAAGCCACGCCATCGGCGCGCCGATACTCTTCGTCGGCGTCGGTCAGGGCTACGACGATCTCAAGCCCTTCGACGAGAAGTGGTTCGTGAAGAGTATCTTTGGAGAGGCTTAGAACAGCCTCTCAACTTCCCTTAAATCTACCCTCGCGGTCATGTCTATGTTTATCGGGGTCACACTGACTTTTCTCTCCACCTTCAGGGCGTAGGCATCCGTCCCGGGCTCGAACTCCCTGCATTTTCTGCCGACTATCCAGTAGTACGGGTTGCCCTTGGGGTCTATGCGCTCCTCGATCGTCGGCCGGTACATCCTGTGGGCAAGCCTCGTGACTGCTATCCCAGTCTCCTCGGTGGCATCGTCCGGAACGTTCACGTTGAGCATGTCGACGCCTTCGGGAAGACCATCCCTCAGAACGGCCCGCGCCACCTTCCTCAGGAAGTGAGAGGCTGTGGAGAAGTCAACCTCGCTTCCCTCGCCGAATTTGTACTTCTCCCGGCTGACCTCAAGGCTTATCGCTATGCTCGGAATCCCGTTGGTCGCCGCCTCTATGGCCGCTGAAGCAGTTCCCGAAACGGTTATCTCGGTGCTTAGGTTTTCTCCAAGGTTGATGCCGCTTATGGCCAGATTAAAGTCGGTGAAACGGGCCAGGGCGAATATTACACAGTCAGTTGGCGTTCCATCTATGCCATACGCTACCTTCGCCCCGGGAACGTCAACGAGCTTGGCCCTGAGGGGACGGTGAAGGGTCATGGCCCTTCCGCTGGCACTCCTCTGGAAGAGCGGCGCGACCACGTAAACCTCACCAAGGTCTTTCACGGCCTCGACAGCGGCTCGCAGCCCTTTGGAATAAATCCCGTCATCGTTCGTGATGAGTATCCTCGGCATGGTTCTGGTTAATCCCTCACCTTTAAAAACCCTAACTTCCAGCGAGGCTTAGGTGAGAGAATGACATACTGGACGAGCGAGGACAACGTCGCCGGGGAGCCCGGAACGGCACTTTTCATAATCCTGCCCACGATAGGCTGCTACCGCTTCAGGATCAATCAGGCCTGCTACATGTGCGCCTACCCAACGGCCGCGCCAAAGGTGAAGTGGAGCCAGGACGCCATAGTGAACTACGTCAAAGAGGCCCTCAAGAAAATCGAAGGCAAAAAGGGACCCTTCGCGGTCAGAATGTTCACCTCGGGCTCTTTCCTTGACAACGGAGAGCTTAAGCCCGAGACGAGGAGGAGAATCTTTGAGATTCTGGCCGCTCTGGATGAGGTCAGGGAGATAGTCATCGAGAGCCGGAGCGAGCTGGTCCGCTACGATGCCGTTAGAGAGCTGGCCGAGATAGTCCCGGACAAGCACTTCGAGGTCGCCATCGGCCTTGAGACGGCAAACGACGACATCGCCGATGTCTCAATCAACAAGGGCAACACCTTCGAGGACTTCGTTAGGGCCGCGGAGATAACCCATGAAGCCGGAGCTAAGGTCAAAACCTACCTCCTGCTCAAGCCAATCTTCCTGAGCGAGAGGGACGGGATAAGGGATGCGAAGGAGAGCATAATAAAGGCCGAGCCTTATACCGACACATTCTCGATCAACATAACCGATATTCAGAAGGGGACACTCTATGAGCGGCTCTGGGAGAAAAAGGAGTACCGCCCGCCGTGGCTCTGGAGCGCTGTTGAGGTTCTAATCTGGGCGAAGAAGCGCTTCCCGAACAAGAGGATCCTGAGCGACCCAGTTGGAGCGGGTTCAAAGCGCGGGCCACACAACTGCCTGACCGACTACGACCGGATCATAGGAAGGGCGATAAAGAAGTTCTCGGCGACTCAGGACATCAGTCACATCGAGAACCTCAAGCCCGAGTGCCGTGAGAGGTGGGAGTACATAGTTGAGAACGGCCTCCTCGACTGGCAGCTGGTGACGTGGTGAAGTTATTTCGCTTTTGAAAGAATTTTCATGCTTTCTTTTCGCCGGCCTTATAACGCCTCTCGTGATTCTTTGATGCTCATTTATGGGCCCTCACGAAAGCTTTAAATGTTGACAAACGTAAAAGGGCTTAGCAAATCGCGGGTGATGCTTATGGCAGATGTCGAAGGGAAAACCGTGGTCGAAAGGTCTGACTACCTCGTTACCGGCAAGGCGGAAGGAATCGTTGAAATTGACGTGGACACTTTTCTGTGCAAGGGCTGTGGCATTTGCGTCGAGATGTGCCCGAGAAAAGTCTTTGAATGGAGCAAGGAGCTCAGCGAGAAGGGTGTCCACTACCCCGTCCCGGTTCACGCCGAGAAGTGCGTCAAGTGTAAGCTCTGCGAGCTTCTCTGCCCGGACTTCGCCATAGCCATAAGGTGGTGACCATGATTATTCGTGGAAACGAGCCTGAACAGCTCAGGCTCCTTAGAAAGCTCTACAAACCGGGCAACTACTTCATGCAGGGCAACGAGGCGGTAGCCTACGGCGCGCTCTTCGCCGGGTGCCGCTTCTACGCGGGTTATCCGATAACCCCTTCCAGCGAGATAGCGGAGACGATGGCTCGCGAACTGCCGAAGCTCGGCGGCTACTACCTCCAGATGGAGGATGAGATTGGGAGCATAGCCGCGATGGTCGGCGCCTCATGGACCGGGTTCAAGGTTATGACCGCCACTGCCGGACCCGGGTTCAGCCTTATGCAGGAGAACCTAGGCTACGCCGTGATGACCGAGACCCCTCTCGTTCTGGTCGACGTCCAGAGGAGCGGCCCCTCAACGGGACAGGCCACGAAGGGAGCGCAGGGCGACTTCTTCCAGGCCAGGTGGGGAACGCACGGAGACCATCCGATCGTTGCCGTTTCTCCGACGAGCGGGCAGGACGCCTTCTGGGAGACCATAAGGGCCTTTAACATCGCCGAAAAGCTGAGAACCCCCGTTGTGGTGCTCTTCGATGGAGTGCTCGCCCACACTAGGGAGCAGATAAAGATTCCGGACGTTTCGGAAGTCGAGATAACCTACCGCAAGCTTCCGGAGAATGAGGAAGAGGCAAGACTCCCCTTCGGCGACCCCCACGGGGACGGCGTTCCGCCGATGCCGCTCTTCGGTCACGGCTACTTCACCCACGTCACCGGTTCGACTCACAAGGAGACCGGCCTGAGGGACGTTTACACCCCTGAGGTTCACGATAGGCTTGTGAGGAGAATCCACCGCAAGATTGAGAAGAACCGCGAAGTTTACGAGAAGTACGAGGAGCACTTCACGGACGACGCCGAGATACTCGTCGTCAGCTGGGGCGTTACCGCGAGACCGGCCCTCGGAGCAGTTCTCAGGGCCAGGGAGGAGGGAATAAAGGTCGGCCTCTTCGTGCCGAAGACCGTCCACCCGTTCCCGGCCGAGAGAATGAGGGAGCTTGGAAAGCGCGTTAGAACGATACTCGTCGCCGAGATGAACCTCGGCCAGATGATAATCGAGGTCGAGCGCTACGTTAACGACGACGTCCTCCTCAAGGGCGTGAACAAAATCGGCGGAGTGCCTCTGACCGTTGAGGAGATCCTCCGCGAGATAAGGGGTGTTGCCTGATGGCGAAGAAGATATACTCCACCTATCCGATGGTTAAGTACCTCCGCAAGGAGGCCCTACCCACAGCCCTCTGTCCCGGCTGTGGCGGCGGAACCGTCCTCAACGCCTTCGCGAACGCGATCGACGGCCTCAAGATTGACCCTAAGGACCTCGTCGTCGTCAGCGGTATAGGCTGCTCCGCCTGGATAGCCTCACCGTACTTCCTCGCGGACACGCTCCACACGACCCATGGGAGGGCGATAGCCTTCGCCACCGGTGTCAAGGTGGGCCTCCCCGACAAGAAGGTCGTCGTCATAAGCGGTGACGGTGATCTGGCGAGCATAGGCGGTAACCACCTGCTCCACGCCGCGAGGAGGAACATAGACATAACCGTAATCCTCGTTAACAACTTCATCTACGGAATGACCGGCGGACAGGTCGCCCCCACGACACCTTTCGGCGCTAAAACCACCACCAGCCCGTACAGGAATATAGAGCACCCGCTCCAGATTTCCGAGACTGTTGCCGCCGCCGGAGCAAGCTACGTTGCCAGGTGGACCACCGCTCACGTCTACCAGCTCATCGAGAGCATAAAGAAAGCCCTCCAGGTTAAGGGCTTCTCGCTCGTTGAGGTCATCTCCCAGTGCCCGGTCCAGTTCGGAAGGAGGAACAGGATGAAGGAGCCGGCCGAGATGCTCAGATGGTTCCTCAAGAACTCAGTCCCGGTCAGCAGGGCGAGAAACATGAGCCCGGAGGAGCTTGAGGGCAAGTTCGTCATAGGGGAGTTCGTAAACAGAGAGAGGCCGGAGTTCACCACGGAGCTTAACAAGCTCATAGACGAGGTTCAGGAGCATTTCGGCCTCAAGGAGGAGTGAGAGCCATGCAGGTTAGGTTCGCAGGCATAGGAGGCCAGGGCGTTGTCCTGGCCGGTGTCATACTCGGCGAGGCCGCCGCCATAGAGGGGCTGAACGTCGTCCAGACCCAGGATTACAGCTCCGCGAGCAGGGGCGGTCATTCCATAGCGGACGTGATAATATCCAAGGAGCCGATTTACGACGTCATAGTCACCGAGGCGGACGTTCTCGTCGCACTCGCCCAGCTCGGCTACGACACCGTCAAGGACGAGCTGAGGGAGGATGGACTGCTGATCGTAGACACCGATCTGGTTAAGCCAGATAGGGATTACATAGGCGCCCCGTTCACGCGCCTGGCGGAGGAGAGCACCGGTCTGGCGCTCACCGTTAACATGGTCGCCCTCGGCTACCTCGTGGCGAAAACCGGCGTTGTGAAGAAGGAAAACGTCGAGGAGGCCATAAGGAGGAGGGTTCCCAAGGGAACCGAGGATATAAACATCAAAGCCTTCAGGGTCGGTTACGAGGAGGGATGCAGATGAGATACCCTTTTCCGGTCGGTAAGAGCGATTTCATTCAGGGTGATGAGGCGATAGCAAGGGCGGCGATCCTCGCGGGATGCCGCTTCTACGCGGGTTATCCAATCACGCCCGCGAGCGAGATATTCGAGGCCATGGCCCTCTACATGCCGCTGGTGGACGGTGTAAGTATACAGATGGAAGACGAGCTGGCGAGCATGGCGGCGATAATAGGGGCTTCATGGGCCGGGGCCAAGGCCATGACCGCAACGAGCGGCCCGGGATTCAGCCTCATGCAGGAGAACCTAGGCTACGCGATAATGACGGAAACTCCGGTCGTTGTCGTGGACGTTCAGCGCGGCGGCCCATCAACGGGCCAGCCGACCCTCGCGGCCCAGGGAGACATAATGCAGGCCATCTGGGGAACCCACGGCGACCATTCGCTCATAGTTCTCAGTCCCTCAACCGTCCAGGAGGCCTTTGACTTCACCATAAGGGCCTTCAACCTGGCCGAGAAGTACAGGACGCCGGTGGTTCTTCTCACCGACGCGGAAATAGCCCACATGCGCGAGCGCGTTTACGTCCCCCTACCGGAGGAGATCGAGATAATCAACCGCAAGCTTCCGGCCAACGAGGAGGAGGCGAAGTTCCCGTTCGGCGACATACACGGCGACGGCGTTCCTCCGATGCCGATATTCGGCAGGGGGTACAGGACCTACGTCACAGGCCTTACCCACGACGAGCGCGGAAGGCCGAGGACGGTTGAAGCGGAGGTCCATGAAAAGCTCATACGGAGGATAATCGAGAAGCTGGAGCGCAACAGGGAGGACATAATCTCCTACGACGCCTTTGAGCTCGACGACGCTGAAGTAGCGATAGTGAGCACTGGCATAGTCTCCCGCTCGGCGGTAAGGGCCGTTAAGATACTCCGCGAGAGGGGCGTTAAGGCCGGCCTTCTCAAGCTCAACACGATATGGCCCTTCGACTTCGACATGATCGAGGAGCTCGCCGAGCGCGTGAGGAAGATATACGTCCCGGAGATGAACCTCGGACAGCTCTACCACCTCGTCAAAGAGGGCGCCAACGGAAAGGCGGAGGTCGAGCTGATAGCGAAGATAGGCGGCGAGGTTCACACTCCGATGGAGATAGTCGAGAGGGTGGTGGGCTGAATGTACCTGAAATCCGCTTACGAGATTCGCGACAAGTACCTGAGAAAGGACATGCTCCCGACGATATTCTGTCCGGGCTGTGGAATAGGCTCGGCGCTCCAGTACACGCTCCGCGCGATAGACGACCTCGGCCTCAACCAAGACGAGATAGTCTGGGTCAGCGGAATAGGCTGTTCCTCCCGTGTTCCGGGCTTCGTCAACTTCGACGGCCTCCACACGACCCACGGAAGGGCTTTAGCCTTCGCCACCGGTATAAAGCTCGCCAATCCGGACCTCAAGATAATCGCCTTCATGGGCGACGGAGATGCCGCGGCCATAGGAGGAAACCACCTCATCCATGCCATCAGGAGGAACCTCGACATAACTGTGATACTCATCAACAACTTCACCTACGGAATGACCGGCGGCCAGGTCGCGCCGACCGCCCTGAAGGGCCTGCGCGGAACTACCGCTCCCTACGGTCAGTTCGAGAACCCCTTCGATATAGCCGACCTCGCGGTTTCGGCTGGAGCCAACTACGTGGCAAGGTGGAGCGTCTTCAACTACCTCCAGGGAATCAACAGCATCAAGAAGGCCCTCAACAAGGAAGGATTTACCCTCGTTGAGTTCCTCTCGCCGTGCCCGATAAGCTTCGGAAGGAGGAACAGGATGAAGACCGCTCCGGAACTGCTCCGCTGGTATCAGAAGATAACCGTCCCGCTCGCGAAGGCCAAGAAGATGCCGCCGGAGGAGCTCGAGGGCAAGATAGTCATCGGAGAGTTTGCCGACAGGGACAGGCCGGGTCTCGTGAGGGAGTACGAGGCGTACAAGAAGCGCGCCAAGAAGATGATGGGGTGGGAGGAATGAGGAAGGAGATACTCTTCAGCGGCTTCGGCGGTCAGGGAGTCATCCTGGCGAGCGTCATCCTCGGGAGGGCCGCGGCGGTCTACGAGGGACTCTACGCCGTTCAGACACAGGCCTACGGGCCGGAGTCTAGAGGTGGAGCGAGCAAGGCAGAGGTGGTCATAAGCGACGAGCCCATAGACTACCCCAAGACCCTCAATCCCGACTGTGCCGTCTTCTTCTCCCAGGAGGCCTACAACAAGTACCTCCAGACTGTGAAGAGGGGGGCACGGATAATAGTCGAGGAGGAGCTCGTTCCGCACAGGGACACCGAGTTCGAGAGGGGGCTTGAGGTGGTCTCGCTGCCGCTCACGGAGATAGCCGAGGAAACCACCGGGCTGAGCCTCACCATGAACATCCTCACCCTCGGAATCCTGACGGCGTGGACCAGTGTCGTGAGCAGGGAGGCCATAGAGAAGGCCGTTCTGGATGCGGTCCCCAAAGGCACCGAGGAGATAAACCTCAAGGCGCTTCACAAGGGCTTCGAGCTCGGGGAGAAGGCAAAGGCCGGAGACCTCTAATTCCCTTTCTTTCCCAAAAACTTATCAACTTGCATTTCTATTTCTTACCATGCTCGTCAACGAGACCAAGGAGAGAACATGGCACGGGCATGTGAAGCTGGCGGACAGCTTCTTTAAGCGCTTCAGGGGATTAATGCTGGTTAGAAACGTCAACTATGCCATGGTCTTCGTTCTTCCGGCGGAAACCAAGGCCAACGCGTCAATTCACATGTTCTTCATGCTGAGCGATATAGACGTAATCTGGCTGGACTCCGCGAGACGAGTGGTGGACTTTAAAACTGCCCGGAAATGGCGGTTCTACGCTCCGAAAGAGCCAGCCAAGTACATAATAGAAGGGCCGGTGGGCCTGATAAAAACGCTCGACGTTGAGGAGGGCGATTTGATAAGCTGGACCCCAAGCGAGGAGAAGGAAAGGGCCGTGCCGGTGAAGGTGTCGCTGCCCGATGGTCTCTCCTTCGAGAAGGGAACCAACGGAATGGCGCTCACAGAGAGCGTGAGGGAAGTTAAGGTGAAGGGGAACTAAAGGAGGGTCTCCAGCTTCTTTTTCAGCTGTGGAATGTCCTCGTTGAGGGTTCGCCATACAACCCGGAGATCAACTCCAAAATACGCGTGTATAAGTTTATCCCTCATTCTTGCCATCTCTTTCCAGGGCACTTCCGGGTGTTTCTCCTTGAACTCCTCTGGAATGGCCTTGGCGGCTTCGCCAATTATCTCCAGAGCCCGGATAACTGCAAACTGGGTTTTCTTGTCTCGCTCGAATTCCTCAAATTCCATGTTGGCGGTGAACTCCTCTATCAGCGCTATTGCTTCGATGATATCGTTGATGTAGTCTTCATGCGCTCGCTTCATACGTAGATGACCTCCCTCATCACATATTCGGAAATTTTGGGCTTCAAAGCAGACTTTAGAACAAGGTCAACCCTTACACCGAGGAGTTCCTCGAGATACTCCTCGAGCTCTATGAACCTGAACAGGGAAGGAACCTCGTAGAAGTCGACCAGAATGTCAATATCGCTCGTTTCTTTGGCCTCTCCGCGGACGTAGGAACCGAATATCCCAATCTCCTTTACTCCAAATCTCTCCTTCAGCTCATTTTTGTGGGCCTTCAGGATGGTTTCTATATCCTCCAGGGTCTTCATGGCCATCGATAGTAATAGACAACAAGACGAAAAAAGTCTTGCGGTTTGCAGGGACAATACGTCCTCAGAACTCAAACTCCACCCCGTTCTCTTCTCCTTCCCAGAGGATCACTCTTTTAAGCCTGACGTCACCAGGCAGTTTTTTTCCGACCTCTTCCGCAATCCACAGGGCCACATTCTCGGTCGTCGGGTTCTCGAAGAGCGTGTTTAGGTTTCTGTGGTCGAGCTTCTCAATGATTTCGTTCACGATTCTCCTCAGCTCGAGGAAGTCCATTACGTAGCCGTTCTCCAGGGGGCCTTCAACGGCCACTTCAAGCCTGAACGTGTGGCCGTGTATCTCCTCGGGCTCTCCGTTGATCAGAACGGCATGGGCCGCCTCGAATTTGAAGCGCTCGATGATTCTGGCTTTCATGAGGGTCACCACAGTCCATGGATGCCATCCAAACTAAAACCTTTGGGCAGGGATTATGCATAACTCAACATATTTTGGCCATTTAAAAATAACCCACCGTAATGCTTAAAACCCGCAGGTCTTATAAGGCTCTAAACCCATTGCCGGGACGGTGGTTAAAATGGTCAGGTACATGGTAACATCCGCTCTTCCTTACGCTAATGGTCCGATTCACGCGGGACACCTGGCAGGAGCGTACCTTCCAGCGGACATCTTCGTGCGCTACCTTAGACTTAGGGGCGAGGAAGTCTTGTTCATCTGCGGAACCGACGAGCACGGGACGCCGATAACCTTCCGCGCGCTGAAGGAGGGAAGAAGCCCGAGGGAGATAGTTGACGAGTTCCACGAGCACATAAAGACGACCTTCGAGAGGGCCAAGATAAGCTTCGACTACTTCGGTAGAACCGAGCTTCCGGTTCACTACCGCATAAGCCAGGAGTTCTTCCTCAAGGCGCTTGAGAACGGCCACCTAGTCAAGAAGGTCACCAAACAGGCCTACTGCGAGCACGACAAGATGTTTCTGCCCGACCGATACGTCATAGGCACCTGCCCCTACTGCGGCGCCGAGAACCAGCGCGGTGACCAGTGTGAGGTCTGCGGTCATCCACTGACGCCGGAGAAGCTCATCAACCCGCGCTGTAACATCTGCGGCAACCCGATAACCTTCAAGGACTCGGCCCACTACTACATCCGCATGCAGGACTTCGAGGAGCGGCTGAAGGAGTGGGTTCTCGGCCAGGAGCACTGGAAACCGAACGTCAGGAACACCGTCCTCGGCTGGATTAACGAGGGCCTCGAAGAGAGGGCCATGACGAGGGACCTCAACTGGGGAATACCCGTCCCCCTCGACGACGAGGACGTTAAAGGAAAGGTGCTCTACGTCTGGTTCGAGGCCCCAATAGGCTACATCTCAATCACAATCGAGCACCTGAAGAGGGAGGGGAGGGAAAACGAGTGGAAGAAGTTCTGGCTCAACCTCGACGGCGAGACCAAGGTCATCCACTTCATCGGCAAGGACAACGTGCCCTTCCACGCCATATTCTGGCCGGCCTTCCTGATGGCCTACGGAAAGTACAGGGATGAGGAAGTTGAGGCCGAGTGGAACCTGCCCTACGACATTCCCGCCAACGAGTACCTCAACCTCGAAGGCAAGAAGTTCTCCACCAGCAGGAACTGGGCCATCTGGGTCCACGAGTTCCTCGACGCCTTCCCTGCAGATTACCTGCGCTACTACCTCACCGCCATAATGCCCGAAACTCGCGATAGCGACTTCAGCTTCGCCGACTTCAAGAGCAAGATAAACGAGGAGCTCGTCAACAACCTCGGAAACTTCGTCCACAGGGCGATGACCTTCGCCAACCGCTACTTCGACGGTGTCGTTCCGGAGAGGGGCGAGCTGGACGACCTCGACAGACAGGCCTTCGAGGAAATCGAGAAGGCCTTCGAGGAGACCGGGGAGCTGATAGCCCGCTACAAGTTCAAGGACGCGTTAAAGCGGGTCATGGAGCTCGCCATCTTCGGCAACCGCTACTTCGACTACCAGAAGCCGTGGAAGACCGCCAAAACCGACCGGGCAAGGACGGCAACCACCGTAAACATCTCTCTCCAGATAGTCAAGGCCCTCGGAATCCTGCTGGAGCCGTTCCTCCCCGATGCCAGCGAGAAGATATGGCACCTCCTCAACCTCGAGGAGCTGAAGAGCTGGGAGTTCACCGAGATTCCGGCCGGGCACAGGGTTAGGAAGGCCAGCCCAATGTTCAAGAAGGTAACCGACGAGGACATAATCTACTTCATTGTGAACTACATAGCACGGGGCAACCCCAAGAGCGCCAGGCTGCTCCTCGATAAGTATTACAAGCGGGACGATGTGATGAAGGTTGCCCTCGAGCGCTTCGGGGAGGCCAAACGGGAAGAGGCCATGGCAATCCTTAAGAGCATCTACGGGGATGAAATCGGAGTTAAATCTGAAAAGTCCGGAAAATCCCCGAAGAAGGAGAAGGTGAAGAAAAAAGAGGAAGGTGGTGAAAGCGTGGAGTACATAAGCTTTGATGACTTCCTGAAGCTCGACCTCCGCGTTGGAAAGATAATCGAGGTCAAGGATCACCCGAACGCCGACAGGCTCTACGTGGTCAAGGTTGACCTCGGAGACGAGGTCAGACAGCTCGTTGCCGGGCTGAAGAAGTACTACAAGCCGGAAGAGCTGCTCAACCACTACGTCGTCATCATAGCAAACCTCGAGCCCAAGAAGCTCAGGGGAGTAGAGAGCCAGGGAATGCTCTTAGCGGCTGACGACGGCGAGAACGTGGCTTTGCTCATGCCAGATAAGGAGATAAAACTGGGAGCAGGGATAAGGTGACTAAGGGGAGCTCAGAACCTGAGCTCCACCCAGTTTTCCTTTCTGCCCTTCAGAACCTTCACAAGACCCTTCCTCTCGAGGCGCTTGAACATCCTCCAGGCGGTGGTCTTCGGCAGACCTATCGCCTCCCTAACCTCGGCCTGGCTGGCCTTCCCGCCTTTGTCGAAGATGTAGAGCAGCGCACGCTTCTCCTCCTCGTTGAGGTCGAGGTTCTCAAGCCTGGCCTGGAACTCCTCGCGGGTCGGCATTGAGCTCTGACCCCTTTTCTTTCTCCATAGGGCATAGGCGGAGCCTCCGACTACCGCAAGACCTCCCAAGAGGGCGAGATACGGCAAACTGCCCGCCCCGCTCTCCCCTCCGACCCCTCTGCCGTTGAGCGTGTAGGAAACGCTCTGGTTTCCAGGGGGCATGGTTATCGAGTTCCCCGCTATCTCAAGCGGTATGTCGCTCAGGTCAACCACTATGGCGTTTTCGGGCAGCACAACTGTGAAGGAATCGTTGGTCGCAACGTGAAGCGTCCACACCATGCCCTCCTTCGCGGTCAGGTCAGGGGTGTAGTAGGAGACCTTGACTATCCCGGCATCCCCGGAATAGATGAGGAGACTTCCGTTCTCAAGCAGGAAGTTCAAGGGATTTCCGTCCTCGTCCTCAACGATGACGTTTTCGTAATGGTCTCCTATGAGAGGAAGTTCAATCTGGGAGGCGTACTCCGCGGGCAGGATTTCATATTCAACCTTGACGTAGCCGTCATCGTAAACCGTCAAAACCAGAGACGAGACGGTATACGCACTAACCCAAGGCAGAAGGATGAGCGTTGCCATCAGGAAGACTGCAACTTGCCTGAGTCTCATTTAAGCATCCCTCCGTAATGAAAAAGGAAAGGTCAAGAGTGGGCGAGTATGAACTCGTCTACCCGGTGGAGCATCTCTAGGGCTATCGCGAAGTGGGCCTTGGCCTGTAGGGGCTTCTTTGCCCTGAGAAGCCCGACGCCTATCCTGAGCTCTTGGACGGCAATCTTTAGCTGAACCTCCGCCCTGGTGGTGTCGACGCCCCTGCTCTTAAGCTCGCGGAGCGCCTTTGAGTCCTTCTGAATCCTGTCGTTCATCTCCCTGAGGAAAGCGCGGATGTCCTTCAGCTTTTCCTCGAGCTCCCTCTCGTGAACTTTTCTCAGTATAAACTCAACGGCATTGTGGAACTCAACTATGGTTTCCCTGTTATCCTTCATGACGGTCAGAGCGTCCTCCCACTTGCCCTCGTCCGCGAGAGCCTTGACCTGATCGTAAACCTCCGAGAAAGCATCGAGCCTCTCCTGGAGCTCCGTCACGTTGTAACCGTTCTGCTCCCCGACTTCGATTGCCTTCTGAGCTATCTCCATTCCCTTCTCGCCCTTGATCAGGAAGTCCTTGACGATCTTGTCGGCGTTTGCATAGGCGAGCTCCTCGCGGACCTTTCTCAGCTCCTCGTCGAGGAGAGCTTTCTTCTCCTTGGCGGCGTCATAGTCTGCCTTCGCCTTTTCGTAGTCCCCGGCCTTAAGGTCATCCAGTACAACCTTGTAGGCATCTCTGGTCTCGTTGTAGAGTGCGGTGAGGTTGCTCACGTCTATCCCTTGGTTCTGGGCGATGTTTATTGTCTTCTCAACGAACCTGAAGTACTCCGTCATGCGCTCGATTTCCATTTTGATGTGTTCCCTTACATCCTGGACCTTCTCCTTGGCCTCCTTAAGCGCTGAGAGTGCAACCTTGTAGTGGTGCATGGCAGTGAGGCTGTCCAGTATCGAGTTGTAGTAGTCGCCGGCCTCGTATTCACTCATCGCCTTTTCCTTGTAGTCCTCTGCGAGCTCGTAGTGGGTTAATATCGTCGAGTTCTCGGGCAGCTTGTCCTTTATGGGTTCTATCTTGTCCTCGGCGAACTTGCTCAGCCTCTGAAGCTGGTCAATCAGCTGACCCGCTATCACCATCTCCCTGGTGCTGTTGTCCATTGCCACTCCAGTGTACGATTCGGTGGTGTTGTTGCCCTCCGCAAGACCGAGGGGCAGTATACTCCCAACCAGCAATATTGCCAGGGCCAGTGCAAAGCCCTTCATTCCCTTCATGGGCATCACCGATGAAGGCTAGGCGCCCAACCTATTTGAGGACTCCGACGGAACGAACGTTTCAGAGCGTTCCATTCTTCTCAAGTTCCCTTATATGGAGCGCTGTAACACATATTCCCTCCATCACGTTCGTAAAATGCGGAATCTCCCCGAACTGGGCGTACAGGCTTCCGTAGTTCGGGTGCCACGCATCGACCTGCTCGCGTCCCCTAGCGGTGATGATGTACACCACCCACCCCCTATCCTTGAGGGTCTCAACGAGCTTCCATGCGTTCGTCATGTCGTTTTCATCCTCTATCTCGACTCCGTACTCGGCCTTGATTTTCTCGAACACTTCTTTCATGTTCTCCCCCAGAGGAACTAGTCAAGGAGATTAAAAACCTTTGAGTGACTTGAGGAGGAGCCTCACCGCGACCATTATCAGAAGCACCGAGAACAGTATCTTAAACCGCCTTGGATGAAGCTTCGGAACCAGCCTGGCCCCCACGGCAGCCCCTATTATGAGACCCGGGGACAGCAGGAGCGCCGTTTGAAGGTCCACCTGCCCGAGTCCGATGTGGGTGGCCGTTCCCACCAGGGCCGTGAAGAACAGGGCGAGGCTGGACGTTCCAACAGCGTAGTTCACGGGGAGACCCGCGAGGGTGTGGAAGAGGGGGACGTTCAATACCCCTCCACTGACCCCCAGGAGTCCGGAAGTCAGGCCGGAGAGGGCACCGATCAGCGGAACCTTCCGATAATTTATCCTCAGTGCCTCCCCGCGGTTTCTTACATCGTTTCGTTTGACGAAGACGTAGGCAACGTAGATTAGGAGAAGGCCGAATACCACCTCCAGGACGTTTGAGTTCAGCATTCCCGAGAGGTACGCGCCTATAACCGCGGCAGGGATTGAAAAGACCTCCTTCAGAAAAGCCACCCGGTAGAGAACCCTGCCTGCCCGGATGTGGGCGTATGCGGAGGAGAGTGAGCTTATCGTTATGCACGCGAGGCTGGTTCCGATAGCCATGTGAATGGGCAGTCCAAGGAACACCAGCGAGGGAACTATGAGGAACCCGCCTCCGACTCCAAACAGACCCGCTATAGTGCCTATGAGGGTACCGATTAAAACGGCCATCGCAGGGTTAAGCATTCCGCATCGGCCCGGTATCCCCGGGAAGGTTTATATAATTTAGCCGGATGATTACACTTCGGCCAAAAATTTTTGAACTTTGGAGCCTTAGGAATCTAGATGGAAATGGGGTGGAAAAAGTACTGGCTGATGGTGCTTCTCGTCTTTGTGATAACCCAGCCGGGCTCGATAACCTTCGCCAACTGGGACGCACCCTACGGCTTTTACAAGGACCTCTCGGTCTGGCTCGGCTCCGCCGCTGGGGGATTGCTGCTGGTGCTCACCTACGACCTGTACGAGTGGAGGAATGGAAAGCTGAGCTCCGTGAATCTTCTTCTGGTTGGGGTTATCCTCGTCCTAACGGCCATAATCGGCTATCGCGCTGAGCTTGCGCTCGGAGGTGAGATGGGCTACGGAAGCGGGAACATAGTGCTTTTTGTTATTGGGGGGCTCATTGGGTTCACATTGTCCGTAATGCTGCTTATAGTCTCTCTACTGCACATCCTGACGGGAGAGCTCTATTATCCCTATGATAGGCCTCTGGTGATTGCGTGGCTGGTCATGATGGTTACAACGCTCCTCCTTGGGGCGGCTTATCTGAAGGAAAGAAGGAGAGGAGAACTCACGGAACAGGAAGGCCGAGACCCTTCAGAATCATCCTCAGAGCCAAGAGGGCCATGACGACCGCGAAGGCCTTCTTAAGACTGTCCGCCCTCGTTCTCTTCGCTATTCTCGCACCGAGCTGGGCGCCTATGATGAGGCCTGGCACGAGGAGAACCAGCCACTGGGTCTCCACATTGCCCATGGCGTAGTGCTTGAGAGCTCCAGCCGTTGCCGTGAAGACTATCGCAAAGCTTGAAGTTGCCACCGCGTAGTGTATCGGCAGGCCGAGGTAAGTCAGGAAGGGCACGTTGATTATGCCCCCACCTACGCCGAGGAGGCCGCTGGCTATCCCCGCGAAGAAGCCTCCAAGTGGAACCAGCTTGTAGTTAACCTCAACGTCCTCGAGCCTGACTTCACTCGGTTCGGCCGTTTTCTTGCGGTATATCCTCACCGCGACCATAATCAGCGCGAGACCGAAGATTACCTTCAGCTGGGCAGCACTTATAAAAGAAGTCAGCCACGCGCCGATGTAGGCACCGATTACGGCCGTTGAGGCCAGCAGAAGGCCGGCCTTGTAATGTATCCTCCTCTGCCTTGAGTACGCTACCGCCGAGCTGAGGGATGTAAAGACGACAGCCGCGCTCGATGTGCCCACCGCGTGGTGTATCTCGACGCCGAGGAAGTTCAGCGTCGGAACTATCAGGAACCCACCCCCGAGGCCAAAGAGCGCCGCGAGTATGCCGATGAATATCCCAACTGCGAAGTAGCCGACGTATTTTAGCACCAAATCACCCCCAGAGCCCTTTGCTACGCAAAGCGCTCGCGGAAAGTCTTTTAACTGTCAGACCTTGATTTCTCCTGAGATAGGGTGCTTCTTCATCTGTAACTCTCCCATTGTTCGCTCCATTTAGCATGCCCAACGGCGAATGAGTGCGAACCTCCCCAAAGGTACTCATCTCTTGGACACCCTCCCTAAGAGGCTTCTTAGGGTTCTCTTGTCGTTCCTGGCGAGAACCCCTGACCCTCAAAGTTCAAACGCTATCGCCTCTATGAGTTTTATCAGGGCCTCGAGGTCGGCCAGATGAAGGGTCTCGACCTCGCTGTGGAGGTACCTTATCGGAACGCTCAAAGCGAGAACCTCGCTCTTATGCTGGAAGGCCGATGCATCCGTTCCGCCGCCTGTGACACCTATCTGAAGGGGAACCTCGTTCCTCGACGCTATCTCGGCAACCTTTCTGGCGAGCTCCCTCGTGTAAATCGCGGAGTTATCAACAGCCCTTATCACCGCTCCCCCGCCGAGCTTCACATCACCGGTCAGGTCACCGCAGCAGGCAAAGGAGTCTACAGCAAAGGCGTACTTTGGAGTGTAATGCTCGGCCAGGAACTTTGCTCCTTTGAGGCCAATCTCCTCCTGCACGGTGAAGGCAAAAATCCACCTTCCGTCCAAATCGTGGTCCACCAGGTCCTTTATTGCCTCAATTAAAGCGACGACGCCGAAGCGGTCATCCAGCGAGCGGGTTGAAACGTAGCGGTGGTTGAGAACCGCAAAATGCTTCTTGAAGACCGCGTAATCAAGCGCCTTGACCCCAAGGGCTTCCGCCTCCCTCTTGCTCTCGGCACCGATGTCTATGACCAGCTCCCTCCAGGGAACCGTGTCGAACTTTCTTTCGAGGTTGAGGTGCACCGGAAGGGCACCTATGACGCCGTCGAGCTTTCCGTTCTCGGTTATAACATCAAAATGCCTCCCGTAGAGAAGCCTGTCGTCTATTCCTCCGATTTTCCTGAAGGTGAGCTTTCCGTCCGGCCTTATTCCAGTGATTAGAAGGCCTATCTCGTCCATGTGGGCCATGAAGATGCCCTTAAGTTCGCCCTCGCCGAGCTCGACTATGAGATTCCCAATGGTATCAACCGCATAGTCGGCGTAGGGTTCAATCCATTCCTTTATCTTCTCCCTCACCCTCTCCTCGTAGCCCGAAATTCCGGGAATCTGCGTTATCTCCCTCAGCTCTTCAACGAGCATGATATCACCTCAGAGCATCCTCACCTTCTCCGGCGGACAGATTTCGACCACTTCACGGTTCACCAGGGTGTCCGGAACCTCGCCGCGGAGAATCGCGAGGAGATTCTTAACCGCCTGGAATCCCATATCCTCCATGGCCTCCTTTGAGAGACCTGCGTAGTGGGGCGTTAGGACGGTCTCCCACTCGTGCTTGAACAGCTCGTGCTCCTGAATCGGCTCGTTCTCGAAGACGTCGCTCGCGTAGCCCTTCAGCTTTCCTTCCTCGATGGCCTCCACGAGGGCCTTCTCGTCCACGAGGGTTCCGCGTCCGATGTTGACGAGGTACTTGCCTTCGAGGAGCTTTAGTCTCTCCGCGTTGATTATGTGGTAGGTCTCTGGAAGGGCGGGAAGGGCCAAAATCACGATATCGCTCTCCCTCAGGACGTCGTCGAGGGGAAGGTATCTCGCGTTTACTTCTTCCTCTATATCGGGCTTCCGAGAGCGGGACCAGTAGAGTATCTCCGTCCCCATCGCCTTCATTCTTCGTGCTATGGCCTTTCCTATGGCGCCCATCCCGAGGATTCCAACCTTTTTCCCATAAACGGTCTCTATACCCTTGAAGCCGCCCCATATCGTCCGGTGGGAGTCCCACTTGCCGGCGCGGATGAACCTGTCGGAGTAGGCTATCTTCCTGAGGAGTGCTATGGTCAGGCCAACGGCGAACTCAGCGACGGCCTCGCTCAGAACACCGGAAACCTTGGTGACGTATATTCCCCTTTCGGTTGCAGCTTTAACGTCAACGTGGTCGTAACCGGCGGAATGGCAGCTTATCACCCTCAGCCTGTCGGCCCTCTCGATAACCTCACGGGGGAACGGGTTCAGTGGAGAGAGTATCACCGCGTCGAATTCTCCTATTCGCTCCTTCAGTTCATCAACGTCGGGATACAGGATGAACTCGACGTCCGCGTATTTCCTGAGTTCCTCAACGGGTTTGCTCTTCATCTTAAAGAGAACGGCCACCTTTGGCCTCATAGTATCACCTTAAGATGCTTATCGAAACGAGCCTAAAAGGTTTTTGCATGGAATTCCTCAAAATTCCGGCCCGGCACCGGGAAAACTTAAAAACTTTTCCGGTTTCTCCCTTTAGGTGGTGTAGATGGGTAAGGTGGAGAGGAAGAAGTGGAGCGAGGAGTTCAGCGAGTGGTACAACGAGCTGATTGAAACGGCCGGAATCCAGGACAAGCGCTATCCGGTCAAGGGGATGAACATCTGGCTCCCGTACGGGCTGAAAATCATGAGGAACATTGAGAGGTTCATACACTCCGAGATGGAGAGGACCGGGCACGATGAGGTTCTGTTCCCGGCGCTCATCCCTGAAACCGAGTTCCAGAAGGAGGCCGAGCACATAGCCGGCTTCGAGGGCGAGGTATTCTGGGTCACCCATGCCGGTCACGACCCCCTCGACGTTAGGCTCATCCTTCGCCCGACGAGTGAAACCGCTATGTACTCGATGTTTTCCCTGTGGATCCGCTCCCACGCGGATCTGCCCTTCAAAATCTACCAGATAGTTAACGTTTACCGCTACGAGACCAAGCACACGAGGCCATTAATCCGCGTCAGGGAGATAAGCCGCTTTTTCGAGTCGCACACCGCCCACGACAGCTTTGAGGACGCGGAGAGGCAGATAAAGGAGGACCTCGAGATATTCGACAGGCTTGCAAGGTTCCTAGCCCTGCCCTACATAGTCTCCAAGAGGCCCGACTGGGACAAGTTCCCCGGTGCCTACTACTCCCTCGGGGCAGAGGTCATGATGCCCGACGGCAGGACTCTCCAGATCGGAACCATGCACAACTACCGCCAGAACTTCGCGAAGGCCTACAACATCCAGTACGAGACGGAGAGTGGAGACCACGAGTACGTCCACCAGACCACCTTCGGAATGAGCGAGCGCCTTCTCGCGGCTGTCATAGCCATACACGGCGACGACAGGGGAATGGTTCTGCCTCCGACGGTGGCCCCGATACAGGTCGTGATCGTGCCGATTCCTAAGAAGGACGCCGAGGCCGACGTCTTCGCCTACGCCCGCGAGATAGCGGAGGAGCTTAGGACGGGGGGTCTCAGAGTCCACGTTGACGAGCGTGACATAAGGCCGGGAAGGAAGTTCTACGATTGGGAGCTCAAGGGAGTCCCCCTCCGTGTGGAGGTCGGTCCGAGGGACGTTGCGGGCAGAAAAGCCGTTATAGCCAGGCGCGACACCCTTGAGAAGGTCACGGTTGAGCGCGATACCATCGTTGATGAGGTTAGGAAAACCCTCGATGCGATTCATGAGAACCTGTACGTCCGTGCCAGGGAGTTCCTTGAGAGCCACATAAAGCGCGTCGAGACCATAGAGGAAGCCAAGGCCGTCTTCGAGGACAGGCGCGGAATAGTGGAGATAGCATGGTGCGGCGAGGAGAGCTGTGGACTTGAGATGGAGGAGATACTCGACGCCAAGATGCTTGGAACGCCCTACCCCGAGGAGAAGGCCAAAGCTCCAGAGGGCAAGAAGTGCCCGGTCTGTGGCAGGGAGGCAAAATTTGTGGCGAGGTTCGCAAGAACCTACTGATCTCTTTTTTCAGCTTTACTTTTGACGTTCAAAGGAATAAAGAAGAGGAATCAGGCGGTCTGATTCTCAAGGGAGGCGAGCGCCTCTTCGAGGACCTCAACGGCCTGGCTCATGTAGAGGTAGGCCTTCCTTATGTGGACGCTGAAGACGACCCAGCTGAGGGTGCGGCTTCCCTGGGGGATGCCGTAGGTGAGGGCCTGGTTGTACTCGGCGCTCGCGTTGTTGTAAAGCTCCATGGCAAGGGAAAGGGTCTCGTTGCTGACGTTCATCTGAGCGCTGAGGTTGTAGAGCTCGTTGAACTTGTGCTCATCGCTCTGGTACAGGTAGTACCAGGCCATTGACTGCTTGATGAAGCTCTCATAGCTCCACGTTGCAGCGCTCACCGCCCCGGCGAAGGGGACGAGCACCAGGAGGAAAAGGGCCAGGATTGCAGCAACCTTCTTCATGGTTTCACCTCCAATACCTATTAATCCGTCCGGATTTTTAAATTCTTCCCTTCCCCAACGTTTAAAAAAGGGAGGTGGAATGCACCACCATGATTCTGGGAATCCACGACGGTCACGACGCGGGTGCGGCGCTCATTGACAGGGGTAGGGTATTCGCCGTCAACGAGGAGAGGCTCAACAGGGTCAAGAAGTACAGGGGCTTTCCGGTCCTGAGCGTGCGGAAAGTCCTGGAGATGGCGGGAGCTGGTCCAGAAGACGTTGAAATCATAGCCGTTGCGGGCATATTCCGGAAGCAGAAACGACTTCTTGAGCTTGAGGGGAACCTCCGCGCACTCTTCGGGCCCGAGTTTAAACGGAAGATCCTTTTCGTTGAGCATCACCTAGCCCATTCGGCATCGGCCTACTACACCTCTGGCTGGAGAGATGCTCTCGCCGTAAGCATTGATGCCGCTGGAGACGGACTGAGCTCCTCGATTTACGTCGCGAGAGATGGGGAGATGGTCAGGATAGCCCAGAGCACCTACCTCGACTCCCTGGGGGATTTCTACGCCTCCGTTACCGAGCTTCTGGGCTTCAAACCGATGCGCCACGAGGGCAAGGTAATGAGTCTCGCCGCCTACGGGAGGCCAACCTACGATTTAAGCTCGATCATAGAGCTCAACGGGCTAAGCTTCGACAATCATCTCGGGCTCATCGGGATCGAAGCAACGAGGAAGCTCGCCGAGTTCTTTGGCTATCCCCTTTCGAAGGCAAAGGAAACTGCCATGGAAATGAAGCGCGGAAAGCTTGAGGGTAAGCTCCAGAAAAAGGCCATGGAGATAGCGGCAAGCGCTCAGGCCCATCTGGAGAGGCTGATTGAGGAGCTGGGAGTTAAACTAACGGATAGAGGCCTTCCCATTGCCTACGCTGGGGGAGTTGCCCAGAACGTCAAGGCGAACGCGGTTCTGAGGAAAATCTTTGGAGACGATAACCTCTGGGTCTTCCCGGCGATGGACGACGGAGGCCTGGCCTTCGGAGCGGCGGTTTTTGCGAAGGCACAGATGGATAGGCTTGACGGAAGATGGAGACCGTTCAGGCTGGAGCACGTTTACCTCGGCCCGGATTATTCCAGCGAACAGGTTGAGGAATTCCTGAGGAACGGGGGCGTTGAGTTCGAGGAGGTTGACGTTTCCGGTTTCGTGTCGGACGCCTTGGCCGAGGGCAAGCTGGTCGGTTTCTTCCAGGGCAGTATGGAGTTCGGGCCGAGGGCTTTGGGAAACCGCTCGATTTTAGCCGACCCGAGGGATGAGACCGTTAAGGAGAGGCTCAACGTTGCCCTGAAGCGCGACGTCTTCCAGCCATTCGCGCCTTCGCTGCTGTGGGAGAAGGCTGAGGAGTACCTCGAAGACCTCAACGGAAGGCCCAACGAGTTCATGACCATGAGCTACACCGCGAGCGAAAGCTTCAGGGAGCTCGCTCCAGCCGTCGTTCACGTGGACGGCACAACGAGGCCGCAGGCTGTGAGAGAGGAAATCAACCCGACTTACTACGGGATAATCAAAGCCTTCGAGCGGAAGACCGGCATGGGCGCGGTGCTGAACACAAGCTTCAACATGCACGGAGAGCCCATAGTCTGCTCGCCGGAGGACGCGCTGAGAACGTTCAGGAACGCGGGACTCGATGTGCTGGTCATCGAGGGCTTCGCCGTCCATGGGCGCTGAGTTAGAGCAGTGCCCTAAGGAAGGCTAGGGACAGCCTCACCATCTGCAGCTTGCCCCTCACCTCAATGTTTTTCAGGCCGAAGATTGTCGGATTGGCCTTGAACCCCATCACCATGACTTCCTGCCCCTGGTACATGAGGAACACAGTTTTCCCTTCCTCGTCCAGCCTGTTCGCCACCTCCTCAAGGCCCTTCAGCTGCTTCAGAACCTCCAGCTTCCCGGTGATGCCCCCTTCCCCTTCCCTCATCTTCATGAGTGGGGAGGCCACCTCGAGCAACTTCCCGGCGTCGATTATGTCGACCACCACGTCATCCCTGGTGATCCGAATGAGAACCCCCTCTGCCGAAACCTCGAGCGAACCGCTGACTATAAGGTTCTGGAGCTTCAGGGCGCTCTCAAGCAGGCTCCCAGCGTCCACGGGCACCACCGGCACGGGATAAAAGGAGATGCCTCACTCCTTCCTGAGAGGCACTATCTTCAGGGTTATCTCGCCGTCCAGGGTTAGCTTGGTGAACTTCAGGTGAATTTCCGTCTCGGTTCCCTGAACCGCATCGAAGACCTTCCCCATGTCGACCTTTGGGAGGAGTGCCTGCTTCACCTCCACGAGGGTGGCTATAATCTCGTCTATCTGGGCCGCGGATATCCCTGGCACCTGCTCCTTCAGTTCCTTGAGTTCGTCAACGGCCTTTCCCAGCTTCTCAATCGACTCCTCATCGACGGGAGGTTCCCTCTTTTCCTCGGGCATGTGATCACCCCTTGCAACACTGGTTAATGTTGGTTCTCATGGTATTTACCCTTTTTCGGTTTACTATTACGTGCCCCACTTCAGACATCAGTGAACCTTTAAGCACTTCGATGAACATCTTTTCGTTGAGGTAAAGTTATAAACATTGCTCCCAAACTCCTTCGGTGATGCTTATGGCGCTGAGCGACAGGCTGGAACTCGTCAACCCTTCTGAGATTAGGAAGCTCTTTGACCTTGCCCAGGGTGTTGAGGGTCTCATCTCACTCGGAATTGGTGAACCAGACTTCGACACCCCTGAACATATCAAGGAGTATGCGAAGGAAGCCCTCGACAGGGGGATGACCCACTACGGGCCGAACGCGGGTTTAATGATGCTCAGGGAGGCCCTCGCGTGGAAGCTGAAGGAGCAGAACGACATCGAGGTTGATCCGAAGACCCAGATCATGGTGACCGTCGGGGCGAACCAGGCTTTTCTGATGGGATTCGCGGCCTTTCTGAAGGACGGGGAGGAGGTTCTCATCCCGAGCCCGATGTTCGTCAGCTACGCCCCAACGGTTCTCCTTGCGGGCGGAAAGCCCGTTGAAGTCCCAACCTACGAGGAGAACGAGTTCAGGCTTAGCGTTGACGACCTCGAGAAGCACGTTACGGACAAAACAAGGGCCATCATAATAAACAGCCCAAACAATCCGACCGGTGCTGTCCTCACCAAGAAGGACCTCGAGGAGATAGCGGACTTCGCCGTTGAGCACGACCTCATAGTCTTCAGCGACGAGGTCTACGAACACTTCGTCTACGACGGCGTTAAGAACCACAGCATAGCCTCCCTCGACGGCATGTTTGAGCGCACTCTCACCATCAACGGTTTCTCCAAGACCTTTGCCATGACCGGCTGGCGCCTCGGATTCGTGGCCGCCCCCGAGTGGATAATCGAGAGGATGACCCGCTTCCAGATGTACAACGCCACTTGTCCGGTTACGTTCGCCCAGTACGCGGCGGCGAAGGCCCTGAAGGACGAACGCAGCTGGAAAGCCGTCGAAGAGATGCGGAAAGAGTACGACAGGAGAAGGCACCTCGTCTGGAAGCGCCTGAACGAGATGGGACTTCCGACGGTCAAGCCCAAGGGAGCGTTCTACATCTTCCCGCGCGTGAGGGACACCGGCCTGACCAGCAAGGAGTTCAGCAAGCTGATGCTCCTGGAGGCCAAGGTCGCCGTCGTCCCGGGTTCGGCTTTCGGAAGCGCCGGGGAGGGTTACATCAGGATAAGCTACGCGACGGCCTACGAGCAGCTCGAAGAGGCCATGGACAGGATGGAAAAAGTGCTGAAGGAGAAGAAGCTCGTTTAAAGCTTCTTCAGCTCCACCTTTATCTCTTCTTCGAGTTCTATCACGGCGTAATACTTCCTGAAGAGCGGGCCGGGGTTCACCACTATGGTCTCCCCAATCCGGTCGATTCCCCTCCCCTCGTGTATGTGACCGCAGACAACCAGCGGGGGCTGCCTCTCCTCTATGAACTCCCTGAGTGCTCTGCTACCAACGTGATGGCCGAAGTGGACCCTGTCGGCGACCGTTCCATGGGGTGGAACGTGGGAGAGGATTATGTCCCCCTCGCGGTAGTTTCGCTCGAGTATCCCTCCAATCTCATCCTCCGTCAGCTCCCATATGGTGTGGAACGGCGTGATGTTGGAGCCCCCGATTCCAACTATGCCAACTCCACCGACCTCAACCCGCCTGTTGTGGGCGTTTATCCCCAGTTCCGTCAGGAGTTCCGGGACGTCTCTGCCGTCGCAGTTGCCGTGTACCGCCACCAGGGGCATCCCAAGCTCAAGCATTGGTGCCAGGACTTCCCTCGCCTTCTCGGAACCGCTGAAATGCGTGAGGTCTCCTGCCACCAGGAGGGCGTCAAATTCCCCGCTCCTCAGCACCTCGGCAAGCTGACAGGCCCTCTTGGCGTTTCCATGGATGTCGGTAACCGCTACGAACCTCACGGAACCGCCCCCTACGTGTAGATACCCATCTCTTCAGCGAGCTTCAGGAGCCTCTCTGCCCTATCCTTCGTTGGAGGGTGCGTGGAGACCATGTCCGCGAGGTCGCCCCGGAACGGGTTGACTATAAAGATGGCTGATGTCGCGAGGTTCCCTCCCCGCATCGGGCGGAAGGAGATTGCCTTTTCGAGCTTGAGAAGGGCGCTGGCCAGGGCGAGCGGTTTCCCGCTTATCCTCGCGCCGTGCTCATCCGCGAAGTACTCGCGCGAGGGACTGAGGCCAACGTGAAGGAAAATCCCCGCTATCGGCGTGAGAATCCTCAGAAGGAGGCCATCGTTGGGGTTGCTCCTCTTCCTGGTGCGGGAGGGCGGGTTTATCAAGCGGTCGATGGAATAGGCCACGCCAAGGAGAGAGCCACCGATCACGGAGACGAGGGTCTGAAGGGGTGTGTCGTTGTTGATTATGTGGGCAATCTCGTGGGCAATGGCGCCCTCTATTTCCTCGGGGTCCAGAACCCTGAGAAGGCCATAGGTCAGAACTATCGTGCTGCTCCCGGGCCCCTTACCGGCGGAGAATATGTTGGGGGTTCCAACCGGGGCCAGGGCCAGCCTGGGAACCGGAATCCCGGCGCTGGAGGCGAGCTTTCTCAGCACGGCGTACAGGTAGGGATAGTCACTCTCCCCAACGAGCCTTGCCCTGTACCATCTCATCAGAATCCGGTCACCGTACCAGTAAACCAGGAAGTACGCGATGAGAACCACAACGATGGCCGCAGTGAGGCCCCTTCTCTCCCACAGGAGATACCCAATAATGATCGGGATAATCGCAACGAGGAGTATCGTGAGCAGAAACCTGAGCCATTTGAGGGCCCCCATATTTAATCCCCTCCGAGCATTAGATACTGAACGACGTCATCGTAGGCCCAGCTCCAGTCGACTATTCCAACCCTCCTCTTCACCCCACTATTCAGGAGGGATAGAATCTCGTCGACCACTTCATCGGGAGTTTTGCCTGTGGTGTCCACCTCTATGACGTTTTCATTCTCCTCGATGGCCTCGACGAGAATAACGTCCACGAGCTCTGCCTCGACGTTCTCGGCAAGCTTTTTGCGGGGATAGCCCCTGGATTCGAGCCTCTCGGCCACCATCTTGGGATGCAGGCGGAGAACCACGACAACATCGGCTGGAACCAGGTGACTCAGGTGACCGTCTATCACAACATCCCTCCCGGAGAACTCCTCTCCAACTGCCCGGGAGAGCTCGTCAACGTCTATCTCGATTTCATCCCCTACCTTCTCCCCGATGCCCTTTGCCAGGGCGAAGTCCTTTATGCTCACGTATTCATACCCAAGCCTTTCGCTCAGGATTTTGGAGACCGTGGTTTTACCGACTCCGGGAGTACCACTCACGGCGATTATCATCGATTTACCCCCGAGAACTCACTCTATTTTGTTACCGGAAGTTTATATGCTTGTTCCTCGTTAATCGTCGAATGTACATGTAGCATTCAGCGAAAACCTTTTAAGGACTATAGTTTCTATATAGACGCAGGTGACACGGAATGGAGAGGCTAAAATTACTTCAGAGGAAGTTGCACGTTGTGAAGAAGCAGAAGGAGCTCCTCATGCTTGAGGAGGCCAAACTCATAAGGGTGGCCCGTCAGAAAAAGGTGGCCGCCAAGAAGCTCGCCAAAGTCAAGAAGGAGAAAGTTGCCCTCGCCCTTGAAGAGGCGAGGCTCGTCAGGGTTCTCAAGCAGAACGGCTATCCCGCCGTCTGAGTTTTTTCAAAACTTTTAGAAAAGGAGAAAAGCTCAGAAGACGTTGAGCTTGTCCTCCAGTATCATCTTCTGTATCTTCGTTATGTCCGCGAGCCATGCATCCGCTATCTCGTAGGCCGGCTTCTGGATGGTCTCGAGGTGGTAGCCCTTCTTCGGGATAACCTGAACGCTCGCGACGAGCGGCTCGTCGATGGGCTTGCCTATCTGGCTGAGTATCCTGACGTAGACCTCCTCGACGCCCTCGACCTGTTCGGCGATGTCGTTGGCGATGAGCATCGAGAGGAGGTTGTAAATCTTTCCGACGTGGCTGACCGGGTTCTTTCCGGCAGCGGCCTCCATGCTCATGTGTCTGTTCGGGGTGATGAGGCCGTTAACACGGTTACCCCTTCCAACGCTACCGTCGTCGCCGGCCTCGGCGCTGGTTCCGGTGACGGTGATGTAGTAGATGCCCTTCTCCGGGTCGTCGGCGGTGTTGACGTAGATGTTGACCTTCCTCTCGGTGTGCTCCTCCGCAACCGAGCGGGCGGCCTCGTAGATGGCGTCCTTAACGGCCAGGTAGTCCTCGGGGGTCTGAACCTCGCTGTCAACTATCGCAGCGGCTATGGTGAGGTCTATCTCGTCGCCCTTCCTGAGGCCCATGACCTTGATGTCCTCACCGACGGCAGGATACTTCCTCTTGAACTCGTCGCTGTTGAGGAGCCTCTCGGTCTCGAGGACTATCCTCTCGGTCTCGCTGAGGGGAGCGTAGCCGACTCCAAAGCTGGTGTCGTTGGCGAGCGGAATCGGGTTCTCCTTGGCCTTGTTGAAGACTCCAACGAGGTCAACGCTTCCCTGACCTATGCGGGAGTCTATGACGACGTGGTTCTCGAGGTCCAGGTGGCGAACGGCCTTCTTGAGGTAGTCCTTGGCGGCCCTGATGGCTATCTCGTGAACCGGGAAGAACTCGCGGTCAACCATCTCGACGGCCCTTCCGGAGAGGAGGATGTATATCGGCTTGATGACCTCACCGCCCCCGAACTTCGGGTAGGCCCTTCCGCCGACGACCTCAACCTGGTCGGTGTTGTGGTGGAGTATGATTCCATACCTCTTGATGTACTCTCTGCTGAGCGCCCTGCTGACGGCCTCTGCTATTCCATCGGCTATGCTGTCCGGGTGGCCGATTCCCTTCCTTTCAACGAGCTCAACCTTCTGCATCTCAACCGGAGTCCTCATGAGCTCCTCAACCACTATGTTTCTAACCTTCTCAGCCATGATCGTCACCCCTCAAGGTCTGTATGGACGGCTCTGTTCATCACTTTATATATTTTTCGGCATGAATTCGGGAGCCGAATATTCCTGAGAGTTATCAACACCAAAATCCTTAAAATTTTTCCCGAAAATTCTCCATACGGCATCCGACGACGCCCGGTGGCCCGGTCCCCGGAGCGTTCGGGCAGCGATGAAGGGGTGCGACGATGCCGGGCGGACAGGGCTTGGTCTCCGGACCGCCCGAGGGTGCCGTCGAGCTGCCGATGATGGTGGGGGATGGCCAAGCCCACATTTTTAACCGGTTCTTCCTAACATCCCCCGGTGAGAGCATGGAGCTAAAGACTATCATAGATGAGATACGAACCGTGCTGGATGAGAAGGACGCCCTGAGGGAGGAGGCTCTGAGACTCACGAGGGAGATAGTTCGCCTGAGTGGGGATGCCATAAAGGCCCTCCACCGCGGCGAAGCCGAGAAAGCCTCCGACCGTCTCAAACTTGCCGGTGAGAGGGTAAAGAGCCTGAGGGAGAAGCTCAGAGAGCATCCCGACATATACTTCACGGGCTACGTTCAGAGCGCCCACCAGGAGTTCGTGGAGGCAAGCCTGTTCTTCGCGTACATCACGGGCGGGAGATTCCCGTCACCATCCGAACTGGGGGTTCCGCACGCGGACTACGCGCTGGGAATAGGCGACTTCATAGGGGAGCTGAGGAGGCGCTTCCTGATACTGCTCCTGGAGGGAGATATCGGGGGTGCCGAGGAGGTCTACCGTTTCATGGAGGCTATCTACGAGGAGCTCATGACTCTCGAGTATCCGAAGGGGCTCGTGAACATCAGGGGCAAGCAGGATCAGGCCAGGCACATCCTTGAGAGAACCCTCGAGGACCTGACGAGGGCAAAGCTGAGCAGGAAGCTAGAGGAGAAGCTGGAGACCGCGATTGGGAAAGAATGATGGCATAATTACATAATTCGGTGATTATGTGATTAATGAATTCGATGAAAAACTCCGGAAAATCGAGAGGATCCAGGAAAAGCTGGCATTGAGGGTAGAGGAGAGACCGCTCAGACCGGAGGAGGTAAAAACCGTCGCGGCGGTCGATGTCTCTTACCGAGGGGACACCGCCAGGGGTGCCTTCGTTCTCTGTTCTTATCCCGACTGCGAAGTCTTGAGGACGAAGGTCGTTGAGACCGAGGTTTCGTTCCCCTACATACCCACATTCTTTTTCCTGCGCGAGACCAGGCCCATCCTGCTGGCCCTCAGAGGAGAGGAATTCGACCTCCTCTTGGTGGAGGGGCACGGGAAGGCACATCCCAGGGGATACGGACTGGCCTGCCACATCGGCCTGCTCATCGAAAGGCCCGTGATAGGGGTCGCCAAGAGGCCCTTGAAGGGAGTCGCGGAGAAAGACTTCAGGAAGGTGGGAAAAGCTTATGTAAGCGTCGGCCATTTAGTCGACTTAGAATCTGCGGTGAGGCTCATCGAGCCCCTGCTTGAGGGAGGCTATCCAAAGCCGCTCAGGCTCGCCGACAGGCTATCGAAGAGGGGAGGCCTATGAAGAGGATAGAGATGCTCATACTGCTCGCCAGAAGAGGGGCGCTTGGAAAGAAGATAAAGATCACCCTTAGGGAACTCGCCAACGAGCTGGGAATCTCTCCCCAGTCGGTTCTCAGGCTCCTCGAGGAGATGGAGGAAGAGGGGCTCGTGGACAAGGAGGTAGTGGGAAGGAAAACGTACGTGGAGATCAGCCATGAGGGCCTGACCTTCCTTGAGAACCTGTGCGACGCCATTTCGGAGGCCCTCTACAACGGCATAATAATCGGCGAGGTAATCTCGGGAATAGGCGAGGGCGCGTACTACGTCAGGCAATACGCCCACCTGATGAGGGAGTATCTGGGATTCGAACCGTACCCCGGAACGCTCAACATTAGGGTGCTGTTTCCAAAGACCGTGTTCGATGCGTTCTGTGGCGTTAGACCCGTGATCCTTCCG
This sequence comes from Thermococcus radiotolerans, assembly GCF_002214565.1. Lineage (NCBI taxonomy): Archaea > Methanobacteriati > Methanobacteriota > Thermococci > Thermococcales > Thermococcaceae > Thermococcus > Thermococcus radiotolerans. Next base: position 567,360 of record NZ_CP015106.1, read on the forward strand.
GGTTTCGTGAAGGATGGAAGAACCTTCGGTGACGTCAAGGCCTACCGCGTTCAGATAGAGGACGTGGAAGGGGCGATAGTAATCCCGTCGAGGACCGTCCATCCCCCCAAGATAGCCGAGATAGTTGCCCCCGTCTGCCTGAGGGAAACCCTCGGGCTGAGAGACGGAGACAGGATAACCGTGAGGGTCGTGAAAGGATGAACTGGAAGTCGGTTCTCACTTGGGCGGGGGTTGGCTCCTTCGCTGGATTTGCGATAGCCGTTGCCATGTACTCCCCCAGAGGAAACGAAAACTTCGTGTACCTGATATACGCGGGCATGCTCCTTGGCGCCCTCCTCGGGGTGAGGTACCCCATCGAGAGCAGGGCGTCGGCGTACGCTTTCCCGCTGGGCTTCGCCGCCACGTCGCTCCTCGCGGGTCTATGGATGGTAAAACCGGTGGCGTCCAACGACATCTACACGTTCCTCGCCATCGTGATGGCGGCCATGATACTCGTAGGAGCCAGCGGGTTCTTCGACATGTTCCTCGTGCCCCTGACCTACTTCGGCGGCTTTGCCGTCGCCATGCTAACCTTCAAGGGTTATCAGCCCCTTCAGGGGACGGAGGGAGCTGTCGTCGGCCTATTCACGGTGGGGGTCATGGGGGCAATACTCGCGTTCTTTGCGGTCTTCGGAAGGTGGGCCTTCACCGCGGCCAGAAACATTCCCAGGAGGTAACGTTTAAATACGTTCACCGATAACCTAATTCGGTGATTAAAATGGTGATGCGCCTCTCAAGGCTCTACGGGAAGCAGATATACAACACCAAGGGCTACTACATCGGCTACGTTGACGAGATACTGATCGAGATCGATAGGGGGCAGGCCAGGATACTCGCCCTAGGCCTTCCTGGGGAGAAGGTGGGCGTGCCCTACGACAGGGTCACCGCGATTGGGGATATAATACTGGTAAAGGCAAGGGAAGAATGATCAACCCTCTTTAACTTTTAGCGCGTCCAGGAACTTTTCGGTTATGGCCTCTTCTGCCAGCCTCAGCAGCGAGCTCTTGTCCTTCGCGAGCTTGAATATTCCAAGCGGAATTCTGGCACCGCCGGACTGCGTGTGTCCGCCGCCGCTACCTATGTCGCCGAAAGCCTCCCTGAGAACGGTCCCGATGTTGACCCTAACATCGCGGGTTCTCGCGGATATCTCTATCCTGTCGTCAACGATTCCAAACACCAGAACGGTCGTTATGCCCTCCAGCCGGAGGAGGAAGTCGGCCGACTCGGCTATGGCGTCGCGGTTGGTGATGAAGCCAACGTTGCTGACGACGACGTTCTTGTATATGCGGCGGTTCATTATGGCCTTGGCCAGTATCTCGGCCGTCTCAGTGCTTATGTCGGGGTGCTCTATCTTATCGAGGAGCTCGTAATCAACCTTGCCCGCCAAGAACTCGATGGCCTTGAGGTCAACGTGGCTCAGCTTGGAGAACTTCTTGGTGTCTATGTAGATGCCGTAGAAGAGGGCCGTCCCGAGAGTCGGTGTGACCGATATGTTGAGGGTACGGAGGTATTCGGCCAGTATGGCGGACGATGAGTTCACCTCGGGCCTTATATCGAGGAAGGCATCGTCGGGGAGGAGTTCCTGAAGGTGCTGGAGTATCTGGTGGTGGTCTATGAGTATCTTTATCTTTTCGTAGTCGTTGCCCTCCAGTATCGTCAGGTTCCCGTTGGGCTGGCAGTCCACGAGGGCTATCACTGGGTAGCGCTTGAGCTCGTAGGAACCGCGGGAAATCTTCCTTATGTCAACGCCGAGGAGGTTGACGAAGGCCCTGTTCTCATGGTGCGTTATCTCGCCCCCGTAGACTATCTGGGTCTTGAAGCCGAGCGTCTGGGCTATGACACTGAGTGCCGTCGCGCTGGCTATGGCATCCGGGTCCGGATTATCGTGCATGACTATAAGAAGGGAGTCGTTCTTGGACTTGAGCTCCTTGAGCTTCCTTACGAGAAGGTTTGCGTTCTTCCTCTCGCCCAGCATCATTACGGTCTTTACCATGACGTCCTTGAGGGCGCTCCTCGGGGAAATCGCGTAGTCAACCTTAACCTCTGCCTCAAACTCCTCGTTTATCTGCGAGACGAGCTCGTCGAGGCTCACCTCGTCGGGGAGAACCGTTAGAATGGGAACCTCCTTGTTGTTGGTTCTTATGACGTAAACAGTCTTCTTTATTGTGTCAACGTCCATCGTGGCGATTATAACGAGTTCTGCTTTGTCTATACCGGCCTTCAGCAGGGTCGCGGTGTAGGAAAAATCACCCTGAACAACCTGAAAACCGCTATCCTCAAGGGCCTTTGCGCGGAGTTGATCCTTCTCGATGATTATAACCTCAAACTCCCCTTTGAGGGAGTCTGCTATCGAGCGGCCGATTGCGCCACCTCCGAGTATCAGCACCCGCATGTTTCTCACCTTTTTGCACAATAATGTTTAAATACAAGCGCCGATATACTAAGACGGTGAACTCCTTTCGGGATTTCTTTGATAGAGGGATATATATAGCTAATGGTGATGAGCATGCAGCTGCCGGACAAGCAACCGCTCATTGAGAACGTGGTAGTGACGTCGGCGGGGGAGCTGAAGGGCCTCGTTGAAGAGGGCCTCTCAAAGGGCAACGGAGCGTTTCTAAAGATATTCGCCAAGGATTCAAGCGGTAAATACTACCTGACCATACTCCTCGACAGGTCCAAGATTCTAGCCGCGGAGTGCCTCCTCGTGGACAAGAAACAGGACCTCAGCGGGGAAGAGGCAATCAGCGTGTTGAAGTCACTCATTGGTAAACCCATGGTCATTGACGTTTATGACCTTGACGAGCTGGAGATCAAGCTTTCAATAGCGGATAACGTTGATGTTTACGTCCAGACCCCAAAGATACCGCTAGAGGAACTCCTCGGAAAGGCGGAGGAAGGGCCGCCGGCCAAGGAGGAGATGAAGGCAACGACAACCGCAGCGGTGGCCAAAAGTGAGGTTCCAGCGACGCTCCCGGTGGTCGAGAAGATAAAGGCTGAAGCGAAGGTCGAGGAGACCGCCGAAGAGAAACCCGAGGCAGTGCCAGAACCAAAACCCGCTCCGGCGCCCGTGGAGGAGAAGAAGCCAGCCCCCGCCGGAAAGCCCGAGGTTGTTGTCAACCTTAGTGGGGGAAGCGTTCCCGAGAAGGCCTTCCAGGTCTACGCCGAAGACCTGCTCAAGGAGGCCAAGAGGATCAAGGGACTGAGGATCAACAAGATTGAGTTCGATGCAAACGTCGGTGAGGGAGTGGTCTACCTCAACGTTCACATCTACGGAAACTCCGATGGCAGCGCCAGGGACATAGAGATAGCGGAGAAGAGAATGCTCCACGCGGTTAGCAAGTACGCGCCGGTTCTCCTGAGGGAGGCGGAGGTTAAACCGATAGTCAAGGACGTCAGCGTCGTCATAGACGGCCAGGAAGTGAAGCCCCAGGAGATAGTGGATAGGGACAAAAAGAAGACGGGCAACGTGACGAAGGACGGCAGGATAAGCCTCGCGGTTCTGGAGGATGTATGGCCCTACTTCAGCGCGTACGCCAGAACGGTCGTCACGGAGATAGAGAGCGCGGGAATTCGGGTCAAGAAGGCCTACTTCGACGTGAAGGGAAGGAGGGAGTTCGAGATAAACCTCTCGATGGTCGCGGAGGCCGGGATGACCAAGGAGGCCGTCGAGAGAATAGCCCGGGACGTCCTCACCAGGCATGCCAGGGAGCTCGGAAGGTCCCTCAAGCGCTACATAACCGTGCACAACATCGACGTTGAGATCCTCGCGCCTGCGGTCACCTCCAAGACCACCAAAGAAACTGCAGTGACGACGTCGAGCAAAGCCGCCGAGGTTCTGGCAAAGAAGGAACTCCTCGAGAAGGAGGTCGAGCAGCTCCTGAAGCAGGCGGGAATAGATGAACTCGCCCCGTTCACCGAGGAAAAGAAGAAGGAAGCCGAGGAAGCCATGCTGAAGGGGCGCATCGAGCCGGCCATCGAGACGCTGAAGACCAGGATACACGCCGAGATGAAGATGATTCCAAGGGTCACGTTCAAGTGGCTCAAGCTGAACCACGAGATCAAGGATTCGACGATTCAGCTCGATATAGAGGCCAGCTTCCTGAGGGAGGAAACGGGGGGACTCTTCGGCTCGTTCTCGGGAGTCTCGGATAGCAAGATCAAGAAGGACATCGAGGACGCCATAAGGCGCATCCTGAAGGAAGTTTCAAAGGAGTACAGCATAAGGATAGAGCTGAGGAGGCTCAACATTATCATCCGCTGATTTCTTTTTATTCAATCAGCACTCAAGATCGTCATCATCCTGACGTCAGTTCTGCCGAGGTCATCACATACTTGGTTCGTGTCCGAGGATTTATAATCCTGCCCCCTCAGCCCCGTGGAGCAGCGAGCGGCATGATGTTCTGGTGTTTGATATCGTACCTGTAAGCCTTGGGTTCAAACTTAGCCAGAGGAGACTTGAGGACGTACATCTGCTCGGAGATTCCATAGTCACCTTTCTTGCTTGAGAATTCAAGCACGTAATCGTTGAACTCAATGTTCCATGAGAGGAACCCTCTGGAAACCCTATCGGCTCCGAGGAGGTACAGTGAAAAGAGGTGCCTGCCGTTTATGATGCGGTTGGAGAGGAGACGCTTGATGAGCTTTATGCTTCTGTCCTCATCGATTTCGAAGGCCATTCCATCGAGCGAGAACACGAAATCAACGACCTCCGTCTTGTCGGTTTTTCTGAATATCTCCCTGTATATCTGCTCAAGCTTCGGAATGTAGGTCTCGGGGTTGAAGCCCTCTATCCTGTAAACGTATTCCTCTTGGTGATGGAATCCGTATCTCGAGCCGAAAACGTCAATTATGACGAGGTTTCCCTTCTCACCTTCCTCCTCTATGTCAAGGCCCGCGGAGTTGGCGCGCAGGATCAGCCTCGGAAGGGGAAGGTTGTAGTTTATGATGATTCCCAGGGCTCCGTTGGATATCTGGTGCTTCAGTATCTCAAAGGGCAACGCCCAGCCTAGAGAGAAAGAGTCATAAATGACCAGCAAGCTGGAATTCTTCACGATTCCACCGCCAACGGCGGCATCAATGTAGTCTATTCCAGACGTTACCACCTTCATGTGTTTCACGCCACCTCATTTGTACGTTTGGGTATATAACGTTTTTGCTCTCCAACAACAAAATTGTTCTGGTTGAACAAAAATTCCGGGTTCGAGAAAAGTTTATTAGGAGGATAACCAAAAAAGAACGGGAGGAGAAGCCATGAATCCTGAAAACGTGCTCAAAATGGTTATAACCTCCAGCGTGCGCCATAAAGTGTTGCTCGCTCTCTCGGAAGGGCCAAAAACTCTCGGGGAGATTCACGGCCAGGTGGGCTCGACCAAATCCACAATCTCACATGCACTCAGCGATCTTATGGATGAGATGCTCATAATTCAAGAGCCCGAGACCAAGCAGTACCAGCTCACCAACCTAGGCTACCTCGTGTCCCTTCAGATGAAGAACATAATGGGGGCGCTGGAGAGCATCAGGAAGTTTGAGGAGTTCTGGCTATCCCACGATTTGAGCGGCATCCCCGAGGAGCTTCTGCTGAGGATAGGTGACCTAAGGGATTCGGAGCTCCATACCACGACGCCGGAGTATCTGAAGCTGCCCCACGAAATCTACATGGAGCTCATAAGGACGTCCAAATGGATTAAGGGGGTCTCCCCGATACTGTTCGCCGATTATCCCGAGGAGTTTCTGGAGCTGGCGTTTGGAGAGGAGGTGGACATCGAGATAATAACGACCAGAACCGTGTACGAGAAGCTGGTTGAGCTATCGGCCCCAGAGGCCGTTGAGAAGGTCCGAAACCTTCCGAACGTCAGGCTGTACGTTATAGACGAGAACCCGAAGGTCGCTTTCACGGTGACCAACAACTTCCTGTCCCTGGGCCTGTTCCTTCCCAACGGAACCTACGATATGATGAACGACCTGATCAGCACCAGCGAGCGGGCCAAGAAGTGGGGAATAGAACTCTTCGAGCACTACAAGAGGAGGGCCGAGAGGGTTATCTGACCGGTTTAATCACAGATTAATGAAGGGTATGAGACTGTCATTTGATTACACCAGGTACTCGCAAGGGGGCGGCGTTGGGAACACCGTCGGCTCAGGCTTTGGGTTAATTTTGAGTCTGTTCAATTTCCTCATCTCCACGTCGGTGTTTCTGGCCGCAAGCGGCGTGTTTAAACTGTGTCTCTCCTTTCTGCTCTACGGTGTGGCTCCCCAATGGAACCTTCTAGCGGCCACGTTCCTCCTCGTCTTCAGCGTCTACGGCATCAACAAGCTGACCGACATCAAGGAGGACGAGGTCAACAATCCTGAGAGGGTCGGTTACGTGAAGAGGGTTGCCAAAGCTCTCAAGTACGCGGTGGTGCTGTCCCTCGTTCTGGCCGTTTTATTGAGCGCCCTCACGAGCCCGCTGGCTGTTCTGGTCGTTCTGTTCCCCATAGTTGCGGGCGCCCTTTACAGCATCAGGCTGATCCCAGGTTATCCGAGGCTCAAGGACATCACGGGGGTCAAGAACCTGATAATAGCCGTCACCTGGGCGAACGGAACGGCGTTCCTCCCGTACCTGGTTGCCAGCGGGGTTGCACTCCAAAAGGTCGCCCTCATCTACTACTTCTTCTTCATGAAGAGCATGATAAACACTATACTCTTCGACGTCAGGGACATCGAGGGGGACAGGATAAACGGCATACAGACGATCCCCGTGAAGCTGGGGCTGGAAAAGAGCAGGGCGCTGCTGCTCCTGCTGAACTCGACGTTCATACCCTGGATCATAGCGGCCCACAGCCTTGGATACTTTGGAAAGTACATGTCCGTGCTGGCCTTCGCGATTCTGAACGGCTACGCCTACATCCTGTATTTCGCCCGGAGGAACTACAGGCCCGGCAAGGTTCTCGACGTCTGGGTTGACGGGGAGTGGTTCTACACCCTGTCCCTGGCAATGGTCATATGAATTCTTCGTTCTCCATCGAAACGCTAAGTTTTTAAGCTAAACGTCACCGGTTCTCACATGGACGGCGTAATCCTCGGTGTTCTGGCTGCATTGGGCTCTGCGGTTTCATGGGCGGCCTCCACCATACTGATAAAAGTCGGCATGAGGAACAAAAGCCCCGTTGCAGCCAACATATTCCGGCTCTACGCCGTCGCGGTGATGTTCGCCGTTGTGTTCTGGATAAACGGTACTTTCTCCCAGATAGCCCATCTCACCCCGACCCTCCTGGCGGTCGCCTTCGTTTCGGGTCTCTTCGGCTTCGTTATTGGCGATTACTTCTACCTGAACGCCCTGAAGATGATGGGCGTTTCCAGAACGGTTCCGATAACCTCCACGTACCCTCTCTGGGCGATACTGTGGGCGTTCCTTTTTCTAGGCAGGAGGATAAGCCCCCAGGTGATAATCGGGGCCGTTCTCGTCGTCACGGCCATAGTGGTTGTCCGGCGGGCGGAGGAGGAAGAGAGGATTGACCCCAAGGGTTTCGTATTCGCGCTCCTCGCCCCGCTCTCATGGAGCTTTGCGATCCTGACGATGGACTGGCTGACTACCAGCATAGACGTCCTCCCGCTGGCTGGAATAAGGATGATGTTCGCGGCGGTTGGAGTCTCCCTCTTCCTGCCCAAGTACGGGGCGGAGGTTAGGAGGATAACCCTCAGGGAGGCCCTTCTCCTCATCGGCGCGGCACTCACGGGCCTAATGCTCGGCCAGTACCTCTTCGTCTACTCGATAAACCAGGTTGGCTCCCAGATAGCCGCCCCGGTATCTGCGGTGAACCCGATAATAGCCTCCGCCCTCGCTATAGTCCTCCTGAAGGAGCCGCCGAACAAGAAGATACTTGAGGGCCTTATCCTCGCGGTTCTCGGAGTGATACTCATCTCGACGGCATGAGGCGCAGGTTTTTAAGTTCTCACTCATATATTTAATCGCCGACAGTGAGGGGACAATGCGTCTCCTCATGGGCTCGGTTTACCCGCCTCCGCGAGGTATCGGGTTCCGTGAGCGGAGCGTGCTCACGCCGAGCCCACAGGGCCGGGAGCATCCACCCGCGCGAGCGAATGAACGCGGGCCTCTGTACCCGGCCCACACTTCGACGCCCTTCTGAGGAAGACTTATAACTTCCGGGACTGAAGTAAATAACTGGTGGTTATGTATGGTGATAATCCCCCGCCCGATAGACCCGAGGGAGATAAGGCGAATCAGGAAGGAACTCGACATAACCCAGGAGGAGCTCGCGGAAAAGGCAGGCGTGACCCAAGCTTACATCGCCAAACTTGAGGCGGGGAAGGTTGACCCCAGGCTCTCGACCTTCAATCGGATTCTCCAGGCCCTGTTGGAATGCAAGAAGGCCCAGCTCAAGGCGAAGGACGTCATGTCCTCCCCGGTCATCTCGGTCAAGCCCTATGAGCTCGTCGAAAACGTCATCAAGATAATGAACGAGCACAACATCTCCCAGATTCCAGTCATAGCGGGCAACAAGGTCGTCGGCTCGGTGACGGAGCGAACGCTGGTCAGGCAAAGCCTTGAGTACGAGGACATCTACGACCGAAAGGTCATGGAGGTAATGGAGGAGCCCTTCCCCATAGTCAACGAGGACGAAGACCTCGAGGTCGTCAAGTATCTGCTGGAGGAACACCCGGCCGTTCTCGTTCAGAACAGGGAGGGGAAAGTTGAAGGCATCATAACCCGAGTGGACATATTCAGGATTGGAAAGGGGAAGGAGTAATATTCTTCCCACGGTCTTATCCAATTTTGGAAACGTTTTTATCGTTTACCACCCCAGTAGTTTTAAAGGACGAATAAGACGCGGGGGAATGGCCGATGAGGAAGCTGCCAATCACGTTGATTCTTTTCGTCGTTCTCTTGTCCCAGTACGTCAGTGCCACAAGCATAGCGGTTGACGTTTCACACAATGAGGGAACGGTCGCGCTCGTCTCACCGATAGTCGACCCAACAACCGGGCGAATCGTTGCAGAGGGCATCATACCGACCCTATCGTGGTACGAGTGGGGCTACATAGGATACAGCCCGGAGCTGAGGAAGGCAAAGGTCGTCCATCTGGGGAGCACCATAACCTACGACGCCCTGAAAAACGTGGACGTCCTGGTGATCGGACAGCTGTGGGAGGGTCTCTCACAGGATGAGATAGCCGCCATCGTGAGATGGTTCTCCGAGGGAGGAAAGGTCCTGTGGGTCTCCGGAGACTGCGACAGGAAGGAGAGCGCCTACGTACAGCGCAACGCCAACGAACTCCTCTCCGCTATACCCGGGGTAAAGCTCAGAATAGACTACGCCACGGCAAAGGATACGTTCAGCAACGCTGGAAAGAGCGCCTACGTTTCCGGCTTCGTGAGGGTTGACCTTGAAACCCCCGACGCGAACGTTCTCAACAGGGGATACCAGGGGGAGATTGGCAAGGTCCTCTTCCACGAACCCGGCGTCCTGGCGTGGGTGGACGGCGATGGCAAATGGCACCCCCTAGTGGCGGGGGAGATTCCGGATGGCGTCTATAGGATAGTCACGACCAGCGGCAACGGAGTGATAGAGGACGACTATCCCCCAGAGGCAAGGACGTACAAGGCATGGGAGCAGGGACTGTTCACGCTCCTAGCGGCGGAGTTCGTAAAGCTTCCCAATGGGGCGGAGAGCATTCTCATAGTCAGCGCCGAAAGTCCCTACGGCAGCCCGGTGCCGATATGGGTCAACAGGTACGGCAGCTACCTCTTCGACGGCCAGCAGTTCGTTACAAACCTTCTCCAGTGGGCGACCCTCGAGGCCTCCAGGATGAAGCCCGCGGTGGAGACAACGACGACAACCACCTCTTCAAAAACGACGACAACAACCACTACAACTCACAGCACGTCCAGCGTCACAACCACCACAACAACCACCACGCAGGAGAGTGCTACTGCGGACGTCACCACCACGACAACGTCGACCTCCGGGGGAACGCCCCTCTGGATCATAGGGGTCATCATTGTCCTGCTCATAGGAACCGCTGCCCTGGTGTTCCTGCTCATCAAGAGGCCGTGAGGCCGTCTCTTCTTTTTCCTTGATGGCAAAAATATCCAACAACTTTATATACCTTCGGCCAAATCAGTGATGGACAAATAATCCAGGTGATGCATATGAAGAAGACCGCCGTCTTGCTCATGATTCTCATGCTGGGCGCGGTTATGGCCGCGGGTTGTATCGGCGGAAATGCCACCACAACCACGGGCAGTGGAAGCCCCAGCGAGAGCCACTCGCCGCTGACCACAACGACGTCCAGCGCCTCTGAATTCGAAACAACCACATCCTCCGTGGAGAGCCACTATCCCATCACCGTCACGGATTTTGTGAACAGAACGGTCACGATAGAATCCGAGCCCAAGCGCGTCGTCACCATCGCCCCGAGCATAACTGAGGACCTCTACTACCTCGGTCTCTTCGACCGGGTTGTCGGGGTCACCGACTTTGACGACTTTCCTCCAGGAGTTGCGAACGTTACGAGGATAGGCGGCTACGGGAAGTACGCGAACCTTGAGGTCATAGCGTCGCTTAACCCCGACCTGATACTCGTTGACAGCTTTTCGATGGCCATCCTCGGCGACCTTGAAAAGATAGCCCCGGTAGTAGTCGTTGACCCTCACAGCGTGAACGACATCCCGAGGGCGCTTGAGCTCCTTGGGGGGGTCTTCAACGTACGGGAGAGCGCCAAGAAGGCCACTGCCGAGTTCCAGGAAGGGATAAAGGCGATAAGTTCGATGGTCGCAGGGGAGCCCAAGGTTGAAGTCTTCTACGTCGTCTGGAGCAACCCGCTCATGACGGCTGGAGGAGGAACCTTCATCAGCGACATTATCGAGCTAGCCGGCGGGGAGAACATCTTCAGCGACACCACGGGCTGGCCGACGGTGAGCCCCGAACAGGTGCTGGAGCGCGACCCGGAGGTAATACTGCTCACCCCACACTGCGGCATGACCGTTCAGGACGTCTACAAAGGGCCGCTGGCGAACACGAAGGCCGCCAGGGAGGGCAGGGTCTACGTGATTGAGAACGAGAACGACCTTATACACCCCAGCCCCCGCGTTGTTATGGGACTTGAGGCCGTGGCAAAGCTCCTTCATCCCGACGCCTTCCAGGTGAGTTATCCCATCACCGTCATCGACTTTGCCGGGAGGAAGGTCACCCTCGAGAGCGAGCCCCAGAGGATAGTCTCGCTCGCACCCAGCATAACTGAGAGCCTGTTCTACATAGGCGCGGGAGATAAGGTCGTTGGCGTGACCGACTACGACGACTTCCCGCCGGCGGTGAAGAACATCACCAGGGTCGGCGGCTACGGCAAATACGCCAACCTGGAAACCATAGCATCTCTCCAGCCGGACCTCATACTCGCGGACGGCTTTTCCACTGACATCCTCGACAGCCTGGAGAGGATAGCTCCGGTTATCATAGTCGACCCCAAGAACATCACGGATATTTACAACGCCCTCGAGTTGCTCGGCAGGGTAACCAACCGTGAGGAGGGGGCGAGGTCTGTTGCAGCCGAGATGAAGGCGGAGGTGAGCTACGTCTCCGCGATGGTCGCCGGGAAGCCAAAAGTCAGGACGTTCTTCATCCTCAGCTACTACAACGGCTACTGGACGGCCGGAGCGGGAACCTTCGTCAACGACCTCATAACCCTCGCCGGCGGAGAGAACATCTTCGACGATGTAAGCGGCTGGGGAGCGGCGAGCGAGGAGCAGATAATCGCAAGAAACCCGGAGGTCATCATAATCTCACCGAACGCGGGGATAAAGCCCGAGGACCTCTGTTCGGGCCCGCTCTCCGAGGTTGATGCGGTCAAGAACGGGCACGTTTACGTCCTCAGCGATGAGAACCTCGTGGTCAGGCCCGGTCCGAGGATAGTCCACGGCCTCGAGGAGATAGCGGAATACCTGCATCCAGACGTCTTCAACTACCAGCCCCAGCCGCTCGCGTGCAACGCCACCGCTTCGGCTGGAGGCTGAGCCTTTGTTTTCACTTTTCGGGCAATCGTTAAAAAGCCCGTTTCCAACTTTTCTTGGTGGGAACATGGAGCGAAAGACGTTCTACAGAATCCTGCTCGTCATTGTCATCATCCTCACGGTCATCTACACCCTCGGAATAATGGGCCTTATACCCTTCCAGTGGAGCTACTACATCACGATATTCATGATAATCCTCTTCTTGGCCCTCAGGATAGAGAAAAGACGTCAGTAGAGGGCCTTTAGCCTCCTCACGGAGAGGGTGATAAAGACCAGACCGATCAGAAGGAGCGCCAGAAGGGCGTAGAGCGGTGCCACGATGTCGTAGTAGTACAGCATCGAGTACCTGAGCCCCTCAACCGAGTACGTCATGGGCGTTAAGAGACCCACCGCAACGAACCACTTCGGAAAGAGGGTCAGTGACGCCAACGCCCCGCTGGTGAATATCATCGGGAGCCTGAGCAGGTTGAGCCATGTCATGACGTTTATCGGGTTCTCAACGGCGAGGGATACGTAGACGCCGAAGGAGGAGAAGGCCACGTTGGCCAGGATGAGGAAGAGGGCCGTCAGCGGCCAGTTCCAGACCGGATACACCATGAAGTACCTCACAAGGAGTAGGGTCACGAGGCTAACCATGAGGCCGAAGAGCGAGCCGACGAGAACCTTGGCGATGACTATTTCCCCGTATCTGATGGGGGCCAGAAGAAGGCGCTCGAACGTCTTCAGCCGCCTTTCGAAGATCAGCGACGATGAGACGAAGGACGTGGTCGCGAAGAGGGATGAGATGCTGATCAAGCCGGGGGCGAGGTGGTCAACGTCCCCGAAGCGGACGATGAAGGCGAGGGTGAATACCAGGGGAAATATAAGTCCCCAGCTGATTGAACCCGGCTTCAGAAGGTACTCCTTGAGCTCCTTGTTCACTATGACGAGAACCCTTTTCATATCGGGCACCCCCCGCAGGTCGCCGGGCGGATCCGCTCCTCGTTCTCATCCGTGAGCTCGAGAAAGACCTCCTCTATGCTCGGAAGCTCCGTGGAGACGTGCCTCACAACGAGTCCGAGCTCGTCTTTGACTTCCCAGAACTCCCCAAGGAATTTGTCCGGGTCTTCGACAGTTACCACGATCGAATCCTCGTCAAACGTGGGGTTGTAGGGCTCCAGGAACTTTAAAAGCCTGTTGCTGATGGGCTCTACCTTGAGCCTGACCCTCACCCCAGCCCCCACGAGCTTCCTCAGCTCGTTCCTCTTTCCCAGGGCGACTATTTTTCCCCGGTTGATTATCGCTATCCTGTGTGGGAGAACCTCGGCCTCCGCCATGTTGTGGGTCGTCAGGAATATGGTCTTCCCCATCTTGTTGAGCGCCAGTATCATCTCCCTGACGAGCTTGGCGGACTGAACATCCAGGGCCACTGTTGGTTCGTCCATGAAGAGCACCGGCGGTTCGTGGATGAGTGCCGCCGCGATGGTTGCCCTCCGCCTATAACCGGAGCTGAGCTTTCCGAACTTTCTCTTCGGGGGAAGGTTGAAGTCCTTTATCAGGCGGGAGACGTTTTCCAGCGGGGCGTCGTAGAGCCTCGCCAGGAAGCGGAGGTTCTCCTCAACCGTCAGCTCATCGTACAGGTTGGAAACGTCTGGAACCACGCCGATGCTGCGCTTAACGTCCAGCCGCTGGGTTCTAACGTCGTACCCGTTCACGTAGGCTTCGCCCGCCGTTATGGATGTCAGCGTTGAGAGCATCCTCACGGTGGTCGTTTTTCCCGCCCCGTTGGGGCCCAGGAAGCCAAATATCTCCCCCTTTTTAACATCGAAGCTTATCCCATCGACGGCAGTGAAGTCGCCGTACATCTTCGTGAGTTCCCTCGCCTCTATAACCGGCCTCACTCTCTCATCTCCCTCCAAAGGAGTGCGATTACCAGAAGGACGAGCGCACCCAGTCCGACCGCCACGAGGGGACTTCCGAGTTCCCTCCTGAGCGGCGTTTCAGGGGGTTGGGTGGAAAGACTCTCCCCGAGGCTCATGAAGTCAACGTTTGCCTCGCAGATGTCCTTGCCGTGGAACCTGCGCGAGAGCGCTAGATACCTCGCTCCAGGGGATATCGCGACCTTCTCAACGGTCTCGTTGGGGGAGTAGTCCCAGAGGATCGTCCCGTTCGGGGCCACGAAGATGGCCTCATCGCCGCCGGTGGCGAGGGTATAACCCTCGGCGGTCGCCACATCGGTGATGAGGAGGTAGAACGGAACCGAATAAACCTGATTGCCGTCCCTGTCGAGGAGAACGACCTCGTTAAGGTTGCCTCCCAGGGCTATCCCGTTTCCATCGAACTCCATGTCCCTGATGAGACCATCGAACTTCCTCTCCCAGAGCTTCTCTCCCTTCCAGCTGAAGGCGTAAATGGAACTCCATGTTTCGTCCGGGGAAACCACGAGGGCAACGACCATCTCTCCATCTCCAGCGACTTTCTTCACATCCCCCGGAAGGGTGAGGTTGAAAATGGGCGTTCCGTCATCCCGGAAGGCGACAGACCTACCCCCATCGCCCCCGACGAGTATTCTATTCCCCACGAGGTCGACGCTCCAGAGGTACGAGCCTATGTTCCTCTTCCACACCGGCTTCATGTCCCTGAAGAAGTATACGAAGCCATCAACGTTTCCCGCTACCGCAGTTCTCCCGTCCCGGGAGATGTCCACACTGTAAACGACGTTTTCGGTCTTGTACTCCTTCAAAAGCTTCCCGTGAGGGTCAAAGAACTGGACCCAGTTGCCGTCGGTTCCGACGATGACGGTTCCGTTCTCACTAACCGCGACCGAATAGGCAAAGCCCCTCACAGGGGCCTTGAACTCCCTGCTCCCGTTGGGCTGAAGGAGTATGGCGTCGTAACCAAAGCCGAGGGCAAGGTCGCCTCTATCGTTGAAGGCCATGGAAAACACTATGCATTCGTCATGGTACGTCCAGTCCCAGCTGGGCTGGGCGCTCACGGGCATCAGAGTGATGAGAATCAGGATGAGAGGTAGGGGCCATCTCATTGTTTCACCCCTCAAAAGTCGCCCCCGGGTTTTAAATGGTTAGTGGTTCATCGTTCTAACGGCGGAATGGTCTCAGAATGGGGAAAGCTCCCCGGGTGTGGGGGTGCAATTTTCTCCGAAGAACCGCGTGTTAGGCTCAACGAACTCTTCTCAACCTTTGGTTTAGAATTTTCGGGTTTAAAAACGCTTTTTTAACCTCCGGAGAAGCCTCAATTGAGGGGACAAAGATGAGCACATGCATAGTTATGTTCATTGGAGGTGGTTGGGTTGAGATACGTTAAGCTCCCGAAGGAGAACACCTACGCGTTCCTTGAAAGGTTGAAGGAGTGGGGCAAACTCTACGCCCCGGTTAAGATATCCGAGAAGTTCTACGACTTCAGGGAAATAGACGACGTCAGGAAGGTCGAGTTCAACTACAACAGGACCATAATGCCGCCGAAGAAGTTCTTCTTCCTGCCCAGGGAGAAGCTCTTTGAGTTCAACCTGGCGAAGGCCGAGTACAGGGAGGTCATAGAGGACGTCGAGCCGTTCATACTCTTCGGCCTTCACGCCTGTGACATCTTCGGCCTCAAGGTGCTCGACACAGTTTACCTCGACGAGCTCCCCGACAAGTACTACAGGGTCCGCAGGGAGAAGGGCATAATCATAGGCATCAGCTGCATGCCCGACGAGTACTGCTTCTGCAACCTGCGCGAGACGGATTTTGCCGACGACGGCTTTGACCTGTTCCTGCACGAGTTGCCCGACGGCTGGCTCGTCCGCGTCGGAACGCCTATCGGCCACCGCATAGTCGACAAGAACATCAAGCTCTTCGAGGAGGTCACCACTGAGGACATCTGCAACTTCAGAGAGTTTGAGAACAGGCGCTCCAGGTCGTTCAAGTACCACGAGGACTGGAGCAACCTCCGCTACCTCCTCGAGCTCGAGATGGAGCACCCGATGTGGGACGAGCAGGCCGACATCTGCCTCGCCTGCGGCAACTGCAACACCACCTGCCCGACGTGCCGTTGCTACGAGGTGCAGGACATAGTCAGCCTCGATGGCGAAACCGGCTATCGCGAGAGGCGCTGGGACTCCTGCCAGCTCAGGAGCCACGGCCTCGTTGCAGGGAACCACAACTTCAGACCGACCAAGAAGGACCGCTTCCGCAACAGGTACCTCTGTAAGAACTCCTACAACGAGAAGCTCGGCATAAGCTTCTGTGTCGGCTGCGGAAGGTGCACCTACTTCTGCCCGGCGGGCATAAGCTTCGTGAAGAACCTGCGCACGATCATGGGACTTGAGGAGAAGACGTGCCCAGGGGAGATAAGTGAGGAGATCCCGAAGAGGGGATTCGCCTACGCTTCGGAGATAAGGGGTGAGGACATATGAGCGAGGTAGTTCCCAAGGAGATTATGATGCCGGACGAGAACCCCTACGCGCTCCACAAGGTCAAGGTTCTCAAGGTCTATCAGCTCACCGAGAAGGAGAAGCTGTTCCTCTTCAGGTTCGAGGATCCGGAGCTGGCCGAGAAGTGGACCTTCAAGCCCGGCCAGTTCGTTCAGCTGACGATTCCGGGAGTTGGAGAGGTTCCAATAAGCATATGCTCCTCCGCGATGAGGAAGGGATTCTTCGAGCTCTGCATCAGGAAGGCCGGAAGGGTCACCACGGTCATACACAAGCTCCAGCCAGGTGACACCGTCCTCGTTCGCGGCCCCTACGGAAACGGATTCCCCGTTGACGAGTGGGAGGGCATGGACCTGCTCCTCATAGCTGCCGGTCTCGGAACCGCCCCGCTCAGGAGCGTCTTCCTCTACGCCATGGACAACCGCTGGAAGTACGGCAACATAACCTTCATCAACACGGCCCGCTACGGAAAGGACCTCCTGTTCTACAAGGAGCTCGAGGCCATGAAGGACCTCGCCGAGGCCGAGAACGTCAAGATAATCCAGAGCGTTACGCGCGACCCCGAGTGGCCGGGACTCCACGGGAGGCCCCAGAACTTCATCATCGAGGCCAACACCAACCCGAAGAACACTGCAGTTGCCATCTGCGGCCCGCCGAGGATGTACAAGGCCGTCTTCGAGTCCCTCATCAACTATGGCTACCGCCCGGAGAACATATTCGTCACGCTGGAGAGGAAGATGAAGTGCGGGATAGGAAAGTGCGGCCACTGCAACGTCGGAACGAGCACGAGCTGGAAGTACATCTGTAAGGACGGCCCGGTCTTCACGTACTTTGACATAGTATCAACGCCTGGCTTACTGGACTGAGGTGGTGGAGATGGAAGGGAAGGTCAGAATCGGATTTTACGCTCTCACCTCATGCTACGGCTGTCAGCTCCAGCTGGCCATGATGGACGAGATACTCCAGCTGCTCCCGCACGCGGAAATCGTCTGCTGGTTCATGCTTGAGCGCGACAGCTACGAGGACGAGCCGGTGGACATAGCCTTCATCGAGGGAAGCGTCTCCACCGAGGAGGAGGTCGAGCTCGTCAAGAAGATACGCGAGAACGCGAAGATAGTGGTTGCCGTTGGCTCCTGTGCAGTCCACGGCGGCGTGCAGAGCTGGGAGAAGGACAAGAGCCTCGAGGAGCTCTGGAAGACCGTCTACGGCGATGGGAAGGTCAAGTTCGAGCCGAAGATGGCCGAGCCGGTAGAGAACTACATCAAGGTTGACTACCGCATCTACGGCTGCCCGCCGGAGAAGAAGGACTTCCTCTACGCCCTCGGTACCTTCCTCGTCGGCTCGTGGCCGGAGGACATAGACTACCCTGTCTGCGTCGAGTGCAGGCTGAAGGGACACCCGTGCATACTCATAGAGAAGGGTGAGCCGTGCCTTGGACCGATAACGAGGGCCGGCTGCGACGCGAGGTGCCCAGGATTCGGAGTGGCGTGCATCGGCTGCAGGGGAGCGATAGGCTACGATGTGGCGTGGTTCGACTCACTCGCCAGGACGTTCAAGGAGAAGGGAATCAGCAAGGAGGAGATACTCCAGCGCATGAAGATGTTCAACGCCCACAACCCGAAGCTCGAAGAGATGGTTGAGAAGATATTCCAGGGGGTGGAAGAATGAAGAACCTCTACCTTCCCATCACCGTTGATCACATAGCGCGCGTTGAGGGCAAGGGCGGCGTTGAGATAGTCGTCGGCGACGATGGCGTCAAGGAGGTCAGGCTCAACATCATAGAGGGCCCGAGGTTCTTCGAGGCCATAACGGTAGGCAAGAAGCTCGACGAGGCCCTGGCAGTCTACCCGAGGATATGCTCATTCTGTTCGGCCGCCCACAAGCTCACCGCGGTTGAAGCTGCTGAGAAGGCGATAGGCTTCACCCCGCGCGAGGAAATCCAGGCCCTCAGGGAGGTCCTCTACATCGGCGACATGATAGAGAGCCACGCACTCCACCTGTACCTCCTAGTTTTGCCGGACTACCTCGGCTACTCCAACCCGCTCAAGATGGTGAACGAGTACAAGAAGGAGATAGGCATAGCCCTCGACCTAAAGAACCTCGGAAGCTGGATGATGGACGAACTCGGAGCGAGGGCAATACACCAGGAGAACGTCGTCCTCGGAGGCTTCGGCAAGCTGCCCGACAAGGCCACCCTCGAGACCATGAAGAAGCGCCTCAGCGAAGCACTTCCGAAGGCGGAGTACACCTTCGAGCTGTTCTCCAAGCTCGAGCAGTACGAGGAGGTCGAGGGGCCGATAATCCACGTGGCGGTAAAGCCGAGGGGAGATGTCTACGGCATCTACGGCGACTACATCAAGGTGAGCGACGGCTTCGAGTTCCCGGTCGAGGACTACAAGAAGCACATCGTCGAGAAGGTCGTCGAGCACAGCTTCGCCAAGCACAGCTTCTACAACGGCGAGAAGCCCTTCATGGTCGGTGCGCTTCCAAGGCTGGTCAACAACGCGGAGACACTCTACGGAAGGGCCAGAGAGCTCTACGAGAGCCACAAGGACCTGCTCAGGCCGACCAACCCCTTCGCGAACAACCTCGCCCAGGCGCTTGAGCTGGTCTACTTCATCGAGCGCGGCATAGACCTCATAGACGAGGCCCTCGCCAAGTGGCCGATAGCGCCGAGGGACAGGGTTGAGGTGAAGGACGGCTTCGGCGTCAGCACCACCGAGGCCCCGCGCGGAATCGTCACCTACGCCCTCGAGGTCAAGGACGGAAGGGTTGCCTACGCGGACATAATCACTCCGACGGCATACAACTTCGCCATGATGGAAGTCCACGTCAGGATGATGGCGGAGAAGCACTACAACGACGACCCGGAGAGGCTCAAGTACCTCACCGAGATGGTCGTTCGCGCCTACGACCCGTGCATCTCCTGTTCGGTGCACGTGGCGAGGCTTTAGACAACTTTTTATTCTTCCGCCCTATTCTTTCCAGGAGGTCCACAAATGAGGACATTGATTCTCGCACTCGGCAACGAACTGATGAAGGACGATGGAATCGGACTGAAGGCCGGCAGAATACTCGCGGAGAAGGGGTACAACGTCCTCGACGTTGGCACGGACATATTCATGCTCTCCGCCCACTACAAAGACGAGGAGCGGTTGATAATCATAGACGCCATCCTGAGTGAGAAGTTCCGGCCGGGCGAGATAATTCACCTGAGCGGCGAGGAGGTCTTTGAGAAGCTGAAGGCCGAGATAAGGAGCGCCCACTTCATGGGGGCGATAGACGGGCTCAAACTCCTGATGGCGATGGACGAACGCCTCGCCAAGGCGGATATACACTTCATCGGCGTCGTGGCCAAGGAGATAGACCTCGGGATGGAGCTCACCGATGACGTTGAAAGGGCCCTGCCGAGGGTCGTCGAGCTGGTTGAGGAACTATGCAAAAAATGAATTGAAGAATTGAATAAAAAATCAGCCGAGGAGCATCTCAAGCTCCTTTCTCATTATGCCCCTGTTCATGAGCAGGTGAAGGATTATGAGGAACATCATGATGATGCCGTAGCGGGCGCGGAGCTTGAGGAAGTCGAGCTGAGTCATCCCCAGAAAACTGCCGTTTTTGCTGGCGATCACCGTTCCAACCGTTATGAATATCACGCCCAGGAACATCACGAACAGTAGCATTGAGAAAGCGGCCTTTACCTTAAGTCTCTTCCTCATTTTGGGATTCTTTTTAGCCTCTTCGAAGGCCTTTGCCATCGGATCCATGCTATCACCTTAAAATGAGAGGACGGAGTGGTTATAACACTTCGTTAGGAGTCTCCGACGAAAAATCGGGAAAAATTAGGGGCACGATATAACAAAAGAAAGATTTTTCAATCACATGCCCCCACTCACGGCGAGCTCGATTATCTTCCTTATCTCCACGAGGAACTCCATCGGTATGTCCTTGAGCATCGGCTCGAGGAAGCCCTTGACGATTAGCTGGGTCGCCTTCTCCTCGCTCAGACCGCGTGACATCAGGTAGAACAGCTCCTCCTCGCGTATCTTGCCTATCGCAGCCTCGTGGCTGAGCTCGGCGTCGTCAACCTTGCTGACGAGTCCGGGGTAGGTCTCCATCGTGGCCCTATCGCTCATCAACAGTGCGTCGCAGCTTATGTGTCCCTTGGCCCTCGGCGCCTCCGCCCGTATGATGCCCCTGGTTATCACAGTGCTGTCGTCCATTATGACCGACTTGCTGGCGTTTATTCCAGCGGCACCCCTGCCCTGGAGGTACATCTCGCCGCCAAGGTCAACGTACCAGTCCTTCTGACCGAGGATTATGCCGTTCAGCTCAACGTAGCCGTTCTTGTCCACCCAGTACTTGGGGTTGGTTATGTTGCTCCTTCCGGTTCCGAGGCCAACGGTGGTGTTGATGAAGCGGGCCCCCTTACCGATTCTCGCCCGGGTCATCGGCCTCGTGTGAACGTACTCCGGCCAGTTCTGGAGAACCGTCAGCTGGGCCTTGGCCCCGTCGCGGATGTACGCCTCGGTCATGTCGAGGTGCAGGGAATGCTTGACGAGCACCGGGGCGGTGCATCCCTCTATGAGGTGGAACTCGCTGTTCGGCTCGGCTATTATGATTATGTGCGGCGCCTGAGCCAGTGCGCTCTCCTGGATGAGGAAGAACAGATGAAGCGGGAACGGGACCTTTAGCCCTTCCTTGACGTAGAGGAAGATTCCGCCGTTCCACACCGCCGTGTGATAAGCTGTAAGCTTGCTCTCGTCAGTCCGGAACATCTGGAGGAAGTGTTGTTTAACGACATCGGGGTATCTCTTGACTGCCTCTTCCATCGGCAGAACGATGAGCCCCTTCTTTTCCCACTCCTTGAGGAACTCGTTGTAGATTACCCCGGTATCGGTCTGAACCGCCAGGCCGGCTATGTACTTCTGCTCGACCTCACTAATGCCGAGTCTGTCGAGAAGGGCCTTCATCTCCGGGGGCAGGTCGTCGAGGCTCTCGATGTTCTCGGGAACGCCGGCTATCTCGGGCTTGGCTATGAACCTCAGGAGTTCGTCCTCGCTGATTATAGGATCCCTGTGAGGGGCCCTCTCGAAGGCCTCCAGAGCTTTGTACCTTATCCTCGTCATCCACTCTGGCTCTTTGTTCCTCCTGGCGAGGTTCTCTATCTCCGCCGCTATTATCTCCTTGGCCTCCTGAACGGTTATCTCACTCATTGCAGCCACACTCCTCGAATATCTTCTGGAAGCCCTTCTCCTCAATTTCCTTAACGAACTCGCCGCCCCTCTCAAGCACTATCCTTCCCTCGCGCATGACGTGAACCCTGAACCTGCTGGGATCGAGGTGCCCGAGTATCCTGCCGTAGTGGGTTATCAGGAGAACGGCCGTTCCCTTCTCATGGAGTTCCTCTATCTTCCTGCTGATGACGCTGAGAGAGTCAACGTCAACGCCGCTGTCCGGCTCGTCCAGGATGAGGAGCTTAGGCTCAAGCAGGAGAGCCTGGAGGATTTCAAACCTCTTTCTCTCGCCCCCGGAGAAGCCGACGTTGACGTACCTCATCAGATCCTCCTCTTTGAACCAGAGCTCCTTGGCCGTCTCAACTATGCGGTCGTAGGCCTCCACCATGTCCATGCCCTTGACCTCCGCCAGAACCTGCTGAAGGAACTCCATTATCCTGACTCCCTCGACCTCTTCTGGGTGCTGGAACGCCAGCATTATGCCGCGCTTGACGCGCTCGTCCGGCGGGAGCTCGGTTATGTCCTCGCCGTTGAATGTTATTCTTCCCTTTTTGATTTCATACCTCGGGTGGCCCGCGATGGTCAGGGCCAGGGTGGACTTCCCGGAACCGTTCGGCCCCATTATGACGTGAAACTCGCCAGTGCCCACCGAGAGGTCCACGCCCCGGAGAATCTCCCTATCCCCAACAGTGACAATGAGGTTCTCAACATTGAGCACTCGCTTCACCTCCAGCCTTACCTCGACTGTCCGTTTTTTAAGCATTTCTGGACAAAGGTGTAGAAGACTATGAAGCAGATGTTCCCGGGAAAAGTTAAAAAAGCTCAGAGAGAAAGCGGGAGAGCCTCCCTTATGCGCCTGAGAAGCTCCCTCTTCTTCTCGCTCTCCTCGAGGGCTATCTCGAGCACCTCGTCTATGGTCTCAACCGGGAATATCTGCACCTTTTCCGCCTTGTCCTTGCTGAGGAACACATCCTTCTCGTTGCTCTTGGGGATTATCACCGTCGTTATGCCCGCCTCTATGGCGGCCTCTATCTTCGGCGTCGCACCGCCTATCGGGAGCACCTCACCGCGAACGCTGAGCGAACCGGTCATCGCCACGTCCTGCCGTATGGGTATCTCCTCGAGGGCGGAAATGACGGCGGTGGCAACGCTTATGCTCGCCGAATCGCCCTCCACGCCCTCGTAGGTCTGGAGGAACTGGACGTGGATGTCGTATCTGCTTATGTCCTCACCCTTATAGCGCTTGATTATCGCCGAGACGTTCTGCACGGCTTCCTTGGCTATCTCGCCGAGCTTTCCGGTGACTATAATCTTGCCCTCCTCCTTGCTCGCTGCCGGGGCAACGACGGCCTCAATCGGGAGCACTATACCGCTCTGCTCGCCTATCACTGCAAGGCCATTGACCCTTCCAATCTCGCTCCCTTCGGTCTTGATGACCTGATACTCCTTCTTGCGCTCGATGTACCAGTCCGCGAGCTGCTTCTCGAGCGGCTTCGCCATCCTGACGGCCTCAAGAACGTCCTCACGGTCAACGTACTTCTTGCCCTTCTTGACCGCTATGTCCCCAGCGGCCCTCACGATACCGCCGAGGTCGCGCAGGCGTAGGGTCAGGTGCCCCTTCCTGCCGGCGCGCTTCTGTGCCTCCCTGACTATCTCCTCAACGGCGTCGCGCGTGAAGTGGGGTATCTTGCCGTCGCGTATGACCTCTTGGGCAACGAACTGGATGAGCTTGCGCCTGTTCTCTATGGTGTCCGGCATCGTGGTGCGCATGTAGACCTCGTAACCGTAGCCCCTGATACGGGAGCGCAGAGCCGGATGCATCTTGTCAACGGTGTCGAGGTTTCCGGCCGCGACGAGGACGAAGTCACACGGGACCGGCTCGGTCCTGACCATGGCACCGCTCGACATCTCGCTCTGGCCGGTTATCGGGAACTTCTTCTCCTGCATCGCCGTGAGGAGGTTCTGCTGCATCTTGAGGCTCAGCGTCGCCACCTCATCTATGAACAGGACGCCCCTGTGGGCGCGGTGTATCATTCCCGGCTCAACGCGCTCGTGGGCGGGCGTTCCCAGACCGCCGCTCTGGAACGGGTCGTGGCGCACGTCACCGAGGAGCGCTCCGGCGTGGGCACCGGTCGCGTCTATGAACGGTGCCTTGTTCCTTCCGCAGTTGTCAACGAGTAGCTTGGGAACGAGGACTGAGCCCTTGAGGCGCATGTTCGAGAGCGCCATTATCGTGAGTATTACAACGAAGAGGCCCATGAGGAGCGTGGTCGCGCTGAAGTCTATAAACAGGGCGAGCATGACCGTGAACATGACGAACAGAAGGATGTAGGATTTTATACTCTCCTGCCCCTTGGCCTTCTCGCGGTACTTCTCGACTATCCGCCGCCCCTGGCAGGCGGGGACGGTCTTTATCTTGGGCATGTTCTCGTCTTCAGGGTTTGGAAAGACGAGTATGTCCTCCAGGTTCTCCGTGGGCAACAGCTCCGCCATCGCCTGACCGAGCATTGACTTGCCGGTACCCGGCTCACCTATGAGAAGAACGTGCCTTTTTTGGTTCGCCGCGGTTCTGATGACTTCAACCGCGTGCTCCTGTCCTATGACCTGGTCAATGAGCTTCTCGGGAACCTTGACCTCCTCGGTCGTGCTGAACTCCATGCCTAGCTCAAGCCTCTCTCCATATTCCCTGGGGGCCAGGGCTTCCCTATTGACCTTCTCGTCTTCCCCCATTTTGCTTCCCTCTTCCACTCTCTCAAATTGGAATGCTCGGGGCGATTTATAACTTTTTTGAGAAGGTCAAGAAAAAGCTAAAATAGGCCTTGCCATCCATAACCCTTGGTGGAAGCGATGAAGGTTGAGGATCAGATTGTGTTCACGGCGCATCATGGGAGCTGGAAGGTGGCCGACAGGCTGATCGACATGGAAGACGAGAAGGTGGCCCACTTCTTGGCCAGCATCTCCAACACGGTCAACGCCAAGATACCCGAGTACCTGACGGAGGTCATGAACGTCGCGGGGATAATGAGCCTCGCGGAGGAAATCGGAAAGAAGGATTTGAGCGATGCCATTGTCGCCCTCAAGTCGCCCGGAACGGCAAGGAAGCTCGGTGCCCTAGTCTTCGAGGAGGACAAAAAGCTCAGGAAGCACCTCGTTGACGTGGCCAAGGCCATCCTCGTGAGGGAAGTGCTCTCGAAGAAGGTCCCCGTGGAGTATCCGGAAGAGCCCCTGAGAGAGGTCAGGATAGTCTTTCCGTACAACGAGGACCACGTGAACTTCACGGCATTCCATCTCAGCGCGGAGCACGGCAAGTGGAGGGCCGTTAGAAGGCTCATAATCGATGACAAAACGCCGATGGCAGACGTCGCGCGGCTTTTGGCGAGCATAAACGAGAGCATCACGCTCAAGCTCCCGGTCTATGCGGGCATCGACCTCAAAGGCATAGACGCCTGGTTCGGCGAGTTCAAGAAGGTTAAGAAGGCCGAAATCCCGGCCGTTGTGGAGAAGTACAAGCACTTCCCTGCCGAGAACTATGCCCCCGGCCCGTTCCAGGAGCATGCAAAAGTTTACGCCCTGAGGAAGGCCCTTGAGAAGATAGGCCTCTCCCTGGACGTCCCGGCCAAGAGCCTTGAGAAGTACCTGGAGAAGAAATGAACCGCCGTGATGAGGCCGAGGACACCCGAGGGGAACCGATGAGGAGTCTTCGCTTCGCTGATTTCCATTCCCTCTGGAGGTGAAAGCATGAGGAAGGAGACGGTTCTCACCGAAAGGGCCCCGAAGCCGATAGGGCCGTACAGCCAGGGAATAATCGCGGAAGGAAGGTTCCTCTTCGTCTCGGGGCAGATACCAATAAACCCCGAAACCGGGGAACTCGTTACCGGCGACATCGAGAAGCAGGCGGAACAGGCGCTCAAAAACCTCCTGGCGGTCGTCGAGGCCGCTGGTGGAAGGGCCGAGAACGTGGTGAAGGTGACGGTGTACATCAGGGACATGGGCAACTACGCCAGATTCAACGAGGTCTACAACCACTACTTCTCCGAATCCAAGCCCGCCAGGGCAGTCGTTGAAGTTTCAAACCTTCCAAAAGGCGTTGACGTGGAGATAGAAGCCATAGCGGTCCTTTGAATTTTTAACATTTTTCGGTGAGCGAAATGGAAGCGGTAAGGATCAGACGCGAGCTCCTGGAGTACCTGCTGGAGCTCGCCCGCGACTTCTATCCCAACGAGTTCGCGGGCTTTCTGCGGGAGAGGGACGGGGTATTTGAGGAGGTTTTGATAGCCCCAAACCCACATTTCGGGAGTAGCTCCGCGTTCTTTGACACATGGATGCTGCCCTACGACGAGAGCATCAAGGGCACCGTTCATTCCCACCCTGGCCCGAGTCCCTGGCCGTCCCAGGCGGATTTGAACTTCTTCTCAAAATTCGGGGGAGTTCACATGATAATCGCCTATCCATTTACCGAGGACAGCGTAAGGGCGTACCGCAGCGACGGAAGCAGACTCGGGATTGAGGTTGTAGAATAACATCATGTGAAAATTCTTAAAAGGAAACCAGCCATAATTCAGTTACAGGTGTTGCCCATGAAGATTAAGGACCTTCTGGACGGGCTGAACGAGAAGCAGAAGAGAACAGTCCTGCAGTGCGCGGAAACCTGTGGAATCCCTGACCTGGACAGGGAAGTTGACCTCCAGGTGGAAAGCGACGCGATAAAGTTCCTGAAGGCTATTTCGAATCCACTCCGTCTCAGAATACTCAAGCTCCTGAGGGACAACTGGCTGTGCGTGTGCCTTATCTCAATGATACTCGAGAAGGACCAGACCCTCATAAGCCACCACCTACGCACGCTCAAGAGCCTTGGACTGATCGAGGAGAGGAAAGAAGGCAAGATGCACTTCTACAGGACCAACACCGAGGCCCTTAAGAGGTACCTCGACATGATCAGCATTGAGCTGGTGTAAGGCCATGAACGACCTCCAGCGGGAAGTTGACAGAATCGTCATGGAGTTCGGGGGGTACTGGAAGCCGTTTGAGATGCTCGCTGCCCTGATGGAGGAGATCGGGGAACTTGCGGACGAGCTGCTGAAGGTGGAGGGCGTCAAGGGCTCAGGGGACAGGGAGCGCCTGAAAGAAGAGCTCGGCGACGTTGCCTTTGCACTCTCCTGCATCGCCAATTACTATGATGTGGACATCACGGAGGCCATCAGGGAGACCATAGAGAAGTACAGGGAACGGGACAGGGACCGCTGGAACAACGTATGAAATCTACATTAAGTGTGCCGTGAATTTGTAACACAATGAACTACCATATAATTGGGTTATACGAGGGCGTGGAGGCACGAGTTACTAAGTGGTTAGAAATCTTCCAACTTATCGAAACATTTTTATAATCGGGCGCTCAATTTCCACCATAATTCGGGGGAGGTGGAGACATGGCTGATAAAATAAACGGAATAGATGTAAAGATTTTGAAGCTCCTCGCCAAGAACGCCCGCCTTACCTACAAGGAGCTTGCCGAAATTCTCGGCACCACTAGGCAGAGGATATCCCGCAGGATGGATCGTCTGGAGAGAAACGGCATCATAAAGAAGTACACCGTGATACCCAACTACGACGCCCTCGGTTACGTTCACGTAATCCTCGGAATCACAGTCAAGCCCTCGGTCAACGTAGACGAGATAATCCCCGCCCTCGTTGAGGATGAGAACATCAAGATAATAGAGCGTGCGCTCGGTTCCCACACCCTTGTAATCCACATCGTTGGGCCCAAGGATATGAAGGAGCTTGAGAAGATCATAAACGAGGTCTCCAAGAAGATACCGGGCATTGACAAGCTCGACATAACCTTCGTGACCGAGACCGTTAAGTTCGAGGTTCTTTAATTCCCTTTATTTCCTTCGTCAACCGCCGAGGGAAAGAATAATAAAGCCCCCGCCTGCACTTCTCCCAGGTGGCAGAGATGTTTGAGAGAGCGGCAGTGGACATTGCAGTGGTTGCAGGGCTCGGCTTTGGTTCCTATAGGTTCAAGGCACTTGACGCTAAGGGGGCCGTTGCAGCGGCACTCCTCGGGCTCTCGGTTATCGAGCTGGGGGGAGTGTACCCATTCGCCGCGCTTCTGACCTTCGTGGTTCTCGGCGTTCTGGCCACCAAGTACAAATTCAGGGAGAAGGCCAAGCTCGGTGCCGCCCAGAGCAGGAATGGAATAAGGAGCTGGGGCAACGTCCTCGGCAACGGGCTGGCGGCGCTCATTTTCCTCGCCTTCGAGTACTTCTCCCATATGGACGTTTTCTGGGCCGCCAGTTTCGCCGCGATTGCAACCGCTAACGGCGATACCCTCGCCAGTGAGCTCGGTAAAATCTTCGGAAAGAGCCCGAAGCTTATCACGACACTAAGACCCGCGAAACCCGGTACCAACGGTGCCGTCTCATGGGCGGGAGAGCTGTTCGCACTCGCAGGCGCCCTCATAATGGGCCTCTTTGCGCTCCCCGTGACGGCTGAAAAGGCCACGATGCTCCTCGCGGTTACCCTCGGAGGATTCATCGGAGTCAACCTGGACAGCCTCATAGGGGCAACCCTTGAGAACGAGGGGATAACGGACAACAACTCAACGAACTTCCTCGCGAGTCTCCTCGGAGGATTCATCGGCGCCGGACTCCTCTACCTCCTCGCGTGAAGTTTTAAAATCACCGCGAGAACTTTTCTCGGCGGATGATGACTACGGCGGATTCCCGAGCAGTGAGGAGGACCTTAGGGTCTGACGCCTCATCAAACATAATTCGAGAATTGAAGAATTAAAGAAAAATTAGGCCTTTTCCTCCCGCTTCCTTGCGTACTCCTCGTAAACCTCCCAGAGCGAGACGAGTGCGGCCGGAATGCCGTGCTCCGTGGCGAACGTCATGTACGGTGCGAGGTCAACCACGTAGTCGGCGAACCTGAAAAGGCCGCGCGGGATGCCCTCACGGGAGCCGACGAAGATTACGACTTCCTTCGCGTAGAACATGTCCTTGGCGAGCTTCTCCTTTACCTCTGCAAGGGTCGGCCCCTTGGGGTCGGTGATGATGAGCAGCCTCTTGCCCCGTCTCTTGTCCCTGACGACCTGATAGAGGTCCCAGACGCTCACCGGAACCTTTTCCACCTTCCAAGGATAGGCCTCGCGCTGTATCTGGTATCTGCTCTCCTGACCGATTCTGACCCCCTTTATGAACTCCGCCAGCTCGAAGGCGTCCATCTTCTCCTTGGGGGCGATGATCAATTCCTCCACCTCAAAGGCCTGCGCAGCCCTTCCAATCTTCTCACCGAAGGATCGGCAGGCCTTATAGTCTCCCCAGTAGGGCATCTGAACGAGTGTAACCTTGCGGAAAAGTTTTCTCGCGTCTATCTTATCGGGCGTGAACTTCCTGAACTCCTCACCCGGGACCACGGAGATGTAAGCTTTGTCACCGATTATCTCAACCTGAACAACCTTGTCCGGCCAGCTGAGGTTTACATCGGCATTCGTGAG
The DNA here is from genome assembly GCF_002214565.1 of Thermococcus radiotolerans. Taxonomy (NCBI): domain Archaea; kingdom Methanobacteriati; phylum Methanobacteriota; class Thermococci; order Thermococcales; family Thermococcaceae; genus Thermococcus; species Thermococcus radiotolerans. The sequence continues at coordinate 596,545 of NZ_CP015106.1, forward strand.
CTCCCGTATTCTAGCGCCCAGTTCGCGGTTAACGTCCATGCTGGTGAACCCGTGCTTTCCGCGCCTCTTGGTCTTCACGGCGAAGGTCTCGCTCTCCTTGATCATAGGGGCGAGTTTCTCGGCGCTTTCGACTATTTTTTCAAGCTCGGCCGGAACCTCAACGATGACCGGAATCAGCCTCTCGACCTCCGGTATCTCCAGTATCTCCTCAGCGGCCTTTTCCCCGTCCGTCTCGACGATGACCAGACCGTAATAGCCCATTGGGGACGCCCAAACGCGGGCATCAGGTAAGATTTCCCTGATGTAGTTGGCGGCGACACTCTCCATTCCTCGCTGGGTCTTGACTATGAACTTCATAACCGCACCTCCGGGAGAAGAAGCGGTCGGGTGCTTAAAAGTCTGCCGAGTAGCCGAACGACGGGAGAATAGAATTGGGAGGCATCAAGCCTCCGGCTCGGCGAGAACCTTGATCTTCCTGATCTCGGCCCTCTTGATCGGGTATATCTTGCGCGCCTCCTTGGCCATCTCGGCGCCCATCTTGCCGCTGACGGCCTCGAGGATGAAGTCCTTGTAGTTGAGCTCCTCGGCCTTCTTGTAGATGATCTCCTTGATGATCTCCCTTATTGCCCTCTCTTGGCTGGTCTGGATGCGCCTGTAGGCTATGACCATACCCATGACGCGGAGCTTGTAGCCGTCCTTGGTAGTGACGTTGAATATGCCGTCAACCCTGGTGGTTCTTCTCCTGACGAGCGAGCGGATGTAGCTCCTCGCGAGGGTGTGGCCCTTGAACTTGGTGTAGGCATTCTGACCCTTGACGTCGTAGATCTGGAAGTAGAGCTTGACCTGGCCCTTGGTGAAGTCGCCGGTGAGGTCCTTGAGGGTGGTCTCGATGACCCTTCCGATGACCTTCTCGGGGTCGTCGGCGGGGGTGAGGCCGATCTCCTTGCTTCCGAAGAAGTCCGGAGCGTAAACTATGTACCACTCTTTCATCTTCCACTTATCCTTGGTAGCAGCAGCCCTCTTCCTTGGGTTACCCTTTGCCATCTCAACACCTCCAGTTCACACCTTTTCGGTAACATCTTCGGCGATTTTGATTGAAAACACCAAATCGTCCAGCGCTTTGATGAGTGTCTCAATCTCACCCGAGTATTTAACCTTTGTTATAACGTCCCCATCTTCCCATCGGGTTAGCACATTTAAACTTTTCTTTAGGCTCTCAGGAAGGCCCACGTTGTCCACTTCGAGTGCCTCGGCTATCGCCTCGGCCCTTCCAGGGTCGCCGTAGTGCCAGACTATCTCCGCCCTGGCCTCAATCTTCACTGCCCTTTCCCTCCACCTGCTTTCCAAGCGCCTCGTTGAAGAGCCTTATGAACTCGTCCAGCCTGTCCTTCGGGAAGCGGATTCCAGCGGCTATTGCGTGTCCTCCGCCCTCACCGCCAAGCTTCTCCGCGACCTCTCTGAGCGCCTCTCCAAGGTGATATCCCTTCGCCAGGGCTTTCTCGGTTGTTCTTGCGGAACCCTTCACGAGGTTCTCATCCTCATCGCTGTCCGCTATAACGACCACCGGCTTCTCCGGGTCGGCGAGGCCGGCGTTTATCGCTATGTTGGCGGCTATTCCAACGAGCGTGTCCCTGATGTTTTTGCCGGCGTAGAAGACGTAGGCATGCTCCCCCTCGTCGGCCATGCTCCAGTTCTGGATGAGGAACTTCCTGGCCTCTATCTGCTCCCTCTTGTAGTCCTCCAGCATCTTTCTGGCGCGCTTGTAGGCATCCTCGTCGCCGAGGCATATGGCAACGCCCAGGGTCCCGGCGTTTAAGCGACCGGTGGCGTTGAGGAGCGTCGCAAACTCCCTCGCCTCGTGTCTGGGATCGCCCTCAGGGTAGAGTGGACTTATCACCACGTCGCCGATGAGCCGGTCTATTGCCTCCTTTGGGGCACCATGCTTGATGAGGTGTATCACCAGCGCATCGTGGAGCTTCCTCTTCTCCTCCTCGCGGAGCTGCCAGTACCTCATGTCTGGGTCAAAGCCCCTGGCACGGAGCCACTCTATTGCCTTCCTCTCGTCCCCGGTGACCTCTGGAATCTCCGGATGGGTGGCGTAAGCGAGCATCTGATAGAGCGGCCGGCTCTCCCTTCCAAAGAGGCGGAGCTCCTTCCTAACCTCCAGGATATCCAGCTTCTTCCCGTCTTCGAGTATGTCGTTGTTGAGCCCATGGAAGGTTCCGTCTATCTCCTGCATGTCACCAACGGCGCCGACGATGGCAACGTACGCCATGTCCATGTTCCTCTCGTTCATCTCCTTGGCGACGAAGTAGGCGACGCCAGAACCACTGAGGTCCCGAACGCTGTTGGCGCCGAATGGAACGGGATTCACCAGCACGTGAGAATCCGTGGAGAACTCGTCCTTCTCGGGGGGATGATGGTCGGCAACGACGACGGTTGCCCCCTCGAGGTGCTTCTCGATCAGGCTTATTGAGCCGCTCCCAAGGTCGCTGAAGACGTATATCCTGTGCTTCTCCGAGGCGAGCTCCTGAACGAGCTCCTCACTGAGCTGCTTGACTATACTGAGCTGGAAGGTCCCACCCTCACGGGCAACGGCCCTGGCCAGAACGGCACCGGCGGTTATCCCATCGGCGTCACGGTGGGAGATTATCCTGATAGTGTGCCCTAGCTCGATGTGCATCTTGATTAGCTCTGCTCCCTCGCGGGCCTTCTCCAAGAAAGCGCCCCGGTCCATTTTACCACCTTATAAGAAGGAAAGGGGATCAGCGAACCAGGAGCTTGGCCTGCTCCGGATCGTAGCGCCACTTGGCGGGCAGCTTGCCGGTTCTCCTGTAGTACTTGACGAGGCGCCTGATCTTGCTCTCGGTGAGCTGAAGGCCCCTCCTGGAGTGCTTGTCCTTCGGGTGCTGTTCGAGGTGCTTCCTGAGCTTAACCGCCTTCCTGATGAGGGACATGAGGTCCTCCGGAAGCTGCGGTGCGAGGCCATTCTCCTCGAGGATCTTGGTTATCTTCTTGCCGGTGATGAGCTTGACGCTCGGGATGCCGTACTGGTCCCTGAGGATGGTTCCTATCATAGCAGCGCTGTAGCCTTCCTTCCTGAGCTTAATAACGAGCCCCTCGACCTCCTCCGCCGTGTACTCCACCCACGTCGGCGGAGCGGTCCTCGGAGGCCTCTTAGAACCTGATTTACCCCTCTTTCTCGCGTGTATTCTTGCCATATCATACACCTCCCGGTGACGGCCAGCTCCCGCCAGCCGCCCCTTCGCGTTGGGAATTGAGGAGAGGTTTAAAAAGGTTTGCCCGCAGTGTTTACGAGGCAAAAAAGTTTTAAGTAAACGAGTTAAAATAGTTATATGCGGACATTAAGGGGCCTCCTGCCCTCAGAAGTGGAAAGAATACAGGAACGTGCGCTCCAACTCCGTGAGTCAGGAATGAGCTACCTAAAGATCACACAAGAATTGGCTGAAGAGTTCAACGTTTCAGTCTCAAAGGCAACAGTTTTACGGTGGTGCAAGGGAACTCACAACACGTTTAACAAAACCAAGCGTGTCAATCTAGAACCCTCTCCAGAACTGGCCTACATCGTTGGGGCCTATCTTGGCGATGCCTCCGTCAGCGAGAGAAACTATCAGTACAGAATCCGCCTGAAGGTCATCGACAGGGATTTCGCCCAGAATTTCGAGAAGGCTTTGAGAGCCATTGGAGCAAATCCGAGAGCGGGCTTTGAGCACAACCGCAGCAGAGCCAACAGGTGGTGGGTCGAGGTTACCAACAAGGAACTGTTCATGTTCTTGAAAGGGCCGAAAGAGAAGCTTTTCGAAGTTGCCAGAGCATATCCAAAGGAGTTCCTGAGGGGATTCTTTGACAGTGAGGGCACGGTAATCTTTTCTAAGAAGTCTAAAATGCTATACGTAAGCGCATCAAACTACGATACTGAAGTTCTCAGATTATGCCAGGATCTTTTGGATGGACTCAAAATACACTCAAAGATCTATCTTCATCAAAAGAAAGGAACTCCCGTAAATATTCGGGGCAAAATCTACCATTACAGCAACGATCTGTACGAGATAAGAATTCACCGCAGGGATAGCGTGCTCAAATACCTCCAAAACATTGGATTCTCGATTTCAAGAAAACAAGCCAAACTGGAAAATGGCTTAAGGGAACTGGGAAGGCTGTAGAGAACGTACAAATGTACACATTCGAACAAAATAGCGGGGGGAGGATTTGAACCTCCGACCTCCGGGTTATGAGCCCGGCGGGCACTCCTAGCTGCCCCACCCCGCTGCTCGACCCGTAGTTAGTGAACCGTGCAGGGTTTATAAATTTTGCGGGAGTGAACGGAACGATGGGATTGCAAGGAATAAAAGAGTAAAAAGGGGTTGCCGTGCTCCTCATCCCATGGGCGTTATGTGGACGACGATCTTTGAATCCTCCGTCTCGAACTCAAACCTGCGCGGAACGCCGCTGGAGTCGACGAAGACGTGCCAGGTCTTGCCCGATTTCGTGGTGAACTCGTACTCAAAGAGCTTCTCCTTGAGACCCAGTCCCATCAGTATCCTGTCAGATAGGGAAACTGAGCTCTTAACCTTCCTGAGGTCGCGGGAGTTGAGGAGCGCATCCCTGAAGGCCAGTGTGGGAAGGCTTCCCCGTATCATGTCCACCGCCGTGTCGCTGTCTACCCCGTAATACTTCTCCCAGAGCTCCTTAACGTCCATGGTGGTTCCATCCGCAAGGGTTACGGTTCCCGAAACATCGCCCGTGAGCAGGTTGACGGTTATCTGGCCATGCATCGCCAACGAGCCGTTGATGTAATACTCCTCCGACTCCGTAACAACGCCCCGTACCATGTCAACTGCCCCCGTCGTCACGACTTTGCCGTGGTACTCAAAGTCCTTCTTGAGGACGTTTGAGCCCCCGTTGTTAACCACGTAAACCCTGTACTGGTCGAAGTCAATCTCACGGACGAACTGGTACTTGTTCATGCTTCCCATTGCAGAGGCGAGTGCCTTCTGTGAGGGCGGCTGCGAAACGGCATAGGCTGCTCCCAGCATCCCTCCAAGGAGAACCAACACGAACAGCAGGACGAGATACCTCCTCATTCACATCACCCCCTCAGTAGGAACCCAAATCCCCCACGAATTCATAGTGCCACTTCATGGTCAGCTTGGAGCTTGGACCGCCGTCAGCGTCGCTGAGGTACGGGTAGTAGAAGTTGCAGGTGAAACTGCCCTGGTGGTAGGTCCAGGACCTGTAAAAGCCGGCGCTGTTGCTGAGGCGAACGTAGGCGTAGTCCAGAGAGTAGAGCCCCACGAAGGGAAACGATATCTGCGAGTATCCGGAGCCGGAGTACCAAGAGGTCGAGTACGATATCACTTTACCCTGCATCTTGAAGGTGTATGTGAACGGCCATATGCCCACATTCTTGGTGGCGTAGAACGTTGGTCCGCTGTCCGACAGCACGACGTCGTAGGTGTCGGCCCCGTAGACCATCGCGGGAGTCGCTAGTACACTACAGAGAACCAAAAACAAAACAATTGCCAGTTTTCTAACACTAAGTCTCATCATGGGCACCTCCCGATAGTTGGGCATTACTTATTGTCTTCAAAATACTATAAAAATTTCTGAGTAATTTTGATATCACCCTGACTTCTGAAAGTGGAAGAAGGGCTTATAAGCAACAAAGCGTCGAACCAAATAGGTGGTGACATGTATCTAACGAAGGAGGAGGAGCTCATACTCGCCGGGGAGTACGGCTACGCACTCCAGAAGGCCATGGAGATACTGGTCGCCCTCGGTGAAATCTACGGTGCGGAGAGACTCATTCCGATCAAAAGCGCCCAAATCGCGGGTGTTTCCTACAAGAACATCGGCGATGCCGGAATGGAGTTTCTGAGGGATTTCGCCGATGCTGGGGCAAAGGTTTCCGTTTACACAACGCTCAATCCAGCCGGCATAGGCGACGACGAGTTCATGGAGAAACAGATGGAAGTTCTCGAACTCTACAGAAGGATGGGCATCGAGATTACCTCCACCTGCACGCCTTACTACGGCGCAAACCTTCCAAAGTTCGGTGACCACCTGGCCTGGAGCGAGAGTTCCGCGGTAAGTTTTGCAAACTCCATACTTGGGGCAAGGACGAATCGCGAAGGTGGCCCGTCAAGCCTGGCCGCAGCTATAGTGGGCAAAACCCCGAACTATGGCTTCCATCTGGACGAGAACCGAAAAGCCACGGTTGTGATTACTGTCGATGCCAGGGTAGAAACCTTCGTAGACTACTCAGCTCTCGGCTACCACCTCGGTAAAGTCCTCGGCAACGATGTCCCCTACTTCAAGGGACTCAGACCATCGAACGTCGAGTACCTCAAGGAGATGGGTGCAGCGATGGCCGCGAGTGGCTCGATAGCGCTCTACCACGTTGAGGGAGAGACCCCGGAGTATCGCTGGGCCATTGCCGATAAACTCGAAACGATAGCGGTGGAGGAGGGCGACATACGGGCTGTAAAAGAGGCTTTCTCAGACGACTGGAGTGAGATAGACATGATACTCATCGGCTGCCCCCACGCCTCCCTTGCGGAGATAAAAGAGGTGGCGGAGCTTCTGAGAATCCGCGGGAAACCCCTGAAGATTCCGCTGTTCATCACGGCGGGCAGGGCGGTCAAGGCTCTGGCCGATGCGCTCGGATACACAGAAACGATAGAACGCTACAACGGTCGCATTATTCCGGACGTCTGCTTCGTCGTGTCCCCAATCAAGGGATGGTACAATGGGGTAGCCACCAACAGCGGTAAATCGGCGTTCTACTTCCGCTCCTTTGGATTCAGCGTGAGGCTCGACGATGCCGAGAACCTGATAATGGAGGCGCCGTGAGGTGGTAGCATGAGGCTCCAGGGAAGGAAGATAGTCGGGGGAAAGGCCGAGGGGGAGCTGGTAGTCTCCCAGAAACCTCTATCGTTCCTCGGTGGTGTTGACCCCGAGACGGGAATCGTGACGGACGCGGAGAGCGACATCAGGGGGCAGAGCATCGCGGGCAAGATACTGGCGTTTCCAAGGGGAAAGGGCTCAACCGTTGGTTCTTATGTTATCTATGCACTCAAGAAGAACGGCAAGGCGCCTAAGGCTATAATCGTCGGCGAAGCGGAGACCATAGTCGCGACAGGGGCCATAATAGCCGGAATTCCAATGGTGGATGGGGTGGACGTCTCGAAGCTCAGGAGCGGGAAGAGAGTCACCGTTAACGCCGACGAGGGACTGGTCGAAATTGAGGAATAGCCTTTTTAAGCCTTCAGTCAATTCCTTTTCAGGGAGTCAAAATGCCGAGGGGAGTCTACGAGTGCATCAACTGCGGGCACAGGGAGGTGCTGGATTCCACGGAGCCCCTCATCGAGAAAGGCTGTCCTAAATGCGGCGGGGACATGGTTCTAGTGGAGTTCCAAACGGAACCAGAAGAGCTGACGCTTCCCCTTCACCACGATGTCCCATTCCTTCCTGAGGCCGTTGAGAGGAAAGTTAAGGAATTTTACGATGCAGAGCTTGAGAGAATAGACGGAAGGGTTTTCGTGTTTAAGGTTCGTGAGATTCGGGAGGAGAACTTTGAGAGAGTTCTGAGTGAACTGGAGGAGCTCGGCTACTGGGCGGCGCTCAAAAAGCGCGGTGGTGATATTCTACTGTTCGTGTTCCCTGCCCAGGGGATAAAGGAGGACAATCGGTGGCTCCCGTGGATTTTTCTGATAGCCACAATATTCACGACACTGTTCGCGGGCTACTACCTCTCATCCCTCTACATCCAGCTGCTCGATTACTACAACCTTCCCGGGATAAGGAATCCCTACGTTAACGCAGTGGCGTTTTCCATAAGCGTAATGGCCATACTCGGAACCCACGAGCTGGGCCACAAGATCGCCGCGGCCTACCACGGCGTCAGGGCAACGATGCCCTACTTCATACCGTTCCCCAGCATGCTGGGAACCCTTGGAGCGGTCATAAGGGTCAAATCCCCCCTACCAACTAGGAACGCCGCCATAGACCTCGGCGTCAGCGGCCCCATAGCCGGCTTTCTGGTCGCTATACCCGTGAGTATAATAGGGCTGAAGCTCTCAGTGCCGATACCCCAGCACCTTGTTCCCCCCACAGAGGGAGGGATAGTCTTCGGCGAGAACCTCTTTTTCATGTTAATTGAGAAGTACGTGGTGACGTTCCCCGAGAACAGCGTCGTGTTCCTTCATCCGGTCGCCATCGCGGGATGGGTCGGGATTCTGGTGACCTTCCTTAACCTCATCCCGGCGGCCCAGCTCGATGGAGGGCATATAGCGCGCTCCTTCCTCGGGGAGAAGGCCCACAGGTATTTAACAATGGTCGTCGGACTCGTCCTCATAGGAATGAGCTTCCTCTGGATTGGATGGCTCATCTGGGGAATGCTGGTTCTTCTAATGGGCTCGGTTGGAAACCCCGGGGCGCTTGATGAGGTCTCCCCGATATCCAGAAAGAGACTCCTCCTGGCCATTATTGCGATGGCAATATTCGTTATCTCGGCGACGCCACGGCCGCTGTGGGTCAGCGGCTGATCTTCTTCCCCTCCTTGAGTATCTGCTCGATGTCGTAGTATATGGAATCCCTCGAAACGCCGAACATCCTCGCTATCTCAGATATGTTGAGGACCTTGGGGTTGTAGTTGAAATCCCTGAGAACCTTGGCAAGGAGCTCGCGCCGCTCCTTGATGGTGTACTCATCAAAGGCTTTGACCTCGAGGGGTGCGTTGTAGACCGCGACGGCGACCGCGTAGGTTCTCCTGGTAACGGGTGTTGTATAAGTTCCAATCTCAAAATCAACGATCTTGGCATTCTGCGGGAGGGCCCGGTTGAGCTTTTCCAGCACTTTTTGAATCGCATCCTCCTTGTGCTTGCCGGGAGAGTAATCGGCCAGGACGCCCTTTCGCGCGTTACCATGGGGATCGAGTAGAAGAGTTACCGTAAGGTTCATAAAAGCTCCGAAAGTAAGATGGATCTTTGAAGAATATATAACGCCTCCCCGATCGGATAGTAGATCTCTCGACTTTACCACCACATCCTTTACACAATCTTCAATGTTAACAGACTCCGATTGAATTGCCAATAATTCCACGCGACCACCCCTGGGCTTTCTGCAGTATTGGGGAGATTTGACTTAAATTTGAGGAGAAAGCTATATAAGCTTTTTTAGTGCATTAATGTATGAAGTAATCCTTCGGGGGTGAATAACATGAAGAGGAAAGCCCAAGGTGCCATCGAGTACCTGTTTATGATTGCAGCTGCCCTGATAATAATCCTGATTGTGGTCAGGCAGCTGAGGGGTAGGACCAGCACTGCGGAGTCCACAATCTCAAGCGCGGAAGGAGATATAAACAGCACGTTTGAGAACATGAGTGGTAGTTGAACTTGTTTTAATGCTTCTTTTTAATTTTGCTCTGGATTAAGTTAATCTTGGAGGTTCAAAAATGGCTAAACGAGCTCAAGGTTCTTTAGAATATCTCTTGATGGTTGCTGCAGGTATAATAATAGCTGCTGTAGTGGTACTTCACCTCATTGGAATCAAGGGCCTTGCCAGATGGGCGGGATCGCAGATGAACAGCACCGGTGAAGAGATATCAGAGAACCTTCAGAACCTGAGTAACGCCACGGAGTGACAAGGTAAACTTTTTAGGGTGTCACCTTTAGCTTTATTCTAGGTGATGAGTATGGGTTTCCTATCCTTCGGTTCAAAGAAAGATAAAATAAAAAAGCTCATAGAAGAGGAATGCTTTGATGAGATAGTTTCAATGGCAGTAAGGGACAAAAAAGCCCTGAACGCGCTCATAGAACTTCTGGACGACAACGCACCCGGTATCAGAGGAGACGCGCTCCTGATAATTGGAATGGTAGTCGAGCAGAGGGGAGACGTCATCGAGCCACATCTGGACAAGGTATTTCCAAAAGCCATCGAGCTGACCAAAAACAGGAACCCCTACGTGAAGGAAAACGCGATGATTCTTTCGTACGAGCTCGCCCGCAGATTCCCTGACAAAATTATGGGGCTGAAGGGCACCATTGTTGAGGATCTCATAGAAGAGCTCAAAGAAGGTGACAAGAACACCAAAGGCTTTGCATTGATGCTCTTGGGCGAGCTGGGAGCCAGCGAGGCGAAGGAATACGTTGAAGAGCTCGTCAACGTTGAGGACAAGGTGATACTCCCATTCGAGGGCAAAAAGTGGGTCCCGCTGGGAGAGATAGCCAAGGAGACCCTCGAAAAACTTTCGTGATTTGAAATCCCATTGATTTATTTTCGCTTTCGTTCCAGTTTCTGCGAAAGGTTAATAAGGATGGTTCAGTATTAACTACTTCAGGTGATACCATGATATCGGAGCTACTGTTCCTGTTTTTCCTGTTCCTGGCCATCCTGCTGGTGGTCAAGGTCGGCTTCGGCATAATCAAGTACCTAGTGGCCAACGCGATAATCGGCCTGATAATACTGTGGTTCACGAACTGGATAGGAATATCGGACGTGCCACTGACTGCACTTAACGTGCTCGTGGTGGCCATTGGCGGCATACTGGGAGTTATAGCACTCATAATAGTCTACTGGTTCTAGCCGCTTCTTCCTAAACTTTTATAAATTCCTCGCGTTTTCTTCGTCCGGGAGAGAATTCTCAGGGGAGTGATGCTCATGTCTCACAAGTCAGCTGAAATGTACGAACTCAAGAAGAAGGTCGATGAGCTGAAGAGCTATCGAGGTCGGGCAACCGAGCTGGTTAGTCTATATATTCCCGCCGGATACGACATAAACAAGGTCATGCAGCAGCTGCGAGAGGAGTACGGAACGGCGCAGAACATCAAGTCCAAATCAACTCGAAAGAACGTTCTCGGCGCCCTTGAGAGGGCCATGCAGCACCTCAAGCTCTACCGCAAGACGCCCGAGACGGGTTTGGCCCTCTTCGTTGGCAACGTCAGCGAGCAGGAGGGCGTCAGCGACATAAAGCTCTGGGCGATAGTCCCACCCGAGCCGCTGAAGGTCAGGCTCTATCGATGTGACCAGACCTTTATAACCGAACCCCTTGAGGAGATGCTCCGCGTAAAGGACGCCTACGGCCTCATCACCGTCGAGAAGAACGAAGCGACGATAGGCCTCCTCAGAGGAAAGCGCATTGACGTCATCGACGAGCTGACTTCAAACGTTCCCGGAAAGACCCGCGCCGGTGGTCAGTCGGCGAGGCGTTACGAGAGGATTCGCGAGCAGGAGACTCACGAGTTCATGAAGCGCATTGGCGAGCATGCCAACAAGGCCTTTCTCCCGCTCCTTGAGAAGGGCGAGCTCAGAGGAATAATCATCGGCGGCCCTGGGCCGACCAAGGAGGAGTTCGTTGATGGGGACTACCTCCACCACGAGCTTCGAAAGAAGGTCATCGGTGTCGTGGATATCAGCTACCACGGCGAGTACGGTCTGAGGGAGCTCGTCGAGAAGGCCAGCGACATACTCAAGGACCACGAGGCGGTCAAGGAGAGGCACCTTATACAGGACTTCTTCAGGCACCTCGTCAAGGACACCGGGATGATAACCTACGGTGAGAAGGAGGTAAGGAAGGCCCTTGAGCTCGGTGCCGTTGACACGCTCCTGCTCAGCGAGGGCTACGACAAGGTTCGCGTTAGGGCAAAGTGCAACAACTGCGGCTGGCAGGAAGAGAAGACCATGAGCGAGCAGGAGTTCCACGTCTACAGGAAGAAGCTCACCCACTGCCCCAAGTGCGGCAGTCAGAACATAAGCTTTGAGAAGTGGGACGTTGCAGAGGAGTTCATAAAAATGGCGGAGGAGAGCGGCTCCGAAGTCGAGATAATATCCCTCGACACGGACGAGGGCCAGCAGTTCTACAAGGCCTTCGGAGGCCTCGGAGCCTTCCTCAGGTACAAGATTCAGTGAGCTCAGCCCAGCACCTCGGCGAGTAGCTTTCTTATTCCCTCTTTTACGTCCTCCCCATCCATCAGATACGGGGGTCTGAGGACCGGCTTTATCGAGAATCCCCTGAGCGACATTGCGAGCTTTATCGCGGAGCCGAAGGATGAGGCGAGGTCGTAGACCATCGACAGCTTTGCCAGTCTTCTCGCGTGCTCGAAGGCTTCTTCGAACCTCTTTTCCTGAAAGGCCTTGTAGAGGGCCAGATGAACCTCCGGAGCGAAGTTGGCACATGCCATTATTCCCCCGTCCCCGCCGAGGACGAGCGTGTTCAGGAAGTGCTGGTCGAGGCCGGTGAAGACCTTGAAGTCCTTTCTCTCCCCCTTCACCTCGAGTATTACGTCACGAACGTGGTTGACACTGTCAATGGTCTCCTTGACGCCGGAGATGTTCGAGTACTCTAAAGCGAGGCGTTTGATTAGGGAAACACTGAGCGGGTTGGCGCAGGCAGGGATGTTGTAGAGTATAATAGGAATATCGGTTCTCTCGGCGACCATCGAGTAGTGTGTAAACAGGGCCTCGTCGTTCAGGGGGCAGTAGTAGGGGGGTGCTATGACGACGTAGTCCGCTCCGATGTCCTGGGCGTGCTTCGTAAGCTCAACGACCTCAAAGGTGTTGGAGGACGCGGTTCCCACGAGGTAGAACGACGCGTTAACGAGCTCCCTGCCCTTCTCGGCCAGGAACTTTCTTTCCTCGACGCTGAGACTCGTGAACTCCCCTGTTGTCGCGTTGATGAATATCCCATGAACGCCAACCTTCTGGAGAAACTCGAGGTGCTCCTCTAGGGCCTGGACGTCGATGGAGTAGTCCTCGTTGAAAGGGGTTACAAGGGGCACTATAACACCGCGCATGAGACCACCGAAGATTTTTGGGAGAGGGAGTATTTTAGGGTTCCGGGAGTTTGAGAGGTATCGGTACCGATACAAAATAAAATTAGAAACGCCAAATCACATTTTCTCAGGCGCCTCTATGCCGAGCAGTTCCAGCCCGTTCCTGAGAACCTGCTTTACCGCAAGCACGAGGAGCAGCCTCTCCTCCACTATACCTTCCTCCGCCTTGAGCACCGGGTGGTCCATGTAGAACTTGTTGAAGAGCGAAGCGAGTTCGTTGACGTACCACGGAATCAGGTGGGGCTTAACGTCCTTTCCTGCAACTTCCACAATCTCAGGGAATTTGGCGAGGAGCTTCACCAGTTCTTTCTCCCTGTTGGTAAGCTTTGAGAAGTCGGCCCTCTCAAGGAGCGCCTTCCAGTCAGTCTCTATGCCCCTCTCCCCGGCCTTCCGGAGGATCGAGGCACAGCGCGCGTGGGCGTACTGGACGTAGGGGGCGCTCTCCCCCTCGAAGTTGAGGACGTCCTCCCACCGGAAGGTTATCACTTTGTCCGGGCTGTACTTGACGAGGTTGAAGCGAACCGCGCCGACGCCGACGGCTTCCGCGATGTTATCCTTCTCCGCGTCGCTCAGACTTGGGTTCTTCTCCTCCACAAGTTCCCTAGCCCTCTGAACGGCCTCGTTGAGAACCTCGTCAACCGTGAAGCCGACCCAAGTTCCCTTCCTGCCCGAGAACTTGCCCTCCGGCCTGACCACGTGCTCGTAAGCCAGGTGGTGGAAGTTCTCCGCGCTCTCCTCGAAGCCGAGGAGCTGAAGGGCGTACTTTATCGCCATCTGCGGGTGCTTCTGCTCGGCACCGATGACGTTGATGACTATATCCGCGTTTCCAAACCTTCCAGCCATCTCCTCCCCGTCAGGGGCGGTCGTCCAGGTCTCGTGGTCTTCATGACTATCCCAGGGCTTGTAGAGCATGTCCGCGCTGACCTTTCCGAACTTCCAGAGATGGTAGGCGATGTCCTTGCCGGTGTAGGTGGCAGTCCCATCGCTCCTCTTGAGGACGAGGAAGGGGTTCTTCATGTCCGGGAAGAGCCTCCTCAAATCCATCACGAAGGCACCCTTGTACTTGCCTTCCGTGGCCCAGAAGAAGTTCTCGTTGGCCTCGATGAGTTCGTAGGCCTCCTCAAAGATTCCGCTCCTCATTATGTCGCTCTCCCAGCTGAGGAGGTCGTAGGTGATGCCCATGCGGTAGGTTGTCAGCATCTGGGCCTTGACAACGCGCTCGGCGAGCTTCCTGCCGATTTCTGCTATCTCGTTGCCTCCCTCTTCGAGCTTTTTCATCAGCTCGCGAACTTCCTTCTCAACCTCCGGGTTCTCCTCTATGCGCTTGTTCACTTCGACGTAGAGCAGTCCCATAACGTGATCGATGAAGTCCTCCTTCAGGCCCTTCTCCCTCAGCTCGGCCTCAAGCCTCTCGAACTCGTCCTTCAGATGGAGATAGCCCCAGAGAACCTGGGCAAACTGGACGCCGAGGTCGTCTATGTAGTTCTGAACCTCGACGGCGTAGCCGAGCTTCCTCATTATCCGAGCCATAGTATCGCCGAGGACGGCGTTCCTCGCGTGTCCCATGTGAAACGGCTTCGTCGGGTTCACGGAGGTGTGCTCCACGATGACCTTCTTTCCAGTCCCAATCTTGCCCTCTCCGTAGGCGTTCCCTTCCTCAAGTATCTCGCGGACGAGGGCTTTGCCGAAGACGTCGTAGTTGAGATAGAAGTTGATGTAGCCGTTGACGGCCCTGACGTCGGCAATTTCCTCGGGTAACTTCTCCATAAGCCTCTCAACGACCTCCTCTGCGATGAGCTTTGGCGCCTTCCTGAAAACCCTCGCCAGCTGGAAGGAAACCGTCGTTGCGAAGTCGCCAAGCTCGATGCTCGGGGTGTCGTCGAAGGTTATCTCACCTTCCCACTCTTTTCCTGCCTCATCCAGCATTTCCTTCAGAGTTTCCTGGAGGATGAGCCTGATATTCTCCTTAACCTGAGCGTATCCCATTCCCACCACCGCAACCACTTATACCCAACCTTTAAAAAGTTCTCCGAGGGATTTACTTTGGGGATGGGTATGAAGCACCACGTCGGAGAGCACAAGGCCAAGAAGGGACTGATAAGGATAGAATTCGACGAGAGAGAGGGTATTGCTGAGCACGTCAAGATTACGGGAGACTTCTTCATGCACCCCGAGGAGACCGTCCAGGAGCTCGAAAGGGAGCTTGAAGGACACAAACTCGAAGAGCTGGAGCAGATTATAGACGAATTCTTCGCGGTTAGGATGGACGTGGAGATGCCCTACGTCAACGTCGAGGACTTCAAAATCGCCTTGAAGAACGCCCTCAGGGAGTGAGGTGAGCCCCTTGCTCAAACTTGGCTTGGAGGTTCCCAAAAGGACCCTCGGATACCTTTTAATCGTTTTCCTCGCGGCATCTTTTCTCGGTTACGCTTTCGCCATTGGAAACCCCGATGCCGCTATGGAGGCCGTTAAAAGGCTTGCCGAGCAGATAGGACCGATATCCGACTCCAGCTTTGAGAACTTCGTCAAGATATTCACCAACAACTCGATGGTGGCCCTTTTCATGCTCCTCTCCGGCCTCTTCTTCGGCCTCGGCCCATGGCTCATAATGGCCTTCAACGGCTTCGTGGTTGGCCTCGTCGTCAGGGCCGTTCAGGAGAGCGGAGAGCTTTCGTTCCCCCAGATAA
This sequence comes from Thermococcus radiotolerans, assembly GCF_002214565.1. Classification (NCBI taxonomy): domain Archaea; kingdom Methanobacteriati; phylum Methanobacteriota; class Thermococci; order Thermococcales; family Thermococcaceae; genus Thermococcus; species Thermococcus radiotolerans. The sequence continues at coordinate 612,083 of NZ_CP015106.1, forward strand.
TCCTCGGATTGATACCCCACGGAATCATTGAGATACCGGCGATAGCACTCGCGGGAGTCTCGGGGATAGTCTGGTACCGCGAGATAGTGAGGGGAGAAGGAGAAACTGGAGAGAGGTTCAGGAGGGGAGCGGAAAAGGCTTTGAAGCTCTTCGCGGTTTCAGTGCTGCTCCTCCTTGTGGCTGCCTTCATTGAGGCCTACGTAACCCCGCGCGTTGCCGGGGTCTGATGATTCTTCCACCTTCATCGTCATGAACGTTCCGAACTCCTCGTAGGTCTCTATCTCGCGCAGGATTACGTCCATGGGGTTCTCGAAACCGCTCACAACGCTCCGTATGTAAGCGCGGTAGCCGCCGTTCATCTCCATCATGCGCTCCGCCATCATGGCGACCTTCACCGGGTCGGTTGAGTGGAACTTCACACCCTTCTCCACGAGCCACTTGGTGACCGCCAGTAGCCTTCCAGGATAGGTTGAGATCGTCGGGGTTCCAAGGGCTATGGCCTCTCTGTTCATCGTTCCCCCGGCACCTATCATAAGCTTGGCATAGTAGAGAAGGCTGAGGCTGTCAACTGGCCTTTCGGGCATTACCACGTTTTCAAAGTGCTCAAAGCGTTTCCTCTGCTCCTCCGTCCTGGGGAAGAGCACTATGGGAACCTCGGGGAGGAGCGGAATAACGTCCTCGAGCACACTCTTCGGAGGTCCGTTGAAGTAGTTGGCCTTTATCGGCTCCGTGCGCATGACGATGTACTCCCCGCGCCTCAAGCCCAGCTCGTTCAGGACTTCCCTGTCCGGAATGAAGCCGTAGAGATGCGCCAGCTCCGAAAAGCCCTTGACCGGGCGCATTCCGTTCGCGGATCGGCGCCGCACCTGAGGAGCTCGTAGGCGTCTATGGCGGTTGGGTAGAGAAGGAGCGTGGTGTATGGGAGTATCAGCTTGTTCTGGGCAACGGCCGTCTCGTTGTCGACGAAGCCTATGGCGGGTATCTGGAGGCCGAAGGCAACCCTCGGTGCCTCGGCGGAATGCTTGTAAATCGCCAAGTCGGGCTTCTCCTCGATTATGAGCTTGGACAGCTTGTACATCCTCTCGGTGCCCGCTAGGAGCTTGCCCTCGAGGGTTGCACCGCCGTGCTTTCCGACCACGTAGTAATCAAATCCAAACATGTCGAGGATTCCAGTGAGACCATCAAACTCGCGGGTTGTGACCAGAACCTCGTGTCCGGCCTTCTCCAGCTCCTTTATTACACCTTTGAAAAAGTGAACGTGAGGGGCGTTCGTGATGTCAATCCATACCTTCATTTTACCACCCATTTACTGGACAACTCTGTTCAATATAAGGCTTTCCCAAAAACGATTGTGAAGCGTTCTTTTCAAAGTTTTGCCACACCGTGTTAAGGCCAACAAACGTTTAAAACGCTTTCTTTCGCTGAAACTGAAAAAGTCACGCGATATCCACCGGGAAGAAAAACGGTGGATGGACAAAGAGGGCCCCAAACCTTGCAAGTGAAGGAAATCCGTCCGGAAATCGTTTTTTGGAAAAGGCTTTTATTCGAGGATGGAGTTAGGGGTAGTGGGTGGAAAGCATGCTGGACAGGATAGAGGACAGAAGCGCAGAGATAGCTGTGATAGGTCTCGGTTACATAGGCCTCCCGACGGCAATAATGTTCGCCAACGCGGGTTTTAGGGTCACGGGGTATGAGATAAGGAGAAACGTCGTCGAGAGCATAAACTCTGGGAAGGCCCACATAGTGGAACCAGAGATAGACGATCTCCTCAAAAAGGCCATCGAAAACGGCACCCTGCGGGCGACCTCCGATCCAAACGATATCAAGGGAAAAGACGTCTACATAATCTGCGTTCAGACACCCCTCAGGGAGGATAAGACCCCCAACCTAGAATTCCTGCGGAGTGCCGTTGAGACCGTCGCAAAGGTCATGAAAAAAGGTTCGCTGGTCATAATCGAGAGCACCGTTCCGCCGCTCACGACAGTTAAGATGGCGGAGCTCATAGAGGAACTCAGGGGATTCCGGGCGGGGAAGGACTTCTACATGGTCCACGCCCCGGAGAGGGTGATGCCGGGCAGGATATTCAAGGAGCTGGTTTACAACTCCCGCATTTTTGGGGGAATAACTCCGGAGAGCGCGGAGCTGGCTGAGAAGCTGTACCGTTCCTTCGTCAGGGGGCAGACCTTTAAGACCAGCTCAACCGTCAGCGAGGTTGTCAAGCTCATGGAGAACACCTTCCGCGACGTCAACATCGCCCTAGCCAACGAGTTCGCGCTCCTCGCACACCAGTACGGGATAGACGTCTTCGAGGCGATAGAGCTCGCCAACACCCATCCGAGGGTCAAGATTCACGTTCCAGGCATCGGCGTCGGCGGCCACTGCCTTCCAAAGGACCCCCATCTGCTCGTCTGGCCCGCCGAGAGGGATTTTGGACTGATACGGCTTGCCAGGGAGATAAACGACTCGATGCCTCTGCTCACGAGGGAACTCCTGTTCAACGCTCTTGGAGAGGTCAACGTCCCGCCAAACGACGCCGTCGTGACAATTCTCGGCCTCGCGTACAAGGGAAACAGCGATGACACGAGAAACTCCCCCGCGTTTGCGCTCATTGATGCCATCAAAGATGATGTGGCGGAGGTCAGGACCTACGACCCGTTTGTCGGCGGAACCCATCAAAACCTGGAGGAGGCCCTCAACGGAGCGGATGCAGCCGTCATAGCAACCGATCACACCGCCTTCAAGTCCCTCGACTGGGAGGGGCTCGGTAAGCTCATGAGAACGAGAATCCTCGTGGATGGAAGGCACGTTGTTGAGAAACCGCCCCGCGGGTTCGTCTTCAGGGGAGTTGGGAGGGGAGAGTATTGAAGCCGGCCTTCGTCTTCGGAACGAGGCCAGAGATAATAAAGCTGGCACCGGTCATAAGGGCGTTTGAGGAGAGGGGCGTCAAGCCGCTCCTCATCCACACGGGGCAGCACTACGACTACGAGATGAGCAGGGTCTTTTTGGAGGAACTTGAGCTCGACGGGATAGACTACCACCTGGAGGTCGGCTCCGGCACCCAGGCGGAGCAAACGGGAACCGCGATGATAAAGATCGAGAGGGTCCTGATGGATGAAAGGCCGGACGTGACCCTCGTGCAGGGAGACACCAACACGGTTCTGGCCGGGGCCATAGCGAGCGTTAAGCTGAAGATACCGGTCGCCCACGTCGAGGCTGGACTGAGGAGCTTCGACAGGACGATGCCGGAGGAGATAAACAGAATCCTGGCCGACCATGCGAGTGAGGTTCTCTTCGCCCCAACGGAGGAGGCGAGGAGGAACCTTGAGAGGGAAGGGATAACCGAGAACGTTTACGTCGTTGGCAACACGGTGGTCGACGCCGTTCTTCAGAACGCGGAGATAGCGGAAAAGAAGAGCGACATCCTCGAAAGGTTCGGCCTCAAACCTAAGGAATACGTCCTGATAACCGCCCACAGGGCCGAGAACACGGACAGCAGGGAAAACCTGACAAAGTTCGTTGAGATACTTGAGGCCCTTCCGATAAAGGCCATCTATCCCATGCACCCCCGCACGAGGAACAGACTGAAGGAATTCGGCCTGTGGAAAAGGATAAGCTCGATCGAGAACCTGATTATAACCAAGCCCCTCGGCTACCTTGACTTCCTCAAGCTGGAGAAGAACGCCTTCGCAATAATGACCGACTCCGGAGGAATACAGGAGGAGAGCATAATCCTCAACGTGCCCTGCCTTACCCTCCGCTACAACACCGAGAGGCCGGAAACAGTCACTGCTGGCGGCAACGTCCTCGTTGGCCTGGAGAAGGAGCGGGCTCTGGGGTACCTCCAAAGACTCCTGAAGGACGGGGAGTTCTACCGGAAAATGGCCGAGGCACCGAATCCCTTCGGCGACGGAAGGGCCGGGGAAAGGATAGCGCAAATACTGCTGGAGCTTCACGAAAAGGGAGAGCTGAAGGTCCGGAGCTCAAGGTTTATTTAATCCGAGCCTTCCTTCATCTTCCCCTCCAGCTCAAATCTTTCTGCCTGGTCGGCGACGGCCTTCGCCGCCTGCCTCAGGAGATAGTCCTGGTAGCCCTTGAGGGCGATGAAGCCCTCTGATTCGTCAGAAACATCGATGATGATGTAGGCCTGGAACTGGGGCTTTTTGGTCCTTTCAAACTCTACCAGTGCCCTCCTCTTATCTGTGGCGTTCTTGTACTTGAGGTAGTGGCTCAGATCGCCGACGCTCGAGTAGACAGCGATTACCCGTACGTGCCCCTTTGAGAGTACCGGAGAATAGCTGACGTTGAACCACTCCACCCAGACCGCCAGAAACTGACCGTCGCATTCCACCGGGGCGGAGAGTGTCAGAACCTTGTGCCCCCTTGCCCTCAGTTCAGCGGCAACTAAGTTTCCGAAAGAGGAATCCGGATACACGCAGAAGCCCTCGTTGAATGTGGCGTTGGCATTTCTCAGGCCTCCAATTTGAGCACTCGCATGGGTCTCGGACCTGGCCAGAGCAAAGTCCCCGAAGTAGAATGTGAGGGTCAGGATCATCACCGCTATACCAACTAGGTATACCTTTTTCATTTTCTTTCCCAATGAAGTAACACCCTCATGTGATTTAAACTTTTTGGAGTTAAATTTGAACGATGTTCAAAAAATTTATAAATTCGACATCGGAGTGGTGATGGGTAAGAGGCATGAAGTACAGCGAGCTGGTGCTCGTACTCTACACTGCCCTGTGGTGGTGACGCTGGCGGTTGCGTGGAAGGGGTACTATTCTTCATCGTGCTCGCACTGCTGATGCCGTTCATCGAGAAAAAGGTGCGTAGTTAGATCGGCGTGCCGATGTAGATGCCGTGCCTGGTACGGACTATCCTTATTTTTATCCTGTCTCCTATCTCGGCGTCCGTGTTTATGACCTCGATGAGTCTGTTCCTAGCTTTTGCCAGCATCTCGCCCTTTATTCTCCCCGGGAGAACTATCTCTGCCTTGACGATTTCCCCCGGTCGGAAGGATAGGGGGATGAACTCACGCTTTTCCATGCCGAAGTGCTTCGGCTTCAGGACGAGCGGCCTCATTCCGGTCTTCTCCTCAAGTTTTCTGAGCCATGCGTAGAAGTCCTTGAAGGGAACGAGCTTTGCTATCGTCGGGTTCCTGCCGAACTTGTAGGGTATGTAGTTCTGGAAGCCGAGGGCAGGCCAGCGCTTTCCGGCACCTATCTTCCTGGCGAATTCTATGAAGGCCTCGGCCTCGTCGTCGTTTACCCCGAAGATTATGACCGGGGCGAGGAGGACGTCTATTCCGGCGTTGACTAAAGCCTCCGCCATGTCCAGAACGTGCTCAAGGTCGTAGCTCTTCATTCCCATGAGCATCCTCGCCTTGTCCGGGTCGAGGGAGTGGATGGAGAGGTTAACCCTATCGAGGCCCGCCTCCGCCAGCTCCTCAACGAGCCTATCGTTCAGAAGCGTTCCGTTGCTCTGCATTGAGATGATAGAAACGTGGGGATGCTCCCGAAGGGCCTGAACGAGCTCGACACGGAAGGGATAGATAAGGGGTTCGCCCTGCCCGTCCAGGTGGGCCTCAAGGCCCCTGCCCTTTATCCTCGCAACCTCGTCGAACCACTTCATGAGGTAGTCAACGTCAACCACGTAGTCGAGCTTCCTCGTTCTCGAGTAAGGCCCCTCGTCCACCGAGCAGAACACGCAGCTGAGGTTGCAGCCACTCACGCCGCGGACCTGAATGAGGTTGGTCCCCCTGTCGATCAGACCGAAGGCGTTGTAGCCAAGGAGCGGAACGTCCATACCCTCATGGATGTAGATGACCTTTCTTCCCGTGTACCGGTTTCTCAAGAGAGCACCGAGGTTGTTCTGGATGTAGATAGCTATGTACTTCTCAACGTCGGGATAATCGGTGTCCACTAGGAGGGCACCGTCCCTCGCGGTTATGGCTGGTTTCACGCGATATTTCCTTTTAATCACTCTCGCAAGCTCGTCCTTCTCAAAGTCAGCGTAGAGCGTCTCGCGCCAGACCAGCCTGATGCTCTCACCGGTGTCTTCAAAATGAGTATGAGGAAGCCTTACCTCGATCATGTTTCCGGGTTTCGCAGAGATTTTAAAAATCCGCCGATGGATAAAACATCCGTTCCACGGTGGTGGGTTCCAGACATCCGCGCCCAAAGATTTTTAAGGAAAGACCTTTTGCCATCATGCGAACATGGAAACATTTTAATATTATTGAATTAAACAGTCTAGTGATGAACTAGTGTGGGTGATAGGTAATGTGGGGAAAGATCGAGCATTACTTTGACGAGTATCCCGTGAGGAAGCAGATCGCCAAGACGCTCCTCAAGTACGGCCTCAGGGTTTCCGATGACATGAAGATCAAGGCCGGTGACATAGAGGTTCCGTACACCAAGATCGCGAAGGCCCTCGACGTTGACCGGCGCGTCGTCAAAGAAACCGTTGGGATGATACTCAAGATACCCGAGCTGAAGGAGATATACACCAACCTTGAGCCGACCGTTCACATGAAGTACGTTGGAAGGCACGTCGGCTACGGCGTCATAGAGATCGAGCCCGAACCCAGGGCGATAGGAATACTTGCCAAGATCGCCCAGAAGATAGCCGAGAGGGACATAAACATCATCCAGGTCGTTGCCGAGGACCCCGAACTCTATCCCGAGGCCACCCTCACGATAATCACCGAGAAGCCGATTCCCGGCGACCTCATCAACGAGCTCTCCAAGCTTGAGGGCGTCAAGAGGATATCTATCTACTGAGGGGTTTCCTCATTTTTGATTGAAATTTTCATCACTTTTTTATAACATTCTGTAAACAAATTTGGGAACTTCATGGCTCCTCTAAAGTCATGCGCCATGAGGAACCCTTTCTAACATCAGAGAACAAGTCTGATGCCCTTATTTTAACCAAACGTTTTAAACCTTTGTTATTCGCAGGTAAGGTTTATAAGCCATTGTTTAAAACCAAAAATTAGCTTCGCTTAACTCTATTGGGAGCACTTCCATCAACCTGCGGAGGGTTGTCGAATGGGAGAAGCAAGCAGGATAAGTCGCTACCTGTACACGGTTATCGTACTGTTCCTGATATGGCTGTTTCTAACGGCCAGTTTGGACCCACAGGAACTGGAAATCGGCCTACTACTGTCGCTCATCGTCGGTGCGTTCACCTACGAGATATTCACAACGAACGGCCTCGCAAACCTCAACCCCAAGAGGATAGCATACGCAATAGCCTACATCCCCTACTTCCTGTGGGCGATGATAATGGCAAACCTCGACGTCGCATACAGGGTTCTGCACCCCAAGAGACCGATAAACCCGGGAATCGTCGAGTGCAGGACCGTTCTCGAAAGCGACGTTGGGAAGCTCAGCTTGGCAAACTCCATCACCCTGACTCCGGGAACCATAACCCTCGACGTGGACGGTGACAAGTACTTCATCCACTGGATAGACGTCAAGGACGATTCTGTTGAAGGTGCCTCCAAGAACATAACCCAACCCTTTGAAAAGTTCCTGAAGGTGATCTTCGGATGATAGGGATAAACATTTATCTCGCGCTCATAGCCGTAGCGACGCTGCTCAGCATGTACAGGGTCTTCAGAGGACCGACCACCGTTGACAGGCTCGTCGCCGTTGACATCATGACCACCATAACCACGGGGCTCATGGTTCTCTTCGCGCTCTACTACCAGAGGATGATATTCCTCGACGTTGCCCTGGTCTACGCGATACTCGCCTTCGGTGGAGTCATAGCCTTCGCGCGCTACATGGAGGGAGGTCTATGAACGCGCTCACTGCCATCGGTGAAATCCTCGTGCTGCTGGGAACGTTCTTCTACTTCCTGTCGGCACTAGGTCTTATCAGAATGCCGGACGTCTACAACAGGATGCAGACCTCGACCAAGAGCGCGACGCTTGGAAGCCTCGGTGTCCTGGTGGGCGTCGGCATCTGGGCGCTCGGCACTGACTTCGGAAGCATCCCCTGGCTCACGAAGACCATCGTCATCGCGGTCTTTCTGCTGCTCACCAACCCGATAAGCGCCCACGCGCTCATAAGGGCGGCCTACAAGAGCGGCATACCCCTCTGGGAGGGCAGCGTCGTTGACAAGTACAGGGAGCACCTGGAGGCCAAGGAGAGGGAGGAAGTTGAAGAAACACCCGCTGAGGAGGGTGGTGAGGAATGAACTGCATAACCTGCATCGAGTACATCATAGTAGGCGTCATGATAATATCCGCGGTTCTCGCGGTGGAGTGGAGAGACCTCCTAGCGGCGGCCGTTGGAACGGCTGCGGTCAGTCTATTCGCCTCGCTGCTGTTCTTCATGCTGCAGGCGCCGGACGTCGCAATGACAGAGGCAGCCATAGGCGCAGCGCTCAGCGGTGCGATATTCATCTTCGCCATCAAGAGAACTCAGCGCTTTGAGACGGAGGAGGAAGAGAAGCCCGGCTGGTGGGTGAGGTGGTGAAAATGCTCAAGCGCGCGCTCGCTATAATCCTGCTCCTCATCGTGGGTTACTGGCTCGCCCAGGGCCTCGCGGGAGTTCCCTTTGGGCAGGATAGGATGCTCGTTGCCCAGTACTACCTCGACAACGTGAAGCAGCAGACCGGAGCCGTCAACGCGGTCACCGCCGTCGTCGTCAACTACCGTGGATTCGATACCCTCGGTGAGGTCACCGTTCTGTTCATAGCATCAACCGGAGTCGGCGCACTCCTCTGGAGGAAAAAGAAGAAGAGAACCGCCAAGACCGAGGGTTCGATAGTCCTTACAACCGGAACCAGGCTTCTGGTGCCCTTCGTCATGCTCTTCGGTGCCTACATCTTCATCCACGGACACCTCACACCGGGAGGAGGATTCCCGGGCGGAGCCACCATCGCCACCGCATTCCTGCTGCTCTACCTGGCGTTCATAACCTACGAGATACCCCACAAGGGCTTCGAGAAGACAGAGGGGCTCGCGGGAATGAGTTACGTTCTCGTTGGCCTCATCGGTCTCTCCATAGGCGGCTACTTCCTCTTCGACTGGATATGGCAGACCTGGAACTTCGGCACGGAGAACGTTGGAAGGCTCCTCAGCGGCGGATTCATACCGATAATCTACACCATCATCGGCCTGAAGGTCGGCACTGAGCTCAGCGGCATCATCGACAACATGCTCAAGGAGGAGGTGAGCGAATGATCAGCGTCTACTACTTCGGCGCCATAGCCCTCATCCTCGTGGGCCTCTACGCGATACTCGTCAAGAAGAACCTGCTCAAGATACTCATCGGACTCAGCATAATGGAAACCGGCGTGAACCTGCTCCTCATCAGCGTTGGCTACGTCTCCGGAAGGAGCGCACCCATACTGAGCGAGGGAATCGGCCCGAACCAGGCCGTTGACCCAATCCCTCAGGCCCTCGTGCTCACCGCGATAGTTATAGGCGTTGCCACCACCGCCATGGCCCTTAGCGTCGCCATGCTGATCTACGAGAAGTACGGAACCCTTAACATCGAGGAGATAAGGAGGTTGAGAGGATGAACGGGCAGTACGCCGCTCTGCTCATAGCGCTACCCCTCATCAGCGCGTTCTTCGTGCCCCTGCTGAAGGGCGCCGGAAAGAACGCAATCAGGTACTTCCTCATAGCTGTCACCGCACTTCAGACCGGAATAGCCGCGTGGGTGTTCCAGTGGGTTTACTCCACGGGCCAGCCGATAATCGTCATCGCAGGTGGCTGGAGGCCGCCTGTTGGAATCAACCTGTACTTCGGCCACTTCGCGGCGCTCTTCGTGCTCATCGTCGCGGCAATCAGCTTCCTCATGGCTGTCTTCAGCCTCAGGGCAATCGAAGTCGAGCCCATAGACAAGTACGCCATGCTCTTCCTGCTCCTCATGCTCGGAGCCACCGGCATGATAGCGACGGGGGACATATTCAACCTCTTCGTATTCATGGAGATAACCGCAATCAGCGCCTACGCTCTAACCGCCTACAACAAGACCGGTGAGGCGGCCGAGGCCTCGATGAAGTACATCGTCCTCGGTGGAATCGGTTCCAGCTTCTTCCTCATCGGCATAGCGCTCATCTACGGTTCCCTCGGAACCCTCAACATGGCACAGATAGCGCAGCTGGCCGCAACAATGGACCCGACCGTCGCACAGGTGGGACTGGCGCTGATAATATTCGGCTTAGCCGTTGAAGCGGAGCTCTTCCCGCTCAACGCCTGGGCCCCCGATGCATACCAGGCCGCCCCGCACCCGGTGACCGTCATGTTCTCGGCCTTCGTCGTCAAGGCGGGCCTCTACGCCATGGCCAGGATTCTCTACCTGATGCAGGACGTCGGAAGCTGGGGTTCGGTTCTAAAGCTCCTCGTCGTGCTGGCGACGCTCACGGTAATCATTGCGGAGCTCGCCGCGCTCAGGCAGAGGAACGTCAAGAGGATGATAGCCTACTCCAGTATAGCCCAGATAGGCCTCATCGCGCTCGCCCTCGCCCTCGGAACCCAGAGCGGTGTTGACGCCGGCGTCTTCCACATGATAAACCACGCCATCGTGAAGGCCATGCTGTTCCTCGCGGTCGGCTACGTTGCGATGACCCTCGGAGGAGCAGAGATTGAGAACTTCAGGGGACTTGGAAGGAGGATGCCGCTGACTGCCTTCGCGATTTCAGTGGGCGCCATAGCCACCGTCGGAATACCGCTGTTCAACATATTCTGGAGCAAAATCAGGATAATACTCGCCACCCTCCAGGTGGGCTACACTTGGGCGGCTGTCTTGGTGCTCACCGCAAGCGTCGTGGAGGCCGTCTATTACTTCAGGCTGCTCCACACGATCTGGTTCGAGGGAGACGGAGAGAGGATAGACGAGAACATCGTTATCGGCCTCATGGTACTGTTCCTCGCGGCCCTCGTGGTCGTGATAGGAA